>JACQVQ010000008.1 GCA_016209685.1 Planctomycetota bacterium | reverse complement strand
CCAGAAAGAAGCTGAAGTTAATCCACGGGATAAGGTTGGGGGCCTTCAGGGAGAGCGCGGCGGTACTACCTTTACCACCAGCACTTAATATATTAAATGATAAGAAGAGTCCGCACACCACCGCAAGGATGGTAAAGGCGGCGGAGACATAGCTGCTACTCCTGGGGGAACCCCTTAAGACGCCTAATACAGGGCCAGAAAAGGCCCCAAGAAGGAGTAAGAGGTTAAGTAATATAAATAATTCTTTATTGTCCACAGTAGAAACAAAAGTACCCTGCAAGATATTATGAAGAGGTCTATCCCAGAGGAAACAACTGTAAAGGGTAAGCTGTTAAGAGGGGTTACTAGGCTCTTAAAACCTGCTTAGGTCCACTTAAGGCGGACCCGGGATAGAACGCAAAGATGGGCCATTAATCCACCGCCCTTCTCTTTATTTCAGCGGGGGTGGCCCTGACACCTTCACGGCCTAACCTTAATCCATATAGGTTGACGCCTCCGTTTCAAAATCTGGCTTGTGCCCACTCATGCCGTTGAGGGTCAACGCCATATCTTCTAAAAAGGCGTGGCAATGTTAGCATAGAAGAAAGGGTTTGTCAATGGAGCTTCCGCAGAGGTATTGTGTAGGGGCGACCCGGCGGGTCGCCCCTACAGACTTTGGGGGTGGTAAGTCCGCCAGAGGCGGATCTGCCTCAGGCACGAGGGGAAGAGCCCCCTTACATCTAGAAACCGCAGGCAATTAAGTTCTAGTTGACATATTCCCAAGTAGTTATAAAATAGAGTAAATTTGGCGGTTGTAGGGGGCAGGTTTCTAACCTGCCCTTATTGGTGGAGGAGATACTTTGAGGATAATACTATTTACTGGCAAGGGGGGCGTTGGGAAGACGAGCGTCTCGGCGGCTACGGCCGTCAGATGTTCGGACCTGGGTTACAAGACCATAGTGATGAGCACCGACCCTGCACACAGCCTCGGTGATTCTTTCAATATGGAGATAGGGGATAAACCCAAGCGATTGAAAGAGGACCTGTTTGGCCTGGAGATAGACGTACATGAGGAACTCAGCAGGAACTGGGGCAAGATACAGTCCTTTATCAAGAAGAACCTGGTAGCAGTGGCGAAATTCAACGACCTGGTGGCCGAGGAGTTTGCCGTATTCCCAGGGATGGAAGAACTCTTCAGTCTACTGAGACTCAAGGGTTTTCACGATAAGGGGGAGTACGACGTGGCCCTCCTGGACTGTTCCCCTACGGCCTCTACCATGAGGATGCTCAGTTTCCCGGACATAGCCGGGTGGTACATGGAAAAGTTCTTCCACATAGAGCGGAGAATTATGAAGATGGTGCGGCCCGTACTTAATCCTATGATAGAGGTGGAGCTACCCAATGACGAGGTCTACGGCACCATAGAGGTGCTCTATCAAAATATTGATGGGGTGAAGGAAATCCTGTGCGACGACAAGGTCTCCTCCATGAGGCTGGTGATGAACCCAGAGAAGATGGTATATAAGGAGTCCCAGAGGGCCTATTCTTATTTAAACCTGTTTGGCTTCCCGGTGGATGCGGTGGTGGTGAACCGGGTGTTCCCCCCTGAGGCAGGACACTACCTCCGCAAGTGGAATGACATCCAGTCAAAGTATCTGAAGGAAATTGAGGAGAGCTTCTCGCCTCTGCCCATCCTGAGGTCAAGCTTCAGAGAGGTGGAGATGGTAGGCATGGAGAGGCTGAGGGAGATGGCCAGGGAATTGTATGGAGATAGAGACCCTACGGAGGTCTTTGTCTCAGAACGGCCAGTGAAACTAACCCAGCATAATGGGAGTTGCTGCCTTTCTCTACACCTCCCTACGGCCAATGAGAAAGACCTGGAGCTATCCATGTACAAAAACGAATTGATTATCCGGCTGGGGAGTTACAAGAGGAACGTCCTCTTGCCCAGGGCTATAGCAGACCGAAAGTTGGTGAAGGCGGCGTTTGAGGGGAAGAGACTTAACATAACCTTTGGAGGGAGAAAAGATGGCGAAGGAAGGTAGCACTAAGGGTAGCAGGGCCACTCCTGACTATGGACTGAAGGGATGGGCCAGAGAACGGCAAGACCGCTTCTGGAAGAGTGATTTTGGGCAATCTATGTTAGAAGCCGGAATAGAACTTCTGTACGTCCCCAAGAGTCTGTACGATGCCCGCCTGGCCAGGGACGTGGAAGAGGCCTCGGATAAGTGCCTTGGGCACCTCAAGGGGGCATGTGAAAATCTGATCCAGGCCGCCAGGGAACTGCGTCCAAGGGGATTAAAGTCCGTGCTGGACTCAACCATTGACAGATTGGAAAAAAGACGCAGGCCCAAGGCGAAGGTCAAGACCATAAAGGTAGGGAAGCAGGGGTAATCCGCCTGAGGCGAACTGTCCAGACACAAATTTAACAACTAGCTTGCCTTGTGGTACCTCTTTTGTTAAGAAGGTTGTACGGGTCAGATGAAAAGGTACAAGGCAACGCATTAAACCCAGTATCTTAAAGGACGTTAAACGGGTTTTTAAAGAACGGAGCTTAATGAAGACTATACTAGTTACGGGCTCAACGGGGTTTTTAGGGGGTAATCTTATCAAGAGGTTGTCTGGGGAGGGACACCGTCTCCTTGCCCTCGTTAGGAATAAAGATGGTAGAGCTACTCCTGACAAGAGGGGATGGGATGGATTCCTTAATGAGGGTGGGAATGGGGGGCACCCGGGAGACGTGGAGCTAGTCCAGGGGGATATTACCCTTCCACTATTGGGCCTTCCCAGCCGGCGTTTTAGAAGGTTAGCCTGGCAGGTGGACGCCATCTTCCACAGTGCCGCCCTGACCGATTTTACCAACCGTATCCATCTCTTCCGCACAAACGTAGAGGGGACAAGGCACCTGCTACAATTCGCCCTGCTAGGGAGAAAGAAACATTTCCATCACATTAGCAGTGCCTACGTTGCAGGTAAATTTAGAGGTATCTTCTGTGAAGAGGACTTCAATAAGAACCAGGGCTTCAATAACAGTTACGAAGAATCTAAATTTAATAGTGAGACCATGGTCAGGAGGTTTGCCAGGGAACATTTATTACCTTTCACCGTTTACAGGCCATCCATAATAGTGGGAGACTCAGAGACTGGCCACACACAATGTTACAAGGGTTTCTACGCCTTCGCCAGGGCACTCTTTCTCATCAAGGAACGGGCCCTTAAGAGACATGGACATTATTCTGGAGTTTGTAGGGGCGTATTGCAATACGCCCCCACCATCAAGGAGAAAGTTACACCAGTGGAGATACCTATGAGGGTATTCGGAGTCCCAGACGCCCTGATTAACCTTGTCCCGGTAGATTATGTGGCGGAGGCCATTAGTGAGATATCTAAACGGTCAGAGGCCCAGGGCAGGACCTTCCATCTTACCAATCCCCATCCCCTCACCCTGGCTCAACTTACGGATAAGACCTCTCAGGCATTAGGAATAGAAGGGGTAGAGCCCTGGTACCAGGATGGCGAAGTCGTAGGGACATCCACCCATTCGCAGGGCAAAGGGACAGGCCTGGACGGTGACCTTAACCCTGCGTCCCGAAGCCGTAGCCGACTTAGTCCTACGGAAAGGTTGTTTCTCCACTACACAAGGCCGTATATCCCTTACTTACAGAGTCGTCTGTCTTTTGACACCTCAAACACAATGAACATCCTTAATGGAACGGTAACGTGTCCTAAAATAACCAAATCTTTAGTATCCTTACTCATTGACAGGGCCGTGGAAGACTGCTGGGGCATGAGCGTAGAGGCGACCCGCCGGGTCGCCCCTACCGAAGAAGTAGCATTGGCCACGATGGTTGGTGATTCTACCTGTGGCGTTACCTAGTAGCGATCAATGATTGGCACTATTCAGAGACCTGAGGTCCCCATTTCTGCTACCCAGGACATGTACAAAACCTGCCCCTACAGATAGGGGTTATTCACCTTCTCATAGCCTATGGTGGTGGTGGGGCCATGGCCAGGATACACAATAGTATCCTCCTTCAGTGTCAGTACCTTTTCTCTGAGGGATTTTACGAGGTCTTGTTGGTTGCCTCCGGGGAAGTCCGTCCTACCGATGCTCCCCTGAAAGAGGCTGTCTCCAGAGAAAAGAACATCGGGCTTATCGTCCTCTGACCTACCCAATAGACATATCCCTCCCGGCGTATGTCCAGGAGTGTGCAGTACCTCCAACCTGATTTTCCCCAGGGTTATCCTGTCTCCCTCCTTTAAGGTAACATCCGCTGGGGGAGACCTGAGTATATAATCTTTAGATTGGAACCCTCCCAGGGCAGAGAGGTTCTTGAAGGGGTTGGTAAGGGCCTCCTTATCTCCCTCATGGATGCATATCTTCAACTCAGGGAAGAGGGCCTTCAATTCCTTATTGGCCCCTATGTGGTCACCGTGGCCATGGGTATTTATCAGGTAGCGGGGCTGTAGTTTGCGCCCCTTTATGAGTTTAATTATCTCATCAGCATCACCCCCGGGGTCAATAATGACGGCCTCGTTGTCCTCATTTGCCAGTATGTAACAGCCAACGTCCAGGGGGCCAACTATTAGGGTTTCTATCTTCATTAGAGCTTGCCGTCCAGATACCTCCCTATGAGTTCCTTTTCTTCGCACGGCCCCCGGTTATCCCAGAGGCCAACCAGTTTGCGTTCCATCTCCGCACATTCGGGCGAGTCAGAGGCGTGGGCCGCATTTCTCATGAGGTCGTAACCGTAGATGCTCCGCACGGTAGCGTCTGCCGCCCTCAGGGGGTCCGTGCTTCCCAGGATATTGCGTATCTTTTCTACTGCATTGATACCCCTGTAGAGGAGGGCCAGGCACTTGGCTGAGCCTGGTTTCTTCCGCTCCTCTGGGTCTTGTATCTGAGAGGGGTTTATGCCCGTCATGTATTCTACTATTTTATTGAATTCGTGCTCGGCATTAGGACCCTTAATCTCGTCAGCCATCCTCTCCAGCACTTCTTCCTTCAAAGGGAATGCAAAGGTGGCACTCAGGGATTCCTTGAGCCGTTTGGCCAGTTTGGGTTTAAGTTTTTCCCTGAGGGCATCCTTCACCGGCTGGTAAAATTTCTCGGCCCTCTCCACGTCCATCCGCAAGACTTTGGCCCCAACGATGTATAGCCCTGAGCGGGAGAAGATGTCCACTATGTTCCCTGGTCTGGAACTATGTTTCACGAAGTTTTCTGGTTTTATTATCACCAGGGTAGTCTCTGGTCTTGTCCCTTCCGGGAATTTAAGTACGTGCTCCAGTACGCCGCCGTCTCTTTCGGCGTATTCTGCCAGCAGGGCCAGTTGCTTCCTGTTAGTCTCTTCATCAGTGGCGATGAGTACGGCAGGCTCAAAGTATTCTACCTGTCCGTCTTCTCCCTGGATGTAATCGCCGTAGGTACCCCTTACGGTATCACCTCTAATCTCCCCTGCAATAGAACCTACCACTGCGTCATTTAGCACACGCAGGGCATTCGGACCCTGGAACAAGAGGAGCATGGCGCGGTTAGAGACACCAAAGCGATTATCCCTCCGGAAGTAATCATTGAGGTAGGTCAACAGGGCCTTCTTAATCTGGGGTTTTTTGATGTCCTGTGTCTCTATGGTAGCGCAGTAACGGTCAACGAGCTCATCGCTCGGGGAGTACATCCTGGCCCCTACCAACTCCAGTGCTCCCATAGAGAGTATCCTGCCTATAATCCCCCCCGTACGGCTCTTCACCAGGCTATAGGGGGTAATCAATACGTAAGCTAGTTCTTCTTTCATGTCTGTCCTTTGCAATGTAAGTAAGTAGGGGCAGGTCTTGCACCTGCCCTATCATTTTGGGCAACCGCAAGGGTTGCCCCTACAACAGGAATTTTAGCACATCAGGAGGGTTACATCAACGACTAACGTTTTTAATCGGGAGTGGCCCTGTCCCTTGAACTCTTGAACCCTTTCCGCCTAAGGCGGATTGAGCCCTTTGTGTTGGTGTGGGGCTGGCTACCGTAGAGGGAGAGTGGGGACGGATAGAAAAATGCAGGTGTCCTGGCCCCAGGAGGTCTTCTACTGCTGACTGAAAATCTTCATTGACGGTAACAAAGAAGCGGTTGTTGACCTTTATACGGGTCTTTTGGCCTTCCTGACCCAATATGTCCAGGAGGACCGGGCAGTGGCCCGGATGGGCGGAGAAGACGGCTCTAAGGCGTACCAAGGTCTCGTCTGCATGTTTGGCGGGGTCTATAGTTATAACGGCGCTCTCTTCCTGTAGCCCTTTCTCTAACGGACTCAACTCTGAGACCTTGATGGAGGGTCTTTGGCCCTTGCCCCCGCCGTTACGGAAGATAACCCTTCCCTTGAGCAGGACTACCTCGTCTTTTTTGAGGAGCGATTCGTACTGGGTCAGTTCTCTCTTAAAGACCAGGCCCTCGGCGTGGCCCTCCAGGTCTTCCAGGAGGAGGTAGACCATGGGGTCGCCGTTTCTAGTAGTAGTCTTTTTTACTTCGGTCAGCACCCCTGCCAGGGTGACCTCCTCCCCCTCGGTGGCTTCAGACAGGCTAGCCGTGGTGGGAGAGTCCTCGGCCAGGAATTTCTTCAGTTTGTCCAGTGGGTGACTGCTTACGTAAAAGCCCAGGACGCTCTTTTCTTCCTGGAGCCGCGTCTTTTCATCCCACAGTTCTTCGGGTTTCAGGTCCGGGATGCCTTGCCATGCATCGCAGGCAGGACAATTCCGGGATGCGGATTGCGGATTGCGGGTTTCGGATTTAGAAACCTCGCACTCTGTACCCCATACTCCAAAGGCCAGATGAGTCTGTTCGGGGTGGTCCCTTTTCTTTTCAGCTATCTCCATGTCTGAACTGATGGCCTTAAGGTGTTCTTCCCTGGGGCCCGGCAGGGAGTCAAAGGCCCCAGCCTTGATAAGGCTCTCAATGACCTGCTTGTTGACTATCCTTGAATCCACCCTCTTGTAGAAATCGTGTCTGCAGGTAAACTTTCCACCCCCTTGTTTAGCCTCCAGGATAGAAGTTATGGCCTTCTCTCCCACGTTCTTGATGGCCCCAAGGCCAAAGCGTATCTTTCCCTTTCCGGGAGTGGCCTCACCACCTGCCATAGTGAAATCGGCCTGACTCTCGTTGATACAGGGGGGAAGCACCTCAATGTCCATCCGCCTGCAGTCCTCTATATAGCTGACTATCTTGTCGGTGTTCTGTTTCTCACAGCTCATCAGTGCCGTCATGTATTGTGTGGGGTAGTTGGCCTTGAGATAGGCCGTCTGATAGGTGATGACTGCGTAGGCGGCGGAGTGGGATTTATTGAATCCGTAACCGGCAAAGTATTCCATGAGGGAGAAGATTTCATGGGCCGTCTTCTCGGGTATTCCGTTCTTTACTGCCCCACTGATAAACTGGTCTCTATATTTGGCCATGACTTCGGGCTTCTTTTTGCCCATGGCCTTTCTGAGGTTATCAGCCTGGTTCAGGGTGAGCCCCCCCAGGACGTTGGCTATCCTCATAACCTGCTCCTGGTAGAGGATGATACCATAGGTCTCTTTCAACAGGGGCTCCAGACTGGGGTGGAGGAAGGTGGGTTTTTCCCTGCCGTGACGGCATTCTATGAAGGAATCCGCCATCCCACTCTGCAGGGGGCCTGGTCTGTAAAGGGCTATGAGGTTAATTATGTCTGAGAATTCCTCGGGCCGCAGCCTTCTCAGGAGTTCTTGTATCCCCCGGCTGGTCTCCACCTGGAACACCCCTTTTACGTTCCCACTGGATAGGAGTTGGTAGGTGGCCTTGTCATCCAGGGGTATCTGTGAGAGGTCCAGCTCATTGCTGGAGGTCTCCTTTATAAGTTTAAGTGTCTTGTCAATGACGGTGAACTTTCTTACCCCCAGGAAATCGGCCTTGAGGAGGCCTATCTGCTCCACCAGGGTAACGTCATCGTATTGGGTGGTAACCACGTCCCCATTCTTGGCAAGGGGGGTATAATGGGTAAGAGGTTCATCGGAGATGACCACCCCTGCGGCGTGTACGGAGGCATGCCTGCACAAACCCTCCAGCCTGGAGGAGATGTCAAACAGGCGTTTTATCCTCTGGTCATTTTTATAAAGCGATGCCAGTTCAGGCTCTTGTTCTAGTGCCTGGGCCAGGGTGATGCCCTGGGTGAAAGGGATTAGCTTTGCCACCCCGTCCACCTCTGCCAGGGGTATGCCGAGTACCCTGCCCACGTCCCTCACTACGGCCTTGGCCTTCATGGTGCCAAAGGTTATAATCTGGGCCACGTGCTGGTCCCCGCCGTATTTCTGCCTGGCATACTCTATTACCTTTTCCCTCCCTTCTGCACAAAAATCTATGTCCAGGTCGGGCATAGTCACACGCTCTGCATTGAGGAACCTCTCAAAAAGGAGGTCGTATCTCAGGGGGTCAACGTTTGTTATCTTAAGTGCATAGGCCACCAGGCTTCCTGCCCCTGAACCCCTCCCGCTGGTGAGGATGCCATTTTTGTGGGCAAAGTCCACAAAGTCCCACACAATCAGGAAGTAATCCACCAGGCCCGTCTCCTCTATGACCCTCAACTCGTGCTCCAATCTCTTCCGTATGGCCTCAGTCACCGCACCATATCTCTCCCTTACCCCAATCTCACAGAGTTCCCTAAGAAACTGGGAGTTGGTTTTGCCTTCAGGCCCTGAACCGTTCTGGTTCAGGGCAGGAAGGTGGTACTTAGGTAAGTGGAGCTTGCCAAAGGTCAGGTCCAGGTTACATCTCTGGGCAATGGATACCGTGTTGGCCAGGGCATCGGGGATTTCCCCAAAGAGCGACCGCATCTCCTCAGGGGACTTAAAGTAGAACTCCTGGGTGGCAAACTTCAGGCGGTTAGTGTCGCCCACTGGTTTTCCGGTGTTTATGCATAGTAGTATGTCGTGGGCCTCAGCGTCCTCTCTGGTCAGGTAGTGGATGTCGTTAGTGGCCGCCAATGGTATGTCCAATTGTCTACCTATCTCTATTGCACCCTGTACCAGGCCTTTCTGCTCAGGGATGCCGTTATCCTGCACCTCAATATAGAAGTTTTCTTTGCCGAGGATCTCCCTGTAGGCGGCGGCAGCACGAAGTGCCTCATTTTTTAATCCCCTGCCGAGGTTAAGGTTTATCTCCGACTTCATGCACCCGGAAAGGGCGATAAGCCCTTGAGGGTGGCGGCTGAGGAGTTCCTTATCTATGCGTGGCTTATAATAGAAACCCTCAAGGTATGCCGCAGTGGACAGTTTTAAGAGGTTTTGATACCCGGTAATATCTTTTGCCAGCAGGGTAAGGTGGTAGAGCGTTTCCTTTTTGCTTGGGTCCTTATTTAAGCGGCTGGTGGGTGCTACATAGGCCTCGTAACCCAGGATGGGCTTTATACCGGCCTCTCTGGCCTTGGTATAAAATTCTATGGCCCCGTACAGGTTACCATGGTCAGTGAGGGCCAGGGTCTCCATCCCCGTCTCCTTGGCCCTCTTTACGAGTTGGGCAGTCTGGCACGCCCCATCCAGGAGGCTGTACTCACTGTGAACGTGGAGGTGGGTAAAATCCATAAATAGTAGACAGTAGACAGTAAACAGTAGACAGGGGGAACCGTTATCCCTGTACGCTGTCTACTATCTTAAAGGTATATTACTCGTCAAAAAGGAAAAGTCAACAAGCCTCTTTGGAGGTTGATGTATCGCAGTAAGTATCATTGACTTAGGAAGGGTCTGGAAGGAGCGATTGTTTGGTAGGGGCACGTTGCAACGTGCCCCTACTAGCTGTAGGTGGGGACTACGGATTAGGTCCTTTGAGTTCCTTCTCCCACCTCTTGAGGCTTCCCTGTATCTCTGCCCTCAGCCACTTGGTGACGTTAACGTGGGGCAGGTAGGGGCGACCAAACCGGTAGGTCAGTCCCCTTAGTTGTTCCTCCAACATCCCCTCAATCCCGCCAGGGGCTATCATACAGGGGACGACCAGCACCGTCCCGTTTTTACTTACCTCCTCTATCATGGCCCTCAGGTCTTTGATTGCCTTCTCTTTTATGTCGGGAGGGGCGCCGAACATTACGGTGGCCACCAGGGCGTCCTTGAAGCCACCTTCTTCTTCTACGAAAGAGGCCAGGACCCACATGCTTCTTAACCACATGGTCTCAGAGACCTTGGTAAGGGGGCCGTGTCCTACCAGGATGACGGTCTCTTGTGGGGGATTGAGACTTATCTCCATGGCCCTCTCAAAGACTATGAGGGCGGCCAGGGGGTTGTGCTCTATGGCATGGGTCATGTGTAAATCAGCCTTGACGGTGATAGGCTTAATCTCCTTTTGTCTCTCTGGAGGGACGGGCGTCACACCCAGGAGATACTCCAGCTTCTGCACCACCGGGCTGTGGGAGGAGATATAAAGGGGGACGGCCAATATCTTTGCTGCCCCCCTGGCTTCTAGTTTACTTACCGCCTCCTGGAGCACCTTTTCATCCATCCCGAAGACCAGTTCTACGTCGTAGGCCTCCTGGATGGGCTTTACTGCGGCCATCACGTGCCTATCCCATACAGAGACCTCCCCTGGGGGGTCTATCCCCCGGGCCAGTATCAATATACCCACCTTCTTTTCCGGGTTGCCCAAGACGAAGGAGGCATTAAAAAGGAACAGGAGAAAGACTGTGAGATGCATCAGGTATCTGCCCATCAAACCCTCCTCTTTGGTATGTGTCGTGCCCAAGGCAGCTTCGCCAGTTATTTTGACGAACAGGACTCAGGGTTTTGCCCTTATATCACATAAGTCTTATGGAATCAAGGGGGGATTCTTGAGGCATTTCCATGTAGGGGCAGGGGTTACCCCTGCCCTGCACCAAACCTGCCCTAGAGCGGAGCGAAGGGACGGTACAGGGCCTGCCCGACCTTACTTACAAAGGGGATCTTTGTAGGGGCATCCGCCTAAGCCTGCAGTGAGCGAAGCGAATCTGGCGGACAACGTGCCTCTACTGGTTAAACAAGTTGACAGGTGTTATCACGGAGATATAATATGCAGAGTTAAAATAATATCCATTTCCCTCCAGGAGCAAAAAATGAAAAAGATAGAGGCGATAATCAGACCGGAGAGATTTGAACTGATAAGGCAAACCCTGCACGATGCGGGCTACCATGGGTTGACGGTAACCACTACGACTGGCTATGGGGAGCAGAAAGGGCCTACCAGAATCTGGCGCGGCAGGGCCTTTTCTAGTGAGGCGGTAAGGAGGGCAGAGCTTAAGATAGTCGTTCCAGATGAGGAAACAGAGAAGGTTATGCAGGTTATTATGGAAAGTGCCCGTACAGGACAGCCTGGAGATGGAAGGATATATGTAACGGACGTGGTTACCACCGTCCACATCCGCACCGGGAGCGTCCACACAGGGGTAGAAGAGGAAAAAGAGATATAAGGTATGACATGAAGTAGGGGCGGGTCGCCCCTACACTACTGTCTATGATTCTTGAACCATTCTGTGGTCTTCTCCAGGCCCTCTTCAAACCCAATACTTACCTTATAACCTAGCAATTTCTCTGCCTGGGAGATATCTGCCAGGGTGCGCCTGACGTCTCCCTTTCTGGCCTCGGAACGGGTGTAACTGATGGGCCTGCCGATAATCCTTTCTACGGCCTTGAGGAGATCAAGAATGGAGTACTCCTTGCCACAGCCCACATTAAAGACCTTACCGGCTACCCCAGGTACCGTGGCGGCTAGCAGTGTAGCACTCACGGTATCTTCTATATAAGTGAAATCTCTGGACTGCAGTCCATCCCAGTGGACTTCTACCTGCCTGCCGTCCAGTCCTGCCTCTATGAACAAAGGGACTACGGCGGCGTATTGAGAGTGGGGGTCCTGCCGGGGGCCAAACACGTTAAAATACCTCAGACTCACCGTCTCCAGCCCATAGATTTTATAGAAGACCTCGCAGTAATATTCCCCCACGAGTTTTGAGACGGCATACGGGGAGAGAGGAGAGGGGGTATAACCCTCCCTCAGCGGCATAGCCTGACTATTCCCATAGACAGAGGAGGAGGAGGCGCAGACTACCCGTCTCACACCTGCCTCTTTTGCCCACCACAGTACATTGAGTGTGCCCTGGACGTTGACTTCATTATTGGAAAGGGGATCATCTATGGAGCGAGGGACAGAACGCTGGGCGGCTATATGCAGTACGCAGTCCACCCCCTTCACAGCCTTTTTCACCGTCTTCTTGTCCCGTATATCTCCTTTCCAGAAATCAATCTTCTTAAGACAGTGGGCCAGATTCTCCTTTCGTCCTGTATCCAGATTATCCAGCACCCTGACCGTCTCTCCTTGACTAAGGAGTCTCTCCACCAGACGGGCACCTATAAACCCGGCACCACCGGTTACCAGATAAAGGGCCATAAAACCTTCCTTTCCTCTTGGGATTTAAGAGCTAGCATTTTATAGCATGTGACAGGTATTCTTCAATAAAATCTTGCAGCAATCCCGTGTAGTAAAATGAAAGGCAGGTGGTACGCGGGCTTGTTGAGTTGGGGGGGGTGGCACTGATTTTTAGAAACTGGTACCCCCATGGGGATTTGAACCCCAGTCTCCAGGCTGAGAACCTGGCATCCTGGGCCACTAGACGATGGGGGCTAGGGTCAGGTCTATTGGGGGGCCACAGCGGCCAGACGCCTCTGCAGTTCTTCCACTTCCCTTTCTGCCTGCTGTTTGGCCTTGGTGAGGGTTATAAGCTCATTTGTGAGCTCCGACACCTTGGCCTTTAGGCCCTGGGCTTCACCAGCACCCCCAGCAGTAGCGATTGCCGGCACCACCTCGTGTCCTTCTGCATGAGGGGCCATGGATGCACCACCCCCTCCTTTTCCCATGTTCTTTATCTTGGTGAGGGCCGCCCTGTAGTCCAGGTCTAGCTCTGCAATCTTTTTCTCTAATTGGACTTTTGCCCCTTCCAGTTCTTTAACCTTTTCATCCAGGACAGCTACCGTATGTAAGGCAATCGCCCTTGCCTCATCGGTCTGTTGTAATCCTCTATCAGAGACTGCCTTGGCGGCGCCCAGGAGTTCGTGTTCGTGTTTGAGGTTTTCGTACTCGGACCGCAGGGACTCCGTCTCTCCCTTCACGTTGTTAATCTCTTCCTCTTTGCCCTTTAACTTTTTTTGTTCTTCCTGGAGCTTGAGCTGGACCTGGGGTACTTTCACAAGCTCTGCCTTGCCAGCCATGAGCCTCTCCTCTAACTCTGCTACCCTATGCCGCTGGGTACGATACTTACTTGTGGCAGTCAAGGCAAGCCCCACACAGAGCAGGGTAATTAAACCCGCCAATATCGTTATTATGGTAAGTCCCTTTGGGCCCACTAGCATAATTATTTTCTCCTTTCAGCTTCACAAATAGGCCCATGGACAAGATTCAGTAGTGATGCCATAGGCGTAGGCGTTTCTCCAGTACCGCTCCTCTTTGTTTGTTGGGGGGGATGGCCCTGCCACTTCCCCTGAGAGCCTCACCCCTGGGCCGTTATCTCTTTATTCAACACTTCTAGCCTTATGGGGTTACCTCCTCCCCCGGAGGTTGCGAACAAAAATGTTATCATCTCTACAGGAAAATTGCAAGTGTAAATATCGGGGCTTGTGTGGATGTTATAGGGAGGCAGAAAGAGTGCTTACCTGCCCTGTGATTCCCTCCCTCTTGAGGCTGGTCGCATAACCTGGGACATGAAAAGGCACTAAGGGTGATTGATTTTTGAATGGGTTTTTGTTAACGTTTGGTGATTTGTGTCCCGTCCGCCTGGACCCATTTATCTAAACTGAGGACAACCCTAAAATGAGTAAGAAATTTACTGGACCAAAAGGAACAAGAGACTTCCTGCCTTACTACATGGAGACACGGGATAGGATTGTTGAGATGATTAAGGAGGTCTTCAAGATATATGGCTGTTATCCGTGGGATGGTCCAGCATTTGAGTACCTGGAGACCCTTACCAGGAAGAGTGGCGAAGAGGTGTCAGGCGAGATATATGTATTTAAAGATAAGAGCGGACGAGAGTTAGGGTTAAGGTTTGAACTCACGGCCTCCATAGCGAGGATGATAGCCGGCAACCCAAGTCTGAAGAAACCCATAAAGGGGTTTTCCATTGGAAAGGTGTGGAGGTACGAGAACCCTCAACAAGGCAGATACAGGGAGTTCCTCCAGATGGATGCAGATATATTTGGGGCAAGTAACATGCTTTGTGAAGTTGAGCTACTGGATATGGCTAAGAATATTTTGGGTAGAATCGGGTTTGAGGATTACTGTATCCAGCTAAACAACAGGAAGATACTGGCCGCCCAGGTGAGATGTGCCGGGATAGAACAGGAAAAGGAATTAGACGTGTTCAGGGCACTGGACAAGCTGAATAAGATAGGCCCCGGAGGCGTAAGACAGGAGTTTCTTAATAGGGGTATGTCAGAAAAGGCCTATGAAGATTGCATGAGGTACATAATAACAAGAGGGACGAATCAGGAAAAAATAGATGAGATGAGGGGGCTACTGGCAAAGGACGAAAAAGGGATAGAAGGACTCAATGAGCTGTCTCAGATATTGGAATATGCCAAAGAGATATCGTTAGATAAAAGAATCCTGGTTGATTATACGCTAGTGCGAGGCCTAGACTACTACACAGGCCCAATCTTTGAGATAAAGATTGGGAAGGGAGAGCAGGTTGGAAGTATAGCAGGGGGTGGCAGATACGACCAATTAATAGAACTGTTCGGGGGGACGCCTACCCCTGCCGTTGGTATCTCGTTCGGGATAGAGAGGATTATTGATTTAGTAGAGAGCAATCCAGTCCTATCCGAGAGGTACAAAGGCACCCCGCCTCTACTTTTAGTCATATATCTACGCCCTGAATTATCAGGCCATGCATTCAGGATAACGGAGGCGGTCCGACAGGCGGGACTGTCTGCGGATATAGACCTGGCCATGAGGTCATTTAAGAAACAGATACAGTACGCAAATGAAAAAGGCTACCCCTATGTCTTATTTGTAGGCGAAGACGAGATACGTAACGACAGCTACGGGCTAAAAGACATGAAGACCGGGGAGCAAGAGGTCTTAAGGATAGAAAGATTGATTGAAAGACTTAAAGGGGTGGGGCGACCCGCCTGAGGCGGGTCTGTGGGCAGCCCCATCCGCCCCTTCGCTCCGCTCAGTGGCAGGCCCTGCACCGTTCTGATGCAGGGCAGGCTCAGGCGGATTTGCCCCTGGCGAACGATCCAATCAGGCCTCCTGCCTCTTTTCCACCTGTATCAGTAGTGCCTTTCCCAAAGACTTTTTAGCACTTTCCCTCCTTTTTACGGCCCGCCTATCTCCTGTGCAACATAATATATATTATCAGACGTTATGTCTGCGTTTTAAAATGCTCCTTTCCCGTTCCAAAACGTCCCCTCTTTCTCGCCCCCTTCCCCTGTATTGTCATTACTGAATACCTACTATACGTCTAATATACTCGTGCAACACACATGTTACAGATATATGTTGTCACTATATTTTGACTTTTATCTTAAGGGACGTCTTTTTTTCATTAATGATTTTAGAACTCTAAAAAATCTTGCACAATTGTAATTCTGGGGGAGCAAAGTCCGCCTAAGGCGGAAAGAATCTCTTAAAAGACTAGATTTTCGCCATAGGCGAATCCGCCTCAGACGTGACTTCGCTTCGCTCAGAATGACAGCTAGGACCTAAAATACTTTTGCAGGGGTCTTTACTTATTGTTATAATCAAAAAAGTTTTATCACAAATTATTTTTTGCCAGGAGAAAAGATAAAAGGATGATCCTAGTTCTCAAAAAGGGAGTAAAGGAAGACCAGATTGGAGAGGTGCTGGAAATTGCCAAAAAATTCAACCTCTCCGGACACGTCTCCAGGGGGGAAGAGTGCATAGTCATAGGCATTGTCGGGGCAAATATCCCCGCAGAACTTCAGAGTAGGTTTGGGGGACTTCCTTTTGTTGAAAACGTTATACGGATTTCCAAACCTTATAAATTGGCCAGCAGGGAGTTTAAGGGCACAGACACCAGTATTGACTTTAAAGACCTGTCAATTGGTGGAAGAGAACTGGTGGTTATGGCTGGACCATGTTCTGTTGAGGATGAGAAACAACTCTACGAGACTGCCGTTGGGGTAAAGAAGGCTGGCGCCCAAGTGCTCAGGGGCGGGGCATTTAAGCCCAGGACATCCCCCTATTCCTTCCGGGGTCTAGGCAAAGAAGGGCTGGAACTGTTGAAGGATATTAGCCAAAAGATTGGCCTGAAGGTAATTACGGAGGTGATGAGCCAGGATGCCGTAGAACTAATTTACCGATATACAGATATTATACAGATTGGTGCTAGAAATATGCAAAATTACCCGCTTCTTGAAGAAATAGGTCGGCTTGACAAACCGTGTCTCCTCAAGCGGGGTCTAGCCGCAACCGTTGAAGAGTGGTTACTCTCCGCCGAGTACATCATGGGGAAGGGCAATCACCAGGTCATCCTCTGTGAGAGGGGTATTCGTACCTTTGAGACCTCTACACGAAATACGCTGGATTTAAGTGCCGTGCCGATGGTAAAACGCCTCAGTCATCTGCCTGTGGTCTGTGACCCAAGCCATGCCACGGGCAAGTGGTATCTGGTGGCCCCAATGGCCATGGCCTCGGTGGCCGCTGGTGCCGACGGACTCCTGATAGAAGTACATCCAGACCCGGACCACGCCATGTCCGACGGGCCCCAGTCTCTTACCCTTGAAAATTTCTCCACGCTGATGAAACAGCTCGTGCCCCTGGCCGAACTAATGGGAAGGCAAATCAAGAGAGGGCAATAGATATCCCCCCAAGGGTTCCCCCTCCCACCAGGGCAGGGGCGACTCGTCCGCCTGAGGCGGATTGCCCCTGCAACCCATGTCCAAAGTTCAGTCTCAAAGTCTTGTTTAAATCTCTATATTTGTTAAAATACCCCGTCTCATACAATTAAAATAATAAGGGAAAATCCATGGAAGACACCAAAAAACCGTGGGCCGGTAGGTTTGAAAAACCTACCGAACCCTCCGTAGAAGACTTTACGGAGTCCATATCCTTTGACAAGCAACTCTATAAGTACGACATCCAGGGGAGTATTGCACACGCCACCATGTTGGCCGCCTCTGGACTACTCACGGAGGAGGAAAAAGAGGCTATTATCCTGGGGTTAAAAGAGATAGAAAAAGAGATAGACCAGGGCAATTTCTCCTTCAAAAAGGGGTTGGAAGACATCCACATGAACATTGAAGTTGCCCTTATCAGGAAGGCCGGTGAGGCAGGGAGGAAACTACATACTGCCCGGAGCCGTAATGACCAGGTGGCCCTTGACCTCAGGCTCTGGACAAGGGAGACCATTACTCAGGTATCTACGCTGATAGAAGGGGTACAACTGGAGCTGGCACAAAAGGCCCGTGCCCACCTTGACCTCATCTTCCCTGGCTTTACCCACCTTCAGCATGCCCAACCAGTCCTGTTGGCCCATCACCTCCTTGCCTATGTAGAGATGCTGGAGAGGGACAAAGAGAGGCTGGCGGATTCCATGACGAGGGTGAACCGTTCCCCATTGGGGGCCTGTGCCCTGGCCGGGACTACGTTGCCCATAGACCCGGAGACTACCGCACGACTCCTCGGATTCTCCCAGGTCTGTGCCAACAGCATTGATGCCGTCAGTGACAGGGATTTCTGCCTGGAGTTTGCCTCTAATATGGCTATCCTCTCCATGCACCTCTCCAGGCTGGCCGAAGAATGGGTCTTGTGGATTAGCCCAGAGTTTAACTTCATAGAGCTAGACGAGTCACTGTGCACGGGTTCCAGTATTATGCCCCAGAAACGTAACCCGGACGTACTGGAACTACTCAGAGCCAAGTGCGCCAGGGTCTACGGCAACCTCTTCTTCCTCTTTAGCCTCATGAAGGCCCTGCCCCTCTCTTATAACCGGGACATGCAGGAGGACAAGGTGGCGGTCTTTGATATAGCCTCTACCGTTACGGCCTCTCTGTCCCTCTTGAAAAAGGTGGTAAATGGGACCACCTTTAAACCCGAAAATATAGCCCTGGCCTGTAAGAAGGGCTACCTGGACGCCACGTCCCTGGCAGAATATCTCGTTACGAAGGGCCTCCCCTTCCGCCAGGCCCATGAGGTAGTGGGCAAATTAGTGAGGAGGGCCGTCCAGGAGGGTAAAACCCTTAAGGAATTCAGCCTGGACGAATTGAGGCAGTCCTCTCCCCTCGTAGATAAAGGGGTATACGATTTCCTTGGGGTGGAAAACTGCATTAAACATTACAAGGGCACTTCATCCACCTCTCCCTCGGCCGTAAGGGAAAGGGTGGGGTGGTGGTGGGACAGATTATGGGAATCAAAAAAGGCGTAAGGGGTGGCAGGGCCGCCCCTGCCGAAGGCCAAATGACGGGATTTACCTTCCGCAAAGGCACCCTTTACTGTGAAGACGTAAAGGTTGACGATATAGTAGCGTCGGTTGGGAGCCCTGTTTATGTCTACAGCGAGAGGGCCGTCCTGGGTAATTACAGGGAGATACGAAACGCCTTCGCCGGGGTCTCCACCCTCATATGCTTCTCGGTCAAATCTAATTCTAACCTCTCCGTCCTCCACCTGCTGGCCCTGGAGGGTTCGGGTTTTGACGTGGTCTCCGGAGGGGAACTCTACCGTGCCCTCCAGGCAGGGGCAGACCCCAGGAAGACAATCTTTGCCGGCGTAGGTAAGAACCCGCAGGAGATAAAATACGCACTGGACAGCAACATCCTCATGTTCAACGTGGAATCCCAGGCCGAACTGGAATCCATAAACACTATAGCCCATGACAACAAGACCACCGCCAGGGTGGCCCTGAGACTCAACCCGGACGTTGACCCGAAGACACATGCCAGGACTACTACTGGCAAAAAAGAAAATAAATTTGGCATTGACCTGGGGATGGCTGAGAAGGTTGTAAAGGGGGCAAAGAGATACGACTCACTCCAGATATGTGGTCTCCACGTACACCTGGGCTCCCCCATTATGAGTCCGGAACCCTACGTAAAGGCCCTGGAGAAGCTAAACGGTTTTCTACCCCTGTGCCGCAAGTACTCCCTCCCGATTGAATACGTCAACATTGGTGGCGGCTACTGCATATCGTACACCGGAGAGGCAGTCTGTCGGCCAGCCGATTATGCCAGAGAGGTACTGCCGCTTGTGCGGGCTGTGGGGCTGAAACTCATACTTGAACCGGGCCGTTTTATAGTGGGTAATGCAGGGATACTGGTAACGAAGGTACTCTATGACAAGGAATCAAGCTTCGGCAAGAGGTTCGTCATCTGTGATGCGGCCATGAGCGACCTCATCAGGCCTACCCTCTACGATGCCTTCCACAGGATATGGCCCGTTAACCCCAGGGTGCCTATGCCGGAGGTCCTCACCCCCAAGGGTTTTAATCCGCCGAAAAAAGGCCTGGCAAAGGTTGACATAGTAGGCCCTGTGTGTGAAAGTAGCGACTTCTTTGCCAGGGACAGGTTCATCCCGAAGATTAAGCAGGGCGAACTACTCTCAATATTCAGTGCCGGGGCCTATGGTTTCACCATGAGCTCCAACTATAACTCCCGCCCCAGGCCCTGCGAGGTCATGGTCAGGGACAAGACCTTCCAGGTAATCCGCAGGCGGGAGAGCTACGAAGACCTTGTTGCCAAAGAGATTGGATAAAATTTTGGGTCTCAGAATTGTAAAATGGAAATTGGAAATTTTAAATTTAAAATTTTCAATTTCCAATCTTAAATTTTATGCCTAGATACTATCCCATATACCTGGACGTAAAAGGCAAACGGTGCGTAGTGGTAGGCGGGGGTGAGGTGGCCTACAGGAAGGCACTGGGCCTTAAAGAGGTAGGGGCAGAGGTGGTTGTAATAGCCCCGGAGTTCTATAAAGAGTTCAGGTCCAAAAGAGGCATTACCCTCCTGAGACAAAAGTACAGTGGGGAATGCCTGGCAGGGGCCTTCCTGGTCATTGCCGCCACCGATGATAAGGAAGTCAATCAGAAGGTCTGGGAGGATGCCCAGCGTCACGGCCTGCTGGTAAACGTGGTGGACCAGCCCGGACTCTGCAACTTTATTGTACCTTCTGTGGTCAACAGGGGAGAGCTACAGATAAGCATATCTACCGGTGGCGCCAGCCCCGCCCTGGCCAAGAGGATACGCCAGGAGCTGGAGGACTTGTTTGGCCCCGAATATTCTGAACTCATCCAGCTACTCTCTAAACTCCGCCCCCTGGTTATCTCTTCGGTAAAGGAGGAGGGGAAGAGACGGCAGGTCTTTGAGCTCCTGTCCTCGCCCACGATGTTAATGATAATCGGACAGAACGGCCTCAAGAAGGCGGAGGAAGAGATGAGGAAGATAATCAGTACAGTAGCTGGTAGCCAGCAGTGAGTAGCTAGGGATAGAAACAATTCCATCCTGGCTACTGACTACTCCGCCTTAGGCGGACTAACTACTAAAAAAATGAACGGAATCTGCATATTTGAGGATAGCGGCTACAGTGGGCTCCTGCCCCTGGTCTACACCCGGCCTGTCTACCAGCTCCGTTGCGGCATACTGAGCCTGGAGGAGAAAATACTCCACCAGTACCCTGGGGCGGGTGTAAGCCTGTTCTGCAGGGACTATCTTGCCGACGTATTAAAAGAAATTAGCAAGCAACGTATAAACACCCTTGATACCGGGGCGGAGGGCTGTCTTTTTGTCAATGGGAGGTTACTGGAGTGTGAGCCAATCCCCCTGGAAGGGCCTGAAGAAGTGGGCCTTTCAGACAGTACACTGGTGTATGCCCGTCTGGACAGGAAATGGTTCAAGGAACTAGCAGCAGGAGATTTCCTTGAAAACAAGGCACTAAAGAAACTAGAAGGTCTCCCCAAAAGAAAGGTCAGCCTCACCCTAATAAATTATTTCTGGGATATTATTAAACACAATAAAGAGGAGACAAAAAAGGATTGGCAGAGGGTAGGGGCGGGGGTACCCCTCCCCTGCAGGGGTATAAATGGGAGGGTTTACGAGGGGGTATCACTCTTGAACCCAGGTAATATCTTCACGGGCAGTGGCTCAAGGATAAAACCTGGTTGTGTACTGGACGCAGAGGATGGCCCTATATTCGTAGCGGAAGAGGTTTTGATACAGCCCAACACTGCTATTATAGGCCCGGCCTATATAGGAAAAGGGGCAATTGTGCGCCCCTCTACAAGGCTCAGGGCGGGTTCAAACGTCGGAGAGTATTGCAAGGTGGGAGGGGAGGTTTCCAACTCCATATTGCATAGCTACAGCAATAAACAACATGACGGCTTCCTGGGGGATTCTTACATAGGCTCATGGGTGAACCTGGGGGCAGGCACCACCAACAGTAATCTCAAGAATACCTACGGCAACGTCCGGGTACAGTTCGGAGACAGGATGATAGACAGCGGAGAGACCTTTTTAGGGGCAGCCATAGGAGACCACACAAAAATTGGGATTAACTCCAGCCTCTCGGCCGGAGGCATTGTGGGGTTCAGCTGTAACGTCATAGGCCGTTATCCTGTACCCAGATTCGTCCCCTCTTTTTCATGGTGTGCCGAGAGGGTACAGACGTATCATCTGGACAATGCCCTTGAAGTCGCAAGGAGGACAACGTCCCGCCGGGAAAAGACCCTCTCAGAAGCAGAAGAGTCCCTCTTCCAGAGGATTCATGAGTTGACACAGGAGGCGAGGGGGATGGCCCCCCATATTTAATGCGGAGTGGGGAATTCGGAATGCGGAACATTCTAAATGCGGATTTCGGATTGCGGAATGCGGAATTAAAACAACTCCGCACTCCGCATTCTGCACTCCACATTGGGAGTCTACTCCACCGTTACGCTCTTTGCCAGGTTGCGGGGCTTATCCACATCACAGCCCTTCATTACCGCTATGTGATAGGCAAGGAGTTGTAAGGGGACGACGGAGAGGACAGGTACTAGCGGGTCTATAGTCTGGGGGATGTAGAATACGTGGTCTACCTTATCCTTGATGGTTAAATCACCCTCGGTGGCAATGGCTATAATCCTGCCCCCCCTGGCCTTGACCTCCTCTATGTTGGTGAGGATCTTACCATAGGCCCTGTCTCTGGTGGCAATGAAGACCACGGGCATCTCCGGGCTTATGAGTGCTATCGGGCCGTGCTTCATCTCTGCGGCAGGGTAGCCCTCGGCATGGATATAGGAGACCTCCTTTAACTTGAGTGCCCCTTCCAGGGCCGCGGGGAAATTGTATCCCCTGCCAAGATAAAGGAAGTTGGTACTGTCCTTGTAAAGCCTGGCTATCTCTATGACTTCTTCCTCTCTCTGGAGTATGGTCTCTACCTGCTCCGGCAGCCTGTTCAATTCCTGGAGCATCTTCAGAGCCTTTTCTTTTTCCATCCCCCTGGCCCTGGCGATGGCAAGGGTGAGGAGATACAGGACTGCAAGCTGGGAGGTAAAGGCCTTGGTAGAGGCTACGCCTATCTCTGGCCCGGCGTGGAGGTATACACCCCCCTCTGCCTCTCGTGCAATACTACTGCCCACTACGTTACATATAGCCAGAGTAGTGGCACCCCTCCGCTTTGCCTCCTTCATGGCAGACAGGGTATCGGCCGTCTCCCCTGACTGACTGATGGCGATAGCCACCGTGCCTTCCTCCAGGATGGGGTCCCTGTAACGGAACTCGGAGGCATACTCTACCTCCACCGGGATACGGGCGAGTTCTTCCATCATATACTCACCCACCAACCCTGCGTGCCAGCTAGTACCACAGCCAAGGATTATGACCCTCTTAAGCTGGTCCAGCAGTTCTCGTTTCTCAAAGAACATGCCCAGCCTGGGCCGCCCATTAACCTCATCCACCCTGCCCCTCAGGGCATTCAGTATTGAACGCGGTTGCTCATGTATCTCTTTGTGCATGAAGTGGTGGTGGCCACTCTTCTCTATCATCTCCAGGTTCCAGTGTATCTCTTCCACCTTCTTTCTGACAGGGACCCCGTCTCCAGTAGTGGTTATTATTCCGTTTCTGGTTATCACCGCCACCTCGCCATTCTCCAGGTAGACAATCTTTCGTGTATGTTCCAGGATGGCGGCCACGTCAGAGGCCGCAAAATACTCCCCCTGGCCCAGACCTATGAGCATGGGACTACTGTCTCTGGCCACCACGAGTTTATCTGGTTCTTCCACACAGAGGACCGCTATACCATAGGTACCCTCTACCTCCTGGAGTGCGGAACGGACGGCGCTGGCAAGGTCGCCACGATAGTATTTCTCTATCAAGTGAACCAACACCTCCGTGTCTGTATCACTGGAGAAGGCGTACCCTTCCTCCAGGAGTACGGCCTTCAGGTACTCGTAGTTTTCAATAATGCCGTTATGTACCAGGGCAATCTTGCCATGGCAATCAAGGTGGGGATGGGCGTTCTCGGAGGTAGGGGGACCGTGGGTAGCCCAGCGGGTATGGGCAATCCCGATGGTGGCCTGCTGGGAGGGACCTTGCCACTTATGGTCCTTTAACTTTGCCTCAAGGGATTCTATCCTGCCTGCTGACTTTACATTATGGATTTCCCCCCCCTCCAGCAAGGCAACACCGGCAGAATCATACCCCCGGTATTCTAACCTCTTTAGCCCATCAAGGAGGATTGGCAGGGCCTCCCTATGGCCTACGTATCCCACTATACCACACATACTGGAACCTCCTGTCTCACCCTCAACCTTATGATAATTAACAAAAATGCTGGAGGAATTCAAGCCTTTTAAACGTTGGAGCAGGCCCCAACGCTACAGCTACAGAGATGGGCGGGGCTAGGGGCTAGAGATTAGGGATTAGGGAAAAAGATTACTAACCCCTAACCCCTGACCCCTACCCCCGGATTTTTGTATCCTTGATTCTGTATCCGGAATTCTGTATCCTGAATCCTCTTATGAAAATGCTTCGTACAGATTTTAAAAATATGCTCAGGGATAGTGTGGGCAGGCATGGGCTATCACCCGCCGAGTTGCAAAGGCTGGGAAGACGGGCCGAGCGCTGTCTCGCGGAGCTAAAGGAGGAGAGGGCCAAGGGACGTTGCCCCTTCCTGAACCTCCCTTATCAAAAGGAGACAGCAGGAGAGATAAAAAGGATTGACAGGGAGCTAAGGTCCTGGGTAAAGGATTTTGTGGTGTTGGGCATCGGCGGCTCTGCGTTGGGCAATATCGCCCTCCACCAGGCCCTTAATCCTCCTTATATCGGTGGCCATGAGAGCCCCAGGATTCACGTCATAGACACCATAGACCCAGACCTATTTGACGGGCTACTCAAGTCCCTGGACCTGCGGCACACGGCCTTCAATGTCATCTCCAAATCCGGCACCACGGTGGAGACCGTGGCCCAGTTTCTAATAGTGCGGGAGAGGCTGAAGGATAGCCTGGGTAGTACCTACCCGAGGCATATCATAACTACCACTGACCCCGAAGACGGCGACTTGAGGAGGTTGGCGGAGAGAGAGGGTTACAGGCGACTATTTATCCCCAAGGGGGTAGGGGGGAGATATTCAGTCCTTAGCCCTGTGGGTCTACTTTCTGCGGCCGTCAGTGGCATAAATATTGATGAACTCCTAGCGGGGGCGGCGGGGATGGATAAACGGTGTCAGAAAGAGGCCATGGAAGAAAATCCAGCCATGTTAGGGGCCTGCCTTCAATATCTGAGCTACAAAAGAGGCAGACACATCACCGTGATAATGCCCTACTCCTCGGCCCTGGAGGCCGTAGGGGAATGGTTCTGCCAGCTCTGGGCGGAGAGCCTGGGGAAGAAGTCCTCCCTCAAGGGAAAGGTCATCCATTGTGGCCCCACCCCGGTCAGGGCCGTTGGCCCCACGGACCAGCACTCTCAACTCCAGCTCTACATGGAGGGACCATTTGATAAGATTATAACCTTTGTGGCGGTGGAGAGATTCAAGGCCCAGGTGGAAATCCCTCAATCCCCTGAGGCGAATTTTCAATACCTTTCAGGACACACCCTGGCGGGGCTTATGGCGGCGGAGCGTAGGGGGACGGAGCTGGCCCTTGCCGAGGCAGGGCGTCCCAGCTACACTATATATCTCCCTGAACTCTCCGCCTTTTATGTAGGGGGACTCCTTTATATGTTCCAGGTCCAGACGGCCCTGGCAGGAAAACTCTTTGGCATAAATCCCTTTGACCAGCCTGGGGTGGAGGCAGGAAAGGCCCATACCTCTACCCTTTTAGGAAAGGATAAGGGCACGTTGTAACGTGCCCCCAATTAGGCTGGGGACAGAGCCCCAGCCCTAACTAGCGTTATGATGCGAGGCTTCCAAGAGTTCACGCGACGTCAGTTCCTCAAATCCGCCTCAGGCGGACTGGCCACTATATTTTTTAATGAGTCCCTCTGGAAAAGGGTGGCATCCGCCTCAGAAGATTCTAGTAGCCGGGCCACACCAGATGAGACGGTGGACCAGTGGCTCCCTACCTGCTGTATGATGTGTGGAGGGGCCACGGGGATGCTGGTACATGTGGTAGGGGGCAGGGTAGAGGGTGTCATGCCCAACGACGAGAACCCTATTGGCGTATGTAACGTCTCGCAGGACTACGGGAGGGAAAGGGGACGTGGGGCAAAGTTATGTCCAAAGGGTAACGCCGCAGTGGCCTCCCTTTACGACCCCGACCGTGTGCCAGCCCCTCTGCGGCGCATCGGCCCCAGGGGTAGCGGGAGGTGGGAGGCCATATCCTGGGAAGAGGCGGTAAAGGAGGTGGCAGGGAGGCTCAGGGAGATTAAAGAGAGATATGGCCCCGAGTCTCTGTTTTGGTGCTCTGAGGACGCCTCTTTCATAAATATACAGAAGGATTTTTGTGAGCTGTACGGTAGCCCTAACTTCTCCATGCACTCTAATATCTGTGACGTGAGCAGGAAGCTGGGGTACAAGCTGGTAATGGGGCACGATCGCCCGCTAGGCGACCTGCAGAACTCTAAATACATAATGCTCTTCGGTTGGAATCCCATGGCCGCCACCAAGTGGGCCCACCTGCCCGCTATTATTAACCGGGCAAGGGAGCTGGGGGCAAAACTCGTAGTAATAGACCCGGTCTTTACCCATACAGCCGCCAAGGCAGATGAGTGGGTACCCATTAGACCTGGCACAGATGGCGCACTGGCCCTGGCTATGGCCCATGTCATAGTAAGGGAAGGACTGTTTGACAGGGATTTTGTAAGGGAATGGACCACTGGCTTTGAGGAGTTCAGCAGGTTCATAAAGGGCTACTCACCCAAATGGGCCGAGAAGGTCACCTCTGTGCCCAGGGAGACCATTAGCAGGTTGGCCATGGAGCTTGCCAGCACCAGGCCCTTTGTGGTAGACGCCTGGAGCGGCCCTGGACATCACAGCAACGCCACCCAGACCGTCAGGGCCATTGCATCCCTGCCAGTACTGCTAGGCCAGATTGATAGGCCGGGTACACTCCTCTTCCCTGAGCGTAAGGGACCAAAGAGGAGGGGCCTCAAGTTAGAAAGACCATTGCCTCCAAGGGTGGATGGGTTGGGCACTAAATATCCCTTCGGACACGGTTCGGGCATATACTGTGAGGCCAGGGATGCTATGCTCACGGGCAAGCCCTATCAGCTACACGCAGGGGTCTTCGTCTTCCAGAACTTCGTAATGGCCGTGCCTAACACCACCAAGAACGTGGAGGCACTGAAGCGTCTGGACTTCATAGTGGCAGTTGATACCCTCCTCTCGGAGACGGCTGAACTGGCAGACATTGTCATCCCAGGCTCACACTTCTTTGAGAGGTACGAGCTTATTGCAAACTGGACCACCTGGCCCACCCTGGCCCTTAGACAGCCCGTGGTAGGTTCTCACGTAAAGGGCATACCGGAGTACGAGTTCGTCATGGCCCTCGGACGTGAGCTAGGGCTAAAGGATAAAGAGGGGAAGGGTTTTGAAATGAGTTACGAGGGGTACATGGATGCAGAGCTCAAGTCGGGAATAGGTATGAGTCTGGAGGAATTAAAGGGCCTCCCGGGGGCCGTATGGAAGTCAGGTCAGACACGTTATGAAAAACATCTTGAAGAAGTAAAAGCACCCGAAGGGGCTATAATTGATGAGAAGGCAGGGATTGTAAGAAATAAAGAGGGTAAGACCGTGGGCATAAAGCTGAGGGAAAAGATAGTCAAGGGATTTGATACCCCCTCAAGGAGGCTGGAATTCTTCTCAAGGGAATTAAAAGAGGCGGTAGTACTGCCTGACATCAAAAAGGGATTTGACCCACTACCCAGTTATGAAGAACCAGAGGACGAGCCCACTAAGAAATACCCCCTGTACCTCGTGGCCTGGAAGCAGGCGGAACATACCCAGGGCAGGACGCTCAATAACGCATGGCTGATAGATTTGAAACCCGATAACCCCCTCTGGGTAAACACGGAGACGGGCAAGAGATTGGGCCTGGCGGAAGGGGAGGAGGTCTGGATGGAGTCCCCCTACGGAAAGGCCAGGGTGAAGGTCCACCTTACGGAGGGCATCCACCCTGAGGTGGTGGGGCTTCATCATGGCTATGGGCACTGGGCACTGGGCAAACTGGCTAAAGGCAAAGGGGTTAACGATGGCCTCTTCATGCCTGGTAAGGCGGAGAGGCTCTCGGGAGAGGGTATTACAAAAGAGGTTGGGGTAAGGATATACAAGGAGGCCTCTAAGGGATGAGCCAGCTCGCATTTTTGGTAAACCAATACAACTGCATCGGCTGTCATGCCTGCGAGATGGCCTGTAAACAGCAGTGGCAGACAGAGCTTAATTGGCGTAAGGTCCGCCACTTTGAAGGGGGCAAGTACCCTAAACCTGTCAGGCTCTTTCTCTCCCTGAGCTGTCAACACTGTGAGGAGCCTGCCTGCGCTCAGGCCTGTCCTACCAAGAGATACCTCAAGAGAGACCCTGAATGGATAAGACGCCAGCCGTGGATAAGGGAAAGGGAGGGTAAATTTTATGTGGTCATCACCCCAACAAGGGAAGAGGAGATACCAGGCCATTTAATAATGTCGGAGGGAAGGCTGCTGGAGGACGGGCTGGTGATATACAACGATGTTGTTTTTGGGAAGGGGGGCCGTGGAGATTACAGTAAGCACCGTTGCATACAATGTGGTCTGTGCGAGAAGGAGTGTCCTTATCATGTACCAAGGCGTAACCCGGAGCCACCGGACGAATACAGCCCCAGATGGGAAAAATGTATAGGTTGCTACCCCCTGGTCCAGCAGGGGATACCGCCTGCCTGTGCCCGTACCTGCATGGGGCTGGCCCTGGAGATGAAACCTTTAGAAACACTCAAGGGTCTTACTGATGAGGTCCCTGGTTTTAGATACGAAGGCACCAAACCCTCCGTACGGTTCATCCCTGTCAAATCCCCCCTACCGACTAATATAGTAGAGACGCCCAATCTGTAGGGGTTGGATATTTCCGCCCCCTACCGCCTCTTCAACTGGTCAACCACCACTGCTATCAGTATCACCAGCCCCTTTACCACCCATTGATAAAAGGTAGGGACGCCTTTGAGGAGGAGTCCATTTTCCAGTATCCCCATAAAGAGGGCGCCAAAGACGGTGCCGATAACTGAGCCCCTGCCTCCCATGAGGCTGGTGCCACCCAGTACCACGGCGGCGATGGCGATGAGTTCGTACATGAGACCCAGTTTAGGGTCTCCTGACCCCAAACGGCTGGCAAGGATAATCCCACATATCCCTGAGAACATCCCGCTAACCACGTAGACCCAGAACTTCACTTCCTTGACGTTTATCCCTGAAAGCCTGGCCGCCTCCTCATTGCCTCCCACTGCATACACATATCTACCAAAGACCGTGTAACGGGTTATGACAAAGATGGAGGCAGAAAGGACGGCCATGATAAAGACAGGTGCTGGTATCGTAGCCAGAGACCCGGTACCGATGAGCTTAAACTCCTCTGGCAGGTGCCCTATGGGCCTGGCATCGCAGTAGATATTGGCGGCCCCTCTGGCCATGGTCATCATGGCCAGGGTGGCTATAAAGGGGGGAATCCTGAAGGCAATGACCATTGCCCCATTGAAGGCCCCCAGTGCGGCACCTATCCCCAGGGCCACCAGCCAGGTAACGGGGATAATGCCCCAGGAGGCGGCAGGGTCACTCCCGACAGGTTCCATCCGCTTGGCCACGTCAGCGCAGACCACGGCACTCAGGGCCAGAATAGAGCCTACCGAGAGGTCTATACCACCCGTGAGGATGACCAGTGTCATCCCCACCGCCAGAATAATATAAACGGAATTCTGGTTGAGGATATTGGTAAAATTCGTCAGGGTAGCAAAGCCCCGGGCATCTATGGCATAGTATATAGACATCACCACCAGGGCAATGACTATGACATAGTCCAGTATTACTTCCTTTATCCTGTCACCCTTTGTCTTTTTCACTGGCCTGTATTGTAAATGGTAAATTGGGAAATTCAAATTTCAAAATTTTTAATTTAATGGAGTATATAGACCTGGGGATGCTCTTTAATTTCAGTCTTATAGATGGATGTAGTGGGGCTACTCCCCTCGTGCCTAAGGCAGATCCGCCCACCCAAAAGATGGCGGATTTTAAATCCGCCTAAGGCGGATTAACATTGTATTAGCTATAGAGAGGTTGTTGCCGAACTGGTTTTTGAGGTCTAAAAGGGGAACTGCACCACGGAAAATCAACCACTTACGTTCGCTCAAATTGCTCAAATGAGGCTTTTTTAGGGTTGGGCAACAGCCTCTTTATAACATCCACAAATGGGATATAATTTTTCCTTGACTCTAAGGGTTGGCGATGTTAAAGTGTTAGGCCACAATACCTCTTTCAATTGGGGCCTTGTGAAGGATTTTCAGAAGGGAGGTGAACCGTCTTATCGTATCTAATCCAAACTTGAGGAGGGTTTGGATGAATATAGAGGAGGGTTTTTAGCAAAAAAGGAGGCAGATAAATGTTGAAAAAAGTTTTTATGGCAGGTGTGGTTTTCCTCTTCGCATGTACCATTTCTGCGAAGGGATATTGCCAAGGTTCTGTGAAGGAACTCTGCGCCGGCTCGGCCAAAGAATTCCAGAAGATAAACCAGCTGAAGGGCTTTATGCCCGACCAGCTCAACGATGCTGATTACAAGACCATCCAGCATGCCGCTGAAGTTATGGTGGCCAACGAAGGCACCAGGCAGAGCAAGTTCAACGTAGATGCCAACACCATGAACATTAGTAAGCTAGTACAGACTCACGCTGGCAGGATAGCTGAGAGGTGCAAGAGCGACCGAGAGGGTTGTATTGAGGACGTAGGTCATAATTTCAGGTTTCTCTTCCTTTCCTGCAGGAGCTGTCATCAGATATACGTGACGGAGGCAGGCGTAGCTCCGTAAAAATTCTTTTGCCAGGATAAAACACTTTCTTCATTAGAGGAGGGTTTAGGATATGAAAAAGGTTTTGCTCTTTGTAGTCCCCTTTTTGGCGCTCAGTTTGGCCTCAGCCCCTTCGGTCTGGGCAGGGGCAGATATAATGAGTAGTGACCCTGAGAAGAGTCCTTATTTCATCTTCGGCAGTGGTTCAGTCCAGGGCTCCTTTGCCCCGCAGGAAACCTGCGCCTACTGTCATGGTAACGGTGGAAAGGGCACCAGCTTCGGTAGAGAAGCCGGAGTCCCAAATTTTACCGACCCTAAGTGGCAGGCCTCCAGGACGGATGCCCAACTCCTTGAGACCGTCAAGGCAGGGAAGAACAAGATGCCCAGCTACAGGGGTAAACAGACAGACGAACTGCTGGCCAAGTTAGTACAGGTAGTAAGGAACTTTGGCGGCAAATAATTAAATCCTTTTTACGGTATTTATTCAGGCCCACTATCCAATTTTTGCCAGGCGGTGCAACTGCCTAAAGGATACGTGGGCCTTTTTTTCTGGCCGTTTCAGCCCCATACCTTGCCCCATACCTTGAAGGTACGGGGTTAACGAAGAGATTTGCAGGGTCTCAATACCCCCTTTATTTGCCTCAAGGCAAATAGACTATCCCCCGCCTTTAACCCCGCCACGCAGTCCTCGGGGACGGTAATCTCGTAGCCCCGCATATAGGCATCTACTGCGGTATAGAGGATACAGATATTAGTTACTACCCCTGTGAGGATAAGGTGTTTGACGCCCAGCCCCTTTAGTGTCTTCTCCAGGCTGGTGCGATAGAAGGCAGAATAGGTCTTCTTGGCCACAACAGGTTCACCTTTGATAGGTCTCAGTTCCTCAATAATCTCGGCCCCCTGGGTTCCTCTCACTGCATGGGGGGGCCATACCTCAAACTCTCGGTCTCTAGGTTCATGCCTATCACAGCAGTATATAACAGGTATACCAGCCTTGCGGGCCTTCTCCCGCTCTCGTCTTATATTACGGATTATCCCCCTTGCCTTAGGCACTTCCAGGGGAGCGCCCCTTTTAATAAAGTCGTTAAGCATGTCCATTATCAGAAGGGCTTTTTTGGCCATGAGCAATCAATGCAAATTACAGATTACAAATTTGAAATTTGGAATTTGTAATTCATTTTTCCCTACCCCCTACTCCCCTGTACCAATCAGGTACAGGGCTTTACCCTGCACCCTTGCCCTGTACCAATTAGGTACAGGGCTTTGTCCTAGACCCTTGCCCTGTACCCTTGTGGTACAAGGGTGGTGCAGGGCCTACCCCCTGCTATAAGGGTATCCGCATCATGTCCTCCGCCAGGACAAATTCGCCAGAATAGTATTTTCTGCATTCGGCAAGTATATCATTGCCATTCCACTGGGAGTAGAAGTGGGTGAGGATTATTTTCTTCGGGGCGGCTTCCTGGGCAATCCTGCCACAAAGGGAGGGTACAAGGTGACCATGCAACCTCATTTCCTCAGGGAAGGCACACTCCAAGACCAGTACCTCGGCGCCCTTTGCCAGACCCACTAGGGCCTCACAGTAATCCGTGTCTCCTGAAAAGGTAAAGACCTTTCCACTGGGTAGAGTGACCCGATAACCCAGGGAGGGGACAAGATGGACAAGCGGTCTTGCCGTAATCTGCCAATCCTCAAACCCCACCTCGGCATCCCATAGTTCTATAATCTCCATGTTGTAAGTCCGTGGCGAGAGATTTTCTTTGAATAGATTGTTTAAACCTTGATAGAGTTTCTTGAGACCAGGCGGACCGAACAACCATAAGGTCTTCTCTCTCTTAGGTTCACCGTGCTTCATGGCAAATAGCATAGGTATAAGCTCAGCACAGTGGTCCGGGTGATAGTGGGTATAGAATACCTTATCTATGTCTGCATAGGTTATCCCAAGGGTTAAGAGTTTGTGTAACGTGCCGGGTCCTGTGTCTATAAGTACGGTCTGCCCGGCCACCCTCATCAGTATCCCTGCAGGCCCCCTCTTGAGAGAAGGGATACCGGTACCCGAGCCTAGTATTACTATCTCTTCCGTGGTCGTATTGGTGGTAATGAGACTTGACACTGGTTATCCGTTATCAGCGGTAGGGGCGGGGTAGCCCCGCCCCTACTAATTTTTCCCAACCGAATTTAATATCCTCAAATAACTCTCGTGCCGTCTTCTATTCAGGGTACCTCGCTGGACTGCCTCTTTTACCGCACAGGCAGGTTCGTGACTATGGGTACACCTGGTGTACTTACAGTTCCTACCCGTTTCCCATATCTCCGGGAAGAATTCGGCTACATCTTGCCCCTCAATGTCCCATAACCCCAGTTCTCTGACCCCAGGGGTGTCCACCACGTGGCCACCCATATCCAGTTTGATAAGACTCACGCTTGAGGTGGTGTGCCTGCCTTTTCTGACGGCCCGGCGTACCTCTCCCACCCTTAAGCCCAGCCCAGGTTGGAGGGTATTTATCAGGGAAGACTTCCCAACGCCGGATTGCCCACCAAAGACCGTTTTTCTATCCCTCAATGCCGCTCTCAGCTGGTCTATCCCTTCCCCGTGAACGGCACTGGTAAAGAGGAGGGAATACCCTAATCCTCCGTACGTCTCTTCTACGGAAGAGACCTCTCCATCCTTTGCCAGGTCTATCTTGTTAACGCATATAATAGGTTTCAGACCCCCACTTTCGGCTACTATGATATAACGGTCTATCACCCCCTCCTTGAGTGGGGGGTTTTTAAGAGATACCACTATGAGGAGTTGGTCTATGTTGACGGCAACAATATGTTCTTTCTCGTGGGTCCATGGGGCTGAACGGGATAGTTTGGTCCTCCTCTCCAGGACCCCATCTATAACACCTTCTCCAGGGGTAGTCTCCTCAAAGATTACGGCATCCCCCACCACCACGGGACCAGAATTTCCATCAGCCTGAAGGAAGAGCTTTTTCCTTATGCCACAGCGATAGAGGCAACCTTCTGCCTCTACCTGACACCATGGCCCTTCTATACTTAGCACGCATCCCTGCTTCACTGCCATAAGAGGTTGTCGGTACTAAAGCTTAAGGGCGGCACAAGCCCCCTCAGCTACGGCCTCCAGGGCCGTACGCCCTTGCACGGCATCCCCCACCACATGAACCTCCTTTATCCATTTTTTGAGGGGGTCTGCCAGGGCATCATTAGGCCTATGTAGACAGGACATTATTATGCTGTCAAAACCATCCAGTTTCTGCTTATCCTCCCCACGCCTGCTTACCACGATGAAGCCGCGTCCAACTTCCAGTACCTTGGTATTAATCATAATCTTTGCACCGGCCTTCTTCAGGCGTTCTGAGATGTGGTACCTGGGGTGGGCCACCAGGCCAAGCCCCAGCACCCTCCTCATCTCAATTATAGTAACCTGTTTCCCCTGGGTTAATAGATAGTCTGCCAGTTCGCAGCCCTCTGGCCCTCCCCCTACAATGGCCACGTTTGCGCCCAGACTCCCCGCCTCATTGAAGGCATCTAGTACCTCCATCAAGTGGTTATTACTTACGCCAGGGATTTGAAGGAACTCGTCCTTTGCACCATTGGCGAGGATGACCACCTCGGGAGCAAACTCCTTTATTGCCTCTACCGTGGCCTCTTTATTGCACTGGATGTCAGTGGCATATTTTTTTGCCTGCTTGATAAGATAGTCCAGGAATTTCCTCATGTACTCTTTCTTCGGGGCCATAGAGGCGTAGCGGTACTTCCCTCCCAGGAGGGGTTCTTTCTCCCAGAGCCAGATTTTATGCCCCATCTCTCCAGCTACTGCGGCGGCTGAGAGGCCAGCCGGCCCCCCGCCCACCACCAGTACCTTTTTAGCCACAGGCATGGGCTTCCTCTCCAGTTCCCATTCCCTTCCTATACAAGGATTAACCGTACAGACCAACCTCTCTTCCACAATGCTCTCTATACAGCGGTTACAGGAGATGCAGGGACGGATGTCTTCCAGGCGCCCCTCCTCCACCTTTTTGGGCCAATAGGGGTCTGCTATCAGCGAGCGGCCCATACTTACCAGGTCCGCCTTACCTCCCCTCAGCGACTCCTCGGCCATCTCCGGTCTAAGAATCCGTCCCACAGTGATGACCGGCACCTTCACCGCAGACTTTATCCCAGAGGCCAGGTGGATAAAACACCCCTCCTCCAGATAGTAGCAAGGGATATTGTATACGGCCGAGGCGCTATTGCAGGCAGAGACATGGAGGGCACTGGCCCCGGCAGACTCTAGTAGCCTTGCTATCACCTTCCCCTCTTCTAGTTTCAGCCCCTTTTCCGTGTACTCATCGGCACTTATCCTGCATATTACTGGAAAATCCTTTGGGACTTTTGACCTTATGGATTGGACTATCTCCACGGCAAACCTGGCCCGTCCCTCTGTATCCCCACCGTAACGGTCCGTACGGATATTGCTCTCCGGGGAGAGGAATTGACACACCAGGTAGCCGTGGGCCATATGGATTTCTACCCCGTCCGCCCCTGCTCTGAATACCCTCTCTGCCCCCTGGGCGAATTTATCTACAATGGCCTCTATCTCCAGGATGGTGAGTTCCCTGGGGACAGTCCTCGTTAGTGGACTGGGTATAGGGGAAGGGGATACGGATTCCATACCGGTAAAGTAGGTAAGGGCCTCTTTTCCGGCATGGTTAAGTTGTATTACGACCTTGCCGCCTGCCCCGTGTACCTCCTCTCCCAGCCGTTTCAGGCCATCTACGTATTTATCTTCGTGGATACAGAGCATACCGTCATTGATCCTCCCCGCAGGGTCAATGCTGGTATTTTCTACGGTAATGTAGCCTACGCCCCCTTTGGCCCTTGCACGGTAGTAGGAGATAACTTCAGGCGTGACGAACCCTTCCTTATCGCACAGGTGGGTCTCCATGGCTGGCATGACGATGCGGTTCTTTACCGCCATGGAACCTATCTTGAAAGGGCTGAAGAGATTTGGGAAATGAGGCATCTTTAGTTAGGTGGTGTTACCGCCCTTGTTCCTGGACTAATCCTCTATACGCCAATCTGATCCTAACCTCCCCCTGGGTCTTACTACCCTCCTGTAGAGGGTATCTCTTTCTACAGGCTCCCGCCCAGCCTCTTCAATCAACCTTACTATCTCACCCACTGAAAGTTCCTCAGGGGTATCTGCCCCGGCCGAATGGGTAATCTTTTCCTGGATGACCGTACCGTCTATATCGTCCACCCCAAAGCTTAAGGAGACCTGGGCCAGTTTCACCCCCAGCATCACCCAGAAGGCCTTGATGTGCGGGAAGTTATCCAGTAGCAGTCTACTAATAGCCAGTGTCCTCAGGTCAAGGTCTGCCGTAGTCCTTGGAAGCCCCTGGAGAAAGGTATTGTCTGAATGGAAGGCCAGGGGGATGAAACTCATGAACCCACCCGTCTCGTCCTGGAGGTCCCTCAGGGCCAGCAAGTGCCTTATCCTCTCTATAGGAGTTTCCAGATGCCCGTAGAGCATGGTGGCATTACTCCTCAATCCCAGCCCGTGGGCCTGGCGCATCACGGTTAACCAATCTTCTCCACTGAGCTTGTCAGGGCATAGCTCTTTTCTTATCCTGGGCGAAAAGACCTCTGCCCCACCTCCAGGGAGTGAATCAAGTCCGGCCTGGGCTAATTCCTTAAGGGTATCTCTTACAGAGAGGCCCGCCCTCTGGGCTATATGGGCTACTTCCACGGCGGTAAAGGCCTGGAGGTGCACACTTGGGAACTTCTCGTGAAGACGACTCAGCATCTTTAGATAATAGTCCAGACCCAGGTGGGGGTGGAGACCTCCCACTACGTGAACCTCTGTGGCCCCCTGTTCCACTACACCCTCCGCCTTTTCCAGCACCTCCTCCACACTCATGGTATAGCCCCCCGCCTGATTTTCTTCCTTAGAGAAGGCACAAAAGCGACAACGGTTCTTACATACGTTAGTGTAATTTATGTGGCGATTTACTATATAGTAGACCTTGTTACCGCTCTTTCTCTCCTTTACCGTATTGGCCATCTGACCCAGCAATAAGAGGTCATTGGAGCCATAAAGTCTGACGGCCTCTTCCAGGTCAAGACGTCCCCCGGCCTCCACCTTCTCTAAGAGCTCTACAGGGAGTGGCCCTGCCCCTTGTGCAGAGGGTTTATGCCTCCTTGTATGGGGGACAGTTTCTAACGCAGTCTTCATTATTATTCGTCAAATCAGACGTGCAGTATCCGCCGCATGCGGACTGGTAAAAGGGAAAAATACAAAGTATCAAAAGCCTTGAGTAAAATCAAGAGAATATCCGCTACCAGGTGTGGATGATATAGGCATGGGTAATCCGCCTCAGGCTGATTACCTGTCTATACAGCAAACTATCTCTTGCTATAACACTCTGCCTTGAGGGTGGCGATATAGGGGAGGTTCCGGTAACGGTTGTTGAAGTCTAATCCGTAGCCTACCACGAACTCGTCCCCAATCTGGAAGCCGCAGTAATCGGGTTCCAATTCTACCTGTCGGCGACGGGACCTGTTCAGGAGTACGCAGGTCTTAAGCGAGCGGGGTTTATATCTGTTTACGTCCTCTATGACTTTTTTGAGGGTTTTGCCGGTATCAATAATGTCGTCAATTATCAGTACGTCCCTGTCCTGTATGTCCAGCTTCAGGCTGTTAAGGAGCCTGGTCTCTGCCCTGGGAAAGGTCTGGGAGCCGTAGGTATCGGCCCCGATGGTATCCAGCCTCATGGAGAAGGGCATCTGCCTGATGAGGTCGGAGAGAAAGACCAGACTCCCGTTCAAGATGGCGACGATGGTAACGTCTTTCTCTTTGTAATCGGCGATTAGTTTCTGGGAGATTTCTCCTACCTTTTTCGTTATGTCTTCCGTGGAGACAATTATCTTATCTATATCCTTTCTTATCTCTTCCATCATAAACTTTGTTCCTCTGTCTTATGTAATGTGTCCTGAGAAAAAGGATAGTAGAGACTAGCACGAACACAAAGGCATTAGCTCCCATTATAATCTTATCCCACTTGTGCGTACCGTAAAGGAACCATAAGGCGCACGCAACGAGCAGTAGAATCAATAGCCACGGTGATACGTCGTCCAGCCTCCGGGTCCTCACACCTCTGACTAGCTGGGGTATCAGACCTGCTGAACCGCAGGTTGCGGCCAGCATCCCAACCACATTCCACCACATTTCCATCTCCATCGGTACCTTCCATCTTAAAAGACGTAATTATATAGCAGTTTGAGGGATTGTAAATAGTCTTTTGTGTTATCCTAGAAATGTCGGCTTGCGATTTTTAAGCCAGGATAGTTGTAAGATGTTGTAGAAGAGAAACACCCTCTTTAGGGTCTTTCAGGTAATAAGAGGCCAGAGAGTTTCTTTTATAGCCTACTCTGATTGCAAAATCTTCTTTCCCCATAACTCGGAAGGCATCCTCATCGGTCCTGTCGTCGCCGATATAGATTTTAAATGTCCCCTTTTTATCCAGTAATTGAGTAAGTTTTAGTAGCCCTCTTCCTTTGTCCCAGTTGATATTGGGTCTTATATCGTAAACTTTCTTACCGCATGTCATGATAAATTTTTCTTTATAGTGATTGACAATTGACTTAACTACCGTTTCTATCTCTTCACTAGATATGCCCGTGACGTTGCGGTAGTGGACGCTCAGAGTAAGCCCCTTGTCCTCCAGTAAGACCCCTTTAATGTGCATGGTTGCCCTCCTGAGTCTTGAGAGGATTTCCCTGAGGTGGGGTTTTAGTCTCAGTGCCTGCGGATGGACCCAATATCTTCTTCCTAACGAGATTTCAAGACCATGATTTGCAATGTAAGAGATACTTTTTATGGCAATTATACTTTGTATGTCTATGAGGGACCTCCCGGTAACTATACAGAGGAAAAGTCTGGGGTTCTGGGTGAGCCTTTCCAGGAGTTGTCTCCTTAAAGGGGAGAGGATAGCCAGGGAGGGCCTCTTGCGGATGGGAACAAGAGTCCCGTCGTAGTCCAGAAAGAGGAGAATCTTAGGGTAACGTTCTAACCGTTGCCGGAGTAATGCTAGATTTGAGAAGAGATATTTCAAAGATATATAAAATCGCCTTCCCTTTCTAGGCTCAACATGAGAAGTAGGTAATCCCTTATGTGCCTGGTTACAAGGAAGTTCTGCCTTATATGCTCCCTTCCGTTACTGCCCAATCTCTTGGCGTACTCAGGGTTTTGCAAGAGTTGTTTTACAAATCCGGCCGTTCCTTCAATCGTGTGGGATAGAAGGCCCGTATAATTGTGTACAACCTGGAGTGGAATCCCCCCAGTCGCAGAGGCCACTACCGGTCTCTCTTTCCAGAGGGCCTCTGCCACCGTAAGACCAAAACCCTCTCTCAGGCTCTTTTGGAGTACCACGCTGGAGGCCCTCTGGAGGGCATTAATCTCTTTGTCGGAGGCAGGAGGTAAGAGCAAGACGTGGATGTCGGGGTCGTCTCTAGATTCTTCCCTCACCATTTCCAATATCTTCTGACCTTCTGGGTCATCGGTGGCACCCCCACCTGCCAGGACTAACTGGCAGTCTATCCTCTTTTTAACTAGCCTGTAGACCTTTATTACACCCAGAGGGTCTTTTTGATAATCAAAGCGTGAGATTTGAGTAACAATGGGACGGTTTTTATCAATTTGAAACCTCTCAAGAATCCGGTCTATAAACGCTTCTTCCAACTCCTTATTCTTGTCACTCAAAGGGTCTATGGATGGGCTTATGATTACCTGCCTAATGGGCAAGTCCTTTGAAAAGGCCGTAGTGGAAAAGATTGCAGCGTCATAATCCTTGACGTAGCCAGCCAGATAATTCCACAATGAAGGCTCGGCCAGTGTTGAGTCTATATGGCATCTCCAAACCCACTTTCTCCCCATCTCGGCCTTCTTCTTTACAAGGGTCAGGGGCTGGGGGTCGTGGATGAACATAAAGTCCCCTGCAAAATTCATCTCACGGAGGTTGAAATCACCCACCTCCTCATAGTATTCAATATCCTCTTTTGTCAGTTCCTCTTTTCTTCCATGGAGCATATTGTGAATCTTCTTTGTAATCACAAAAAACTTTTCGTTGCCTTTTATCACATCCCACCTGGCGTCAATTCCGAGGTCTCTAAAAAGTGGAACTAACCAGTTCAAGATTTCTGCAACACCACCTCCTACAGCAGTAGCGTTTATATGTTGCATGACTTTGCCCCTAAGATGGCCTGCCAAGAGGGACAACTCCTCTATGGTAGATTTTCCAACAAATGGCTCGTAGTCTATAAGCCTAGCCATGCAACTCCTTTCCTATTAAAAGGCACATCTTTTGTTTGAGCCCTTCCATGGTATTGGTATAGGGGTCAAGGTTTGAGATTTTTGTGGCTAGTCCGTACTCCTCTAGTTCTGTTTTTAGCCACAAAGAGAAGTCGTTCTCACCCCGGCCAAGACGTAGTCTGGAATCAAACATGTGGAAATAGATGGAATGTGTGCTTATTCTTTGCAGTGCTTTCAGGAATTCTTCCAGAGTCCGGGTCTCAAACCCAAGGGGGAGAACAAATGTTATGGATTTGGCAAAGTGGAACTCGTACCCGGGGGGGACCGACCTGTTCCCATACTCAGGATTGGCCGTTAGATGGGTCTCAATTATTTCTACTAGAGCGGTCCTAAGTTCTTCTATATTTTTGAAATCAAGGATGTCCATGGAGAAGAGCCTCTCTGCAAGGACCCTGTCTCCCAGCATCCCCCTCACCCAGTAGGCAAAATCGTTTGGAGGCTCTGGAGATAAAAAATGATGTTGACGCAGGTAGCGGTGGGTATGGTAATAGACGGAAGAAGCAGGGGCTTTTCTTAGGAACTCCAAAAGCTCTTGGAGGTTTTTAGCCTTCTTGCCCAGTGTCTCTACCAGGTCTAGCTTTGTATAAAAGAGAAAGGGGTTCTGAGCCTTTTTGGTTTCTCCCACAGCTATTTATGCCAGTTTCTTCAACTCACTGATTATCTTTCCAGCCCACCTATAGACATTGTTTTCCCTGACCACTTCTCTCATCTTTTCCATCCTCTTTGCCTTCTCTTCAGTCGGCATCTCAAGGGCCCTTTTTATGGTATCTGCAAAATGGTCTGTTGCGAAGGGGTTAATTAGTAGAGCCTCACTAAGCTCACGTGCCGAACCTGTGAATCTGCTCAATATCAAGACCCCGCCGTTATCAAATCTAGACGACACAAACTCTTTTGCCACCAGATTCATCCCATCGTGGAGGGAACTCACAATAAGGACATCGGCTAAACGGTAATAGCTTATCAACTCCTTTGGACTAAAATGGGACTTTTGCAATATAATGGGCTGCCAGTCTCTGGTCTTATACTTCTCATCTATCTCCGTCATTAGATGGTAGATTTTGTCATTGTATTCCTTGTAACTATGGATATGGATTCTGGAAATAGGCCCAAGTTGTATAAAGCTGAATCGTCCGAGATATTCGGGGTACCTCTCAAAGAACCTATCTATTGCCTTAAATCTCTCTACAATACCCTTTGCGTAATCTATCCTATCAACCCCCACACCCACCAATCTGTTTTTTAATCTTAGAGCACGTCTTATCTTTTTTATCTCCTCATCGTATTTAGTATCCTGGGCTATACTATTTATCTTTTCAAAATCAACGCTTATGGGAAAAGGACGTACAAGCGTCTCCTTGCCTTCATGTATCACCGAGAACCTCTCGTAATCAACCCTTGCCTCTATTGTCCGGTCAACGGTATCAAGAAAATTCTGGCAGTGATAACGGATGTGGAAGCCCAGAATATCATTCCCTAAAAGGCCGTAAAGGATCTCCTCTCCCCAGGGACATATCCTGAAGGCCTCCCTGTTGGGCCAGGGGATATGCCAGAACTGGGCGATTGTAATATCTGGCCTCTTTTTTTTGAGAATCCTTGAAAGGAGACAAAGGTGGTAATCCTGGATGAATACAAAACCAGAATTATTCCCCATCTCATTTATCACTACCTCCGCAAATTTCTCATTCACTTTACGGTACACGTTCCAGTCCGATTCGTTAAAAGTGGGCCTGGTAAAGGCGATATGGCAGAGGGGCCAGAGTCCTTCGTTTGAAAAGCCATGATAATAGCCATCTTCCTCTTCCCTGGTTAACCAGACCCTTCTCAAGGTATAGGTAGGTTCCTCAGGCGGCACCTTAACTCTATCGTTAGAGTCCACCGTCTCTCTATCAGCATCCCCCGAGCCATGAGCAATCCAGGTGCCCTCGCAAGCCCGCATCACCGGGTCCAGTGCTAAGGCTACCCCACTGGCTGGGGTTACACACCTTATCTCATCCCCACTGTAGATGTGCAGGTAGGGCTCTCTATTGGAGACGACAATTAATTTGCGGTCACTTATCTTTTCCCTTATTACCTCTTTTAAGTTTTGTTTGTCCCAGGCCATCTTAAAATCTCAGTTTGATTCAGCAGAAAGTATACTATAACAACAAAAGCTGGCTCGTAAATAGTAATTACTAATTAAAATCTTGAGAACAGTTCAGATACATGGTAACCAGATAATTAAATTAGTCCGCCTTAGGCAGAGAAGGGGGGAGGGTGGCTTTTTAATTTGCCTAACTTCACCCCCACCCTTCCCTTCCCCATCCCGCCTGGGGCAGATTTTCAACAAGGGAGAGGGAATTTAGGTGGCCTTACATTTTTTTCAGAGACCTCTAAATAGCCTTTTTGACTGGGCCTTAGATTTGCTAGAGGCGACAAGATACCCTATTGCATCTTTACCGTTTTGTGGTACAATTTTCTTACTAAAAGGTAAATTATCTTTTTAAACGGAGCAAGAACTGGTGCATAGCCACCTGGAACAACTACAACAGCTCTGCCTGATTACCTCCGAGTTCACCAGGAAGATAGAGTCCTCCACCCAACTCTTCCGCAAGATTGCCGATGGGGCTGCCAGTCTGTTTAAAGGTAGCAGGGCCCTGGTATACCTTGCCCGTTGGGGATCCACGCCCCAGGTGGTGGCCAACCGTGGCCTGAGCCATGGGTTCATAGAAAAACTCTTCCGCCCAGGGCATGAGACCTCCCCTTACGACCTGGTATGTACTAAAAGATGTCCCATCTATTTTTCCATAGCCCCCGGAGAAAAGGGTTCCAGAAAAGGAGAGATACAAGCCCTCCTCAGAGAAGAGGGCCTCAAGGCCGTGTTGAGCGTCCCCATAAAGGGTAATGGTGAGACCCTTGGCTGTATTTGCCTATTCTTTAACAGAGACTTTCCCCCTAAGGGTTATTACCTCAAAATTATGGAGATGTTTGCCAACGAGGTAGCCATAGCCATTAATAACGCCCAACTCTACAGGAGACTGCGGGAGTCAGAGGAACTCTACAGGGAGCTTTATGACTGTGCCCCCTGTATGTATTACTCTATGAGTAAAAATGGGATCGTCCTCAAGTGTAATAACACCGGGGCGGAGTACCTGGGTTACAAAAAAGAGGAACTTGTGGGCAGGTCCTTCCTTGACCTTGTGGAAAAAGGGTCTGTCCCCCTGGCCAGGGCCGTCCTGGATAGTACCTTAAAGAAAGGCCACTCGGAGGGTGAATTAAGCCTTATCACAAAAGATGGTAATAGTCTCCATACTACTATAAAGGCTACCCAGGCCGGCTTCACGAGGGGAAAAGAGGTGAGGGTAGTCCTCACCGATATAACCGAAAAGAAGAAGCTCTACGAGAGGCTTAGCTGGGCGGAGAAACTCGTGGCCGTGGGACAGTTAGCCTCAGGCATAGCCCACGACTTCAATAATTTCCTCACCGTTATCCTGGGCGTGGTGCACCGCATGGAGGAGGAGGGCACTTATAGCAAGAGGATTAAAAAGGGTCTGGATATTATAAAAAAGGCCGCAATGGATGGGGCAGAGACCGTCAGGCGCACAAGAGAGTTTGCCAATACCAGGGTTGACACTGCGAAGTTTGTGCCATTAGAGATTAATCGTATCATAATGGATGTAATGAACTACACCAAACCCCGATGGGAGACCCTCGCCCAGGGTAAAGGGGTTACCTACCACATAAAACTCACAAGGACCCTCAGGGGAGGCAGAGTGCTTGGCAACCCCTCGGAACTCAGGGAGGTATTCGTTAGCATAGTAAACAACGCCCTGGATGCCATGCCAGCAGGTGGAAACCTTACCATTGAAATTTACAGGGAAGGCGACAGGCTTGCCGTCTCCGTCAAAGACACTGGGGTAGGCATGTCTGAAGAGGTGCGGAAGAGGGTCTTTGACCCCTTTTTCACCACGAAGGGTGCCGGGGGCAGTGGTCTAGGGATGAGTGTGGCCTATGGGATAGTTGCGAGGCACAGAGGGGAAATAAAGATAGATAGCCAGGAGGGTATGGGTACAAACGTCATTGTCAGATTACCCTCTATCTGCAAATAGAAGTAGGGGCGACCCGTCCGCCTGAGGCGGAGAAGAATCTCAGCTAAATAACGAGATTCTTCGCTTCGCTCAGAATGACACATTGGCATTACTATAGAAAAAATTCAATATACTATTGAATTTTTTCAATAGAAATTGTTCAATAGGAGACGCCATGTTGACCCTATAGCAGGAAATGACCCCTTCCTGTATGGCAAAAGAATTGCGATGTATCGAGAAACGATGCCCAGGCCACTTAAAGGACTGCGTGACATAAAGACCCACCTTACAGCGCATAGACCCGCCCTGCGACTGAGGATGAACATCGGGACTATAAGTAAACCACTCCACCCCAGGCAGACACCCCAAAGAGAAGTCAAGAGGGAATTGAGCAGGGCCTGGCTCTTCACCCCGGAGCCTAACTTTGCCCGCTATCAGCGCAACCTGGACGTATTAAAAGTGGAGCACCCCGACCTGGACGTCTTTCACGAGGTAGACTCCCTAATCCTCGTGGCCCAGATTCCGGGCACCCATGAGAAGGCCATAAAGATAGAGATTAACGGAGACGTCCTCCGCCTGGAGGCGGATGCCATGACCAGGGGCGGCCACGTTAGATACTATAAAGAGGTGCTATTACCATTTGAGGTAGACACCTCCGACCTCTCCTCTTCTTATAAAGACGGTATTTTACAGATGGAATTAAAAAGACCTAAGGGAGTAGACGGATGAGTAAGACCATTAAGACAACCGTAGGGGCACGTTGCGACATGCCCCTACCTAAACGTACCGTCCTGATTGCGGACGATGAGCCAGAGATAATCAAGTTTCTCCGCAGCATCTTCGTGAAGGAAGGCTACAGGGTCATAAGTGTCCGTAACGGCAGAGACGTCCTCAAGAGGGTCAAGAAGGGCGGTATAGACCTGGCAATCCTGGACGTAATAATGCCAGTTATGAGTGGGATGGAGACCCTGCGGGAGTTACAGAAGATGGCCCCCAAACTGCCCGTGATAGTCGTAACGGGATACGGAGACCTCCAATCCGTCAGGGAGGCAATGCTCCTTGGGGCCAGGGATTACGTCACGAAGCCATTTGACGTAAGTTTCATGAAGGCTACTGTCAGACAGACCCTGGGGAAAAGGGCCGCCAGCACCCTGGCTAGTGTAGGGGGTCCGCAGTGCGGAGGCTGATTTACGTCCCGATAATCCATACCCAGATAGATATGGGCTCTTTAAGTGCCCAGCTTGAGCAGGAATACATAAAAAAATTTGGCCAGGCAAAGTGGCAGGAACACAAGCAGGCGGTAGAAAGGATATGGATGGAGATAGAAAAGAGATTAACACAACTCCAGACCCCCGTCCAGAAGGTCTATCAAGATGGCCTGCCCGTCTGCGGTAAAGAGATGGAACTGGCCAGAGACCTTGCTAAAAAGGGAAGCCGAAACCACCAAATCCTCCTGAGACTGGCGCAACAGGGGGCAGAGTTGGTGGGCACGGAAGACCCCAAACTCCTTAAAGAAGAGCTTGCTACAATATCAAAGGAGGTTGGAGGGGAGAGGGTCAGCCTGGAGGAGTACAAGAAAGGAGTAATGGAACGTCTGGAGAAGAGGGACGACTTCATAGCCCGGAGGATAGATGAGACCCTGAAGACTGGAGAGACAGGCATCCTCTTTATAGGCATGCTCCACAAGGTCAATACCAGATTACCCAAAGACATACAGGTAGAACTATTCCTTGACCACCTGGGACAGAAAGAAAAGGTTTAAGGGTTCAAGGGTTCAAAGGTTCAAGTAATGTAGCGTTGTAGCTTGCTCCAACGTCCTTGATTTAAATGTCAAGGGTTTAAAGGATTAAAGAGTAAAAACACAAAGGTTATGGGCGAGGGAAAGAAGGTCTTAATCGTAGACGACGTGCAAGACATCCACTGGGTCCTCAGCAAGGTGCTAGAGCAGGGGGGCTATCAACCCATTTCTGCCAGCAACGGCAGGGAGGCCCTGGAAAAGATAGAAAAGACCCAGCCGGAGGCCATCCTACTGGATATAAAGATGCCTGAGATGGACGGTATAGACCTGCTGAAAGAGATGAAAGAGAGGCAATGGGGTATACCTGTCATAATCCTCACGGCCTTTGGGGAGATACAGGGCGCCGTAGAGGCCATGAGGCTTGGGGCCCACGATTACCTGACCAAACCCTTTGACAACCAGGAAGTACTCCTCAGGGTACAAAGGGTACTAAAGGAGCGGGAACGGCAGGAGGAGCTGGACACCCTCAAATCCCAACTGGAAGAAAGGATTACCCTCTCCGAACTCATAGGCTACAGCGATGCCATTAAAAAGGTCTTCGGGCAGATAAGATGCGTGGCCAACACCGGCTTTACCGTAGTCCTCTATGGGGAGACAGGTTCAGGTAAGGAACTGGTGGCCAGGGCCATCCATAACCTCAGCCCCAGGAAGGATAGAAATTTTGTAGTGGTAGATTGCGGCTCTATCCCGGAACCGCTCCTGGAGAGTGAACTATTTGGCCATGAAAAAGGGGCCTTCACGGGCGCCTACTGCACCAAAGAGGGACAATTTGAACTGGCCAATAAGGGCACTATCTTCCTGGACGAGATAGGCAACCTACCCCTCCTGATGCAAAATAAACTCCTGAGAGTCCTGCAAGAAAAGTGCATACATCGGGTGGGAGGAAAACGGGATATCAAGATAAACATACGGGTAATAGTAGCTGGCAACGAGAGGCTGGAAGACCTGCTCACCCAAAACAGATTCCGCAGAGACCTCTACCACCGCCTCAACGAGTTTACCATAGAGATACCGCCCCTGAGGGAAAGGAAGGACGACATCCTCCTGCTCTCCCAGCACTTCCTGGAATTGACCAATAAAGAGTTGGATAAGCAGGTGAAGGGGTTCACAGAGGAGTCCATAGAACACCTCCTCTCCTATCCCTGGCCTGGCAACGTAAGGGAGCTGAAAAACGTAGTCCGCAGGGCAGTCCTGCTGACCAGCAGCCTTATAGAACCCAAACACCTCCTCCTCCCCAGGAACGAATCCTGGCTTCCTAATGCCCCCCATGGGATAGAAAGACTTACTAAGGACGGTCCCCCTCTCAAGGGCATAGTAAAGAGGGCAGTAGAGGAGGTGGAGAGGAAGGCCATCCTGGAGACCTTGAGGCGTACCAAGGGCAACAAGAGCGAAGCGGCTAGATTACTGAGGATTGACTACAGTACCATGCATTACAAAATCAAGCAGTACGGCATAAAGCTATTTAATGGTACAGAGGAAGAATAACTCCTGAGGAGAGGACCATGGTGGAGAAGAAAGAGACTAAGAAAGGGCACAAAGCACCCGAGGGCTTCAACATAGACCTGGGGCTGGGGGGCTTCTTGAGCGGGATTGGGAATCTCGTGGAGAAGCTCTCCGAGTTGGCCGAAAAGGGCGAAGAGCTCAAAAAAGGGGGGGAATTCGGTGGGAAGGAACTAAGGGGGGTATACGGCTTCTCCGTAAAGGTGGGGGGGATGGGAGGGGAAAGAAAGGTAACCCTTGAACCCTTTGGGAACATAAAGAGACCCGCCAGGGGGGCGCCGGTAGTCTCCGAGGAAAGGGAGCCGATGGTGGACCTCTTTGACGAGGAGGACCATCTACTGGTGGTGGCCGAATTGCCCGGCGTGGAAGAAAAGGACGTGAAGTTAGAACTCCATGGGGACATCCTGGAAATCACGGCTAAGAGGGGAGACAATAAATATCGCAAAGAGGTATTGTTAGGCAAGGTATTTGATAAGGAGAGGATGAGTTCCTCGTGCAGGAACGGCGTCCTGGAGGTGAGGTTAAAGAAATAGCAGTAGGGGCGGTTCGCGAACCGCCCCTACTCAAGGGAATAAATTATGACTACCAAGACCGTAGCAAAAGACAAGCTGTCACTCAAGGTGGCTGAGGCCATGAACAAGGACGTGGGCCGGGGGATAGCCAGGATAGACCCGGCAGACATGCAGTCCCTGGAGGCAGAGATAGGGGACGTGGTGGAGATAGTCGGGAAACGCCGCACCGTCGCCCGATTGATGCCCACCTTCAAGGAAGAAAGGGGCAAGTCCCGCATCCAGATAGACGGCCTCGTCAGGGGCAATGCCCAGGTGAGCCTGGATGAAAAGGTAACGCTTAAAAAAGTCCCCTGGCAACCTGCTGAGAAGGTAGTACTGGCCCCTGTCACCCCGGGTATGATGGATAAGGACAGCAGGTACATCGGCACCCTCCTGGACGGTCTCCCCCTGGTAGAGGGAGACCGGATAAGGGCCACCCTCTTCGGCGCCCGCTACAATGAGTTCCTGGTAGAGTCTACACTGCCCAAGGACGTGGTCATAATTAAACCCACCACCTCCCTGAAAATAGCCGAAACGCTCCCCACCAAACCGGCCAGGCTGAAGGTCTCTTACGAAGACGTTGGCGGACTGGAGAAGGAGATACAGAGGATAAGGGAGATGATAGAGCTCCCCTTGAAGTATCCCCAGGTCTTTGAGCGGCTGGGTATAGACCCGCCAAAGGGGGTACTGCTCTGCGGCCCGCCAGGTTGCGGTAAGACCCTCATTGCCAGGGCAGTGGCCAACGAGACGGACGCCAGTTTCTTCTCCATTAATGGCCCTGAGATTATCCATAAGTTCTATGGGGAGAGTGAGGCCAGGCTCAGGGAAATCTTTGAAGAGGCCAGGAGGAATACACCGGCCATCATCTTCCTGGACGAGGTGGATGCCATCGCCCCCAAGAGGGAGCAGGTCCTGGGGGAGGTAGAAAAGAGGGTGGTGGCCCAATTACTGGCCCTCATGGACGGCCTGAAGGATAGGGGACAGGTCATAGTCATAGCGGCCACCAATATCCCCCACTCCCTTGACCCGGCCCTCAGACGGCCGGGACGCTTTGACAGGGAGATAACCATACCCATCCCTGATAAGAAGGCAAGGCTCAGGGTACTGGAGATACACTCCAGGGGCATGCCCCTGGCAGAGGACGTGGACCTGACCAAACTGGCAGAGATTACCCACGGCTTCGTAGGGGCAGATTTACAGGCCCTCTGCCGGGAGGCCGCCATGAGTTGTCTACGGCAGGTCATGCCCGAGATAGACTTCCAGAAGGCCCACATCCCCACCGAGACCCTCCTCAACCTCAAGGTGGGAATGGAACACTTCCTGCAGGCCCTCAAAGAGATTGAACCCAGCGCCATCAGGGAGGTCTTTGTGGAGGTGCCTGATGTGGGGTGGGAGGACGTAGGGGGGCTGGAAGGGGTAAAGAGACAGCTCCAGGAGGCGGTGGAATGGCCCCTCAGGTACGAGAAACTATTTGAACGGGCCAGACTCACACCCCCCAAAGGGATTCTCTTAACCGGCCCTCCTGGGACGGGCAAGACACTCATGGTAAAGGCCCTGGCAAGGGAGGGTAAGGTAAACTTTATCTCCGTAAAGGGTCCGGCCCTCCTCTCCAAATACGTAGGTGAATCGGAGAGAGCCGTCAGGGACATCTTCCGCAAGGCACGCCAGGCCGCCCCCTGCATCCTCTTCTTTGACGAGATTGACGCCATTGCACCCCGCCGCGGTGCAGGGGGGGTGGACTCCGGGGTCGCAGAGAGGGTAATCAGCCAGTTACTCACCGAACTGGATGGCATAGAGGAGCTTAAAGGGGTACTAATCCTGGGGGCCACTAACAGGGCCGACATCATTGACCCCGCCCTCCTACGTGCAGGCCGGTTTGATGCCACCATTGAGATACCCTTCCCCGACCGTGAGGCCAGACTAAAGATATTCCAGGTCCATACAAGGGATAAGCCGATAACAAAAGAGGTCGGTCTTGGTGAGCTTGTAGAACAGACAGAAGGCTGGAGTGGGGCAGACATAGAACTCCTCTGCCGCAAGGCCACAATGATAGCCATTAGAAACCTTATTGAGAAAAAGGGTGAAGGGGTTGCCCCCCACGAGTTACACATCGGTGCCAGAGATTTTATGCAGGCCCTGGAGGAGGTAGGGGCGACCCGGCGGGTCGCCCCTATAGCAATGAAGCCATGAAAAACCCTTACCTCTACGTCTACTGCATAAGTAGGGACACGCCCTCTCTCCATAAGCTTAGATTGCAAGGAGTAGAGTCAGAACCCGTATTCTTCCTCCCACACGGAGCCCTGGTGGCGGAGCACCAGGGCTATAGCATTGGGCCCCAGGGCTATAGCATTGGGGCTCTGCCCCCAATGCTGGCAGTGGCCCTTAGCAAGCTGCCCTGGAAGGTGGCCTCTCTAAGTAAGCAGGTGAAAGAGCCAGGCTGGGTGGCCAAGAGGGTCAGGGAACATGAATACGTAGTAGAAGAGGTTATGCGGAATCAGGCCATCCTCCCCGTGAAATTCTTGACCCTTTTCAAGAGCGAAAAGAGCCTCCTGAATACCCTTAACCCCCATCTCCCGGAGTTGGACCATTATCTGGAATATATACAGGACAAGGAGGAGTGGTCACTAAAGGTGTATTGTGATGAATCCAGGGCGGTGAGCCACCTGCTGGAGACCGATGCACGTCTAAAAGAGATGAACCGCCAGACCTTCAAGACCCCTGGGGAACGATACCTCCACAAGAAACGCCTGCAAGAAATGGCTGATGAGGGGCTTTCTAATACCATTAGCAGGATAATACAGGACATATATGAGGCGATTAACTCTCTGTCCGTAGAGGGGATGACCCTGAAAGTCCACGAAAAAAAGGTTACCCAAAGGGCAGAGGATATGCTCCTGAACGGGGCCTTCTTGGTGTCAAAACTGATGTTAGAGAGCTTCAGGGAGATGGTGGAAGAACTGAAAGAGGGTTATAGGCCGTGGGGTCTCCTCTTTGAACTTGCCGGTCCCTGGCCCCCTTACAACTTCTGCCCTAGCCTGGAGAAGATACCAGATGAGGTGAATGCCTGATGGAAGCCGTTGTCCAAAGTAGCCCTCCCACCTACCTCTATTGCGTGAGCAGGAGCGGGTTATCTCTGCCAGATACCCTGAAGGGGGTGGGAGAGAGCCCCTTGGAGGTTATTACGTGGGAAGGGCTGACTGGGGTGTGCTCGGCGCTTCCTAAGGACGACTACTCTCTCACCCTACAGGACCTCTTCCTGCATAAGGAGGTGGTGGAATACGTCCACACCCTTTTAGCCGTGATTCCCATGCGATTCTCCACCACCCTGAAGCACCGGGAGGCGGTGGTGGAACTCCTGCAAAGGCATTCCTCCCGGCTAGAAGAGACCCTTGATAGGTTAAAAGATATGGTAGAGATTAGTCTGAGGGTGGTACTGGAAGGCGAGGAGAGAACCCCCCTCCCTGCCCCTGTATCCGGGGAGAGGGCAGAGGCCCCGAGCGGGCCTGCCCTTGAGCGTAGCGAAGGGATAGAGTATCTCAGACAAAAGAGGCAGGTTCAAGAGGAAGGACGCCAACTCGGCCTGCGGGCAGAGGAGGTATGTAAGGTACTGGAACAAAGGCTCAGACCGTTAATTGCGGAGAGCCAACTGGAATCAAGCAGGTATATGTCCTCTATCTATTACCTGGTGAGGAGGGACAGGTTAGAAGAATTTGAGAGGGCCTTTGGTGAGATTAGAGGACGTCTCCCTGAGAAGGTACTTTACAGTGGCCCCTGGCCCCCTTACAGCTTTGTCCCGGAATTTCTTGAGGTCGCGTAGGGGCATCCGCCTCAGGCGGACAACGTGCCCCTACTTAAAAAGGAGGGCAGTTCCTATGGCAATAATTTCCTGTCAGATATGCAAGGACAGGGAGGAACCCCTGGAGTCCCTTACAAAGGCCCTGAATACCGCAAAGGACAGCCAGGACAAGATAAGGAGGGCCGAGGCCATTGTTAAGGAGGTGGACGAACTCCTGGAGGACCCCGGGCATGACCAGTCTGCCCGGTGTCAGGCCTTCCGCCAGACTGCCTCCCTGAAGAAGCAGATAGCTGAAATGGCCATAAAACTTCATAGCTCCATTGGAAAGAAGACCATCGGCTGAGACAATAGAAATGGTAATGTCGGACACAGAAAAATTTTTTGAACAAATCATCTCCCACTTACCCATCTCCATCCTCGTCTTTGATTCCTCCTTGAAGGTGGTATTTGTTAACGAGAACTTCCTGGAGAAGACCCGGCTTAAATTGGATGCCGTAATGGGTAGAGGCCCGGAGGGCATATTTCCTCCCGTACTATTGAAGTACAGCCACCTTCCAGTCCTCCTAAAGAAGGTCATCCAGGAGGGGAAGGGTATCCCCGGACAAGAAATGGTTTACAGGGCCCCGGGCATCCCTTACAGGGTCTACTACTATAGCCTGAACCCCCTCAGGGGGATAAAAGGGATGGAGAACGTCATGCTCCTCATGGAGGACATAACGGAGCAGTCAAGGCTGAGGGAGGAGGTCCGGAAGACTGAGAGACATCTGGCCAGCATAGTGGAGAGCGCCAACGACATAGTGGTCTCGCTTGAACCTTATGGCACAATTACCACCTGGAATACCGCCGGGGAGAGGATTACGGGGTTCAATGCCCTGGAAGTCAGAGGGCACCATATTACCACCCTCTGCACCTCAAGAGATGCCGAGGAGATGAGGCAAGTCCTCCAGAACACCGCCCAGCCAGGAAAGGTAGAGCACCTGGAGGTGGAGATAACGACCAAAGGGGGCAAGAAGATACCCGTTGCATGGGGTTTTTCTTCTATGAGAAGTGAGGCCGGGACACTGGTGGGGCTGGTGGGCATTGGGCGTGACCTTACTGAGACGAAACAGCTCCAGGCCCAGTTGATTCAATCGGCCAAGCTCGCCTCCCTGGGGGTACTGGCGGGGGGGATTGCCCACGAACTTAGAAACCCGCTGGGGATAAGTTCTGCCGCCGCACAGATATTTATGGAGAGACCTGATGACCCTCAACTCCTCAGGGAGTGCGCCCAGAAGATTCACACGGGTATCAGCAGGGCCTCCGAGATAATAGAGGGCCTGCTGAAATTTGCCCGCCCCTCCACAAGATACAACGAACCCACCGATATCAACAAAATTCTGGACGAAACCCTGGGACTTATCGGCAAACAACTCTCTACCCAGCAAATCACCGTGCATAAAGAGCTGGACCCCTCTTTGCCCCTGATTAATGCCGATGGCAAACTACTGAAACAAGTCTTCTTAAACATCATTATTAACGCCTATAATGCCATGCCCAGGGGGGGCCAGTTATGGATACGGACCGAGGTGGAAAAGGGATGGCGTCCCTCCTCCTTGCTGGTAACCTTCAGGGACAATGGGGCAGGTATCCCTAAAGAGCACATGGACAAGATATTTGACCCCTTCTTTACCACCATGCCCCTGGGCAAGGGCACCGGACTTGGACTGGCTATATGCTATGGTATCGTCAAGGAACATGGCGGAGAGATAAGAGTAGTTAGCACCGAAGGGGAAGGTTCTACGTTTACCATCTTACTTCCAATAACAAAATAGGTGAATGACCATGCAAGGACTGAAGGCACTGGTAATAGATGACGAAGTAGACATGTGCTGGGCCCTGGAGAGGGTACTGCAGGGCGAGGGTATCAAGACCCATAGCGCCCACACCGCAGAGGGTGCATTGGCAATATTAAAAAGGGATAGCCCACAACTGGCCTTCGTGGATATTAAACTACCTGACATGGACGGTATTGAGCTGGCGAGGTTGATAAAGGCCTCTAATCCCTCCTTACCTATGGTCCTGATATCAGGTTATTACTATGGTGATGACCCTGTTATTAAGAAGGGACTGGAAGAAGGGTTATACGTTGGGTTTATAAGCAAGCCCTTTGAAGTTAACGAGATAAGGAGTTACGCACGCAGATTCTTCCCCAAAGAGGGTAGCTTGTAGGGGCGTATTGCAATACGCCCCTACGCTTAGTATTCCCTTCCTTGCCCCATCCTTCCCTCCTCCATCAAGGGGGGATGTCCTCTGTTCTTATAGGATACCTTCAATAATTGGCGATTTCCTCCCATAGTAATCCTTCCAAAAAAGCAATAGTAGGGACAAACCTTCAGGTCTGTCCGTCCTCTCCAGGATCCGCCTTAGGCGGACTAAAGCCCTGTCCCTACAACCGTTACTACAGACCCATTTAATTGCAAAACTTTTTCCTGATATTGGCACTGGATTAGCTAATTAGAGGAACGAAGTTTCTAGTCTTAGGGACCAAGTGAAAAGGAGGTGAAGACAGATGGCAAGGGTAGCGAAGAGTTGTGATTCCAGTGGTCTGGCCGAGGTCGTTGATCGTGTGTTGGACAAGGGAATCGTCATTGATGCCTGGGTAAGGGTGTCCTTAGTAGGCATTGAACTGCTCTCAATAGAGGCCAGGGTAGTGATAGCCTCTGTAGAGACCTATCTAAAGTATGCGGAGGCCATAGGGCTGACTGCAACCGCCGCCGCACCGGCTTAATGGACGGTTTGCGGTAGAAACCCTTTTTAAGAGGGGGACCGGGGACATTCACAGCCGCTTGTGTCGCCTCGTCCCCCTCCGTAAAGGGTTTTATAATCACAATAACGTCATTCTGATTAGAAAAGGAGGACGAACAATGGAATTCACTTTTGCCCAGAAGATGGAAGACATGTGTCATGACATGTTGACCTCCAAGAAAGACAGGGTCAATAGGTGTAAGGAGATTGTCCAGGAGACCCACAACTTTTTAGAGGGTTTCCATAATGATTTCCTTCAGCCCCTCAGGCAGGATTTTCAGACTGCCAGCAACACTTTTAAGAAGTTCGCCAAAGAGTGCTCAAAGATCCATTAACAGCCTCTCTGAAAGACTGGAGGAGCCAGCCTCATGTACACAGATTCAGAGTATACGGTCCTTAGGCCAGAGGCCAGGGAAGACTTTGTCTTGACCCCCTACCTTGAAGGCATTGTTAAAAGGTCTCTGGCCTACCTTAAGGGGGGTTATCCAGTACATTTCAGCGGTCCAGCCGGTAGCGGCAAGACCACACTGGCCTTCTTTGTAGCCTCCAGACTGGAGAGACCCCTTGTGGCAATATATGGGGATGAAGAATACCGTACCGCTGACCTCCTGGGAGGTGGGAATGGCTATCGCTTCAATAAGACCGTGGATAACTTCATCCCCTCTGTCATTAAGGTGGATGAAAGCATGGCAAAGAGGTGGGTAGACCACAGGCTTGCCCTGTCCTGTAAAAATGGCTACACCCTCCTCTATGATGAGTTCAACCGCAGTAGGCCCGAGGCCAATAACATACTCCTCAGTGTCCTGGAAGAGGGACTCATCTGTATGCCCAGCCATTACACGGGCGGTAACACCTACCGGGCCGTCCACCCTGACTTCAGGGCCATCTTCACCAGTAACCCCATGGAGTATGCGGGCATCCACGACACCCAGGATGCCCTCCTGGACAGGATGGTTACCATTGGCCTCACATACCCGGACAAGGAGACAGAGGTACAGATAGCCCAGACAAAGTCTACCCTGCCCCCAAAGGATGTAGAGACCATTGTGCGGATTGTCAGGGGTTTCAGGGAAAGGGGTATGAACCACCGCAGGCCCACAATAAGGGCCAGCGTTACTATTGCAAAGATACTTGCCCAGGAAGGAATCCCCGTGTCACCCGAAGGAGGCTTCCTGGCGATTTGCGGTGATGTCCTTGGTGCTTCTAATGGTAACGGGAAGGGCTTGACCTATGAGGACGTCAGGCCCTATTTTCCCCATGAGAAACCGCCAGGAAAGGATAGAACCTCATGATGAAGAAGAAGGCCGCAAGAAGAGGACTGGAAGCCTTGAGGTCACTCAGACCCTGCCACTCAAAGGGATTAGACGACCTTTGTAGAAAATTGACCTCCCTCACGGCAAGAAAGAGGGGTTTTGAGGTACAGCTCAAGAGCTGCGAAGATAGGACAAACTCCCTCAAAGAGATACTCCAGAAGATACGGGAAGAAGAGACGGAATTAGCCAATCTCCTGAAATCAAACATAAGACTCCCCTCCAACGACGGAGGGGATAGGAGGCAACCTCCACTGTCTGAGACCGTAGGGCACATGGGGAAGGAGATGGTCTTCCGCTTTTAGATAAGTAGGGGCAGGTTGAAAATCCGCCTCAGGCGGGGTAACCCCGCCCCTACAATTTATGTGGCGTGCGATGCGGGTCGTACTATGAAAATTCAGTCAACGAGACCAAAGTGTCACCCTGAGCGTAAGCGAAGGGTCTAGATTCTTCGCTTCGCTCAGAATGACAGATAAAGAGGAGGAGGTATCCATGCCAGAGATTCAGGAGACACCATCAGCCGAACAGGAAAGAGAAGAGGTTCTTACCCCACTGATACTGGGCCGACTGTTGAAGGTCGCCAGGGGGTTTGAAGATGAGGGGAATACCCATCAGGCAATAGGTCTATATACCAAAATCCTTCAAGAGTACCCTGGCAGTAAGGAAGCGGAGGAGGCCCGGCTGTCTCTCTTTAATCTAGCAGAAAAATACCTCCACGAGGGCAATACCTACCACGCCCTGGCCCTTTACGATAAGGTGGTGTAACCATGCATTTATATCTCTATGGCGTAGTGGCACCAGAACTTGCCTATCCACCCTTCCCTACCGGGATAAAGGGTACTAAGGTATTTCCGCTCAAATATGGTGATGTAACGGTACTGGCAGGGGACATCAGGACTTCCAAAATCCGTCCGGAGAGACAGCACCTCAAACTCCACGAGGAGGTAGTAAAGGAATTCATGAAGAGGGGTACCATCCTCCCCATATCCTTTGGGACCATTGCCGAGAGGATGCGGATAGCCCAACTCATGGAGCATAATTATAAATCCCTCAGTGATTGCCTCTCAAGGTTTAATGGAAAGGTAGAGATGTTCCTCAGGCTCGTCTGGGACGTGGATAACATCTACAAGTTCTTCCTGGACAATAACCCGGAACTACGCGAGGAGGCCACCTCACTCTTCTCCGGGGGAATGCCCTCACAGTGGGAGAAGATTGAACTGGGGAAGCTCTTTGAATCCCTCCTGAAAGAAGAAAGGGAGGTATATACCCACAAGGTGCAAAAGGCCCTCTCCCCCTTCTGTCATGAGACCAAGGAACTCAAGGTGTCCAATGAAAAGAACGTCCTCCGCCTGGCCTGCCTCATAGACAAGAGTGGAGAGGAGAGATTCGGTGCAGGGGTAGAAGAGTTAGCCAAAGGCATGGACGAGATTTATTCCTTTGAGATAACAGGCCCCTGGCCCCTTTACAACTTCTGCCACGTCCACCTTACTGCCGCAGAGAGGGGTAGAAGCCATGTTCTTAGTAGATGACATCCTCCTCTCCCCAATAAAGTTCCCCCTCTACGTCCTCAAGAAGATACACGAGACGGCAGAGAGTGAGTTTACGGATAAAGACAAGATTACCTCCCAACTCAGGGAGCTTTATCTGCTCGTAGAGTCGGGGAAGATTACGGAAGAGGAGTTTAACAAGATGGAGGCAGAACTCCTGGATAAGCTGGAGGCCATAGAGGAATACGAGAGGGGCGGACAGGAAGAAGAAGTGGAATACGAGGCAGTGGATGAGGACTCTTTAGTGGAAGGAGAAGAAGGTGAAGGGGATGTCTGATATCCGCCCGGCGGAAGAACGCCTCTTCTTATGCGAGGCATTAAACAGGCTGTTAAATAAGGGCGTGGTACTGGTGGGGGACGTTACTATATCCCTGGCCAACGTAGACCTCATCTGGATTGGGTTGAGGCTCGTAGTGACCTCCGTAGAGACTGCAAGGAGGTCTGCCCTCGGCGGGGCGGGAATAGATGCCGTGTGTCGGGACGTAGCATACGAGCTGGTTGGTACGAAGGGACAAAGGGGTTCAATATAGACCTGGGGCTCTGTCCCCAGGAGAAATGAAGACAAAGGGGTTCATAGGAGAGTGTAGGGGCCAGTCTTGCCCCCGCCCATTGTGTTAGGAGAGGAGATGCCGTCCATCAGACTGACGACAGATTATCCTGAAGACTTTATCCAGGCCCTGAGAGGTAGCACCAACACCATCCCCCGGCGTCTGAATCTCAAAAAAGAGGGCATAGGGAAGGACCTGGCGAGGTTGGTACTGACCCTTATAGAACTCCTGAGACAGCTCCTGGAAAAACAGGCCCTCCGCCGTATGGAGGGTGGCGGGCTGAGCGAGGGAGAACTGAACGAACTGGGGCTGTCCCTAATGAGATTGGAAGAAGAGATGGACGGTCTCAAAAAGCACTTCGGTTTTAAGGACGGAGACCTGAACATAGACCTTGGGCCTATAGGGAAATTGTTAAAAGACTAGTAGGGGCGACCCGGCGGGTCGCCCCTCCAACGAAGGAGGATTTTATGACCCTTATCAGGACTTTTGCCCGTATAGATGGCGAGGGAAGAATATTACTACCCACCAACATCAAGAAGTTTGCAGGGCTTGTAGAGGGAGAAGTTGTTGAGCTTAGACTTGTTGGTGCCGATGGAAGGATTTTAATAAGCAAAAAGGAGCCAAAAAGGGTTGGGGTAAGAAAGGTCGCTGTGCACTAGGCCTTCTCCTCCTCCAGTGCCAGCGTATGGGGAGCAAAAGACCCTCCTCCCCTAGAGGAATGCGGAGTGTTCTAAATTCGGATTGCAGAATGCGGATTGCGGAGTTGTTTTAATTCCACATTCCCCACTCCCCATTCCGCACTCGGAACGTTCCGCATTCCGAATTCCAGAAGGGTTCGGTATTTCTCAAAGGAAGGTGTTTATGCCTATTCAGCATTCCGTCCAAGGTCATGCCCTGACGGACGTCCTGGAAAGGGTCCTGGACAAGGGCATCGTAATCGCCGGGGACATAAAGATAAGTCTAATCAATACGGAACTCCTTACCATACAGATACGCCTCCTCATCGCCTCTGTGGACAGGGCCAAGGAGCTGGGCATTGATTGGTGGAGTCGCCCCGGTTACACAGAACAGTTCTCACTTGAGGGACAGAGCAGGCAGATAGAGGTCCTGCAAAAGAGGCTTGAATCCCTGGAGTCTGCCCAGAAGGAGGAGTTCTCCACCATGAAGAAACAACTTGAAGCGGTAGAGCCTAAAAAGAAGAAATGGAGGCTGTAAACCATGGGCTGGTTTGGAAAAGAGAAGGCCAGAAAGGTAGAAATTATCTGCACCTTTTGTAATGGGACCGGGAGGGACCCCTTTGCCATAATGTCCCCCCTGGCCACGTGTTATGTCTGCAATGGCAAGAAGAAGGTAAGAGTTGCAAGCCCTAATGTCAGATGCAGTTACTGCTGGGGGAGGGGGGTCGCCCCTGTAGGGGCAAGGAATGCCTGTCTGGCCTGTGGGGGTATGGGTTTTATTCCCGTCAGCAACACTGCCGAGACCTGCCCCACCTGCGATGGCACGGGCGAAGACAAGAACGGTCTGTACTGCCTGCAGTGTCATGGTAGTGGGAAGGCTGTTCTTTTAGCTGTTTAGGAGACCTCTGCAAAAGTCCACTCGCTTGTCATTCTGAGGGAGCGGAGCGACCGAAGAATCTCCTGAACTACCAGATTCTTCGCTTCGCTCAGAATGACACATTGCGTTGCTGTGACTTTTGCAGAGGTCTCATACACATGATGGCGCCCATGTATATTCTTTAGTTGCCAGCCCTTTTTCTCCGGAATCCTGCATAGATGCTTACCAGAGAGGCTTTTCATACTACTATTTCAAGCACCGTATCTTCGGGTTTTAATTCAATTTCTTTGGTATCAATAGAAAGGCAGGCTTCTATCGCCTCATGTATGTTCTGCAACAACTCTTCCCATGTGTCCCCCTCGGTGAAACAACCTGGTATAACCGGTACCTCTGCCCAGAATCCACCCTCCTCTGCCTTATGCACAACCACCTTGATTTTCATTGCACTTCCTCCATGTAATCTACAACAAATCACTCCCTTAACTTATAAACCTCAAACGGCAATTGGCAATTGCTTTTCCCCCTTTCCCCTAAAATCAATTATTTGAGCAATATTTGCAGGAAACTTTACAAATGGTGCGGAAGGGGGGACTTGAACCCCCACGGCATTATCAGTGCCACTAGCCCCTCAAACTAGCGCGTCTGCCAATTCCGCCACTTCCGCACGTATGGTAGGGGCAGGGTTACCCTGCCCCTACTGCGTTAGTTATTCTAGTCTTTACGTAAGAAAAGTCAATTGGAGGGAGTGGTTTAGGTTTAGCTGCCTTTTTACTTAATCCCTATCCAGTTAGTCCTTGCGGTGGCTGTGTTTAATAAACCACTCTCAGATGATACACAGTACCGTTCAGATAGTTTTAGCCCTCGCCTTCTACAATCTCCCGAATCCTATTCAGGGCGTTTTCTACCAGTTCCTGGTCCTTTCCCTCTACGTTTATCCTTAGCCTGGGCTCTGTCTGGGACTTTCTTGCGTTGAACCACCAATCAGTATATTCCACAGTTACGCCGTCCAGGAGGTCTATCTTCCCGTCGGAGAATGCCTCGGCAAGCTGTTGGAGTTTGCCGTCCTTATTGGCCACGCTAAAGTTCCTCTCTCCACTGGAGTAGTACTTCTTCAGGGGCGCCGCAAGGTTAGACATGCTCACGGCCTTCCGGCTCAGTATGTTGAGTATCTGGAGCATGGCTATGAGACCTGAATCGCAGAAATAGTTATCCCTAAAATAGTAATGTCCTGAGAGTTCACCCCCAAAAGGGGCATTTCTATCCCTCATGGTGGTCTTCATAAAGGTATGCCCCACCCGCTCCCTGTAGGGTATCCCCCCATTAAGGAGTATCTCTTCCTTTACGACCCAGCTTGAACGGAGGTCGTAGACAATAGTGGCCCCTTTTTCTCTGGATAGGAATTCCCTGGCAATGAGGGCGGTTATGATGTCATTTTTTACAATCTCGCCTTTTTCATCTACAAAGGAACATCGGTCTGCATCTCCATCAAAGGCCACCCCCAGTTGGGCCTTGGTTTTCTTGACCATGTCCTGGAGGGCCTTGAGGTTTTCCTCTTTCAAGGGGTCGGGGTCATGGTTGGGGAAAGAGCCGTTTAGCTCAAAGTACAGTGGCATGATTTCGCAGGGCAGTCCTTCAAATACCACAGGTATCATCTTCCCTGCCATGCCATTACTGGCATCCACCGCTACCCTTAAGGGTTTTAATTCCCTGGCAAATTTATGTATGTGGGCCTTGTAGTCCAGTAAGACGTCCTTGAGTTCTATCTTGCCGCGCCGCTCCACCCTCATTGGCGGGGGTTGCATTGCCAGTTCCTTTATCCTCATCAGGCCAGTGTCTGAGCCTACGGGGATGGCCTTTTCTCTGCATATCTTAAACCCATTATATTTAGCTGGGTTATGGGAGGCGGTGACCATTACGCTCCCGTCATAACCGTATCTGGCTACGGTGAAGTAGGTAGTCTCGGTGGATACGGTACCTATGTCAATTACATTTACCCCACAGGAGGTGATACCTTCCATAAGGGCCTGGGCCAGGGGTAGGGAGGAGGTCCGAGCGTCCCTGCCCACCACTATATGCTTGACGCCAGGTCTTTGTTGTCTCAGGAACTGTACAATGGCTGAGCCGATGCGCCTGGCGTGGGCCTCGTTCAATTGTTCGGGGTAGAGGCCACGGATGTCATATCCTTTAAAGATGTCTTCCCCTTTGTCCAGGGTGGCCCTGCCACTGGATATATGGGTCTTACTCACGACAGGGTTATGGGGTCCCGGGAAGTTCTCCGCGTCCCGGTACTGACAACTAAGGCACTTAGGGTAACGCCGCTTTTGCCTCCCCTTACAGATAGTAGGGTTTATGGTGTATCTCTCGCCAGGGCAGCGTCTTTCTTCCGTGGACACTAACTCCTCCTCCATTACACCGTGGACAATCCATCTTAAGTGGCCTAAGGGGCTAAGATAAGTTATTCCCAGGGGTTTGTCAATGGGAGGGGAAATGCAGCAGGCAGTAAGGAGTAGGCGGCAGGCACTGCCCTTACTACCTCAAGGCAGTTTTTTTGATAAAATAATTACTTGACAAACAGCAGGGAGGCGGTATAATTTAAACAATAATGTTTTATTAAAAACAAATAATGACGAAATGAGGAAAGGGTGGGAAGCAATGTATGACGAATTTTAACACGCAGACTGTCTGTGGCATAATAGGAATAACTCCCAGGCAGGTACAGTACTGGGATGAGACCAATTTCATAAAGCCCTCTGTCCGGCAGGCAACAGGTTATGGTAGCAGCAGGCTTTATTCTTTCCTAGACCTTGTACAGATGAGGGTAGCCAAGACCTTGCTGGATGGCGGGGTAAGCCTGCAGAAGATAAGGAAGAGCCTGCAGTACCTGAGGGCCCATGCCCCAGAGGTAAAAAGACCCCTGGCAGAATTAAGGTTCCTAACGGACGGGGATACGGTATTCGTCCTTACGGCCGATAAAGACAAGATTGTGGATGCCCTGAAGAACGGCCAGCTCGTCTTCAGCGTGGCCCTGGGAGACCTGGTAAGGGAGTTAAGTTCTAAGGTACAAAAGTTTATAATAACGAAGGAGACGACCGTAAGGGTTGGAGGGCTGGAGTTCAACGTGCTTTTGGAGTCCAATCCTGAAGGGGCAGGTTTTACGGCTCGCTGCCTCTCCATGGGCCGTATGGCCCTTGGTGAGACAGAGGAGCAGGCTTTAGAGGCCTTAAAAGCGGAGCTTGAAAAGGGTATAATAAAAGAGGTAAAGGAAAAGATTGGCTAGGTGCCGCAGCTTCCCACAAAACTCATGGCAGTTTCTTTCTCCTTTCAGTGTCATGAGTACCCTCCTCTAAAGTTGCGGCACCTTTTTTATTGGGTTCGGTGGGGCTTAGAGGGGCACAAAGAAAGGGCGTAAGGGTCTATCTCTTCTTACTCTTAGTCCTGATACTTTCCCAGTCCGTCTTTATATTGAATTTCCCTTTAAACCGGAAGCCATCGTCAAAGGCAGTATTGAAGTCGTAGCCCCCTTTGAAGTCCTCTTTTGTATCTGATTCCGTCCTGCCCATAAGTCCACTTTCCACCAGATTGAAGACTATCTCACCGAAGTCTTCACATCGCTTTATGCCCCAGGTCTCAAGCACTGGCCTGGCCATGTAACCAAATTGCTGGAGGGCGAATTCCCTGACACCTTCCAGGAGTTGCTTACCTGTAACGTGGCGTTCCTTTTCTCTGGGGCTTAATGGGTCCTTACCCAGCTTATAGGTAGCAAAGTCCAGGGCCTCAAAGACGAAGTGATAGGCCTGGAGGCTGTAGCGAGGGTCCTTCTTTGCTACACTTAAGAGTTTGTTCCACCAGGTCTTGAAGGCAGTCTTTTCGCTCAATTTTTCACCTCTGTTAAGTCATCATACCGTAGGAAGATTTACCTTTGGCGAAGGTTGCGGGGATAATTCTATCCTGGGAAATAGGGCCTTACCCTTTGCTACCCTGGTAGAAGGCTTGAGGAGCCCCCATCGGTAGCTTAATCTCTGTTCTTTTTCTTCCACGGAGATGCCTAGCTGTTGTTGTATCTCATGGGCAGTATGGGGCATGAATGGGGCTATGTACATAGCGATGAGTCTGAGGGTCTCTGCCAGGGTGTAAAGCTTTACTGAGAGTTTCTGCCTATCTTCCCGGGCCAGGACCCAGGGTTTTGATTCTTCTATATAGCGATTAGCCTGGGCAATGGAGTCCCATATAGCCTCCAGGGCCTTGCTGAACTGGAGGGATTCCATCTCCTTTTCCACAAGGGTCTTGAGGGTTTTGACCTTTTCCATCAGAGGTTTGTCTTCATCCAGGGTGCCCGGGGTGGATTCAGGCTGGGGCACGTGCCCTCCGTAATACTTTTCGATCATAGTGAGGGTCCTTAAGAGGAGGTTCCCCAGGTCATTCCCCAGGTCGCTATTTATACGGTTTGCCAGGGCGGTGTAGGAAAAATTGCCATCCAGTCCGAAGGGTACCTCCCTGAGGAGGAAGTATCTGTAGGCATCTACCCCATACTGCTCGGTAATAGTAAGCGGGTCTATGACGTTTCCGAGGGATTTGGATATCTTCCGGCCTTCAATGGTCCACCATCCGTGGGCAAATATCCTCCGTGGGGGTGGTAGTTCAAGGGCCATAAGGAGGGCTGGCCATATTGCCCCATGGAACCACAGGATTTCTTTACCTATGAGGTGTACGTCACAGGGCCAGTAGTGCTGGAATCTCTCCGCCTCGTCATCGTAGCCCAGGGCGGTAATATAATTGAACAAGGCATCTATCCAGACGTAGATGGTCTGCCCCTGTTCCGTTGACACCGGGGGCACCGGGATGCCCCAGGGTAGACCCTGACGGCTGATGCTTATATCTTCCACACCTGCCCTTAGACGGCTACAAAGCTCGTTCTTCCTGGATTCGGGCTGGATGAAATCGGGGTGGGCCTCTACGTGTTTTAGTACCCCGTCCTTGTATTTAGAAAGCCTGAAGAAATAGTTTTTCTCTCTGAGCCGTTCCACCGGGCGATGGCACTCGGGGCAGTTATTGGCCACCAATTCGCTCTCTATCCAGTAGCTCTCACAGGGTACGCAATACCATCCCTCGTAGTCCCCTAGATATATGTCCCCCTTTTCGTAGAGTTTCTGGAATATAAGCTGTACCCTCCTGGTGTGGCGGGGTTGGGTAGTCCTTATAAAATCGTCGTTGGAGATGTTGAGACGCTGCCATACCTTTTGGAACCTTTCCACAACCCTGTTTACCAGGGTCTCCGGGGTTTCTTCACGGTCCTGGGCGACCCTGAGTATCTTCTGCCCATGTTCATCGGTGCCGGTCAAGAAAAACACGTCTTCCCCTTTAAGCCTATGGTACCGTGCCAGGACATCAGCCGCTACGGTGGTGTAGGAATGTCCTATGTGGGGTACGTCGTTTACGTAATAGATGGGTGTAGTGAGATAGAATTTACTCAAGGGGCTGAGAAGTTTCCTCCGGTCTACGGATGTCTTTACTATCCACCACAAGGGTACGGTTGTCTTCCGTATGGATAGTGACCTTCTGTCTAAGTATCTCAAAATCAACGACCTTGCCCGACCCCTTGGAGGTGTGGACAATAGAGTTTTTTCTTGGCAGGTAGCCCTTGAACTCCTCGTATACGTCGTTTTCGTAGCGGAGACAGCACATGAGTCTGCCACACCTGCCTGATATCTTGGAGGGGTCCAGGGTGGCCCTCTGGTTCTTGGCCATCTTCATGGTAACGGGCTCCAGCCTCTTCAGGAAGCTCCTGCAGCAGAGTTCCCTCCCGCAGTGCTGGTACTGGGCCAGGAACCTGGCCTCATCCCTTACGCCTATCTGGCGCATCTCAATCCTGGTGTGGTATTGCCTGGCCAGTTCCCTTACAAGTTCACGGAAGTCTACCCTCTCTTGGGCCACAAAGTAGAAGATTATCTTTTTCCCATCCAGGAGGTGCTCCACAGTAGTGAGCTTCATGGGAAGGCTTTTTTCGTGTATCTTTCCCTTGCAGAAGGTAAGTGCCTCATTGCTCCTTTTCTCTTCAATCTCTCTGAGACTCTTGTGGTCGTCTGGTGTGAACTTGCGTAGTATCTTGGGACAGGTCCCGCCACACCCACAAGGTCCTTCTAGCTTACTAACTATCTCTCCTGCTTCCGTCCCCCTCTCGGACTCAATTACTACCTTATCCTTAAATTTTAGTTCTGGGGCCTCGGTGAAAAAGTCCTCTATGTGACGCATCAAACCGTATCTAACCTTAGCCTTGTATAGCACGCTTCTGGTCCCTTTCTTATGTCTCTGTACGCCTATAACTTGGCGTGTAGTACCAGGGTTATAAACGTGAGGCTCCGCCCCATCTCCGTTATTACAGCAGTCTCAGATGGCAGGCGTATAAGATAATGCTTGACTAGTATTACCTTAATTTACACCCAAAGTCAAGACAGTAGGCCAGTATTTGCCATTGCACAAATCCTCCAATCTTTGTATACTTTGGTTTTAAATGGCGAAGCTTAGGCTCTTTGTGGCTATAGAGATAATAGATATTATAAAAAAGGGTTTTAAGGAGTGTCAGGAAAGACTCAAAGAGGCTGGCGGGGGCATCAAGTGGGTGGACGTAGGGAATATCCACATCACCTTGAAATTCCTGGGATATGTGGAGGAAGAACACCTCTCCCAAGTTAAGGATATAACCAACAAGTCAGTTCAAGGCATTAAGCCCTTTCCCTTGCAGTTTAAGGGGATAGGTGGGTTCCCCAGGTTTCAGAGGCCCATGGTGGTCTTCATCACGGCAGAAGATAGGATGGGTTGTCTCACTACCATGAATTCGAGGCTGGAGGAGGGCTTCCAGGTCCTGGGTATAGAGAAAGAGGATAGGCCTTATGAGGCCCATCTCACGTTAGGACGGGTGAAATCGCCCCATAACGTTGAAAGACTTGTGCGGCTTATGGAAGAATACAAAGAAGAACCCTTTGGAGAGGAACTGGTATCAAGGGTGCTACTCATGCACAGCCAGCTTACCCCGCAGGGTCCCATATATACAAGGCTTGAAGAATTTCCACTAAATACCAGAGAGGGAGAGTAATAGGATGGCAAAACAGGAGACTACTGCTAGCGTAGAGAAGGAAAAAGAGAAAGAAAAGAAGAGTCAGGCCCTGGAGAGGGCCATCTCTCTAATAGAGAAACAGTATGGTAAGGGTGTCATAATGAGATTAGGCTCACAGCAGAAGGTGGACGTCCCTGTAATCTCCACGGGCAGTCTATCCCTTGACATGGCCCTTGGGGTGGGCGGGATCCCCAGGGGGAGGGTAACGGAGATATTCGGCCCTGAGTCCTCAGGGAAGACCACCCTCACCCTGCACATAATAGCCAATGCCCAGAGGCAAGGGGGTGTGGCGGCCTTTATAGACGCTGAACACGCCCTTGACCCGGATTATGCCAAACGCCTTGGGGTGGACGTGGGAAATCTATGGATACACCAGCCCGATACGGGAGAACAGGCACTGGATATTGCCGAAAAGCTGGTAAGTTCTAATGGGGTGGATATCATAGTAATAGATTCCGTGGCGGCCCTGGCACCCAGGGCTGAGATAGAAGGGGAGATGGGGGATTCCCATATAGGACTCCAGGCCCGGCTCATGTCCCACGCCTTAAGGAAGCTCTCAGGTATAGTGTCCAAGACCCATACCTCCCTTATCTTTATAAACCAGATAAGGGAGAAGATTGGGGTGATGTTCGGCAATCCTGAGACTACCCCTGGAGGCCGTGCCCTCAAGTTTTATGCCTCCGTACGGATAGAGATACGCAAGATTGGGGTCATAAAGGAGGGAGACCAGGCCCTGGGAAGCAGGGTAAGGGTGGCTGTGGTAAAGAACAAGGTAGCCCCGCCTTTCAGGAAGGCAGAGTTTGACATAATGTTTAACAAAGGTATATCCCTGGCGGGTGACGTCTTGGATCTGGCCCTTGAGAACCAATTGGTGGAGAAAAGCGGCACATGGTTCTCCTATGGGGACCTCCGCCTGGGACAGGGGAGAGAAAACTCCAAACTATATCTTGAACAGAACCCAAAGGTACTGGAGGAGTTGAGAAAGGGCATACTCAAGAAGACGCCTTCCGAGCAACCAAAGGCCGCCGCTTCGGAGTAGTAGGGGCACGTTGTCCGCCTGAGGCGGATGCCCCTACTATTTCTCTAACCATATGAAAACCGACGAACTCAGGCAGAGATTCCTTCAGTTTTTTCAGAAGAAGGGCCACACGGTGGTACCCAGCGACTCACTGGTACCCACCCTTGACCCCACCCTCCTCTTCACAGGGGCAGGGATGAACCAGTTCAAGGACATGCTCCTCTGTAAAGGGAAACTGGAATTTACCAGGGCCACCTCCTGTCAGAAGTGTCTCCGCACGGGGGATATTGAGAACGTCGGTAAGACCTCTTCCCACCACACCTTCTTTGAGATGCTAGGTAACTTCTCCTTCGGTGATTACTTCAAAAAGGAGGCCATCCAGTGGGCCTGGGAATTCCTGTTAGAGGAGCTAAAATTGGCCCCGGAACGCCTGTACGCCAGCATCTATAAGGAGGACGAGGAGTCCTATGAGGTATGGAAGAAGACTATTGGTCTTTCCCCCGACAAAATCCTCCGTTTTGGGGAGAAGGAAAACTTCTGGCCCTCTAATGCCCCCTCCCTGGGCCCCAATGGCCCTTGTGGCCCATGCTCAGAGATTTTCTATGACCAGGGGGAAAAAGTGGGCTGTGGACGCAAGGACTGCCAGCCCAACTGTCCGCACTGTGAGCGATTCGTAGAGGTCTGGAACCTGGTCTTCGTCCAGTTTAACCGTGTGGGAGAGATGAAGCTGGAACCGCTGGAACATAAGAGCATAGACACAGGCATGGGCCTGGAGAGGATTGCCAGGGTCATGCAGGGGACGTATACCAATTTTGAGATAGACCTATTCACCCCGATTATACGCAACGTAGAAGAGATTCTAGGCAAACGATACGTCTCTAGCTCAGAGGAAGGCAGACTCTTCCGCAGGATTGCCGATCACATGAGGGCCGTGGTCTTTTGCATATCTGACGGGGTACTGCCCAGTAATGAAGGTAGGGGCTACGTGGAAAGGAGACTGCTGAGGCGGGCGGTAAGAGATGCTATGAGCCTGTCCGGACTGGAAGAGGCGGCCCTTTACAAGCTCGTCTCCACTATCACAGAAGTAATGGCAACGTCTTATCCCGAAGTAAAACAGCGCAGGGATAACATTGCCAGGATAATAAAGAACGAGGAGGAAAAATTTCTTAGTACCTACACCCAGGGCATCCAGCGACTGGAAGAGGTAGTGGCAGGACTAAAGAAGGGCGGAGAGAAAACCCTGTCTGGAGAGGAGGCCTTCCGCCTTTATGATACCTACGGTTTCCCCCTGGACAGCACCATAGACTATTGCGAATCCATGGGCCTTAAGGTAGATACCCATGGTTACGAGAAATACATGAAGGACAGGATTAGCCTCTCCCGCAGTGCTTCCGGCCTTGTCCAGGCGGTCTTTGACGTAGGGCCCATTGCCCAACTAAAGGAGACGGTCAGGGCAACAGAATTTCTGGCCCATCAAAGGGGTGTCGTAGAGACCCAGGTTGTAGGGATATTAAAGGACGATGCCCTGGTATCCAGGGCCGCCCAGGGGGAGATGGTGCAGGTGGTACTGGACCGCACGGCCTTCTACGGGGAGGCAGGGGGGCAGGTAGGGGACACAGGGTACCTCAGAGGACAGGAGGTAGAACTTGAGGTCTTAGATACGAAGCGTGCCGAGGGCTTCTTCCTCCACCACGTGAAGGTGCTTAAAGGTACACTAAAACCAGGAATCAGGCTCCAGTGTCAGGTTAACCTGGAGAGGAGAAAGGCCATAAGCAGGAGCCACACTGCTACACACTTACTTCACCATGTCTTGAGAGAAATCTTGGGAGACCATGCCGAGCAGGCAGGCTCCCAGGTAGCCCCGGATAGGTTGCGATTTGACTTCCACCACTTCCAGTCCCTCACAAAAGAAGAGCTCATCAAGGTAGAGGATATGGTTAATGGACGTATCAGGGAAGACGCCCCTGTGACAGCAGAGGAGATGCCCATAGAGGAGGCCAGGAAGAGGGGGGCCATTGCCCTTTTCGGAGAGAAGTACGGGGAGAGGGTCCGCCTGGTGGACGTTGGGGGTTATAGCAAGGAGTTCTGCGGTGGAATCCACCTAGAGCGGAGTGGGGAGGTGGGTCTATTTAAACTGGCAAGCGAGGGCTCTGCGGCGGCTGGCATCCGCCGTATAGAGGCCCTTACAGGCCCAGCCGCCCTTCAGAGGGTTAGAGAGACTGAAGAGGTGCTGGAGAGGCTATCCACCACCCTGAAAGTCCCTGAAGGGGCAGTGCTCCAGAGGGTAGAGGTACTACTGGGAGAGATGAAGAGGCTGGAAAAAGGCACAATGGGGGACCAGTTGAGGGACTTCACGGCCGAGGGCCTACTCAAGGGGGCCAGGGAGGTCAATGGGGTGAGGGTCGTTGTCCAGAAACTTGAGGCCCTCAGGGTGGATGACCTGCGAAAGATTGTTGATTATATAAAGGGGATGCCCTCCATGGCGGCGGTACTGGGGACAAAGGAGGATGGACGGGCAGTAATAATCGTCTATATTGGTAAGGAACTCGTAAAGAAAGGGCTCAACGCCTCAGAGATTGCAAGGGACGTGGCTAAGGTCATTGGTGGAGGTGGTGGAGGGAAGGCTGATATGGCCCAGGCGGGTGGTAAAGACGCTGGCAAAATAGACGAGGCCCTTGAGTATTCCTTTAAACTCATAAAAGAGAAGGTGGCAAGGCAGGTATGCCCCACCTCAGGTGGATGAGAGAAAGTGACACCAAAATTCTTAGCAGACCTTACCGGGATTGACGTAGACCGCCCGGTTATAACCCTGGAAGAAATCAGGGCGGTAAACCCTCATCGCCATGAGATGGAGCAACTCTCAGGGATACTGAGATTTGACCCGGACAATAAGCTCATCATAGGCTACAAGGATGTGGGTAGGGAGGAGTTCTGGATTCGGGGACATATCCCTGGCAGGCCCCTTATGCCGGGGATTCTCATGGTGGAGGCGGCAGCCCAACTCTGTACCTTTTATTATAAGAAGTGCATCCCTGATGACAGATTCCTGGGTTTTGGTGGGGTGGACAAGGTAAAATTCAGGGGCACGGTCTTACCCGGAGACAAGCTAATCCTTATCGCCCGGAATATAGAACTCAGGCCCCGTCGTGCCACCTTTGAGTGTCAGGGGGTGGTGGACGGGAGGATTGTCTTTGAAGGGATAATCATTGGAATGGCGGTTTAGGAAAATCTGCGGAAGTAAAAGAGAAGCCCATGGTCTTCTGCGAGGTATTAATAAAGTCCGTCCCCCAGTATAGACTTTTTGCCTGCACGTATTCTTTGTCTTTTTACATCCTTACCATCATCTTATTTCCTACTTTTTTACAGGCTCAAGCAACGTCCGAAAAGAGACCCGACCTTGCTCTTTCCAATTTCTTCTCCGAGGGATGGAAATTTTCCTGGTGGGAAGAACCTGAAGAAGGCCCAGCCCAGTCCCCACGCTTCAGGCTTCTCAAGATTCCCGCCACCGTTTTTGAGCGTGAAGTGCGCATGAATTACTCATTCACCAACAATGCAGACAACGGCAAGCGAGATGAACATGAATGGGAGCTTGAATTTGAGATGCCCATCAGCAGAAGACTTTTAATAGAAGTTGAACCAAGGGTCTTGTCTGTATCTCCTGATGATGGTGATGACCATAGTGGCCTTGGCGATACTTCATTCATATCCAGGATAATGCTCATTGAGACACGTAACACTACTTTTTTGTCTTTATTGGACGTAAAATTTCCTACAGGAGATAAAGACCGCGGATTGGGAGGAGGCAAGACCGTTATAAGCCCTGGTCTTGGCCTTTGGAGAGACCTTGGTGGACGCTTCGCCCTCCACAGCTTCTTCGGCTTTAATATCCCCGTGGGTGGTACCACCGACGCAGACCCGGATACCACAGTTAATTATAGTGCAGCGGTGACAAAGACCGTAACACCCAAAAATAAGCCTCTCCTGGGGAATTTTACCTTGTTTACCGAAATCAACGGAAGCTCAGACGTGGGGGCCCGCCATGACGTTACCGTTGTGAGCATCCTGCCCGGCGCCAGATGGAATTTGGGACGCGAATTCTGGCTTATGCCAGGGGTGGAATTCCCCATTATCGGAAGAGATACGTTTGACAATCGTATTTGGTTCAGCATATTGAAGGATTTCTGAAAATAAAAGGTGGGGGCACGGCATGCCGTGCCCCTACTGCTGTAGATTTAAATAAGTGGTTCAGGACAGCAGGCCAAGAAGCTCGCCAATATCTTTAATAAAGAAGTCCGGGACCATCTCTCTTTGGGTAGAACTTGCAAACCTCTCGTAGTGCTGGCCGTGCCGTAACATGGCGGTGGTCATTCCAAGGGCCGCGGCGGCGGCGAGTTCGTCTTCTATGCGGTCTCCCACACACATTACCTCTTTTGGGGTAAGGCGGTATTTTTTCATGAGGTGCTGGAAGCAATCTCCTTTAGCCTTACCCTCTCCATCCCTTTTCACTATCATCACCTCGTCCAGTAGTGGCTTTAGCCCCAGTTGGTTTAGTTTGGCCTCTTGTTCCTCCAGGACCCCGGAAGTAACCAGGAATACCTGCAACCCTCGTCCCCTTAGGGCCTGCAGGGTGGGGTGGACGTTTGGGAATAGTTTAATCTGATTCAGGTCTGGAGACCTTTGCAGTACAACCTGAATCTCCTCCAGGAAGCTGGGGGGGAGGCCCAAGCGGTGGGTCAGGCCCTCGTAACGCCCATATTTACGGACCTCCTCGTCTCCTTGCAAGACCCCCAGGGCCTCTTCCTCTGAACAGCCCTTATACCTGGCCACAATCCCCGCCAGCTCCCGCCTCTTGTCCCTGGAAAGGGTGTTGGAACAGTCGTAGAGTGTGTCGTCTAGGTCAAAGATTAGGGCCTTTATCTGCATATCCTGAGAAACTCATTGGAGATTGGAGAATGCCAGGAGACCTCTGAAAAACCCTACTTCCATGTCATTCTGACCCTGAGCGTAGCGAAGGGGAAGAATCTCTTAAAAGACTAGATTCTTCGCTCCGCTCAGAATGACAAGTAGTGCTGTGTAGACTTTTGCAGAGCTTTCGCCAGGTATAAATTTCAAACTTAAAATTTCCAATTTACAATTTACAATTTCTTATCTCTATCGGACGGGGAAGAGGGGGAGTCGGGCGTATACCCTGCATATCGCATTGGCCAGCTTATCGGGGTCATGTCTCAGTAGGTCCTGTTTCTCCCACAGGACCCTGGGCGTCTCAAGGTCTTCTATCAGGTCAGTCTCAATTATCTTTACAAACAGATTATGGGCCTCCGGGTCAAGGCGGATCATCTTGGCCCCTTCGCGCTCGTATTTCTCCAGTACCTCTTTTTTGGGCATACAGTTGTTTACCAGTACGTAGTCAAGGACGCCCTCCCCCAGGTGGGTAATCAGTGCCCTTATATGGTCGGAGGGGGTGTAGCCATCCGTCTGGCCGGGCTGGGTGACTATGTTGCAGATGTATATCTTGGTGGCATGAGAGTTTTTGATAGCCTCTCGCAGTCCCTTTACCAGGATGTTGGGTATAACGCTTGTGTACAGGCTCCCAGGGCCAAGGACGATTATGTCTGCATTAGAGACCTCCTCTAAGGCCTCAGGCAGGGGTTCTACGTTGTTAGACTTTAATAGTACCCTCTTGATGGGGGGTTTCCCCGGTTGTCGTACGTTGAGTTCCCCTTCCACTACGGTGCCGTCGGCCAGTTCTGCACATATATGGGTATCTTCCAGTGTGGAGGGGAGCACCTTACCGCTTATGGCCAGTATCTTGCTGGCCTTTTTAATGGCTAGTTCAAAACTCCCTGTCATATCAGTTAATGCGGTCATGAGTAGATTACCCAGACTCATCCCTTTGAGGGACCCCCTGTCAAAGCGGTACTGGAAGAGTTTGTAGAGGTCTTCCTGTTGTTCTTCCGTCTCAGAGAGGGCCACCAGGCAGTTCCTGGCATCACCGGGCGGGAGCACGCCGTATTCTTCTCTTAACTGGCCAGAGCTCCTTCCCGAATCAGTAACGGTGACCAGGGCCGTGGGGTTTCTACTGAAGGTCTTTAGTCCCTGGAGCACCATGGGGAGACCTGTCCCTCCACCTACTGCCACTATTTTGAGCCTGTCCGGGAATTTGCCCATGTTTATCAACTCAAGGATGGTGGGGAGGGGATGTATTTTGTTTATCCTGTAGTCGGGTTTTTCACTCTCCTGACTGGGAGGTTCTGATTTGTAGCGGCCGTGGAGCATCTGCACGGCAAACATACCCATGTTTTTGGCCACCCGTAGCTCGGCATCAATGCGGTCTCCTACTACCACAGCCTCCCCAGGCATGAGGTTATATTTCCTTAATAGTCCCCTGTAACAGTCCTCCAGGAGCAGGCCCACCTCCTGGTCGTTAATGATTATCTGGTCAAAGAATGGGGCAATGCCCAGGAGTTCTATCTTTTTTTCCTGCCGGGTATGGACCCCAGTGGTGACCAGGAGGAGTTTGTATTTTCCCAGCCTTAATTGTCTCAGGGTGGGGATGACGTCAGGGAAGGGCTGTACATTGGAGACCTCACTGCTGTTATAGGCCTGAAGGGCGGCCTTCACCAGGCCCTGTCCCATACCATACATACGGGCAATCTCGTCAAAGACCAGGGAAGAGGGTCCAAGTTTTTCTGCCACGGTCTTCTGGAGTTCGTAGGCCACCTCTTCGCCGACGGGGAGGCCCTGTTCCACCATGGCCCTGGACGCCCGACGCCGAGAGGCCTCTACCAGTAGACCTGTGCAGTCAAAGAGTGTATCATCCAGGTCAAAGATTACTGCCCTTATATGCATAATCTCCTTTTCTCAGCCCTCAACTGTCCCCAATTTAGAGGAAAAACATGCCAAAGTCAACCTGCATAACAAAGTAAGTAGGGGCGGGGTCACCCCGCCCTTACTGCCTACTGCTTACTCTCTCAGGTGGTAGCTCCACCTTGTCCCCCACCTTTACGTTATGCCTCTCAAACCATCCCTCCAGCATCTCTAAGGCGTACTTCGCTTTTTCTTTAGAGTCATGAAGACTAAGACTGAGTGGCTCCATGGACTCAACCTGGGTGATTGTGCCCTCAGTTGACATGAAGGCAATGGAAAGGGGTACATAGGTATTCTTCATCCAGAAGCCTAGATAATCCTCCTCTGGGAACACGAAGAGCATGCCGTAGTCTTCGGGGAGCTGGCGCCTGTACATCAGTCCTAGACCATGTTCGCGAGGCGTACGGGCCAATTCCACGGTAATCACCTTCCCAGCGACCTTTAACTGGTAAAGCTCCTTTCCCTCAGTTGTGGACCTGGTGTAATAAAAGGCCACAACCAATAGTATGAATAGGAGACATGCAACTGCGTATGGTAATCTGCCTGAGGCGGATTTTCTGTCACTCCTGTACATTGTCTTTCAGAAGCCCCTTGCAACGTTTACAGAAGGTGTCCGGTTTCCTATCCGTATCCGGAAGACTATTAGAAAAGAACATGACGCAGTGGGGGTCGGAACAGTGTCTCATGCCCCGGACGTGGCCAAGCTCATGTACGGCCTCCTTGACCGTCCTCTCCATTAATAGGGTAGTATCTGCTGGTTTTCCGTAGAATTCCTGCCTGAGGCGGCAGAGGGATATAATAGCCATGTCTTTGGTCGGGAGGGCCTCCCCAAAGACAAAATTGAGGTTAGGGACAAAGAGGTCCACCTCCGTTACCGCCAGGAGTAGGGGCAGGGTAACCCTGCCCCTACAAATATGGGGTCTGGTCGTCTCCAGGCCCTGCAGTACCTTTGTGGAATTGTATTGGTTGTGCCCCTGGTCAAAGGCCGCCTTTGAAATCTCTACTGGTTCCCCCACCTCCGAGGGCACCCCTAACTTATCTCTCAGGGATTGAGCCAGTTCCCTTAGAAGACCTTTCTCCACCGTACCTACGGGTACCAGGTACACTACCCTAGAAGGCTGGGCTGTACAGGTGGTGCTAGTAGCGATAGCCAGGAATAGAAGGGACAAGACATCATTGCGGGCCATAGTCCTGAGTCCACCTAAGCCTGCCCTTGAGAGGAGCAAAGGAGCGGAGAAGGGGAAGTGGAGTAATCTCATTTTATCGTGTATTTACCCTCGGAAATGGACCTCAATTGACTGACCAGGTTATGGGCCTGACGCAGGGGTTCCGGGAGTCTGTAGCCCCTGCAACTCCTGAGGACTATCTTTACGGAAGAGGGCAAATTGATTCTGTGCCCGGGAGAGACAAAGACTGGCTTCACCCTGCTCCTGGTCCTTACTACCGCCCCCACCCGCTTGCCTTTGTAGAGGAGGTAAGAATAGGAGCCTGCCTCAATGCCCACGGGGTCGTACTCCCCCACGAGTATAGACTTGGCACAGCCGACGGAGGGCCTATCCAGCAGGAGTCCCATATGGCTGGCCAGGCCGAGGCCCCTGGGATGGGCAATACCCTGCCCGTCAAATAGGAGCACGTCGGGTTCGGTCTTAAGGAGACTGAATGCCTTCAGGAGGGCTGGTGCCTCTCTAAAACTAAGGAGACCAGGGATGTATGGGAAACTGGCCTTACGCACGGCACTGGCCTTATCCAGGGGCTTCATGCCCTTGAAGTCAAAGACTACCACCCCGGCGTATACCTGGTTGGTCCGCTTACTATAAGCCACGTCTGCCCCTGCTATGGTGCGGGGCAAGGTGGTGCTGCCGTCCGTGAGGGTGAGGGATTTCCTCAGCTCATCCTGTATGTCGGCAGCCTCCTGGTAGCCTACCCGCCACGGATGGAGTCTTTTAAATCTCATCCCCTGCCTGCCGAGTGCGGAATGGGGAATGCGGAGTGCGGAGTTGTTTTAATTCCGCAATCCGCAATCCGCATTTAAAACATTCCGAAGAGGCCAGGTATCTCAAGCCCTTCATCACCTTCCTGTAAGGGAAATTCTTCCCGGGGCAGGCCGTATCGTGGACGTCCTTATGCAAGACAATGGAGGATAGGGGGATATCGTACCTTTGAGATAAGTAACGGATAATGTTTATCAAGGACTTAATCTGTCGCCTGGTGGGTCTACCCCCATCCTCAAAGTTTCCCACAAGGCAGATACCTATACCCATGCGGTTATATCGGGAGTCACCGGCATGGGCACCGGAGAGTTGCTTCTTCCAGCGTTTACCTACCTCTATCTCACCGTCTCCGGAATCAGTCCCATTCCCGATGACGAAATGGTAGCCGAGACCATTTTCCCACCCCCTTACCTCCCGGTGGAAGGTATCAAAACGGGCCGCTGAGCCTTCATGGGTGGCACTATGGTGAAGCACTATGTATCGCCAGTGGTTCTCGGGGGCCTCAGGTTTACATAGTGTTTCCAGATGGGGCGCCTTTTTCTTTAGCAATATCAAGGGCAGGCTTATGGCGAGTGCAAGGACAACCAGTGCCGGAATGAGGAGGAAAAGGGGTATCTTCCATACATAGAAGGAAGATGCAAAGCTATTCTTAGTCTTCCAGAACTGCTTCATTAAGAGGGACTATTTCTTGCCACCTGCAAAATTATATAGAGGCAGGAAAGGACTGTCAATGGGAAAAGAGGCCCAGGGTTTGTGTAGGGGCGACCCGCCCTACACCACAGGGGTGTCCGCCTTAGGCGGATACCTGATTGGTACAGGGGCGGGTCGCCCCTACTAAAGGGTAAGCAATTATCCTTGACAGCCCTCCAGTTGCTAGTACAATAGACTTAATTAAAGGACTTGTAAGCACTTGATGGTTGGTGTATCCGCTGTTTACCCCCAGTAACCTCACATTACCTAAAGAAAACACGTTATGCAAAGATTCAATAAAAGAGTAGACCTCCTCGTAGAAAAGATAGACGAGGAAATAGTCATCTACGACCCCCAGACCCACCATATACACCACCTCAACCCTATGGCAACCATCGTATGGGAGCTCTGCGACGTCTCCCAAAGTCCCCAGGAGATAACCAGGGAACTAACTGACACCCTCAAGGCCGACCCCGCACAGGTGGAAAAGGACGTCTCGGAGACCCTTGACCAGTTTCATAAGAAGGGACTCATTGAATGAACCTGCTTAGCACCCAGTTTGAACTCCTCTCCCTCCCCTTTGAGTTAACCACCAACGACAGGAAATTCTTCAACGAGTTTATAAAACTCAACTCAGCCCTCGTCTCCCCTCCCAATGGCCACGCCCCCGTAGTAAAGTACAGCGTGATAAAGAACACCAGATACTTCTCTATAAGGGAGAACGGCAGGTTTCGCCTCCGGACGACCCAGAGATGGCCCTTGTACATCTACGTCATGATGGGAGTACGGGATAGCCTCTATCTGCACGTCAAGGATTATCTCTTCTTACACTCCGGGGCGATAGCTAGGGGCCGTAAGGCCCTCCTCCTGCCAGGCCCATCCGGGAGTGGAAAGTCTACCCTGACTCTTGCCCTCTTGAATTATGGCTATAAGTACATTACCGATGAGGTGACGGTTATCACCCCCTCAAGCCTGGAGGTAATGCCCTTTCAGAGACCCATCTATTTGTACGAGTGGCTGCCGCCCGTGTCCTCTACAGTAAAGGAAAACTTTTGTCTCCACCGTTGCAAGGAGAGATGGAGAAAGACCATCCAGCCCTGGCAGTTTGTCTTTCCGCAGGGAGAGGCCGTCCTTCCCAAGCACTCACGCTTTGAGGTAGAGTGGATTATCTTTCCAAGGTATAATGAGACCCAGAAGGGTTCTCACCTCAGACCCATGGGAAAGGCAGAGGCAGTCTTTACCCTTATGCAGAGGTACTGGAATATCCCGTCCCTTAGGGACTGGGGACTCAAGGCATGCTCGGAGATGGTCAAGAGGGCGGAGTGTTACCGCCTGGAGACAGGAGACCTGAGAGAGGCATGTGAATTGGTACAGGGGCTTATGGGAAGGGTCTCGGGCAAGGTGGAGGCTGGGGTGCTGGATAATATCTGGCAACGCAAGAAATTTATGTAGGGGCGAATCCGCCTGAGGTCCGCCCTAGGCGGACTTTCAGCCTGGGGCGGGTCTGCCTCAGGCACGGTCTACCCCTGCTGTAGCCGCAGGCTTTAGCCTGCGCATTAAGAATAGAGATGGCAATGGCAGTAACATATACCATTCCTGTAAACACCACCATCCAGGACGTCCTGGACAAGTATGAGTCCCTCCTTGAAGAGGGAGACAGACTCTTTCAAGATTATGTACGCACCCACTCCATGAAACTAACTTGTGGGACGGCCTGTTCAAAATGCTGTGACTATTACTTCCCTCTGCACTTTATAGAGGCATATTACTTCCAGAAGGGCATACAGTCCCTTGATTACACGAAAAGGCAGGCCATAAGACGGAGGGCTATAAGGAACATACCAAAGATAGAAAGGTTTGAGAGGATTGCCAGGGCTATAGAGGAGAGGTCGGGTGGGGTCGTTAGAGACGCCGTAGAACCCCTGAGATTCCTCCTGCTAGGAAAGATTAGGTGCCCTTTTGTGGAGGAGGAGACTGGTTGCATGGTGTACAGATACAGACCCCTCATTGCCCGACTTTTTGGTGTCCCCCTCAGGATATGGGGGGACGAGGAAAGGCCATTATGGTGTGGCCTGAATACCACGTACCCTATTACCCTTCCAACCCTTGACGCCTGTTGGTTACTGGAGGAGGTGGCCAGGTTGTCCAGGTCGCTGGAACTCCTGCTGACAGGACGGACATCTACGGCACAATTACGCTTTATATGGTTCACTGCTTTGTTCCCACTGGAAAGTTTCATTGAAGGAGGCAAGGTCATGAAAGAGGAGGAGTTGACACCTGAACAACAGAGGCTCAAACTACGCAGAAGGCTCCTGAAGCTGGGCGTATACAGCGTCCCTGCCATCGCCACGGTGCTGGCCACAGAGGCGGTCTATGCACAGGGGACAGGAAAAAGGGCGAATGTGCATCAAAACAAGGCTGCTGGTGGCTCGCTCTCGTAAGTTTGGCCTCTAATTGGGCCGCTCCACGTAGGGGCGAATCCGCCTGAGGCGGGCTGGTGCGTTGCAACTTGCCTGGACTGGGTTAACACTTGTAAAATAACGACTTATAAAAGAGGAACCCATCGTACGGCTGTCCCCCCACGGATGGAAAGACTACAAATTTTGTAGCCTTCCAACGGAATTTGTTGTCATGGGTTCACTGAGACCTCTGCAAAACCCCTATTTATGAGACCCCACTCGCCTGAGGCGAGCATCCCTCCCCCATAGAGAGGGGAGGGAAGGTTGAAAATCCGCCTCAGGCGGGGTGGGGGTAACTATTGGTCTGTTTCTGCACATCCACTTGCAACAGATGGGCTTGAGTCAATTAGACAGCCACCCTCTCCCTTCCCCCTCCCATCAAGGGAGGGGGAAGAATCAAAGGTACTTATAGACATTTTCAGAGGTCTCCTACTATAACACCAATACTTGAAGTAGTTTGAGTATTACGGCAAGGATTGGCATAAGATTAGCTCTTAGGTCCATGTTGGTGCGTGGGTTTTCTAGACCCTATGCAAAAGATGATTTTCTCTAGTCCTGTAACTTTCTGGAGGTATAGACAATGAGGCTGATACTAAATCTTTCTTTCGGTCTAATACTCTTATTCCTCTCTTCAACCGCTTTTGCCGTATCAGGAGACTTACGGTGGCAGAGTTACTACGATAGAGAAGGTGTCCTAGATGATGCGGCGTTTTCAATGGCCGTAGGCGGTAGCACGGTCTTCGTTACGGGCACTACCCAGACCACCACCGGTGGAAATGCCTTTTCAGTAAGGGCTTATAATACCGCTAACGGTACAGTCTTGTGGCAGGACAACTATGACAGGGAGGGAGCCCTGGATGATGCGGCATTTTGTGTAGCCGTCAGCGGTACCAAGGTCTTTGTGGCGGGTTGGACACAGACCACTGTGGGTGGCTATGCCCTCTCTATAAGGACGTATGATGCCAATAGTGGTACATTATTATGGGAAAACCACTATGACATGGAAGGGAGCCTGGATGATTGGGCAAACGCCGTGGCCGTCAGGAGCAACAGTGTGTTCGTGGTAGGTGTTACCCAGACCTCTACGGGTGGGTATGCCTTTTCAGTAAGGGCATATGATACCGCTAATGGTACGCTCTTGTGGCAGGACAACTATGACAGGGAGGGGGCCCTGGATGATGCGGCAACCGCTGTAGCCGTTAGCGGTAGTACGCTCTATGTAGCTGGTCATACCCGGACCACCGCCGGTGGCTATGCCTTCTCTGTAAGGACGTATAATGCCAATAATGGTACATTACTATGGGAAAACTATTATGACAGGGAAGGGGACCTGAATGATTGGGCAAACGCCGTGGCCGTCAGGGGCAACAGGATGTTTGTGGCAGGTCTGACCCGTACCACTTCTGGTGGAAATGCCTTCACAACAAGGGCTCATAAGGCCAATAATGGTTCGTCCTTATGGGGAGACTATTACGATAGGAACACCGCCTTCAGTGACGTAGCATTTTCGGTAGTTGTTGGTGGTAGTACGGTCTATACGGTAGGGTTTAGCGCAGACTCTGCGCTTGACTATGCCTTTGCAATAAGGGCGCTTAACGCCACCAATGGTACAGTCTTGTGGCAGGACAACTATGACAGGGAGGAGGGAGAGCTGGATGATGCGGCAATTTGTGCAGCCGTCAGCGATACCAAGGCTTTTGTGGCAGGTTGGACACAGACTACTGTGGGTAGCTATGCCTTCTCTATAAGGACGTATGATGCCACTAACGGTACGCCCTTATGGCAGAACCACTATGACAGGGAAGGGAACCTGGATGATTGGGCAAATTGTATAGCTGCTGATGATACCGGGGTCTTCGTAGGTGGTATAACTGCAACCTCTTCAGGCGGCCAAGCCTTCTCTGTGAGGGCGTTTGAACAATAATTTGAGACCTCTGAAGTTGAGTGTTTACAGGGGCAGGTTTGTTGAGAAGTGACTTACAAAGAGTAATCATACGAGTGTCGTAGATTCTTCGCTTCCCCTTCGCTACACTCAGGGCTTTGGCTCACTCCGAATGACACCGGCCCTTCTCTGTCACCCTGAGCGGAGCGAAGGGTCTCTAAGGTTCTTCTCCGCCTCAGATGGATCAGAATGACAGGATAGTATTGCGATGGCTTTTACAGAGTCCTCTACTCCCTTCAACGGCCTTTCCGGCCCTACCTGTAGGCACGTTATAGAACTACTGCTACGGCAGGTAAGGGGGCGTCCTGCAGACTGGCAGGACGTAATAGATACGGCCTGGGGGGAGGGCCTGTCTTGCCTCTTATACAAATACCTGAAGGACACTAATGGCCAAATGCCCTTGAAGGACGGATGTAGGGGCGGGTTTGAAACCCGCCCCTACAAGTATCTGGAGGAACTCAGGCGTGGGTATCTTTCCACCCTGATACAGAATAAGTATTATTTCAGGGAACTGGTTAGATGTCTCAAGGCGATTGACGTGCCTGTCATCCTGCTAAAGGGGGCGGCCCTGCTCCCTGTGGTCTACAATGATTTAGGGGCAAGGTCCCTTGTGGACTTTGATATATTAATCCAGCACAAAGACCTGCCAGAAGTAACAAGGTGTCTGGTGGAGCAGGGGTATGAACAATGTGGGGTATCTGGACCTTGTGTCAACAGGGTTTGCTTTAAAAAACGTGGGGAGTATGTCCTGCCCATTGAGGTGCACTGGCATATTGATAATGCAACACTCCCGAACCTGGAGAAGGTCTCACTGGAGAGGATGTGGCAGACCGCCCTTCCCGTGGAGATAGAGGGTCACCCTTCCCTCATCTTTGCCCCGCATCATCAACTCCTCCACCTCAGCGTCCACGCCTTGAGGCACACCTACGATAGGCTCATCCTCCTGTACGATATGCACCTGGTCATTGAACACTACAGGGAGAGTTTAGATTGGGAGAGACTGGTGAAGGAGGCGAGGGAGTTTGGTCTATCCCGGCCTGTGTATTATGGACTTTACCTGACCAGATTATTTTTGAATACCAACATACCTGAACATGTCATGAACCAGCTCAGACCCTTGAGTCTTGGACTTGAGGAAAGGGCGTTTGTCTATCTCGTTAACAGAGGGATACGCAGGCCTGGCTTACAGGGCCTGGTGCATTTTGCGATGTGCCGGGGAGAGTTAAAGAAGATGCGGTTTCTCTGGAGGATTTTCTTCCCCCCCAGGGACATCCTGGCAGAGGTGGCGGCAGTTGATGGGACTGAAGTAGGGGTTGCCCACTACTTCAAGGCCATAAGCTGGAGATTACAGTGTATGTGGAGGCTAATGGGTGCCAATGGTGGGGGGTAGGGAATAGGGAGTAGGGGGTAGGGTGTAGGGGACAGCAACATAAAATCTTGCTACTCCCTACCCCCTGACCCCTGATTTTTGCTACTCCCTACTCCCTAGCCCCTACTCCCTGCTAGGGCTTTTTAGCAAAGGCTACAAGAGAGGGGCTGACCAGGAGGTTGCCCAGGGATAAATAAAATATAGTCTGGGCCGAGAGAGAGATAGTATTTCGTAGTAGGACTTCTCCGGACCTGCCCACAAGGTTTACGAGGGCAGGGACGTTTGGGTCAAGGGTGGAATTCTCTACCCGTATGTCCACAAAACCTGCCTCCTTGAGGAACATCCTGAGCGTCCCAGGGGAAAACATGTATATGTGAAAGACAGTGGGGGCCGTAACCCTTAGCCTTCCCGGGACGGCAGAGTTTAGAAGGGTGAAAAGGCGCTGGAGGTAGAGGTGGAAGTGGAGGTTGGATACCCTTAAGGTAATAAGCCCGCCCTTCTTTAGTACCCTAAAGACTTCCCTTAAGTCTCCCCATGGGTCGTACGCCTGGTCAAGGACGTTCCAGGAAGTAGCCACGTCAAAGGAATTCTCAGGCAGTTTGGCGTCCCTTAGTTCCCCTCTGTAGACCTCAAGCCTCAGCGTATCCCGGGCAAATTGGGTAGCGGTACTGGAGACGTCTACCCCCACCACCTGCCACCCCCTCTTCCTGGCCAGGTCAAGGAAGTAGCCTTTGCCACAGCCTACGTCCAGGAGCTTACCATCCGGGATGGTGGATTCAATACGGGAGAGCACCTTTTCAAACAGTGGGTATCTGTGATCTCTCCAGAGCGACTCCTCTCCTGGTTTAAAATATTCAAGGTCATAAAACCCCCTCTCCCTCTCCAGGGTAGGTTTGGGGTTTATATAAGCAAGACCGCATTTCTTACATCGTACCAGCCAGGAGGTCTCAGAGATTGGAGAGACCAACACCTGAACAAGGCGGATGTAATCGTCAGAGTTACAAAAGTTACAAGGGGTCTTGACTAGCATCTAGTGCGTGAGCCGGTAGGGGCACGTTGCAACGTGCCCCTACTTACAAAGTCTCCAAAGGTCATGGTTTCCTTGCAAAAATCATTAACGAGGGTCCTACCACCAGCGCACGTAAGGAGAGGTAGTAGCAAGACTCTACCAGGAGATAGGTAAGCTTCCGTAAAAATTGTTCCGTAACCCTTCCCACCACTGCCGAGGTGGTCCCTGGGACAAGGGCAGAATTCCCCACCTGAATATCCACAAACCCCGCCCTCTCCAGCCACTTCTTTATGCACCGTGAGGAGAACATGCGTGGGTGGAAACCCACAAGGGGAGACAGGTTAAGTCTCCCCACTGAAATGACACCCAGGACGTTAGAGAGGTGATAAAGAAAGAAATGGAAATCAAGATTAAGTACCCTCAGCCCCAGGAGTCCACCCCTCTTGAGGATTCTGGACATCTCCTGTATATCCCCCCAGGGGTCGTACATATGGTCCAGTACGTTCCAGGCAGTAATCACCTCAAAAGATTCGGATTCCAGATGGGCATCCTTGAGTTCACCCGCAAAGGCCTCTAACCCTAAAGAGTTCCTGGCAAAAAGGACGGCCTCCTGGGAAGGGTCAACCCCGTAGACCCTCCACCCCCTCTTCCGGGCCATCTCCAGAAAATAACCCTTACCGCACCCCACGTCTAATAACCTGCCAGTCTGAAAAGAGTCCCCTATACGCTGAAAGGCCTGCTCAAAATAGGGGAACCTGTTCTCATGCCAGTGCCTCTCTTCTGCAACCTTACAGTAATCGTGGGCGTAAAACTCCTTTTCTTCTTCAATGGTGCAACTGGGGTTCATGTAGGCCAGTCCACACCCGTTGCACCTTACCAGGAAAGAGGGTTCTGTGATGTGAGGGACCTTTATACTGGCAAGTACAACAGAGCCATCAGTATTACAAAAATTGCACCGGGTCTTAACAAGCATGGGTCTGCGGGGTTACTCCAGAAAATCCTTTTTCGGCAAGAAGTTCCCAGTATAATTGTATCATCCTTTCTATGGTCTGGGATGGGCCGAAGAGTTCTTGAACCTCTTCGGCGGCCCTGGCAGATAAACGCTTCCTCAGTCCTTTATCCCTGTACAGGCGGAGGATACACTGGGCCATGGCTTCTGTATCCTCTGAGGGGGCGAGGAGACCCGTCTCTTCGTTGGTTATTATCTCTGGTATGCCTCCTACGGCAGTAGCAATAACAGGGACCATGCAGACCATCGCCTCCAGTATGGAGCGGGGGCTGCAGTCCCATAGGGAAGGGACGAAAGATACGTCAAGTATGGGGGTAATCTCAGGTATATCCCCCCTGTAGCCTGTCATTATCACCCTATTCTCTAGACCCATCCTGGTAACCCTCTGGTAAATCTCTTCTCTCAATTCTCCGTCACCTACCATCAGGAGGAGGGCATTGGGAATCTCTTTGTGTACCTTCTGGAAGGCCTCCAGGGCCGCAGAGTGTCCTTTTTCTGGGCTTAGCCGGGCGATCATACCTATTACGAAGGAGTCCTCAGGCAGGCCCAGTTCTCGTTTCTTTTCTGCTATGTTGACCTTTTGTGGGTTGAACCTGTCAAGGTCAAAGGCGGCTGGGACCACAGAATATTTCTTGGGGGGGGCAATTCTGCAGTTCAGATAATCTCTGACTTCACTTTGGCTGTAAGGTACAAGCCTATCTGTCCATGGCGTAGCAAGCCTCTCTATTAAGGTAAAAAACCGCTGTTTGGAGGGGCTGAAAAATGTAGGGTGAAAGATGCTGCCGTGGGGTGTATGTAGGATTACGGGGGTGTGGGCAAGCCTTGCGGCCAATCGTCCCAGTATGCCTGCCTTTGAGGTGTGGGTATGGACTATCTGGTAGCCACCCCTGTTGATAAGCCTGTAGAGTCTCAAGAGGGCCCAGGAATCATATAGGGGGCTGACCTCCCTCCTGAACTCCGGGATGTGGTGCAGAGGGATGCCTGTCTTGCGGACTGTTTCGGCCATCTTTGGATCCAGGAGACCTGCCAGTTCTACCTGGAGACCTTTTTCCTTCAAGCCACGGCATAGATTAAGGGTGATGTCTGCCGCACCTCCGGGGATGAGTCGGGTTATGATTTGTAGTACCCTGATGGGTGTCTCCCTGTCTAGTTCTTTACTAGACGGCCCTTTTTTGTTGTTCGTAGTCCTTCTGGAGAATCTTCTGTAAAGTATAGTACCGTTTTCCATCCCTGTTAAAAAGCCCCTGATTGGGTCTACAGTGTTGTGGCGGAGGGAGACCGCTAGCGATACTAATAAACTTCCGAGCAGCCTCCAGGCAAAAAAGAGGATATTTGGCAGGGTCTTTTCAATGTTCTTACCGAAAAAGTACCATTCGCCAGAGACCCTCCTTTCATGATCTCCCCTCATATTGTAGAGGGCAACCATCCCTCCCCTGTGGTATCCCTTCACCTTTGGGTCAATTGCCAGGGGATATTTTTTGGAGGCCCTGAAGGTGAAGTCTATATCATCCATAAAGACATGTCCTACTAGTTGTTTATCAAAACCTATCTCTTCCACTACATGCCTTTTAAAACTCATCATTGCCCCAATGAGCCACATGGAGGGATAGGGTGCAGTTAATCTACTGTGGAAGTAATGGGCCATCCAGCCGGTAAAGAACCAGCCTCCCTTCTTTAGTGAAAAGGGGCCGCATGTAAATAGGCTCTTTCCTAGTAACCAGAGGGGATTCCTATTCCCCATGCTTGTATCTACACCCCCTATCCCTCCAAGTTGTGGGTTTGCATCGTAAGATTGTAAGAGGTTTTTGATACAATCTTTCTCCAGTGTAATGTCGTCGTCCAGGAAGAAGACAATCTCGCACTTACTCTTGTTAAAGCCTGTTGTCCTGGCCTCCACAAGGCTGGTTATATCTCTGTCCCAGACATATATTAAATCTAATTTGCTGCCATTGCCCCTGAATAACCCAAGTATTTCTTCTTCACAGTTTTTCTGGCTTTGGTCAATAATGATTATCTCTTCCGGAAGACGGGACTGTTGGATTATAGTACGAAGCGTAATCAACAAGTCCTCTCTTCTATTTTTGGTCGGGATGATGACTGAGATACGCACTCTTAGCCCTCTAAAATCAGGAATAATATGGCATACTACTTGAGAGTTCTAAAAAAGTCGCACCATCGCTACCTGTCATTCTGAGCGAAGCGAAGAATCTGGTCCTTTAATAGATTCTTCGGTCGCTCCGCTCCCTCAGAATGACGAGCGAGTGGAGTTTTTCAGAGACCTCTACTTGTTAACATAGGCCGTTTTTGCTATTCCGCTATTGTCCCCATTAAGAACAAATATCACTCCACGTTCAACATCATTGAGTCTCAATAACTCTTTAGCCTTTGCCTCGCCGCCCCATAATGCAATATTCCTATGGGCATAAAATGCTATTGGCTCTGGAACGGAGTAAAGGAAGTTTGCTTTAATAAATACCGTCTCCTCTCTCTTTGCTACCCTTGCTATCCCCTCCCCAATCCTCTTGTAATGGTCGTGGCCTTTCAGATAATGACAGTTTATCACCAGATACTGCAATATAGAACCCAGGACCATTAAATAGAAAATCAGTCTTAAGACCCCCTCTCTTATTGGCTTATTCTCGTCTAAAATAAATCTGTGATAAAATAGGGCCGTTAAGATAGCAATTAAAACCCCACTCTTTACGGCAGAGTGATCGTGTACGACATTAAAATTAAAGAATGCCAGATTATGCAAGGCTACCGGAACTATACAGAGGTATAAGGCAGTGACTGCCATTTTATCATTATAAAACATATCCATAAGACGCCCCTTAAATAAGACAAAATTTACCAGGGCAATTGTAAATAAAAAGACTAAAAACGGCAAATAACCTACGATATAGTTAGACGCCAGGTTCTTCCATGAACCAAGATAATTGTAACTGGTAATATACTGGGACTGACGGAAGATTTCTTCTATTGCCTTTTTATACAAATCGTCCGAGGATAATCTTAATAGTTGTGACCTCTCTTCTCTGGACATAGGGCCTTTAAACGCCAATGTTCCATTATCCGCATCGTAACGTATTTTATCTCCGACGGGTTGCGGAAATTCCACCTCGCTAGGCAGATATTCTAAACTTAAGCGGAATACTTGTAGCTTCACGCTGCTCCTGGCTAAATACCGTCCCTTCCATGTTTCCATGAGGGGGCCAAGACCGGCTATTTGCGAATATTGCCATGTTATTAAGGCCAGGGCTGCTACTGAGGTGATAGTAATAATACATAAAACCATCCTCGCCTCTTGTCCCCTCATCTTAACCAGGGCATAAATGAAGACCGAGAAGGCAAAAAAGACCCCTAACCATTCAGTGTAAATCATAAAGAGATTAATAAGCCCTAGCAGGGCATAATAAATCAGTCTTTGGCCTTCGCTGACAATGAGTCTCAGAAAGATATATATTCCAATTATAAAAAGAGATTGTACAAATATGCCGTGCCCGTAAAGATTTGCATGAGACCACAATGTCGCCGGGGAAAACAGGTATACCGTAAAACCAATCAGGGCTGGTACATTTAGCCTATCAACATAATACCTCTTCGTTAGTAAAGAGATAATCTGAAAGATAAAGAGGCAGCAGATAAAGTGTAAGACGAGATTGAGTACTTCTAGTGGTAGGACATCGGGGTAGATATTAAATACACTGAATACGAAATAAGGGAACATGATGGCAAACGGTGGAAAAGACGTGTAGTAATAATTTCCCCCGGAATCACTGATAGTGCTCTCATTATTAATGTTCTTATCTGCCTTATTGTCATAAGTCGTAATAAGGCAAAACCTGTGTTTTAGCCCCCCTTCCTCATACCAGATTTGTGGATGTATTAAGACGCCGGCAGTCCCATATTCATGATGCCTGCTTATTGGTCTGTTGAGGTTGGGCAGTCTGACAACAACGCTTAATATAAAGAGGGAGATAAGGATTAATCTGGTAATTCGTTTTGGATTCATTGGGAATTGCGCCTGACCAACCAGGAACTGGATTGCACCTTTCCCCCACCCACGTTGAACATAACTCGTATGTTTAACTCTCTGCATATAGTCAACTCTGGGGTATTGGATTCGTTCCTATCTCCACCCTTGGCAAAGATGTCCGGCCTGAGTTTTTCTAGGGTCTTGCTTACAGTATGGTCTGTATCTATGGATGATACGACCTCATCTATGTATTTTATAGATTCCAGGATTTCTTTACGTTCATTAAACGGCATAAAGACGTACCCTTTTTTCTTTAGCAAGAAGTCGTCTGAATTGAGTATCACCACCAACTTATCCCCCAGGGTTTTAGCCTCTCTAAACAATCGGATATGCCCTACGTGGACTGGGTCAAACCCGCCGCTGGTGGCCACTATGATTTCCTTTTTTTGCAGGTCCATACCGTTATCCTTTTCTAGTAGTATATATAGTATTTTTTACCCTTCGGGCAGTGGCCCTCCAATTGAATTCCTCCACCACCCTCTGCCTCCCCCTCTCGCCCAGCCTCTTTGCGTAGAAATCATCTGTAAGTAACCTGACTATGGCCTCAAATATCTCTTGCGGGTTATTAGGGTCAGCAAGCAGACCCGTCTCTCCATGGACTACTGCCTCCGGGATGCCGCCAGACCTCCCCCCTATCACAGGCTTACCGCAGGCGTTAGCCTCAAGGAATGCAACACCAAAACCCTCAAACTCAGAAGGGAGTTCCTTGCTTACCATCACAAATACATCACAGACACTATAGAGTCCAGGAAGTTCCTCTCCAGGCCTAAATCCAATAAAGAGGACCCGACCCTCAAGATTTAATCGACCGACCATATCCTTTAGAGTAGCCTCCTGACGGCCTGTCCCCACCACAACATAGACCAGGTTGGGTATCTTTTTGACTAGTTCTGGCATTAGACTAATAACTGTGTCCAACCCCTTATGGGGTTCCAGACGTGCGACCGTGAGCAATACCTTCTTGCCCTCTAGTCCGTATCTCCGTGCTGTCTCCCCTCTATTACTCACGGGATGGAATTTCTCAGGGTCTGTCCCCCCCGGTACTAAGACAATCTTCTTCTCATCCACACCCAAAGCCATCGGCAACCTCTTTGTATAATTACTATTGGTAAAAAGGATGGATGCCCTCCCCAGGACAAGCCTTTTTAATGGCCTGAGGATCCACCCGTATATTAGCCTGTCCAACAGGCCACCCTCGGACTCCAGCAATTCACCCCCATGGACGACAACATAATAGGGCACATTGAATAAAAAATTCGTCAGTATTGCCAGGCTACCACAGGGATACCAGGTCATGCACAAGACCCTGTCCACACGACCACGAAGTGTCAGATAAAACAGCATTAGGAGGGCATGGAATTCAAAAACTGGTCTCTTTGCGACCAGTCTATAAGTGATAAATTTCTCCCTTAAATCCCACTCCCTATCGCCCTTGATTCCGGGGGCAAACACTATTACCTCTATGCCTTCCTCATAGAGATTTCTGGCCAGTCCATCGGCATAGGTACCTATTCCTCCCGACTGGGGCGGATAATTGTCTGTGAAGATTAAAAGGGCCATACCATAAAAGATTAAGGTTTAAAAGTTTAAGGGTTCAAGGGTTTAAACTCCTGCATGGAAATTTTAGCCAGCCGTAGAGGAAGCCTGCCGTCCAGGATGTTCCTAATAGGGCATGTAAGGGGCGGAGACTCAAGAGGTATACTGGTATTCTAAATACGCTTGCTACCAGTTCGTAAAGGAGCACCCCTGTGGCCGTCTTTATCTGGTAATTTAGCAGTTTAACCCTGGGGTAACCAAAGATTTCGGGGTGCACCTTCAAGGCATAGACAGAGCCAAGGCCCGTCTTGAAGGATTTCCTGATAATGGCAGAGAAGTCTGCCTCTATAAGACGATAGACCCATGTCTCCGGGACAATCACCACCCTGTAACCAACCCTGTGGAGCCTCTGGCGGAGGTCGTCGTCTGTGCCAGTAATCAGGTCTTCACTCTCCCAACCCACCTCCTCATACACCTCCTTCCGTAAGGCACAACAGGCATGTTGGGCATAATCAGTATCTATTATTTCCTTCACAATGGGGAACTCCCCCCCTCTTATCTGGGCAAACGTCCTCTGGAGCCAGGGGAGGTCTTTGGGATACACGGGGGAGGCCCCCGTCATGCCAATCTTTTCATCCCTCTCCAGGGGGGCAATCAGGTTCTCAATAACCCTCTCGTGGCCCAGTATTGTATCATCGTCCATAAACACCAGGTAATCTCCCCTGGCCTTCTTCACCCCCTCGTTCCTTGCCCTGCCGTTGGGCCTGACCCCTTTAATTAATATGACCTCCAAATCTTTAAAGGTCTGCTTTTTTATATCTCCTAAGAGCCTTTCCACGTTTCCGGCACAGGAGCCGTCCAGTGTAGGTATGATGACCGAGACCTTAGGCATGTTTAGCTCCCGGGGCCTTGCTGGTATCCCTAATGGGTCCCTTCACCGCCATCATAGCCAGGATGTTACCGCATCCCGGTAGGGTCCACCTAATTCTGTCTTCCACAAATCCAACAACCCTTATTAGCATCCTACATAAAGAGGGAGACTCAAAGAACTGTGGGGTAAAATCTACCCCTATTTCCTCCCGCACCTCCAGATTATTTTCTCTGAGGGCGGATTTTAATTCCTCTTGGGTCTTCCACTCATCATAAGGGTGCAAGTCGCACCTATTGAGGACCCTATTTATAAAAGAGTGATATCCCTTGATTATCCCCTTCAGGCTATGGCGATTAGGGACAGTAAAGGCGGCCTTTCCGTCGGGTTTCAGTACCCTGTTAATCTCTTTCAGGGTCTTTGTGTATTCTGGTATGTGTTCCAGTACCTCTGAGCAGGAGACCTTATCAAAGCTACGGTCCTTAAAGGGTAGTTTGGTAGCGTCTGCCACAGTAAGGGTTCCAATGCCTTTTTCTTTAACAAGCTTCTTTTTTGCTACACCGACTATCTCGTAGTCACAATCCAGGCCCACATATCTTGCCCCCCTTGAAGAAAACAGTATCATGTCCCTCCCCGCCCCGCACCCAACTTCCAAGATTCTTTCTCCCAGGGCTGGTCTTAGCAGTTCAAAGACTGCCCGTTGTCTTACCTTCTCCTCGTAGGCCCAATAAGGGTTGACAGCGAACCCATATTCCCTCAATCCAGTCCGCTCAGCAAAAAATTCCTTCACCCAGCAGTCCCTCAGTCTTTGGGCCTCTGCGTCCTGAAGTTCCCCTCCAAAGAGGACTTTAGCCAGGATGAATGGTTCGTATATCTTCTCCAGTTCCCTGGCGCTCCTTTCTGCACTGAAACAGTTCAAGGCCCTCTGCCTCCCATTCTGCCCCATCTCTTTAGCCCTGGAGGGGGACCCAAGGAGCTCCATTATTGCCCTTGCCATGGCTTCGGGGTCTTTTGGTTCTACCAGTAGGCCCGTCTCCCCCTCCACCACCACCTCAGGTACGCCGTCTACCCTTGAGGCCACTACCGCCTTGCCCATAACCATGGCCTCCAGGATGGCTATCCCGAGGGCCTCTGTAATGGTAGGGTGGACATAAAATTCGGCAATGCTGAGTATTTCGGCGACGTCCCTCCTGAAACCACACATCAGGACATTTTCTTTTATACCGAGGCGTCCTACGTCTTTTTCAATCTCCTGACGGAGAGGGCCTTCTCCCACAAATAAAAATTTTACGTCTGGAAAAATCTTGACAACCTCTCTAATAGCAGGCAGAAAATCTCTGTGTCCCTTCCGTGGGCCAAGGTTGGCTACATAGGGTAATACCCTGTCTTCCGGCCTCAGCCCAAGCTCATGTCTTTTATTTACATTATTGGAATTGGGGTTAAAGGCAGAAGTCTCCACGCAATTATAAACGACCCTTATCTTTGTTTCACCTATCTTTTCTGTCTCGACTATGGAGCGTTTGACGGCACAAGAGGCGGCAACTATGGCATCGGTGAATTTGTTTAAGACCTTATCTACCTGTACATGCCTTAGTGTCTTAATGTAGGAGGGGATGCTCTGTTCCCATGCAAGGCACACGGGAGTTCTGGCCAGTATAGCGGCAATGCGGCCAAAGGTATTGGAGGTGTAGAGACAGGTGTGGAGGATGTCTATCTTGTTCTCCTTAAGGAGTTGTACTAGATGGATAACGGCTACCACGTCCCATTTATTCTTCATGTTTATAACGGTTACTGGGAGGCCGCTACCCCTGAAGATTTCTACCACCTGTCCCCCTACCAGACAGCCTATCTCCACATTGTACCGCTCTTTATTAATGTGTTTAGCTACGGAAAGGATGTTAGCCTCTGCCCCTCCCCAGCTATCTCCCCCATCAATTAGATAAAAGAGATTAAACTTTCTCATGGCCCTTCACCATCTGAGACCTCAGAAGAACACCCATAATCTCAGCTAAAACGGGAGATTCTTCGCTACGCCCAGAATGACAGGTAGTGTTATTAAGACTTTTTCAGAGCTCTCAATTTATGAGACTGCCGTCCGGTTTCTAATAAATTTACGGACTAGCTCCAGCAGGGAATAAAATTCCTGTACCTCCAGGAAGTAAATAAAGAGGGTGTAAAGTGCCATCGCTGTCAGGAGGATGGCTGAGAGTTGAATAAATGGCTGTGTATGATTGAGATAACTGCCCATGAAGGTAGCCCCATAGGTGGCGGTCACAGAGGAAAACAAGACCTTTAAAAAAGAGGTCAATATCTCCCGCGTCTCAGGCCCCTCCAGTACGTCCCTCAGACACCATATCATGACTATGGTATAGAGTATCAGGGTTAAGGAGGTGGCCAGGGCGAGGCCCATGTAAGCAAGGGGCTTTACCAAAAGGAACCTTAAAAGGATACCGGTTGATGCACACCAGATAACTACCCTTACGGCCGGCCAGTATCTCTGCAGTGCAAAGTAGCAATACTGGGCCATGCAATAGGGGGCCAAGACCAACAACCCTATGGAATAGAAGGCCAGTGCCCTGGCGGTACCCTCTGTCATAGATGGAAGGAATTGCCCTCGTTCAAAGAGTATCTGGATGATAAGATTACCGAAGAATAAGAGGAGTATAGCTGAAGGCACCAATACTAAATTCCCCATCCTTACCCCTGCCGAAAAAGAGCGGCGAAACTCCTGCCAGTCTTCCCTCGTGGCTTGTTGGGAAAGGGTGGGGAAGAGTACCGTGCCTATGACCCCCATGAAGACGTCCGAGGGTAGCCGCATGAGGCTGTTGGCATAGCCCAGATAAGAGATGCTTCCTTCCGGGAGGCCAGAGGCAAGGGCCCTTTCTACCACTACACCTAGCTGAGAGATGCTTGCCCCGACCACAATGGGGACCATGAGGAGGGCGAATCTCTTTGTAAAAGGGTGCAGGGCAAGGTTCAGGCTGTAATTCTTTATTTCTTTAATGGTATAAGGCAGGTGGAGTAAGAGCCATCCCAGGGCCCCCAGGGCCATTCCCACGGCAAGGCTATATATACCCCATTTCTTGCTAAGAAGATATATGCAAGAGATAATAACCAGAAGGTTTACTACCCCGCCCAGGGCAGGGACGTTGAAGTTGTGATGTATCTGGAGAAAGCCCATCATTAGCCTGGCAAGTGCCATAGTCATGATAATAGGCACCATAATAACCATAAGTTGAGCCGATAGCCTCTGGCCCCCCTCATCCATGCCCGGGGCTATTATCTTAACTATCCAGGGGGATAGGAGGACCAGGAGGAAGGATAATGAAAAGGTGACGAGAAAGGTCCAGTTAAGGAGACTGTTCAAGAAATCTCGGGCCTTTTCCGTACCCTCCTTGTTTGCGCACTCAGAAAAGAGGGGTATAAAGACCACACCCAGGGCGCTCACAACGACGTTACAGATTACATCGGGCAGGGTAAATGCCACCAGGAAGGCATCGTAATGACCTGTTGCCCCAAAGGTGCTGGTGGTAACATACATCTTCAAATAACTCAATACGGAACTCATACAGGAGAAAAAGAGGACAAGGGAGGCCGCGCTGGCCAACCGTTCTTTTTTTATGGAGACAGGGGATGAGAGTCCTTCAGGAGTCATTTTACCTAAAATATCTATCAACGAATCGCCTGCCCGGAGGGACGACACCTTCTCTGGCTTCCTGGTAGGCCACTGACACGGCCTCTTCCCCTTCCAACTCTTCTTCCTTAATGTTTTTAAGGGTTATTATAATGGCGATCATAAACCAGAAAGGCCCCATGATACGGGGAGACTCCAGTATCTCGCCAAAGAAGGCAGCAACCAGTATCCCTATTACCCCAGCCAGAAACCCAATGCTGAGGGCCCTGCAGAAGTAATCCCCGGAGGATAACCGGTAAAGTAGCAAGATTTGATGAATTACCCTCTTCATCAGCCAGCAGAAGATTGCAAACCCCACAATTCCCACTTCAATAAGATAAGCCAGGTATTGATTATGGACGGTAGTAGCATGCCAGTCCCCATGGAAACGAACCCCCCAGAAGCCTATCCCTATGAGGGGATTTGTAGGTCTCTCTACGAAGACCTTAGTGGCTTTTCGCCACATGTCCAACCTATCGGCGGCAGAGGTCTCAAACTTGAGTATCCCTCCCGGCTCTATATGAACGGTCATAGACATCCTTTCTACTACGGTAGGCAAGAAATATACCAGGGCACAAAGGGCTATTATTAAGAAGATAAAGGGGAGGCGTACTCTTGCACCACCGCCTGAGATGGTGAGCACCAGTAAGATGGTAGCCATGCCCAGGTAGTTGGCCCTGCCATAGGTAAAAAACAGACCGATGAAGAGAACTATAGTAAAGGCTATTAAAAGCCCCTTGTGCCTGATTCCCATGGAGACCAGCAGGGATAGGATTATACCAAGAGGTAGTAAATAGTAGGCCCCCAGGATAGCATTGCTCTCCACTCCTGGGACGAATAGCTTTGTCGTTGTTTCGCCATAGTGGACCTCGCTTCCGTAGCGCCCTGTTGCCGTAAGGGCTAACTGAACCGCAACTATTACAGCACAGCTTATGAGGGAGAAGACTACAAACCTCTTTGCCTGCTCCTCGGTGTTTACCACCCTGAGGACAATAAAATAGACTAGTACGAACTCCACCCATTTAAACAGGTGGAGGCCGCATATTGCCAGCACTGACGCGCCTTTTGTCAACCCCAGAGGGATAAAAGAAAGACCTGCCCAGGTCACGAAGGCAACAATGGGTAAATTTAATGGACTGGGTGGAAAGGGGCCCACCTTCCCGGTGGCCATGTGTGCAAGCCACCCTAGTACCGCCCCAAAGAGTACGGCGTCATCACTGCCTATCTTGAAAGGGGTGTCAGCTATATCAGCTACCTTTAGCTGGAGGGTCCACGGGAGGGTAAAGACCAGGATAATGAGCCCGTATTCCAGCCTCAGCATAGTAATGCAGAAGGCTATCAGACCACCCACCAGCACGAATACTACCTTGGGGGGAATCAGGGCAGTAAGGAGGGCAACTACATTAAATATGAGGAAGAGGAAGGCTAGAGTTATTATTACTACACGGGACGGCTTTAGACCCAAGTGTATACTCCATCTCTTCTGGCCGTGCAATTAAAGAAAATCTTGCCCATAAATCGGGGCAGTTTCATTCAAGGAGACCTCTGAAAAAGTCACAGCAACGCAATGTGTCATTCTGAGTGAGCCAAAGCCCTGAGCGTAGCGAAGGGGAAGCGAAGAATCTGGTAGTTCAGGAGATTCTTCGGTCGCTTCGCTCCCTCAGAATGACAATGAGCGGGGTTTTCAGAGCTCTCTCAAGACTATTTCCCAGCCTTCTTTACCGCATAACCGTATTTATAGCGAGCCTGGGAGGGGTACACCGCCAGGCTGGGTTTCATGTTATTTAGCACTACTCCCAGGATGGTTCCCTTTCCCCTTTCTAGTTCCTCTTTTGCACGCAGGAGGGTCTCCTTTGAGGTCTTACCTACCTTGTACACCATTACGACAGCGTCCACCTTTGAACTTAAAAGGACCGGGTCAGTAACCAGCAGTACCGGTGGGCTATTCAGTATCACTATATCGTATCGGCTCCTGGCCTTTTGTAAGAATGCCTCCAAGTTGGTTGAAGTCAGGAGTTCTGCAGGGTTGCCTGAGTAGTAACCTGCAGTTACGATGTGCAGGTAGTCCAGTCCCTCGGCATCAGCTATATCCAGATTAAAATCCCCAATTGCCACATCAACAAAAGTCCTTAAACTATCTTCAAAATTGCAAGTTTCTGTTAATACGTCGCCGAGGCCTGGTGCTTTGGGAATGCCGAACACGGCGTGGATATCTGGCCTCCTGAAATCTGCATCTACCAGGAGGGTCTTCAACCGATTCTTGGCCATGGTTATAGCCAGATTACACACGCTAACAGTCTTACCCTCCACAGGAAGAGAGCTTGTAACGAGGATGACCTTTTGATGGGGTTGTCTCTTGAGCTGTATATTGGTCCTCAGGGTGCGGTAGGCCTCCAGAATGGGGTCGTCTTCCCGCTGGAAGAGGATCAGTTGTTGTCGTATTTGCAAAATACTCTTACTTACTCTGGCAGGGGGGGTTCTTTGTCTCTCCTTCCTTTTCGGAATCTTGATAAAGGGAATAACCGCCAGGACGGGAAGCCCCGTTATGGCCTCCACTGACTCAATAGTCATTAGCGAGGTATCAAGGCTCTCTATCAGAAAGGCTATGAGAAACCCCAGGACTATCCCGGCCCCAGCCCCAGCTCCAGCATTAGGCAGCATCTTTGGTTTTATAGGACTTGTAGGTGTGGAAGCACGGTCAAGTATCTGTACTTCTTCCACCTTCTCCGCCTCGGCAATACGGGCATCGGCCAACTTCGTCATAAGCTCTCCGTATATCTTCCCCTGGACCTCTACCTCCCTTGCTGTCCTGGCTACCTGCATCTCTCCTTCTGGCAGCGTCTGCAACTGCCTCTTTATACCATTAATCTGGTCTTCTATAGCCGTCGCCTTAGGATGTTTCATGGTGTATTTTCCCAGGAGTTCGGACTTCTCCCTCTCCAGGGCAGAGAGTTTTGTTATAAGGATTTCCCCAATCCCCGTTACCTCTCCGCTTGCTTTGGCCTGTTTCAGTTCCTCCTCCAGATTGTGAAGCCTCTCCCTCACTATTTTTACCTGCTCCTCTATGTATTCTCTAACGGCCGTGGCCTGTTTAATCTTTCTCCGGAAATCTTCTTTGGTGTATACCTCTGCCGTGGCATTAGCTATCCTGGCGGCTAGGGTAGGGCTCGGGTGGCGGGCGGCTATTTTTATCACGTCAGTCTCTTTCACCGACTTGGCAAAGACAGCCCCCCGTATAGAGGCAGTTTGACTTTCTATCTCCTTTTGGGTGGCATCCTCCCTCAAAAGGCCCAATTTTCGGGCTACCTTTTCCATCACCGCCGCACTGGTTATCACCTCCACCTCACTCTCAACTGGATTTGCATACGTCCACGTGAAGGCGGTAGCAAAAGGCTCTACAGGGGTCTTACGTTCCGTAATCCTCACAGTAGCCACGGCCTGATAGATAGGGGTGATAGTGAAGGTATAGAAGATACTTCCCCCTAGTACGCAGAAGAAGGTAATTAGAATCCACAACATCCTCTTCCGGATTACCAGTAAGTAATCCCAAAGGCTAAGCTCTATGCGTGAAGGGGTCTTTTTCATCTTTATCGGCTCTGCACTCATGATTATATTACAGCTCCATTTTACTTATCGCTCCACCTGCGGGCAGTGCAAGCCCTGGTGGCGAAGCACCAGGGCTATAGCATTGGGGCTCTGCCCCCAATGCTGCCCCTACTTAGGAGCGACGAAAAGGTTCCTACGGGTGATATCGGCTGTTGTGGCCGCAGTGCTCATACTATATGCCATAGGTGCAATCACACCGACAATAATTTCAGCAATGTTTACACCTCGTGTTGGCACATAGACCAGGTCCATTTGGTCCACTATAGTGTTGTTCGTAATGGCGTCCTGGATGCTGACGGTAAAGATTTCAGGACCGCTCGTTGTTTGATGCACCAAAAAGATACTGTCACTCTTTGCCTTCTCAGTAAGTCCACCGGCCTTGGCCAGAACTTCTATCAACCTCTGTCCACCAAAGACGTCGTACATCCCGGGTATCCTCACCTCCCCAAGGAGTACAGCCTGGGGTTTAGCAAATTGCCTCACCACTACTGCCACCTGGGGGTCCTTTACGTATTCCGATAATTCCTTCGTAACGAGTTCGTCTAGTTCACGAGGTGTAAGCCCGAAGCTCCAGACGTCGCCTATCAGGGGAAAGGATATACGGCCATCGGGTCTCACCGTCACGTCCTTTCTGAGTTCATCATAACCCCAAACTGAAATATCCAGGATGTCGTTCATCCTTATCTTGTACTCCGGCAGGGTGGGGATTACCCCATCCCCGTCCGAAGGGACGTTCATCACCAGCTCCTTCTGCCCCGTTTCAATTACACTCATATAGACCTTTGCCTCATTAGAAAGGGGGTCTAACTCCAATACCTTCTGCAGTTCCGCCTTTGCCTTCTCCGTGTTCCCTTCGTAGAAAAACTTCTTTGCCCTCTGCATATAGAACCCCTTGAGTCTTATTTTCTTATCCTGCTCAAACTTACCTTGTATATCCGCCTCCAGGGCCTCAAGGAACCTGGCCTCTTCCTCATCCTGGGGACCCACATTTATAGTAGGAGAACTCCCTTGTGGGGAATTTTTTACCGCAGCCGGTGGGGAATTTTTACTCAACATGGGGCTTGAACCCGTGGACAGGCATCCAATGTTGGAATACAAAAAGGCTATAGATACCACAATTCTTATAGTCTTCATAGGTCTCCCTGGCTTAAAAACATTGATGTATATATTATTACAAGTCATAACCTTTTTCAATATATATATCTAAATATTTTTCAGTAGGGGCACGTTGCAACGTGCCCCTACTTATTCCCCAAAAAAAGCGACACGAAATGGAAAAAGGCCCTGAGTCTCGTAGTAATGGCGCGGTAAACCACTACGGCCCCTCCCCGAATCGGCCGTATGAGAAAGTAAAGGGACCTAACGGGCGGAGGAAGCGGGAGGAACTGGTAGTCGGTCTGTGTTGGCCAGAAGAGGACGTGCTGCAGGTAACGAAGACGTTTTGGGCCCTTAAAGGGGCGGTCTCTGAATGGGGAGGGGAAAAACGCTACCCAGGAGGGCAGCTCATTAAGCCGAAGGGTCTTTGGTACCTCTGTCCCAAAGAGACGGTGGCAGACGGTCAGGGCCAATTGTATCACCTCCGTCCAGCCGTACCGGCCTGCAACCTCCTCCACTACATCCCATGCGATTTCCCTCCGTAAAGAGAGTTCATTGAGGTCAGCCATGTTATCGACCAGTGTAAGGCGGTGATGATAGGCATGGAAGGCCAGGAAGAGCAGTGTCCATTCTGGCCTTGTACTCAGCACTTTTCTGCCAGACAGTAGTTTCTCTTCGACCCCCTCCTCCCAAAAGACCTGGGGGAGAGGGGGGACTCCAAAGGAAGGTAACACAAGCTCCCAGTGTAGGTCAACCGGAAACGAGTCCCCCTGTGATTCTCGTACCATAATAATTGCATGGTCAACGGGAAGGATGAACCGTTCAAAAAAGGCCTCATCCACCTTCCAGTTATACCCTAACTCCCTCAGGAGCCTGACAGCCCGAACCTCCTCCCCCCTGGGGACGAGGAGGTCTATGTCCCGTACGACCCGCAGGGTTGGTCCTCCATATAGCTCCTGGGACAATATCACCCCCCTAAGTGGTAGGACCTGAAGCCCCTGTCTTTGAAAGAAATCTAGTAGCCCAAACAACTCCTTCTGCAAACTTAGACACCTCTTTTCATTACTCAACGTGAACGTCTTAAGTCCCCAGAGTACCTCGTCCTGGATTTCCTTTGCATTTAGTCGTGAAAGGTGCTGAAAGAGGCGGGGATAGATGTCGGAGTAATAAGCTATCTCTAGCACACGTTTCCATCCCGAACGTTGGTGGACTGCCTCAAGGAGGGCCGCGTAATATTCCATTGGAAACGCGGGTCGGAACGTCTTACGTGCCAGTAAAAGGCAGAGTGACTCCTCTGGGGGAAGGCCCTCAGGGACGCCTCTGAAAGGTGTGTAGGAATCTAACTGTGGCATCCATTACCCTTAGCATATCCCCCTCTCAGTGGTAGGGGCGACCGGCCGGTCGCCCCTACATATCCAGTTCCAGGAAGAGCTTTTCAATTGCCTCAGCGGCCTGAAAAGGCTCATTCCAGAGGAGGCGGTAGGCCAGGACCCCTTGGGCCAGTTGAGCAATCAAGCCAAGCCCTCCACCCATTATATATTCAGTCTTATTAAACGCAAGGCATGTCAGATAAAGGGCCGCTTCTCCCTTCTTTATCTGGAGGAACTCAAGGCGAGAGGGATCCCACTCCGGAAAGAGCATCAGTGAGACTGGAACCTCGGAAGTGGCAAACCGCTGGACGGGCAGAAAGAAACGAAGGGAATAGGACGGGAGTGAAAAACACCGATGGGGAGGTAAGGAAAAAGGCAACGGTACCCGCTCCCTCAGGCGGATAGCCCGTGGGAAAGGGGAAACACGGTATTTACCCCCTTCAGGGCTCATGGAAAGGGGGGACACATCGTCCGAAAAATAGGAGAAATCCTCCGACCTCTCCAGTAAAGCAGTGGTAAGCATACTCTTTCCACTACCCGAAGGCCCAAGCAATAAGAGGGCCTTCCCCCCTTTTGCTACCACGCCGGCATGGAGGATAAGCCTTTCATTCACCGAGGGGAGGAAGTGATAATATAGGAAGGTCTCAAAAAGATAGACAATCTCGAGTGGAGATCCCCCACAGAACAGAGGGGCTTTCGCCTCCCCGTTGCCCTCCAGCACCCAGAACTTTCCGTCAAAAGCCCTAATTGTGTAGGCCAGGGAAGGCTTTCCCTCTCCAGGGGGAAAGGCCTGAAAAAAGGTCTCCAGGAGTACCTGAACCTCATGGACATCGGTCTGGACCTCAATGACCTTATTCAATAAGGCCTTTTTCACGGAGTTCCCCCAGTGTCTGCTCTACGTCCTTCCCTATGTCGTGGTCTCCAGGGGTGACGAGTTTCGCTATCTCCTGGGCTATCTCCTGGGCAGTGCGTGTCCCATCACATAGCTCAAAGATTGCCGAGGCCGAGACGTTAAGGAGATGCACATGGTCTTTATCGGGATCGTAGAGGAATAAATCATCCTCTATTTCCTCTGTAGCCAGGGTAACTCTTTGTTTAGGTCTCCAGCTGACATCTATCATTTAATTGAGACCTCTGAAAAAGCCTACTCGCATGTCCCGCCATAGGCGGATTTTCAACATTCTGAGGGAGCGAAGTCTGTAGGGGCACGGCGTGCCGTGCCCTACTTAAAAGACCAGATTCTTCCCCCTTACTCCGTTCAGGGTCAGGATGCCAAGTAGTGCTGTGTAGGCTTTCGCATAGCTCTCTAATTGTTATTACCCCCCTTTTTGTGCCCCTCAAGTCTCTGTTCCACCTCAACAAGCTTTTTACCATAATCCAATAAAGGCGTGAGCGCCTTCATTAAGTCACCATCCCTGTGAATACGGACACAGAGTTGACAGACGGAGGCGAGGTTGTCGTCCTTTGGTAAAAGGGGAAGCAGGCGGGGGAACTTCCATCGGGCAAGCCCATATATGGCATCAAACCCACGGTTAAACACAAGCTGTACATATGCGTCTGCCTGTATCCGCTCCAGAATCGTCTTAAGTGAGTCCTTCTTAGTGTTCCCAAAAGAGAGCTTTCCCATGAAGTTTAGTTCACCCGCACAGCATGGGTAGACCTCTCCATCGGGGTAGATGTTGATGTCACGTCCGCCCAGATTACAACCCCCCATCTGTGAGGGACGTGGGATGTTATAGTCCCGCCATGTAACCTTACGCTGTCTTCCCCTCCCCATGGGGACAGCCAGATGCTGGGAAAAACGGAGACGAGGATGACGGAAACCATTCATAAAGTCCTCAACCTCTGAGGTAGCATTCCAGGATACGGAGACAACCTCACACACGAGTCCAAGTTCAAGACCTACCTCTACGGCGTTTTTAACGAAGGCGGCAGGTACAAAGGCCTGGTGGGTTGGGTCGGTAGAGCAGGAAAGCTCGTCAAGACCCCTTTCAACGAGGGGCTTGAGCATCTCTCTGGCACGCCCCTTAGTTTCAGCCCAATAGCAGGAGGTCACAATCCTCGCAGGCATGAGTCCCTTGCAGGCATCCAGGACCTCAACCAACTCCGCATGATGAAGGAATGGCTCACCGCCGGTGAAGCTAACCCTCTTTACGACCCCTAGACCGGCCGCCTCCTTTATATACCGGATTGCGTCTTCCTTCCTGATTTTTACCGGTTTATACCCATTCCCCGAACACCAGCAAAAGTCACACCTGAGTGGACAGTCTACCGTATAAATTAGAACCAATAAAGGGGATTTCATTTAGCGTCAAATCTAAAATTCTACCTCGGAACCAGAACTAACGGTTTTTACTTCTATACGCCTCGCCGGGCCACAATACTACCCCGCTGCGGCCTTGGATGTCTTTGCCTGTGCCCACGCCGCTCGGGAACTTAGGGTGAGGATTGCTGGAGGAATCCAGAGGGCTAGTTTTAAGAGCCTCCTCCTGGTACGGTCTGCATCGTTTATTTGATCATTACCAGGTCTTTCTTTTTCCATAAAAACCACCCTCCAAACCTTATACCTTAGAGACGTTACCTGACCATAAATGTCTTTTAACCAGTAAATTACAAAAAAATGGCGGCTGTTTCAATACTTTTTTTCACTTGTTTTTTTTCTTACCATGCCACCGTTTGTGTAGGGGCGACCCGGCGGGTCGCCCCTACCATCTTACAAAGGGAATCTTTGTAGAAATGTAGGGTGGGCTACGCCCACCAATTAAAGGTGCAAAAGGGTGCAGGGTGGGCACAGCCCACCCTACCAGGCTGAAAAGAGTCGTAGGGGCACGTTGCAACGTGCCCCTACCATTACCCCCTAATACCCCACACGGCAAGGCGAGATTTTTATGGAAGTGAAAAGGGATTTCTATTATAAGAGACCTCTGAAGAAGTTTGTGTGCTGACTGCTGACTACTGATTGCTGATTGCTGACTTATGAAAAATATCTTCGGGATAGAGGCCCTGGAAGGGGCAAAGAGCGGTATTAGAGAGGCCATAGACTATGCCCGGTCTCTGAAGGACTGCAGGTATGCAGACCTCAGGGTCGGACTGGTGGAGACACGTACTGCCAGCTCCGAAAACGGCAACCCGAAAATTGCCAGGGAAGACGTCCACTCCTCCTTTGGCGTGAGGGTAATAGCCGGGTCATCCCAAACAGAAGCCTGGGGATACTATGCCCAGCCCCTGAACAAGGCAGGACTGGGGGGGAGGGCCTTGTGGAAGACCCTCAGACAGGGGATAGACAGGGCCTACCAACGGGCGATGGTCAGTTCCCAGAGGAAGCAGGCCCTGAGGGAGTTGGCCCCAGCCCTGTCTCCCGTGAGGCTAGCCCCCATAATAATAGAGGTACGTAAGGATATGGTACCTGCCCGCTTTGAAGAAGACCCACGACGGATACCCACTAAGGAGGTGCTAAGCGAGGCCATAAACATAACCAGGCAGGCAAAGTCCGTCTCCCCAGAGATGAGATTTGCCTTCCTGATGATGGCCACCGGGTTGACAAGGGAGTTATTTTTCAGCACGGAGGGGACGGAACTAGACCAGGCCTATGCCCTTACCAACGCCACCCTGTTGGTAGTGGCCCAGAAGGGCAGTGCCATACCTGAGAGCTTTATAGACCACATTGGCGGTCACGTGGGCTGGGAGGCGGTAAGGGGTAAGAACGTGTATAATAAAAGTTTCCTGGACTTTGCCCTGGAAAGGGCCAGGGACACTGCGGAACTCGCAGGGGCAGAGTTCCTCCCTTCCACAGAGAAGCCCGTTACGGTAGTAACGGAACCCCACTTCAATACCCTCCTGGTGCATGAGATAATTGGTCACCCCACGGAGGCCGATAGGGCCCTGAAGATGGAGACGGCCTATGCGGGGAGGTCATGGCTACTCAGGAGACTGGACGACAACGAATTTGGCAAACAGGTGGCCTCCCCCCTAATAACTGCCTTCTCTGACCCCGCCCTGGATGGTTATGGAAATTACAAGTACGATGCAGAAGGCGTCCCAGGCAGGCGGGTAATGCTCATTGAGAAGGGGATACTCAGGGGTTTTATGAATAGCCGGGAGACTGCGGCCATCCTCGCCCAGGAACCTAACGGTTCAATGCGGGCCACTGCCTGCCACTACGCCCCCCTGGTGAGGATGACTAACACGGTGATTGCCCCTGGAGACCGTAACCCCCAGGACATATTATCCGAGGTGGAAGAGGGCTACTACGTCGTAAACCACCGTATCCCCTCCATCAGTGAGTCCAGGGAGAACTTCCGCATGTCCGCACAGAAGGTATACAAGATAGAAAACGGGAGGCTGACAAGGCTTTACAGGGGCGGGGGTATAACCTCGGATTCCAGGGAGTTCCTTATGAGCATAGATGCAGTGGGGAACGACTTCATAGTCCTCCCCATACCAAATTGTGGTAAAGGACAGCCCATGCAGGTCATGCGGGTAGGAAACGGCGGTCCTACCCTGAGAGGCAAGGCCAGGTTAACAGGGGAATATACCAGATGAGACTGGAAGACCTCAGAGAGTGCGTCCAGAAGGGCCTGGACAGTGTAAAGCAGGAGAAGACAGAGCTAGAGGTCTTTGCCTCCTGGAATGAGCTTATCACCATGAGGCTCAATTATACCTCAGACATCCCTTCCGGGGGTCTACAGGAACCCAAATCGTCCCAGTTCTCGGGGATAGCAGTATCATCGGCCTTTGGCGACAAGGGTAAGACAAGCCTTGGCTTTGGCTCCCAGGCCAACGAGCTGAGGCCCAGGGGGGTTAAGGAGGCCTTCCGTAAGGCCAGGAGGGGCAGATTCTACGACCCGGACTTCCGCTCATTACCTTCGCCTGCGGGTAGCCCCACCCTGGTAGACTACCACGACCCTGCCATACTGGGTATCTCGGATGAAGAAGCCGTGGACTTAGGCTGGAAGGCCCTGGAAGGGGCCTTGAGGACGTTCCAGGAGGCAGGGATTAAGGAATCCATCATCGTAGGGGGAGACGTATGCATCTTGAAGGAACTGGTTGCGATAAAAAGCACCACAGGGATAGATACCTTTGACGTCTCTACCATCCTTACGGCGGCCATCACCACTATGGTAGAGAAAGAGGGCGTGAAAGGGACTGGTTGGGCTACCAGTACGAAACTGGCAGGTTTTGACCCTGTCCTGGCTGGCAGAGAGGCCGCCCTGAGCGCCATAAGGACCATAGGGGGGAAGCGACTCCCCCCGGGGCGTTACGAGGTAGTGTTTGGCAGTCAGCCCATTACGGATATGATGGCCAACGTCATTGCCCCATCCCTGAGCCTTGCCACCGTTAATGCCTCCAATACCCCATTCCTGGGTAAATTAGGACAGCGGGTAACGGCGCCCAATCTAAATATCTACGACGACGGCTCCCTGCCAGGACAGATTGGCAGTAAGAAGGTTACCTGCGAGGGCCTCCCCACGGGGAGGACAGACCTGGTACAGGAAGGCAATCTGGTGGGTTTCCTTGCCAACCACTACCTGGGCAAAAAGTTCAGCAGCAACGTTGCCACCTTTGTCCCAAGGAACGGCTTCAGGTTCCACGGGCTGGGAAGGACCTATGAGATGCAGGCCGGGGTATTCCCCACCAACCTGGTGCTTGAAGGAAGGCAGGGGGTGAGTGCGGAAGAACTCTTCCGGGGAATAAGGGAGGGGGTTTACATCGGGCGTATCTGGTACACGTATCCAATAAACGGCCTGGCGGCAGGGGATTTCACCAGCACCGTCATAGGTGACAGTTTTCTTATTAAGGACGGTCAGATTTCCACCCCCCTCAAGCCCAATGCCGTACGGATTAATGATAACATTAACCGTGTACTACAAAATATAGTGTCAGTGGGAAGAGAGAAGAAGGCCATACAGGTCTGGTCAGCAGAAGAGGCCGTAATAGCACCCGAGATACGGGTTGAAGGGGTCAGGCTGGACAGTATATCCGCCGGCACTGCCTAGAGAGTAAGCAGTAGGCAGTAAGCAGTAAGCAGAAAGTGGTAAGCAGAATTCTATTTTTCTGCCTACTACCTACTGCATACTGCATACTGCTTACGGGGAGATTTTTTTATCTTATCAGGGCAATTTGTAATTGACAGCTTATAGAGGTTGATTTTATAATTTTGGCATTACATTCTGTCCATAGAAATACGGTGACGGTAGAAAAGGAGGAGGCTAATGCGCGTTAAGATTGATCCAGATATTTGTACTGGATGTGAACTTTGTGTGACCACCTGTCCTGAGGTATACAAGATGGAAGGTGATAAGAGTATAGTCATAGCTAACCCTGTGCCACGAGATGCGGAGGCCAATTGTAGAAAGGCCGTTGAAGAGTGCCCGGTTGAGGCTATTATTATAGTAGAAGAATAGCTTCTTTTTTGACGATAAGAAATATGTAGGGGCGACCCGCTGGGTCGCCCTTACTTTCTATATCTCCCGTCCCCTGGCCCGCCGCCTCTTTATGATGTTCCTACCCCCTTTTGTCCTCATCCTCTTCAAGAAACTGGTCTGCTTTCTCTTCTTTAAGGAACTCCTTCTTATATTTACCTTCAAGGCACCCTCCTTTTTGCTGGGGGTGGCCCTGCCACCCTCTTTTGCAATACCCAAAAGCACTAGAGGTTATTAAATATTGGAAGCCCTGTCAAGGGTGGATTGGCGGCAGGGCCCACCCGACAAGTATGGACACGACACGTCGTGCCCTTGCTTTGTTAAAAAAAACAGATTGACATCTTGACATCTCTCACCCAAGTTGATAATATGCCGTCGTTAGTAACTGGTAAATCTAATCTTATGAGAATCTTCAAAGGTATTCTTTCTTACTAGCCTGGGCCAAAAGAGGGGAAATCATGCAGACCATTACCAAAAGAGACGTATGCGAAAAAATAGCCAGGAAGACTGAAAATACCCACACCATAGTAAAAGAGACAGTACAACTATTTCTGGACGAACTCATTAGCGAGCTTGCCCAAGGACACCGGATAGAACTAAGGGACTTCGGGGTCTTTGAAATCAGACAAAGGGCTGCAAGGAAGGCAAGAAACCCGAGGACGGGGGCAGAGGCCTTCGTGCCAGCCAAGAACGTAGTAGTCTTCAAGGTAGGAAAGCTTATGAGGGAGCGGGTAAGCGGTACCCCTCAGACCGCAGGTTGAAAATCCTGTTGAAAATCCGCCTCAGGCGGGGGGTTAATAGACTAGGGACCAGGGGCTAGGGAGCAGGGATTAGGGAAAAAAGATTGCTGGTCCCCGACCCCTGTTCCCTGACCCCTGGTTACAGAAGTGGCCCTGCCACTTCCCGCCTCAGGCGGATTTTCAGCTTTTTCCACCTTTCCACCCAACTAACACATATCATAAGGTACAATTTCGCCTGAGGCGAATCCGCCTAAGGCGTGACTGGGATATTATTGCCGTGATACAGGAAGAAGGAATAGTAACGGCCGTTCATAACGGCAAGGCCACTATAGAGATAAACAAGACTGCGGCAGAGGCCTGCGCCAGGTGTGGGGTCTGCATCTCTGCAGGGGATGTCAAAAGACTCTTAGAGATACAGACAATAGCAGGATTATCGGCAGGCAACAAGGTAATCCTCAAGATAGACACACCCTCTGCCTATAAAGGCATCGCCCTCCTCCTCCTATTCCCGCTCCTTGCCTTTTTCTTCGGCTGTATTGTAGGAGAAAAAGTGACCTTTATACTCCCCGAGTCAACCAATCTGAGGATGGGTATCTTCGGACTGCTCTCTTTCTCAATCAGCCTCCTGGGGGCAAGCCTCTACGATAAACGCTTGAGGGCCAAAGGCTTCCGTCCCCCTGTAATCGTATCAGTTGAAGGTGAAAGACCAGAAGATGCAGAAGGATAGCGGGGCTACTCCCGACAAAAATGGCTGGGACACTAAAGAGAGAGGCTAAAAGGTTCGCACAGGCCCACTGGGACGAGTTGGTAGAGCTCACCTGCCAGCTCATACGGGCACGGACCGAAAACCCACCAGGTAAAGAATCCCTGGCGGCAAGGGTGGTACAAACCTACTTAAAGTCACTGGACATACCCTATACCCTCCACGAGAAAGAACCAGAGAGGACAAATATAGTGGCAAGGGTAGGCCACCCTCAAACTAAAGTTCAAGAGTTCAAGGGTTCAAAGGTTCAGGCGGCAGGCCCCTCCCTCCTTGTGGCATGTCACCTGGACGTGGTACCAGCAGGAGACGGCTGGGAGACAGACCCCTTTGAACCCCTAGTGAAAAACGGCAGGGTATATGGCCGTGGGGCTACAGACAACAAGGGACAGATGGCCGCCTGTATGATACTGGCACGTTTTCTCAAAGAGCATGAACCCCAGCTCCAGGGGGAGTTCGTACTGATAGGGGCGGCTGACGAGGAGAGGGGCAGCAGGCTCGGTCTTGAGTATCTGCTTGAGGAGTGCGGCCTCACGGCAGATTATGCCGTCATACCCGACGTCTCCTACGGGATGAAGAAGATAGACGTGGCTGAAAAGGGCGCCCTCTTCCTGGAAGTCACCTCCTACGGCAGACAGGCCCACGGCTCCAGGCCCGAAGAAGGCATCAACGCCATCTGGAACATGATGGACCTCCTCCAGGAACTAAAGACCCTATCCTTTACATGCACCAACCATCCCCTCTTTACGCCACCCACCTTAAATCTAGGTACCATCCAGGGTGGGGCGGCCAGGAATATAGTCCCAGGGAAGTGTCAGGTCGGTATTGATATACGCCACCTCCCTGGAGAGTCAAAAGAGGGGATACTGGAAAGGGTTAGGGGCATTATCAAGAGGGTAGAAGAGAAAAACCCCCAGGCCCACTTTGAGTTGAAAATAGACTCCTACCTGGAACCCTCCTCTGTGGATGCGGATAACCCATTGGTAGGGCTTCTCAAGAGACATACGGAGTCCGTTATGGGCCTCTCTCCGGAGCTAACGGGCCTCTCCGGAGCCACCGTCACCAAGCAACTCCTCCAGAAAGGGATTACCGCCGTAGGGTTTGGACCCGGAAGTGAAAAAGAGGCCCACGTGGCCAACGAATCCATTGACATCCAACAACTTGCAGACTTTGTAGAGATTATGGCCCTGGTCTGTATGGAATTACTGGGGAAAAGACCGTAGAGGCACGTTGCAACGTGCCCATACATAAAATTGTATTTGATAAGATAACAAAAATGATATAATAAGTTTTTAAGTAGGGGCGACCAGCCCTACACCACAAGGGTGCAGGGCAAAGGTGCAGGACAAAGCCCTGTACCTGATTGGTACAGGGGCGGGTCGCCCCTACCTCTGGAAGAGAACAATCCTCTTTGTCGGAAGTGGCCCTGCTATTTTCCAAACCTTAAAGAGGTTAAGTATATATGATTGAAATAAGGATTCATGGCCGTGGGGGACAAGGCATCGTCACCTCCGGTGAACTCATAGGTTTCGCCGCCTTCAGCGACGGTAAATATGCCCAGGCCTATCCCTCCTTTGGTTCAGAAAGGATGGGCTCACCTGTTACCACTTACGTAAGGATAGACGACCGCCCTATCCGCACCAGGACGCTTATCTATAACCCCGACTTCATAATAATCCAGGACTCCACCCTCCTGGCCACTGAACCCGTACTGGATGGGCTCAAACCAAAGGGCCTCGTACTGGTAAACACCAAAAAATCGGCCGATGCCCTGGGCCTAGACCTCAACTCCAGGGTATTGACCATCCCCGCAACAGAACTGGCCATGGAGGCCCTGGGCCGCCCCATCGTGAACACTACTATCCTGGGTGCCTTTGCCGCCGCCTCAGGGGCAATCTCCCTTGAGGGCATACGCAGCGCCCTGGAGCACCGTTTTACAAAAGAACTGGCAGAAAAGAACCTGAAGGCTGCCACAAAGGGATACAACTTCGTAAAGGAGAAGAAGCAATGAAGGTTATTCTAGGCGGGCTTGCCCAACCGGCTACCAGCCTTGCCAATAATACAGGGAACTGGCGCAACGAAAGACCCGTCTTTCTGCAGAAGGCCTGTACTGGGTGCACGATGTGTGCCGTAATCTGCCCTGAAGGCTGTGTTTACAGCGTAAGCAAAAAGGTGTTTACCTTTGACGCCAAGTACTGCAAGGGATGCGGGATGTGTGCGGCAGAGTGCCCCGTGGACGATATAGAGATGGTAATGGAGGAGAAGTAGATGGCCAGGACTTTTACGGAAGGCTCTAAGGCCGTTGCGGAGACCGTCAAACTCTGCCGGCCTAACGTCATTGCCGCTTACCCCATAACCCCTCAGACCCATATCTCCGAGGAACTCGCCCAGATGGTGGCCAATGGGGAACTGAAGGCAGAATATGTTACGGTGGAGAGTGAATTTGCCGCCGCCTCGGTAGTCCTTGGTGCAAGCGCTACAGGGGCCCGCACTTATACGGCCACCTCCTCCCAGGGACTCCTCCTCATGACTGAGGTGCTCTTTAACATATCCGGCATGAGACTGCCCGTGGTGATGACCTGCGCCAACCGTGCCATCTCAGCCCCTATAAATATATGGAATGACCAGCAGGACTCTATCTCTGTCAGAGACGCCGGCTGGGTCCAGCTCTACGCCGAGGACATACAGGAGGCAAGCGACCTCCACCTGCAGGCCTTCCGCATCGCAGAACACCCGGAAGTGCTACTCCCCGTGATGGTCTGCATGGACGGCTTTATCCTCACCCATGCCTATGAACCGGTGTACCTGATAGAACAAAAAGAGGCCGATGCCTTCCTGCCGCCCTATCAACCCCAGTATTACCTGACCCCGAAGAACCCCATAACCTTCGGCGCCATGATGGGACCGGAGTCCTACATGGAGGCCCGGTGCCAGCTTGACCGCGCCCTGTGTGGCTCTGCCAGGACAGTGGAGGAGGTAGCTAAGGAATTCAAGAAACGCTTCGGAAGGTTCCAGGGTACCCTCGTTGACACCTATTGTATTGAAGGCGCCGAGATAGTCCTTGTGGCCATGGGTTCAGTAATAAGTACAATCAAAGAGGCCATAGACCTCCTGAGGAAGGAGGGGGTCAAAGTAGGGCTACTCAAGGTAAGATGCTTCCGTCCCTTCCCACGGGAGGCCATAAACAAGGCACTGGTTGGGGTGAAGGAGGTACTGGTAATGGACAGGGCCTTCTCTCCTGGTTCTGGAGGGGTGTTAGCTACCGAAATCCGTGCCGCCCTCCAGGACGTAAAAAAGGCCCCCGAGGTAAAGGGCCACATTGCCGGTCTCGGAGGCAGGGAGATAAGTGTAGAGACTATAATAAACATCGTAAAAGACAGAAAGTCCGTAGGCAGAGAGGACCGTTTTGTGGACCTCAAGGAGGCACTGCTGAGTTAAACTGTCGGAATGACAGTAAAACGTACGGGTTAGTCTTTGGAGGAACAATCATGGAAAAACATCTATTCCTTGCTGGCCACACGGCCTGTTATGGGTGCGGAGAGGCCCTGGGGGCAAGGCTGGTGGTGGATGCGGCAGGACCAAATATAATTACCACTGACGCCACTGGGTGCCTGGAGGTCTTTTCTTCCCGTTGGCCCCAATCGGCCTGGGCAGTACCTTTCGTCCACTCCCTCTTTGAGAACTCGGCGGCAGTGGCCTCCGGCGTGGAGGCGGCCCTCAAGGCCCTTGGACGCCAGGTGGAGGCCAAGGTCATTGCGCAGGGTGGCGATGGAGGGACGGCAGACATCGGACTGCAGTGCCTGAGCGGGATGTTTGAGAGGGGACACGACATCCTTTACGTCTGTTACGATAACGAGGCTTATATGAACACTGGCGTACAGAGGAGCGGCCTCACCCCTTATGGTAGTAACACCTGCACCAGCCCGTCTGGCAAGGTCTCCTGGGGCAATCGCTACCTCAAGAAGGATATGCCTGCCATAGCCGCCGCCCACGGGGTGCCCTATATCGCTACTGCCAGCGTGGCCTATCCCAAGGACGTCCAGGCCAAGGTTAAAAAGGCATTGAGCATCACCGGGCCAAAATACATCCAGGTGCATGTACCGTGCCCCCTGGGTTGGAAGAGCGACCCCGCCCTCACAATAAAAGTAGCCAAGCTGGCGGTGGAGACCGGACTTTATCCCATCTATGAGATGGAAAACGGCGTGGTTACTAAGGTAAGAAAGATTCCCAGACCGGCCAAGCCTGTTACAGAATATCTAAAGCTCCAGGGCCGCTTTGCCCACCTCTTCAAGAAGGGCGGTGGAGAGGGGGAAGTCAAAAAGATACAGCAGATAGCCGATGAAAACATAAAGAAATACGGACTACTGAGCGAGGCGGCGGCGAAGGTTGCTGTAGAGGCAGAAAAGGAATAAAGGGAAAGTGAGACAGACATCTGCCATCCGGATTAACCCTTTATTCTAAGTGCCTGGGCTATTTCTTTACCCAACTCCATGGCAGCATTCGTGGCTACTGGCTGCCCCTCAAATCTATTGATGCCCACCGAGTCTACAGTGGCATTGGGACCAAATATCATCTTAACTGCCGACATCTTACACTCATCACCATAGCCACACTTAATACAAGGGACATTACCTGATACCTTCACATAGCCCACGAAATTCATCCCCTCTTCCATCATGTAAAACCTGATCGCATCAACGCCCATATTGCCTGCAGGAGGTAGCATCTCATGTTTATCCGGAATCGCTGACGTCACTATTGCCCCTCCGGGTTTACCTGCCATAAAGCCATGTAAATGACGAAGGGGATAAAGCCGCTCTATAAAGGCCTTCGTGCGGGAATCTATGGTGGAGTATGTAGTGTAACAGGCAATAATTAGGGCATCCGCCTCCTTTGCCTTTTCCGCTAATATAACCCCATCATCCTTATTCACACACCTGTTGGTATCCACGCACCCTAGACAGGCCCGACATGGTGCGACGTTATAATCTATGAGTTTTATAAACTCAGTCTCGCAACCGGTGGCCTCCAAGGCCATTTTTAACGCTCTGTCTGTGTTGCTGTTGGGAATAGGGGAACCTGATACACCAAGCACCTTCATTTGTTCCTCTTTTTATCTTTCTCTAGCCCGGTTTAATCATTCGGCACAGCAACTCAATTTTTTCACATCTTTGAAGAATGACTGGGCTGTTAATTTTATAGATTCACTCATGGTTGGATAGACATGGATAGTATCTACAAGATCCTTTAATGTCAAACCAAACTTAATGGCTAAGGCTGCTTCATGGATGACCTCTACCCCTTCAGGTGCTAGAACATGCACACCTAAAATACGGTGAGAGTTTTCTTCTACCACCATTTTAACAAGCCCTCTTGTGTCCCTTATACACTGGGCCTTGGGTACCATTGAGAAATTCAAAGTCTGTGCTTTAACACGCAGACCCTTACTTCGTGCCTCTTCTTCTTTTAATCCCACAGTCGCCACATTAGGGGTTGTAAAGATGGCATGTGGGACACAGGAATAATCCACTTTACGATGCGCACAACAGTCCAGGGCGTTCTCTGCCGCAACAGACCCTTCACGAGCAGCCATGGTAACCAGAAAAGTCCTGGCAGTAACATCACCTGCTGCCCAAACATTTCCTGCCGTGGTCTGCATCTCATCGTTCACCTTTACCGCCCCCTGTAAATCCGTCTCAACTCCAATGGTCTTAAGGGCCAGGTCTTGGGTATTTGGTCTTCGTCCAGTGGCAACTAGGAGTCTTTCAGCCTTGAACTCTAGGGTTTCTTCCTCTGATTCAGCTAAGACCGTAATATTGCCGCCATTACATCCAACCTCTTTCACATTAGCATCCGTAAAAATATTAATCCCTTCTTCTGCTAAATACCCTTCTAGAGCCAGAGAAATCTCTGGTTCGTGGTCGGGGATAATCCTACTACTGCGCTGTAAAATTGTAATCTTTGTACCAAAATGGGCATACATCTGGGCAAATTCTAAAGCAACCGCTCTTCCCCCCAGTATTATCATAGACCTGGGTGGTTCCTTTAGCTCTAATGCCTCATCACTGGTAAGATACGGTACGCTATCTAAACCCTTAACAGGAATAACGAAAGGGGAGGAGCCAGTAGCTATAATGAATTTCGGTGACTGCAGGATATCCTGACTCACCTGTACCCTGCTGATAGAAACAAATTGGCCCCTGCCCCTGAAAAACTTTATGTTTTTATTCTCTTTAAGGATGTCTAGATACTTCTTCTGTCTCAAGTCCTCAACAAGTGCATCCTTTTGAGCCATTACCTGCTTAAAATTTAGTTTGCCCTTAAGGAGGGAGATGCCAGGGAACGGCTCTTGTTTCGCCGAATGATAAAACAAAGCCGCCTGCAGGAGATTTTTGGAGGGTATGCATCCTCGGTTGAGACACGTCCCCCCAATTATCCCCTCTTCCACAATAGCCACACTTGCTCCCATCTCTGTGGCCTTTATTGCCGCCGCAAACCCGGCTGAACCACCACCTACTACCACCAAATCAAATCCATTTCCCATTTTGGTTCTCCAATGAACAGTAACAAGTCGTTACCTGCCTTATTTAATCTTCTACTCTTTCTCAACTATCCTGGCCTTATATCCAGCCTCTTCCACTGCCCTAAGTAACTTGTCAGAACCAATGCCTTTTTTAACCACTACCTGTGCGGTCTTTTCAGGGAGATGCACGTGACAATCCACTACTCCTTTTACATCCATTATGGCACTCCTCACTGTTTCTACGCACCCGTCGCAGGTCATACCCTCCACTTCAAGGGCTAGCCTCTCATTATCTGACTTTTCTTCAGCAAGGGTGCTTGAAGAACACGAGCAGGCTAATACCTTCTCTTGGAAAGAACCGAAAGTACCGAAGATAAGAGCGAAAACAACCACTACCATAGTGATTATTAACTTGTGCATATCATCTCTCCTTCCCTAAAATGTTTAATCACCCGTTAGGGCACCTTTGTAACTCTTCTTCTCCAAAGCCTCTAACAACTCTTGAATAGGAATAAAATCAAGGTCTTCCTTAAGGCCCACCTTCACCTCGTGGCTCTCAAGGCTAACACTAACCGCCTTTACACCTCTTATCCCTAAAAGGGCAGACTTGATAGTCTTTGCACAGCCTGCACAGGTAATTCCATCAACATGTAAGTTAACTATCTTATAGTCACCCTCTGATTCCAATGGAGCCTTTACGTCTCTAGTACCTATATAATCTTTAGTGTAAGTAAAGGCCGTTAGCCCCACGGCTAAGACTGTTATCACCCAAAGAGGAACCTCCTGAGTCCATAGACGCCTCTTTGGTGACTCTCCGGGACAGCATGCCTTCTTTCTGCCATAAGTGAAGTAATAAGATACCCCAATAAAGGCAAAGGTAATCCCAATAAAGATGGGCCTATACTTGGCTATGGGTGCGAAGAAACTCGCCCCGCCAACACCAATTGCCGCCAGCACCAGAGGCCCGATACAGCAGGAAGAGGCAAGGATAGCCGTTAGTATACTCCCACCTGCAAAGATTTTTTCCTTCATACGATTCCACCTTTTCTTCTGTATACTAAATACTTTAGGGGCCTCAGGGCCTCTAAGAGCACCTCCTTCGGTGGATAGTGATACAGTGACCCCTCATAGATATAAGTTCTACATGCATTCATACTAAAATTTTCCGTAGCCGTAGGGGCGACCGGCCGGTCGCCCCTACCTGCTTCCAGGTCTAGGCCATTAATCTTTATGGTTGGAGAACCTAGAAATTTGTAGTCCCGGGCCTTCTCAGGGCTGTCCACCAGGGTTACCTCTATTTCTGCTGAAAGACCCAACTCTTTCAATGCCCCCTTTATTTCCACCAAGGCCTCCTGGTAACTATGGCAAGACTCCGTATGGAGTAGCTGAATTCGTGGTACTTTCATGGCCCATCACTTCCTTTCTTCAATTATTGCACTACCTCCATGTTTTATTGCATTACCTGTAGATTTTTCCAGGTAACAACATCTATTCCTCCGAAGACGAAGAACTTTCTACTACTAAATGGGGAAGGGTTTTTCCTTCCAAGGCATGAACCTTGCCCACTAATTTCACTTGTTCCCCAATTGTTTTCTCTGCACTCTTCAGCCCCTCCAAGAGAAATACCTGACCATGTATACCCTCCTTCAAGGCCAGATCTCCTTTCCAATTCACAAACCTGCCACGCACTACCACCTTGAGTTCCCTTACCCCTAGCTCACTATCCCGCACCGCTTTTACCAGCTTGTGGATGTCTAGGGATTCTCCCTCTTTGGCAGTAACTATTATTAGCTGTTCCTCTTGTTTGTTTATCAGATTCGCAACACCTTTTTGCCGTTTTAGGTTTTTTTCAACGCCATAAGCGCAGAGGTTACAAACCATGCCGCTAATAGCTAATTCTACCTTCTCTACCTGAGCAAATAGGGAAGGCTGTGATAGTAAAACTAAAGAAATAATAATTACAACAAAGAGAAATCTTGTAAGCCTCATTTCCGAATACCTCCTGCGATTATTTCTGAGATTTTCACGTTAATACGAAAAACGAAAACCAAAGACGATGTTAGAATCTCCCAGGTCCCCTACTTCGTATCCTAACTGTCTTCCCCGCAGGTCTTGATAGATGGGTATCTGTACAGAGGCCTCAAGAAGTAGATTCTTCAGGGGAATGACTTGGATACCTGGGGAGAGAAAGATGGTATGGCTCCCTGTATTTTCAACGTCTCTTCCCCTCTGCCTTGCCTGTTGCTCCCAGACACCATTTAGCTCTAGGATTCCATAGAACTCAGGGTTGGGATACTTCACGGCAGGGAAGAGTCTATATGTAGTGGCAAGGTCATATTCCAGGACATCACCAAACTTGAAGTCCAGCGCCCCCGGCGTGTTTACCTTGTATTGAAGTTCGGCAAAAATGCTTTTGCGTTTTACAACCCGGCTGAAGGCCATGCGAAGGAAAGGATCAAAAGAGCCAGAACCCAATTGCAGTTCTGGCGGAAGCCTGATGCCCTCATCCCTTCTGTTTGTATCTCCAGTGGGCAATTCCACGCCACCGATAATCGCCATATCTGTCCTCCTCCAATGACCAAGCCACTTCTTGAAGGTCCATCTCCCTAAGAGTGTCGCGTCTCCCAGTCCAGCTACATCCAACGTTACGCGCCGGCCAGATAGATTGTTCCTCTGAGATTTTTCTATCCAGGGGACTGAAATAGCCACTGCAACATCAGACATAGGAGCATAGCCGAAAACTAAAGGTACTTTCTTTATAGTTAACCTTCTATTAAAGGCCCTGTTATCATCGTCTGTCTTGTGAATAATCACCCCTAGTGTCCTGAACACACTACCTGAAAAGAACTGCGTTACAGCCGTATCAAAGTTTACAGGTGCTTGAGCCAATGCCTCTTGTGAGTGTTGGCAAATGAGATGGAGGATGGTAATTAAACACAAGACCTTAATGGCTTTTTTTCTTATCATAGAAATTTAATACCATCTGCTTTTGTTTACTTGTGGAGTTACAGGGATAGGGGAGGGTTGTACCCTCCCCAACCTTTGCAACCTCTTTTACGAGAGGCTACCAATCCCTGCCGCTTTTAGTGCCTTGAGGCTAGGCCTGGTACCTATGCAGCACTCGGCTATCTTGCCATCTACTACAATGGTCGGAACACGGTTTATGCCGTAGTTCTTAACCTTGTCCAGGCACTCCTTGCTCTCGCACTGCTTGATAAGGTCATAGACCACTACCTCACAGCTAGGACAGGCAAGCTCCCTGACCATCTTTACTGCTTGCTGGCAAAGCAGACAGCCGGCAGTAAAGACCTCTACTCTTCTTTTTGTAGCCTTCATGGTTTTTCACCTCCTTCTCTTTCTCCATCTTGAGTATAAACATTCCAGTCTACTGGAATGTCAAGAAGAAAATTTCAATGTTTGTTCTTCATCTCCTTTTTCTTTTAGCTCTGGGTTTTCTTTCTATCTGAGGGCATACAGCAAAAGAATGTTCTTTTGCCTTTTCTAAAGGAATCCACTGCGAGAGAAGCGTCTTTAATTCCCTCTGCATCCTCTGCATATCCTTAATATTGGATTCTAAAGCCTGTATCTTTTTCGTAAAAAGCTGCCTGACAAGTTTACAGCAAGGCCCCAGCCCCTCCTTGCTATACTGGATAATCCCTTTAATCTCCGAAAGGGTCAGGCCCAGGGACTGGGCCTTTTTGATAAATTTAAGCTTTTCTATGGTCTCCAGCCCGTATAAACGGTAATTACCCTCCGTTCTGACGGGAGGGCATAATAACCCAATCTCCTCGTAATAACGCACCGTCTTCCTGGGGACACGGCTCTCCTTACTGACCTCACCAATCAAGTATCCTTTTCTCTCCATCTCCCTATCTCCATACTAAGTATAAACATTCCAGTATACTGGAATGTCAAGGAAAAAATTTTAGTGTCTCTGTTTTTTATTGATCTAAGGGGCTTCGCCCCCTTACCACCCTCTCAGAGGAAATGTTGTTCTTAAAGTGTCATTCTGAGTAAGCCAAAGCCCTGAGCGTAGCGAAGGGGAAGCGAAGAATCTCCCTAGTCCCAAAACCCTAACACCTAGACCTTTCACTCCGCTCAGGGTGACAGGGTTCGGAACATGTTTGATGGGGGGGCAAGGGGGGACTCCCCCCTTACACAGTGCTACTTATGCCTTTTGACAATACAATATTCTTGTAGGGGCGTTCAATTGAATGCCCCTACAATTTACGTAGGATTCTACTTGCAAGGCACTACAGTGTGGTATATCCTGAGTTTGTGCCTCAGACCTTCAGATTCTCACCCAGACCAAATAACGCCCACCTCATCCATTGGAGGGAGTGGAATGAAGAGGCCTTCCAACAGGCCCAAAAGGGAGATAAACCCGTCTATCTGAGCCTCAGTGCCGTATGGTGTCACTGGTGTCATGTCTTTGACGAAACTACGCTGTCTGACCCCCAGGTCATAGAAACCCTCAACCGGGATTTCATCTGCATCAGGGTGGATGCAGATAAAAACCCGCACATCCAGGGCCGCTACCTGGCTGGAGGCTGGCCTACCAGCGCCTTCCTCACACCAAGGAGAGACATTATTGTCGCAGGGACTTATATGTACCCGGAGGACTTTAGGTCCCTTGCCAATCGGGTCTCGGAACATTACAGACACAACAAAGACGAACTCTACGCAAGGATGGCCCGCTACAAGATAGAAAGGGGCATTGAAAGGGAGAGACGATGTCTACCAAAAGAAGGGCTAACGGAAGAAATCCCCAAGAAGGTCTTCAACTCCATCAAGAAATCCTTTGACCCCATCCATGGGGGTTTTGGCACGGAGCCAAAATTCCCACAACCAGAGGTAATTGAATTCCTGATAAAAGAATCCCTCTTTAATCCGCCTGCAGGGGAGACAAACGTCTTAGACGGATTGGAAATGGCCCAAAAGAGCCTTGACGGTATGATGAGGGGCGAACTATGGGATGCCGTAGAGAAGGGCTTCTTCCGCTACTGCACCAAGGCCAATTGGACAGTCCCCCATTACGAAAAGATGCTGGAGGGCAATGCCGGCCTACTAAAGGATTACCTCCTGGGCTATCAAGCCACCGGGAACGAGTCGTACCGTGTTATAGCAGAAGGCATCCTCCATTACACAGGTACACGCCTCTACGCCCCTGACGGCGGCTTCTATGGCAGCCAGGATGCAGACGAAGAATACTACCGCCTGGACGCCCAGGAAAGGGGTAAGGCTATCCCCCCCGTGGTAGACGAGTGCATATATACCAATTGGAACGGGCAGATAATCTCCCAGTACCTCCTGGCCCACCAATCCCTGGGCCATAAATCCGCCTCAGGCGGACTGGAAAAGGCCACCAGAACCCTGAACTTCTTGAAAGAGAGGGCCTACAAGAAAGGCCATGGGATGCGCCACTACACAGTCATTGGGGAGGGTGGCAGTACCACTCCCGACAGAGGGCTGGGTGGCCTCCTGACAGACCAGGTGTACACAGTGGAGGCCCTCCTGACCGCCTACCAGACCACCGCTAAGAGGGAGTACCTCCAATGGGCCACTGACCTGATAGACTACACAATCACTGCCCTTGGAGACAGTACCGGTGGAGGCTTTTTCGACGTCTCGGAAGAGGTCACCTCTATTGAAGGCCTCTCCTCCAGGGAGAAACCCTTCCTGGAGAACTCTGCGGCGGCGAGGGCACTAATCAGGCTATCCTACCTCACCGGTCAGGAGAGATATAAAAAAGAGGCATTAAACGCCCTGAGGACCTTCCTGGATACCTACGAGGACTACTCCCTCCAGGCGGCCACCTTCGCCCTGGCCGTGAGGGAGTATCTTACATACCCCGTCCGTATATTTATCGTGGGCAGGGAATCAGATGCTGACACCCTGGCCTTGCACCAAGAGGCCCTGAAGACGCCGTCTTCCGCCAGAGTCTCCCCACATGGGAAAGGTCTTGAGGCATCCCTCGCATGGAAGATAGTACGGGTGCTGGACCCTGCCACTGACCCCCTCAAAATCGGTCAACTCACCTTCCCCCAGCAAGAATCCGCTGTGGCCTACGTCTGCAAGGAAGGTGCGTGTTCCCCACCCCTGGCACACCCTGCTGACCTAAGAAAATTTCTGATAGGGAAATGACACAAGGCAGGGATCAGGGGACAGCAATCTTTTTCCCTAATCCCTGGTCCCTAGCCCCTGACCCCTGTCTCTTCCCCCGGCCTTATTCCTTGAATTTTACATGTACTAGCACTATAATTTTTTTAGTAAGAAGAAGTGTGTCTTAAGTGGGGGTTTGATCAATCAAGCCCATACAATCCACATTATTCACCTCAACTAGAGAAGTCCATGGCTTGGGAAGATAAAGATTACTACAGCATACTGGAAGTAGACCGTAATGCCTCCCATGAAGACATAAAGAAGGCCTATCGTAAGATGGCCCTCAAGTATCACCCCGACAGGAATCCGGGGAACAAGGAGGCAGAAGAATACTTCAAGAAGGCCGCCGAGGCCTATGAGGTGTTAGGCGACCCGGAGAAGAAACAGAGGTACGATACGTACGGGCGAGAGGGCCTCAAGGGGTACGATGTCCATGGGTTCACCAACTTTGATGATATCTTTGAACACTTTAGCGATATCTTTGGTGGAAGTATCTTTGAAGAGTTTTTCGGCGCCCGCACTCGCCGCAGGGCAGCACGTAAGGGGCCAAGTCTCAGGGTGGACATAGACATAGACCTTAGAGAAGTAGCCACCGGCGTAGAAAAGACCATAAACCTCAACCGCCGGGAGTATTGTGACGTGTGCGGCGGTTCTGGCCTCAAGCCAGGCACCTCACCCACCACCTGTTCTCATTGTCGGGGGAAGGGCGAGACCCAGCAGACACAGGGCTTTTTTACCTTCCGCAGTACCTGTCCTAAATGCGGTGGCCACGGCAAGGTGATTGAATCACCTTGTTACAGGTGTAACGGTCAGGGACGTATTGCAAAAAGGGCCCAGGTTGCCGTACAGGTACCCCCTGGGATAGAGGACGGCGTGAGACTCCGCGTGGCAGGCCAGGGAGAACCAGGGGAGAACGGGGCGCCCAGGGGCGATTTGTATTGTGACATCCACGTAAGACCGCATCCCCTCTTTCAAAGGGAAGGCATTCACCTTATCTGCGAACTCCCCATAAGTCTTACCCAGGCCGCCCTGGGTTATGAACTGGATATGCCTACCCTGAGAGGGGCTACTGCTAAACTGAGGATACCCCGTGGGACCCAGAACGGTGACGTAATAACCCTCAAAGGAGAAGGTCTCCCGTCCATGCAGAGTTGGGGCAAGGGAGACCTGCTGGTAAGGATAGTAGTGGAGGTGCCCACAAGGCTCACCGCACGTCAAGAGGAACTGCTGAGGGAGTTTGCCGAGCTTGAAAACAAGAACCAGAACCCCAAGTGGAAGAATTTCTGGCAGAGGGTAAAGGAGTATTTTGGATAATGAAAGAGAAGGAAAAAGCCCATAGTGAGCGAGGCCAAGGCCTTGACCCTAAATCCGCCTTAGGCGTTAAGGGGGAATCTGGCGATAGCACCAGAGGCAAAAAAGAAGAATCCGCCTCCGGTGGACCAGGAGGCACAAGCCCTGCCCCGGGCAATCCCGGTACCAATCAGGTACGGGGCGAGGCAGAAGAAGGCGACACAGAGGCCGTCCCTTCGCCTGAAGCAGGGCCTCCCACAGAAAAGGGGGTAGAGCTTACTGAGAAGGAGTTTGCGGAACTGAAAAAGAAGGTGGAGGAGAGGGACGAGTATCTGAACGTCCTCCTGCGTACCAAGGCCGACTTCTCTAACTACCAGAAAAGAATGAAGCGGGAGTTAGAGTCTATGGGACGCTACGCCACACAGGACCTGGTCAAGGCCCTTATTCCTGCCATGGACCACCTCTCCAGGGCCATAAAGTCGGCAGGCAGTAGCGCCGCAGGTGAAAGAGGGACTCACTCTGAGAGCCTGAGAAAATTCCTTGACGGCCTCCAACTCATCCAGAATGAGTTCCTCAAGGCGTTGGAAGGGACGGGAGTAAAGAACGTTGAAGGCACGGTGGGACAACCTTTCAACCCAGAATTCCATGAGGCATTCCTGGAGGAAGAAGATGCCCAATTGCCCCACCACACCGTCCTGGAGACGCTTGAACCTGGTTTTATCCTCCACGACAGGGTGTTAAAACCGGCCAAGGTAAAAGTCTCCAAAAAACCTGCCCTTCACGAGAAAAAACCCGGTCAGGAGGCCCCACCCGCCAAGGAGGAATCCCTTCCCGAGACAAAGCCCGACTCTCCTTAGGCAAATCAGAATGACGGATAGTGTTGATGCGAGTTTTTCGGGGGTCTTAGCCAGTACAAGAAGATACTTACCCTTTAGCCAGGCGCCTCTTTTTCCTCGTGGCTAAGACCACTTTCCAACAGGACAAGGGGGCATGAATCTACCAACCTTTTATCCAGTCTCTCCAGCTTGCCTTCCAGCCGGGTTGGCCAACCCTTCCAATACCTCTTGACGGTTATAACTATAAGGGCAAAGGTCAGGATTAAGAATAAGATATAAAGCCAGTCCATTTGCTATTGTCCTATTTGAAGTCAAAATATTATATACACTATCACGGCTGTGGGTCAAGCACCGCCCTGTATACATATTTTATGAGACCTTTGCAAAAGTCACCACAGCACTGTTTGTCATTCTGAGCGAAGCGAAGAATCTAGTCTTTTGGGAGATTCTTCGGTCGCTCCGCTCCCTCAGAATGACAAGCGAGTGGGCTTTTGCAGAGGTCTCATTTTAATTAGTACGCATCTTTCGGCTTGCAAAATATCTGAAAGAGGGGTATATCTTGTGAAAAGATACTCTAAGAAATGGAAACCAAGCTGGCAAAGGTCTTTAGCTCGGGGGTAAATGGTATTGAATCCTATATCCTGGAGATAGAGGTCTGCGTCTCCGGGGGTTCTCTTCCCTACATGGTCATGGTAGGGCTTCCCGACCAGGCAGTAAAGGAGAGTCGGGACAGGGTGAAGGCCGCCATGGTCAATAGCCAGTACCGCTTCCCTTACGACCATGTAACCATCAACCTGGCCCCAGCCCACCTGAAGAAAGAAGGCCCAGCCTTTGACCTCCCTATGGCCCTTGGTCTGCTCCTGGCAAGTGGGCAGATAGGGTCTCCTAAACTAACAAAATATCTCATCGTTGGGGAACTATCCCTTGATGGCCGGGTGAGGCCGGTAAAGGGCTGTCTATCTATGGCCCTCAAGGCGAAGGAGGAGGGTTACCGTGGGATGATACTCCCCGCAGAGAACGCCCCGGAGGCCGCCGTGGTGGAGGGGCTAGAGGCTATCCCTGTGAAAAGTCTCGCCGAGGCCGTAGGGTTCCTTAGTGGCCAACTCTCCATCCGCCCCACCCAGCTCAACCTCCAGGAGGTCTTTAATAATTCCGTCCACTATGAGTTGGACTTAGCGGAGGTGCGGGGTCAGGAACATGCCAAAAGGGCCCTCCTGGTGGCGGCCGCAGGGGGACACAACGTCTTAATGATTGGTCCCCCTGGAGGCGGTAAGACCATGCTGGCACAGCGATTCCCCTCCCTCCTGCCCCAACTCCACTTGCAGGAGGCCCTGGAGACCACCAAGGTATACAGCGTCTGCGGCCTGCTAAGTCAATCTGCTTTAGGCGGGAGTGGCACTACCACCTTAGGCGCATGCCTGGTGACCACACGCCCCTTCCGCTCTCCACATCACAGCATCAGCGAGGCGGGCCTGGTGGGAGGGGGTACTTTCCCCAAGCCTGGAGAAATCAGCCTTGCCCACCACGGGGTGCTGTTCCTGGATGAACTACCTGAATTTAACCGAAATGTACTGGAGGCCCTCCGCCAGCCCCTGGAGACAGGAGAAATAACCATCTCCCGTGCCTCTAGCTCTACCACCTACCCTGCCAGGATTATGCTCCTGGCCGCCATGAACCCATGCCCCTGCGGCTACTACACCCATCCCAAAAAACGGTGCCGCTGTACCCCCCACCAGATTCAAAACTATCTATCCAAGGTATCTGGTCCCCTACTGGACAGGATTGACATCCATGTAGAAGTCCCTGCCCTTGAGCATAGGGATATAGCCCACAGTCCTGCTGGAGAGTCCTCTGCCCAGCTAAGGGAGAAGGTCTCCGGGGCCAGGGCAACCCAGATGGAAAGACTGCAAGGGCACGGCCTCACCGCCAATGCACAGATGTCAGGCAGGTTGATAAAGAAGTTTTGTACACTGGATGCCCAGGCGGAGGACCTCCTCCAGAAGGCCATGATGGAGATGGGCCTATCGGCCAGGGGCTATACCAAGGTGCTGAAACTCTCCCGCACCATTGCCGATTTAGAAGGCAGTCCTGACATACGCACCGAACACGTCTCTGAGGCCGTACAGTACAGGAATCTGGATAGGACTTTCTGGAAGTGACTCCGCTGAGAGATGAATAAGTTACAGCTTATAGAAAAAGAACTCCAAGAACTCCACCAGGCGGGGCTCTATCGTAGCCTCCTCTCTGTAGAGGGCATGGAGGGGACTTTTGTAAAGATTGGGGGGAAGAAGTATCTATGTTTTTGTTCCAACGATTATCTTGGGCTGGCGGGGCATCCGAGGATAAAGCGGGCGGCCCAGGAGGCCATTGAACGGTACGGATGGGGGGCGGGGGCATCCAGGCTGGTATCGGGCAATACGACCATCCATGAGGCCCTGGAGTCCGCCTTAGGCGGATTCAAGGGTACCGAGGCGGCCCTGGTCTTCCCCTCGGGTTATATGGCCAACGTGGGTGCCATAACCGCACTTGTAGGGAAGGGGGATATTGTGATAGGCGATAGGCTCAACCATGCGAGTCTGATAGACGGGTGCAGACTCTCAGGTGCGGACTTCAGGGTTTATGCCCATAAGGACATGGAGGGGCTTGAGGGTGTTCTGAGGAGGTCCTCCCAGTATAGAAAGAGGCTGGTAGTTACCGATGGGGTCTTCAGCATGGATGGAGACCTGGCGCCCTTACCGCATATTGTAGAGCTGGCAAAGAGGCATAAGGCGATATTGATGGTGGACGATGCCCATGGGACTGGGGTGCTGGGTAAAAAGGGCAAAGGTACGCTTGAGCATTATGGGTTGGAGGGAGGGGTAGACGTCCAGATGGGCACCCTGAGCAAGGCCCTGGGGGGGATTGGGGGCTTTGTGGCGGGGAGTAAAACCCTTATAGAGTATCTTAAGAACAGGTCAAGACCCTTCATCTACACCACCGCCTTGCCCATGGCGGCGTGTGCGGCGGCCAGGGAGGCACTAAAGATTATAGAGGAGGAACCCTCCAGGAGGGAGGCCCTGTGGAGGAACGTCCGATGCCTACAAGAAGGTTTAAAGGTTCAAAGGTTCAAGGGTTTAAAGGTACCAGAGGTTGAGTCGCCTATATTTCCCATTGTAGTAGGTAATGCTAAGGAGGCAGTGGCCCTTTCCAGGTCCCTTTTTGAGAAAGGCCTCTGGGTAACGGCCATCCGCCCACCGACTGTACCGGAGGGTACGAGCCGACTGAGGGTAACGGTTACGAGTGAGCATACCCCAGAACGCATCAAAACCCTGCTCCAGGCCCTGTTGTAATCCGCCTGAGGTGGCAAGCGATTGTACCTTGTATGTTTTTACAGGAGAAACTGGATTTGACCCAAAGCAAGGATAGGTGTTTAATGCTGGGGAAACGTCTCTAACAGACAAAAAAGGATGCAATACTTATTGTGACGCATAACAGTGTAACTCACCGGTTCATGTCGCCTGGCGCGCATTATCTCATAATAATATTAACGGTCTTGTGGGCCTATGGTGGGGGACTAGACATGTGTCTTAATAGTACGAGTCTCATCACTATAGCGTCTGGTCTACATGAGACCCACACTTTCATTACCCAGGCCTTCTTCTGGCGTCCCTTGGCCAACTACGTCTCTCGTATCCTTTACGCTGGATTTGGGCTCAATCCAGTACCTTACCATATGTTAGCCCTTATTATGCACAGCCTTAATGCCCTTCTGGTATATAACATTGCAACCAGGCTCAGTAAAGATAGCGTTGTCGCCCTGGCGGCCGGGTTAATGTTCGCCGCCTTTTACCGCCATGCGGGGTTGCTATTTGGCAGTGGGCTCTTTTACGAGTATGGTTATACCTTTCTTTGTTTGGTGGCCATAGTTACCTTCCTACATTTCCAGGATACAAGAAGGCCCGTCTATCTGGCCGTCTCATTATCCAGCCTCTTTGTTGCCTTACTGCTAAAAGAGAGTGCCATTATCGCTTTTCCCCTTATAGTAGCGATGGACCAGTTCTATAGACCGCATCCCTTACCCAGGATGCGGTGGAAATTAATCCTCTGCCTTGCTGGTATCGGAGTTGTTTATTTTGCCCTCAGGATGCATTTCGTGCCATCTTCAGCCGGGGGGACGCCTGTATGGCTAAATGCCGTGAAAGTTGTTGGCGTGCACAAAATATTATTCAAGCATATGTATAAGGGGCTTTACATAACTATTGCCAATGTCTGCCCTGGAAAAGACATAAGCGGTGTCTTTTATCTAGGTTTTATACTGTTTATCTGGAAGGCTACCACGTACAGACGTCTAGCCGTTATTACTGGAACACTGGTAATTATCTCTGTCCTTCCGCTTTTATATGGGGCTGGTTGTACAAATAGATATCTGTATTTTTCAACGGCATTTTCGGTGATATTTCTTGCTGTTGTTATCAGGTATTCCGTCATTGCACTTGTTGACCGCATCCTGTCCCCTTACGCAGGTGTGGGTGTGGGCCTGGTTACTGGGATGATACTTCTACTAATCGTGTCTCTTAACATCCACAAGATCCATAACCTTGAGGCAATGTATAGGGAAGCCAGTTGCCTTCACAGATCAAATATTGAGGACGTTGTAACGGCCTTTCCAAACGGGACCAAGAATTTCAGGCTTTTTCTAATTAACACCCCCATAAATCTTCCACATAGTCGCGGTGGCATTCAGATATGGGAGGGGGGAATAAATGTCAAGTATATCCTATCGCTCTTTTATGAAGAACCTGATAGCATTGGCGAGGTAATACAATTAACTACGGACCTGGGGTATCCTGTATCCACGGCTCAAGAAAAGATTTCCATAAGTATATCCAACAAGGAACTGGACAATATAAGTCAAGACCCTAAAAACAAGGTATTGGTTTTTAATCCCTATACAAAACACTTAGAAGACAAGACGGGGAAGACGTCCCAAGAGATTCGGATGGCCATAGAGAATACCCGAAATTAATTATTGTTGCCGCATGGAATGAGACCACTGCAAAAGTAGCCAAGACGGCACCTGTCATTCTGATCCGCCTTAGGCGGATTTCCGCTTCAGGCGGGGCTTTTTGGCGTATAAAATGGCTTGTAATTGAGTTTGTTGGGGATATAATTTTTGTTCGCCGAGTCGTTACTGGGAGACTGCCTTGGGACTGGTTATACTTACAGTCTCTACCCCCTGGGGTATGGATAGACGGAAGACCTTTGGGTCTAGCCCTTCGTTGATGACGACCTTACTCAGGTTAAGGGTAAGGTTGGTATCTCCTGCGGACCAGTAGATTTCCAGGCTCCGGGGCAGGCTACAGTTTCCGACGTCCTTATACTCCCCAAGGGTGGCCTGCATCCTGAGACTGCCATCCGGATTAAAGGATTCAATATATGAGACCTGTAAGGTCCTTTTATCTACAAAGAGGTCTGAAAGGGTAAGCCCCTGTTCATCAAGCACATGAAGCGTCCAGTACTCGGGGGTGGGCTCAAAGGAGAGGCGTTTACTGGAGAGCTCCGCCTCAAAATCCAGCAGGCCCGAGACGTCGTTCGGAGAGAAGTTAAGCCCAAGGTAGGTAAGGTTCTGGTCGGCCCTGCCGGTGTAGACCTTTTTTTCTCCTGGGACATAAAGCCAGGCTTCTTGCCCATTGGAGACTATATCAAAAATGGTGCTGAAGAGTTTACTGCAGACCACCCTGAGCCTCCTGGGCCGTTCCATTCGGAGGTAGCCCTGGCAGGAGAGGGGGGATTCAAGTTCAGGAGATTCTACCGTTACCTCTACCTTGGCCTTCAGGGTATTAATCTTGAGGGAGTTTATGCCCACATGGTGGCGGACCTCTTCCAGGGTGAAGTCCCGGGGTGGGGCAACCCCTTCCAGGGATGCGCAACCTGTTAACGTGGAAACCAGGAGGATTTTCGTGAGAAGTCTCTTTATAATAGCGTTATCCATTGTAGCTCTAGCCACTCAGGCCTATGGCCAGTTGATGGATACCCCCTGGCCTATGTTCCAACACGATACCAGGCACACCGGGCAGAGCCCTTTTGCCGGTGCCCATGAGGGCAAGCTCAAGTGGCGCTTTAAGACCGGAGATGAGATAACCGCAAGCCCCACTATTGGGCAAGATGGTACCATATACATTGGTTCCAAGGACGGTAAGCTCTATGCCCTTAGTCCTGAGGGTAGCCCCCGCTGGATATTCATCACAGGGGATGCAATAGAATCCTCCCCTGCCATAGGTGAAGGTGGCATTATCTATTTTGGGTCCTGGGATGGCTATCTTTATGCCCTCAACCCGGACGGCTCAAGGAAATGGGCCTATCGCACCGGGGCCGGTATCCCTTCTTCTCCATGCATAGGGCCTGATGGCACCCTCTACGTTGGCTCCTGGGATTTGAGGATATACGCCATAGATAAAGAGGGCCACCCAAAGTGGAACTTCCACGCCAAGGACCACGTCTCTTCCTCCCCTGCTATTGCACCGGATGGCACCGTATACTCTTGCTCCCAGGACGACCGCCTGTACGCCCTTACCCCCGAAGGTAAAAGCAAATGGGCCTTCCGGACGGAGTACATTATAAATTCCTCCCCTGCCATAAGCAAGGACGGTAATACAATTTACATCACCTCAGGGGATGGTAACCTTTATGCAGTCAGTCCCGAGGGGCACAGGCGGTGGGCCTTTAAGACGGCCTATGATATAGATTCCTCTCCCGCCATAGATGAGGGAGGTAACATATATTTCGGTTCTGGCGAGGGGATAGTCTTTGCGGTAAATCCCGATGGTACGGAGAAGTGGCAGTTTACGACAGACTTTACCGTGGTAGCCTCTCCCACCATTGGAAAGGATGGTACCATTTATATAGGTACAAGAGACGGGAGCTTCTACGCCATAGCCCCGGATGGCAGGCCCAGATGGAGCTACAAGACCGATGGTCCCATAGAGTTCTCCTCCGCGGCCATCGGCACTGATGGTACGGTGTACGTGGGTTCTACGGATGGCTATCTCTACGCCTTCGGACCTTGAGGTGGAGGGGCGATAGGATGATGCCCTGCCATTGCATGTCGCACTAGCTCATGCAGGTGCCAGGATTTTATGAGCCTGTAAAACACAAAGACAATAAGCCCCCAGAGGGGAAGCAGGGCGGCCGTTAGATATACTATACGGGTGGTAATAGTATCCTCCAGGTTTAATGCCTCTGACTTGTCTATCTCTGCAATTAGGGCCCACCGGACACCTTCAGAGATTTCCACGGGGGTGTAGGCACTAAGCACCTTTTTGTTACGGTAGTCTCTGATTAGTTTGCAGTTGGATTGTCCTGCCAGGGCCTCCCTGGAGGCAGTCGTTTCTACCCTATTTTTCAGTACTGCCGACTCCTGTACAAAACGGGAGTCGGAACGCATAAGGAAGTCCTGACCTACCAGATAGGTCTCCCCGGTCTCCCCAAGACCAGCCCTCTGGAGCATCATCTCAGTTATCCTCAATGGATTCACGTGGGCTATGAGGACGCCTATAGGGGTCTTCTCCCCGGTCACCTTCATAACAAGGGGGGAGGATATAAATATGGCAGGCCCTTTATAGGGTTCGTGCCACTTCATGTCCCCCGTGGTAATGCCTGACTTCCCCCGTGTAAAGGCTTCAGCCAGGGGGGTGTCGGGATGGGCCGTAAGGATATTTTTGCCCTGGATAGGGAAATCCTTGGCACTGACCACTATATTGCCTGCCATATCCACTATCAATATGTCGTAATACTCGTGGGCGGTGCAGAATTCTTCCACCATCCGGCCGTAGTTAATATCTGCCTCTTTGTAGAGGTTGCCTTCCATCCCCCCCTGCTTAAATGCGTTAATATAGGTGGCCGCCGCCCGCACAATCAAGGGGCTGGTGGCCAGGGCGTAAGCATCCGCCTTCTTGTCCTTAAAATAGTTCTCTAGCGCCTGCTTCTTTATATCCCTTACAGAAACAAGGTGATTGAACACTTCCTGTCTGAAGGAACCTTTAACAGTATTGCAGGTAACAGAGGTAACGATGAGGTAAGGTATAATACTGCCAAAAAAACAGAGCAGGAGGAGGTAATAAAAGAGGCTATGCCCCTTTTCCGGCCCTCTGTGAGGGAGCTTCTCGTGGGTTACAGGAGTTTTTATCCTATGCGGGGGCGGAGACTCTTGTTCCATCTGAACCTACCCCTTTCATAAACGTTTAATTATATACTGAGACCTCTGAAAAACCCTGCTCCCATGTCATTCTGAGGGAGCGAAGCGACCGAAGAATCTCCTAAAAGACCAGATTCTTCGCTTCGCTCAGAATGACAGGTAGTATTGTTAAGACTTTTTCAGAGCTCTCATACTGTTAAAGTCCATCTTGGGCGTGGATAAGATTGAACCTGATGGATTGTAGGGTTTCACGCCTCCCTAAGCAAGGACATTTTTTGCCCCTTACAGGCCATGGACTCTTTGTAGAGTAGACTTTTTCAATTGACAATCGGGCTTGACTGTAGCTATATAGTAAAAAAACCTTTAGGGTCATTGTTGGGGCGGGCCGCCCAAGGCTGACAGTCGCCCCTATAGAAAGGCAGACTTTTCAGTGGGAAATCTCCTTTTTGAAATTGGCACAGAAGAGATACCCTCGGGTTACATCTCCCCCGTCCTGAGGCAGATGGAAGGGCTTTTCAAGGAAGGACTCAGGGAGAACCGTCTTGGGTGTGCAAAAGTGGTTACCATGGCAACGCCCAGGCGGCTGAGTCTCTACGCCGAGGGGATACCAGAGAGGCAGCCCCCCCTGGTGGAAGAAATACAGGGCCCGGCCGCTAGGGTAGCCTTTGATAAGGAAGGTAAGCCTACCAAGGCCGCATTGGGTTTTGCAAAGGCCCAGGGGGTAGAACCCAATGAACTAAAGACAAAGGAGACTCCGAAGGGGGACTACGTCTTTGCCATCAAGACCCACACAGGGGAAGAGACGATGAGGCTCCTTCCTATCCTCCTGACTACAATGGTCCGTTCCCTGGCTTTCCCAAAAAAGATGAAGTGGAAGGGGTCTGGCCTCCTCTTTGCCCGCCCCATACGCTGGATAGTGTCCCTGCTAGACCAGGGAGTGATACCTCTGGAGCTTAATGGCATAACCAGTGGGAGGACCACCTTTGGTCATCCCTTCCTCTCTGGAAAGTGTCTTTCAATAAAAAGGGCAGATTTGGATATGTACAAGACTACCCTCAGGAAGGAAAAGGTCCTGGTGGACATAGAGGAACGGAAGGCCCTCATCAGGGAAGGTATTAACAAGGTACTTGCACAGCACGGCTCCCAACTAAAGGAGGAGGAGCTATTGGAGGAGGTAACCTTCCTGGTGGAGTACCCGTGTGCCGTAGAGTGCACCTTTCCGGAGGAGTTCTTGAGGGTCCCCCAGGAGGTAGTAGAGACAGTAATGAAGGAACACCAGAGGTATTTCCCTGTAGAGGATGCCCAGGGGAGGCTGCTGCCCAGGTTCGTGGTGGTAACCAATAGAGGGCCTCGGGAGTCAGCCTCTTGCATAGAGGGAAATGAGCGGGTACTAAAGGCGAGGCTGGCAGACGCCAAGTTCTTCTGGGAGGAAGACCGTAAGGTCTCTCTCCAGAAGAGACTGGAGGGGCTCAAGGAGGTGGTCTTCCACGAGAAGCTGGGGAGCTATTGGGAGAGGGTGGAGAGGATAGACCGTCTATCGGGTTACCTGGCCCTGAGGCTGGGACTGGGGACTGCCGAAAGAGAGACCCTCCATAGGTCCGCCAGGCTATGTAAGGCCGACCTCCTGACCCAGATGGTAGGGGAGTTCCCAAAACTTCAAGGGGTGATGGGCTACCACTACGCCAGGGAAGAGGGGGAAAGAGAGGAGGTGGCCAGGGCCATCCTGGAACACTACCTCCCCCGCTTTGCAGGCGATAGGCTGCCGGAGACCCGGTTATGTACGCTGCTGAGCCTTGCCGACAAGTTTGACGCCCTTTGTGGCTGTTTCTCCATTGGCCTCGTGCCCACAGGCTCGCAAGACCCTTATGCCCTGAGGCGTCAGGCCCAGGGCATTATACGCATCCTGGAAGATAAAAACCTTAACCTCTCCCTGAAGGACTCCCTGGCGGCCGCCCTGGAGAATTTCCCAGGTAGGGGTGCCACACTCCAGGAACTCCTGGAATTCTTCAGAGACAGACTCTACCAGACCTTCCTGGAGAAGGGATACCGTTACGATATTATTAACGCCGTGCTGGCAGCCGGCTTTGATAATGTAGCCGACTTTTCCAGGAGGCTCGGGGTCATTTCCCGCCTCTCTCAGACCCACGAGTGGCAAGGACTGGTTACAGTGGTGGAGAGGACCTTTAACATAGGCAAGAAGGCTGCGGCCACCGGGGAGGTGGAAGAGGAACTCTTGCAGGAAAAAGAGGAGCGACAACTCTGGGAGCTTTATCAAAGACACAGGGACAAGATATTATCCCTTATAGATAAGGAGCAATACGAAGAGGCCTCTCTGGAATACTACGCCTCATTTGCCCAGGCCGTACATACCTTTTTTGATAAGGTCTTCGTGAACGTAGAAGACCAGAGGCTGAGGAACAATCGCCTCCTCCTCCTGAAGAACATAAATGAATTATACGCCACAAAGATAGCAGATTTGGCACAGATAGTACCCCCTGGAGACGGAGAGAAATAAGGTAGGGGCACGGCGCGCCGTGCCCCTACACAAAAAATAACATGGAGGAACTGATACAATCCTTTTTAGACTACCTTTCCCTAGAATGCGGCCTCTCAAAAAATACCATCCTGGCCTATAGAAACGACCTGACAAAATTCTCTGCCTTCATGAAGACCTGGGGTCTCCGCCGCCCCCAGGACGTCCAACCCGAACATCTGAACACCTTCATGTCCTCCGAAAAGGAGGGCGGTCTGAGCGTAAACAGCATCTGCCGGAACCTGGTGGCTATTAAACAATTCTACAAGTACCTGGTACTGGAAGGGAAGCACCAGAAGGACTCACTTGCAGTGGTGGATTCGCCAAAGCTATGGAAGCGTCTGCCTGGGGTGCTCCACTGGAAAGAGGTGGAAAAGCTCCTTAGCGTATCTCCTTCCCCCGCCCCTCTGGGGTTGAGGAATAAGGCCTTGCTGGAGGTACTCTATGCTACAGGGGCCAGGGCCTCAGAGGTAACCACCCTGAGGTTAAAAGACGTGGACCTGGAGGCCGGATACCTCCGCTGTAAGGGCAAAGGAAATAAGGAGAGGATAGTTCCCATTGGGTCCCGGGCCCAGGAGTCCCTGAAGAGGTATCTATCAGAGGCAAGACCTAATCTGGGTGGCCCTGCCACCAACCCCGGCAAAGGTTCAAGGGTTCAAGAGGTCAAGAGGTCAAGGGGTCAAAAGTCCAAGGGTTCAAAGGTTCAAGTGACGAAGGCCGCTCCCGACAAAGTAGATTGGGACAGTACAGTGTTCTTGAGCAGACTAGGTTACCCACTCAGACGTGAGGACATCTGGCGTATAGTCAAGACCTATGCCAGGAGGGCTGGCATAAAGGCCATCTCCCCCCATGCCCTGAGGCATTCCTTTGCCACCCACCTCCTGGAAAGGGGGGCTGACCTCAGGAGCGTCCAGGAGATGCTAGGCCACGCCTCCATCGCCACCACCCAAGTCTATACCCACATAGACCGCCAGCACCTGAAGACCATACATAAACAATTTCACCCAAGGGGTTAGACCTTGAAAGAACCGATTTTGCCTGCGGTGCCACCGCCCCTTAAAAGGGCACTATTTGCCTTCTTTATCCTCTTTATCTCCTGCCCTACTGTCCTTTTCGCAGACAATAGCAAGACAAAAAACGTCATTCTGTTTATAGGCGATGGTATGGGGCAGGCCCATGTACTGGCCGCAAGGGTATTCGCCCATGGGCCTGCAGGACGGTTGAACATGGAGTGTTTAGAACATTTTGGCTACGTTACGACATACCCCGACGGTTCCTTCGTTACCGACTCTGCCGCGGCGGGCACTGCCATGGCCACAGGCCACAAGACCAGTAATAATATCATAGGGCGAGGGAGGTATGGGCAGGAGTATAAGAACGTCCTGGAGTTAGCCAGGGAAATGGGGAAGGCCACGGGACTGGTGACCACCACAGAGGTAACTCATGCCACCCCTGCTGCGTTTGCTGCCCATGAGGCCCATAGGGAGGAGGCTAAGGCCATCGCCCTGGATTACCTTGACGGCGTCCAGCCGGACGTTATCCTGGGAGGCGGGGCGTGGGTCTGGACGCCAGGCCTGCTGGAAGAGGCCAGGAAACGGGGCTATACCATCGTCTTCACGAAGAAGGAGCTGGATACTCTGGATTCCACGAAGGTAAAAAAACTCCTGGGGCTCTTCGCCCGCAACCACATGGCCTTTACTACGGAACGGGGTAGTGAGGAACCTTCCTTGAAGGAGATGACCTTAGAGGCCCTAGAAATCCTTAGAAGAGACCCCGATGGGTTCTTCCTGATGGTAGAAGGGGGCAGGATAGATAATGCGGGGCATAATAATGACCTGAGGCGGTTAATCCATGAGGTGTTAGATTTTGATGAGGCCATAGGGGCGGCAAGGGCAGGGCTGGGGGACCCAAACGACACCCTTCTTATAATTACCGCAGACCATGAAACGGGCGGGCTGGCCATTGTAGGCCCAGGCGGACACCTGCCCGGTAAGGGGGAGATGGTGGAGGTGCGATGGGCCACCAAGAGGCATACGGCGGCAGACGTCCCCATATGGGCCCAGGGCCCCGGAGCTGAGGCCGTAAGGGGAAGGATGGACAATACCGAGGTCTTTAGTTTAATAAAGGAAGCCCTTGGGGTGGCATCCGCCCCAGGTGGACTCCCGACAGAGATTGGTAAAGAGTAAGGGCATGGCATGTTGCAAATCTGCCATCCTTCGGCTTCGCTCAGGACAAGCGTCTTGGGCGGGCAGTGCCCTATGCAGTCACTATCCTGTTTCTCCCCTGGGACTTGGCTTGGAACATGGCCTGGTCAGCCCTATGGAGTAATTTCTCGCTATCGTCATCATGGTCCTTGAGGGTGGCCACTCCAGCGCTGAAGGTGACGTGAATTGGTCCAGGGTCCTCCCCTCCCGCAGGGTCTTTAGGGAGGAAAGGCTTTGAGCTAAAACCCTGGAGTATCCTTTCGGACACGGTCAGGGCCTGGAGGGTACTGCTCTCCGGGACAATTAGAAGGAATTCCTCCCCTCCATATCGGCAGGCGGTGTCAATCTTATCTCTTATACTGTTTAAGATAGCGCCGGCCATGCCCTTCAAGACCTTGTCTCCCTCCAGGTGCCCGTAGCGGTCGTTGTATTTCTTGAAGTTATCTATATCAATGAAGACTACGGAGAGGAGGTGGTGGAAACGTTTTGCCCTGGCTATTTCCTCCTCTAGTTTGACACTCATGTAGCGTCGGTTGAACAACCCTGTGAGGGCATCTGTAATGCTCAGTTGTTCAAGCTTTTGCTCTTTTTGCCTTAACTCTTTCCGCATCTCCTCAAAGGCATTGGCAATCTCCCCAAATTCGTCACCGGTCTTTAACCCTATCGGTCTGCTCAGGTCCCCTCCTGCCATAGTCCTGGTAGCCGAGACCAGCGTCCCCACGGAGTTGATGACTGTGCGTCCCATGGTCAATACCAAAAGAATGGACAGGAGGATGGTTGTGGAAGGGACGGCTAGAGAGATACATTTGCCGATGTCCTCCGTCCTGCTTACCCTGGCCGTGACCCTTTCTGCATAAATCTTGTGGCTGTTTACTAGTACCTCTACGTTCCTTGAAATCTCCCTAACGTATTGGTCTACCTTAGCGATTATCTCTACGTTCTTTTGAGGATTTTCTCCCTTCGCCAATAATCCCTCTAATAGGGGTCTAGTTTTGTAGAAATTGGAGGAGACGACCTCTACCAGCCTCAATTCATCTCCAGGGATGGGCTGGTTCAGGAGGGAAGAGAGCCTTTCTTCTAGTAGCAGGGTACTGAAGTGAAAGAAGTCCCTACTCCCTTCCCCAGCAATTACAGATTCTGCGGAGGTCACCCATTGACGGGTCTTTGCCCGGAGGTCTTCTATCATGGCGGAATGTTTGTTAACCTTTTCCAGCTCAACCGCGTTCCGTCTCATCCATAGAATGGAGAACCCCCCCGCTATCCCCATGCCCGCCACCAGAAAGACCACCACCCCCAGGGTGATTCCCATTTTATACACTAACTTCAAGTATAGCTCCTCCCTTGGTCCCCATCTTGCACAACCCCCTTTAGTGCCCTAATATAAACTATCTCTCTCTCCAGTCAAGGAAAATACTGTCCATACAAAGTTTGTAGCCGCAGGTCACGTCATGGGCTGAAAGTCTGCCTCGGGCGGGCGGATCTGCCTTCGGCATGACCTGAGGCAGATTCGTCCACCTAAGGCGGAGCTAACTTTAGCCCGCGAAGGTGGTTACGTAAGATATCGCAACCTAAAGTCACGCCTTAGACGGATCTGCCTCAGGCGGAGTTGTGGCTACCTAATTTTATCCCTTAACTGGGGGTCAGTCAGGGGGCTAGCCCCCCTGATACCAGCCTTTTAATCTTCTTAAACTCCTTATCCCTTATGTAAACTAACTTGATTACCTGATTACTATGTGTCTGAACAGTTCTACCCCTATGGAAGGGACTATTGACAAGGGCAGGGATAAGTGCTAATCTTCTTCTATTTCCCCCCTATGTTTTCCAACTCCAAGTCTATAAATAGCTTAATCTGGATGGGGTTTTTGTTTTCTAAAAATGGACTCTATAGCCGTACTGAAAAAGAAAGTAAAGGATAGTCTGCGGTTTGCCTTTCTGGAGGGGGCACCTGCGGGCATAGCCCTGGGGATAATGGACAACTTCGTAAACCCCCTGGCTGTGGCCCTGGGAGCCAGCAACATCCAGATAGGCGTACTGAACTCCCTGCCCAGGCTCTTTGTCTCCCTATCCCAGTTGAAGACGGCGGATTTAGTGGAGAGGGTTGGCTCAAGGAGGCGGCTGATAGTGCCTGCGGTGTTCCTCCATGCCCTATCCTTTCTCCCCATCGCCCTCATACCCTTTCTAGTGGCAAATACGCTCCTTCCACCAAGAGTAGCCCTGCCACTGCTAACGCTCGGATACGTATGGTGCATGGTCTCTGCCCATTTTGCTGGACCTGCCTGGGGTTCTATGCTGTCTGACCTTGTGCCTGTGAGGAAAAGGGGAAGCTATTTTGGAAGGCGGGAGAGGTTACTGGGTTTCGTCTCTGTCCTCAGCGTCTTCCTGGCGGGCTATTACCTGAACTGGAGTGAGGCATCCGCCTCAGGCGGACTTCCAACAAAAAAGGAGGCGGCCCTTTTCGGGTTCTTCGTAGTCTTTCTGGCAGCCGGGTCAGCCAGGGCAATCTCAGGTTACCTCATGACCCTGATTTATGAGCCACCTCTGAGGATTAAAGAGGAACATTATTTCTCCTTTTGGGACTTCCTGCGGCGGGCCCCGGAGGGCAACTTTGGGCGTTACGTGGCCTTTGTGGCGGTCATCCATTTTGCCGTCCTGATGTCCGGTCCCTTTTTCTCCGTATTCATGCTCAGGGACCTCGGGTTTTCCTATCTTACTTATTCAGTACTGGTGGCCGTAGCACACACGTTTGCCCTCCTTTCCGGCCCCTTCTGGGGAAAGTACGCCGATAAGGTGGGGAACCTGAGGGTACTGAGGATTTGTTCCTGTATCTTACCCTTTCTACCCATCCTGTGGATATTTTCCCAGGATGTCCGTTACCTATTTTTTGTCCAGATACTCAGTGGTATAGGCTGGGGGGGGTTTAACCTCTGTTCCGTAAATTTTGTTTACGAGTCCGCCATCCCCGAAAAGCGGACCAGGTGTGTGTCCTACTACAGTGCCACAAACGGCATAGCGGCCTTTGCTGGTACCCTCCTGGGAGGGTTTCTGGCCAATCATCTCCCCCACCTCATGGGCTACAGGCTGCTGTTCCTCTTTTTACTCTCAGGGGTCTTTAGGGCGCTGGCGGGGGTATTTCTCCTCACAAAGGTAAAAGAGGTAAGGGGGGTGGTAGAGCCACTCCCGACAAAACCTGTCAGGCCAGGACCCGGGCCGGAGGCGGTATCCGTCTCAGGTGGACTGGGCATCGGGGAGGGACCCTCAGGGTGATAAAGGCCCTCCTTATCTTTCTCATTACCTACTTTATTATTTCTGCACAGCGGATTAGCTGGCTGTGGTTGGATAGGCCCACGGGGGCACTCCTGGGGGCGGTGCTCATGGTGGGCCTGGGGGTGATGACCCTGGAGGAGGCGTACAGGGCCATAGACCTTAACACCATCGTGCTACTACTGGGGATGATGATAATCGTGGCCTACCTGAAGGTAGCCAATTTCTTTGAATATCTTGCCTATATCCTGCTGAGATGGTCTCGCAGTGCCACCGGCCTCCTGTGTCTGGTCAGTCTCTCCAGTGCCGTACTCTCCGCCCTTTTCATAAATGATACCGTCTGCCTCCTCTTTACCCCCTTGCTCCTTTCTGCCCTGAGTAAGACCCGCCTTAATCCTGTACCTTTTCTTATCGCCCTGGCTACTTCTTCCAATATCGGCAGTGTGGTTACGTTGACTGGGAACCCTCAAAACATGATTATTGGGGTACTCTCAGGCTGGGGTTACTGGCAGTACTGCCTGTACCTGTTGCCCGTGGGTTGTCTGGCCCTGATATTAAACGTAGCGGTAATATATCTCTTTTTCCACAAAGACCTGGCTAAAAAGGGTCTAGACCATCTGACCCCCTCCGAGCCTTCTCTGGACGGAGACCTGATGACCCGGCTCGGCTTAATCCTCATAGCCGTCTTCCTGGGTTTCACCTTCTCAAGGAACCTGCCTCTTGTCTCTATCGTTGGGGGTACGGCCGCCCTGGTATTCTCAGGAGTAAGACCCTCTAGTGCCCTGGAGAGGGTTAACTGGCCCCTTTTACTATTCTTCGGGTGTCTCTTTATAGTCGTAGCTGGAGTGAAGAAGGTGGGAGTAGTGGATATGCTTTATGGGCAGATAGAACCCCTTCTTGGACAATCTCTCCCCAGCCAGATAGTAGGCTTTAGCCTGTTCTCCGTACTGGCCTCCAACCTCGTGTCTAACGTCCCTTACGTCATCCTGGCCAGCCAGTGGATGGACAGGTTCTCAGAGCCTTCCGTCATGTGGCTGGTGTTGGCCATGTCCAGCACCTTTGCAGGGAACCTGACCATTGTGGGTTCTGTGGCCAACATGATCGTGATGGAACTCTCCAGGGAGACGGTACATATAGGGTTTTTCCAGTTCCTGAAGGTAGGACTGACGGTGACCATCCTCTCCGTCGCCGTGGGCGTGGCCATAATGGTTATCCTCTTCAGGTAGCTTTCTTTAGAAGGGCCAAAACCGTAACCCATCCCTGTATACCCCACACATATTTTTTTATTTTTGTTGCGAAATCTCTTGTAGTATTTCTTGTAGTATTGTAAAATGTTGCAAGACCACTGAATACTTTTGAGGTTTTGGTCGACCCCAAAGGCTTTCTCTGGCCGTTGGGTTTTTTTTTATCTTTAGGGCTTACAAATTAAGGAAAGGCCAATGGGAAAAAAACTTTATGTAGGGAATCTGGGAAGTTCGGTAACTCGCGAGATGCTGGAGAGTTGTTTTGGCGCAGTGGGGAAGGTGGAGTCCGTGAATATAATTACGGACAGATATACCGGACAGCCCAGGGGATTCGGTTTTGTTGAGATGTCCAGTAACCAGGAGGCACAGGATGCCATAACCAAGCTGAACGGCCAGAGCCTGGGAGACCGCACTATCATCGTAAACGAGGCCCGTGCCGAGGAGCGCAGGGGGGGCGGTGCTGGCGGTGCTGGTGGCGGCGGCGGCAGGAGGGGTGGTTTTGGAGGAGGAGGAGGAGGAGGAGAACGAAGGAGGAGGTTTTAAAAACTGTCTACATCGGGGCGTTGGTCCCACCTGGTAACAAAAAGTGGCCCTGCCGCTTTTAATGTCTCCATAAATGGACAACCAGTAGGCAGTGTAGCGTAACAGACGAATTTGCACGCTACACTGCCTACTCTACGGTGTTTGTTGCACGCTCTCATTGCTAGAGGTACCCTTCTTCCCTGTAGCATCCTCTATAGCCTGAAGCCTGCCTTTTATAGACTCCAGTTCTCTGGCATATTCTTGGCGTTCCACCCGTAAGGTCCTTACCTCCTCAATAGTGAATTCCTTGAGGAGGCTCTGGGCTTTCAGCATCGCACTTACATTCATGTCAACAAACCTCTTGGCGTCGCTTATCCTGTTGTCTAAAGAGACCAACTCCTTGTTCAGGGTAGTGTAGTCTAGTTGCTGTGATTCTTTTAAACGATTTAAATCTTTTTCAATCTCCCCTAACTTTGCAAATTTCTTGTCAATCTCTTCTTCCTCTACCCTCAGGTGAGTTATTTCTTCCCCCATCAGCTTAATTATTTCTTCCTCTCCTTTCTTTGTGGAGGGCTCTTCCTTGGGTCTTTCCGTTTCCTCTTTTGTTATTGCAGGTTCCTCTTTTGTTATTACAGGAGGCTTTCCTTTTGCCTTTTCCCTCTCTTCTTTAAGTCTTACAATAAAGTTTTGCCATTTCGTAAGTCTTTCATTAACTGCCTCCAGTGCCGCATTTAGCTCTTTTATTTGTTCTTCCTGCGCAGTCTGCCTCTTTACTAGCTCCTCTAGGCTCCTATCTGCCTCAGCCGTGCGACTGTCCAATGTCTCTTGTAATCCGGTGGTCTCGCCCTTTACATACTCTTTCACCCACTGCTCGGAGGTACAACCGAGGCAGAGGTTAAAAAGAATCAATAATAGTGCCGCTTTCCATTGCATCTTGCTACTCTCCCCGTTTATTGTCTGAGCATTCCTCTTAACTCCAGGGCATTCTTCACTGCCCAACCTTCGGCGTCGTTATTAAAATATATATAAACGCTCCTACCCTGTTTTAGCAAGGCTTTTATCCTCTCCGCCTCCTTCCTAAGGAACACCTTGCTGTAGCATCCAGAGTAGAGACCCCATTCTCCCCCGGGGCCGTGATGCCTGAGGTAAACAAAGCTAACCCTGTACCTTATTGGTACAGGGCTAGCCGTTACTGGTTCGTTTAGGGTGGATTGCGGCATCCCGGGCCAGTCTGCCTCACAAAGGGCCATATCTGCCTCCCCAAGTAATCCATATACCTCCTCCGCCACCCAGCTTGCGTCCCTGAACTCAAAGGCATGACGGCAGGTGGTATAAGGCTTGAGAGATTTAATGAAGGTCTTTAATCTCTGTGTATCTTTCTTATACCTGGGAGGTAGTTGCCACAGGACTACGGAAAGCTTCTCTTTTAATAGCCGGGCCCTATCAAAGTATAATTCCAGGGGTTCCTGACAATCCTTCAGCCTCTTTATATGTGTAATGAACCTGCTCCCCTTCAGGGCAAAGGCAAAGCCTTTAGGCGTCCTCTTATACCATGACCGAAAGGCCCCCTCTGTAGGCAGGCGGTAAAAGGTCACGTTGAGTTCTACCGTATCAAAGCGTTCGGCGTAATACTCCAGCCACCTCCTCTGCGGCAGGTCTTCAGGGTAAAAGACACCCCCTCCCCAGTGGGGATAGATGAAACCACTGGTGCCCACAAAGGCCCGCCTTGCGTGAGATGGAGGGACAGCAGGCGGTCTTTGTGCCTTTTTATACTTCTTTATACTTTCTTGGCCTGGCCTGGTCAACTTCTCAGATTTCGGCGGTCGGTGTCCTGACAACTGATAACTGAGGACTAAAGGTTTTTATTCTATAAAAATTACGGCCTTCTCCCTGGACACCCTCCTCGGTGCCGAGGGGTGTTCGGCGGGGTAGCCTACAGGGATGATGGCCACGGGACGGAGGTGCCCCGGCGGGTTGAGTACCTCATTAACCCCCTCTTCCTCAAAGGCCCCTACCCAGACGGTGGCAAGGCCAATTTCGTGGGCCACGAGGAGGAGGTTCTCTACGCTGGCAGCCACGTCCTGGAGGGCATAGAGTTCCTTGCCACGGCTGCCGTAATGGGTACCTATCCTCAGGTCGGCACAGCAGACTATTGCTAAAGGGGCCTCGGCGATAAAACTCTGCCCCCAGGCGGCCTTCACCAACCGTTCCTTTACGTCCTTATTATAAATAAAATAGAACTGGCGGCTCTGCAGGTTCCCGGCGCTTGGGGCCCAGATGAGGGAATCTATGAGCTGGTCTATCATCTCCTTAGGTATAGGTTTATTCAAGAAATGCCTGATACTCCGCCTTTCTTTTATTACCTGCAAGACGTGCATGGACTTTACTCCCTTTCCGTCTGAAGTGGACTTGTGGACAAAGAAACATCGGCATCCAGGCCTTTAGCAGGAGGAAAATTTTCAGGGATTTTAACAGCCCCCCGTTGCTTTGTAAAGGACAAAGCATGTAGGGGCAGGTTTGAAACCTGCCCCTACAAAGATTCCCTTTGTAAGTAAGGTCGGGCAGGGGTAACCCCCGCCCCCTACTCAAACATCAATGATTGACAAAATCCCATTCGGTGTTAAAATTACATTTTTTGTGGGTCAACGAGTAACCAATTCAGCGGTAGCACCGTCCGACTACAAAAAGGAGAGGACACGTTCCCATGCCAATCAAAGTAGGCATAAATGGCTTTGGTAGGATAGGAAGAATAACCTTCAGGGCCATAGCAAAGAGACCCAATATAGAGGTAGTAGCCATAAATGACCTCGCCGATGCCAAATCCCTGGCATTCCTTCTGAAGTACGACTCGGTCCATCGTAAATTCCAGGGCACCGTAGAAACTGGCCATACCCCCGGTGCCTGGGATAGCTCTGACCCTAGTAAATCCCGGGGCACCTTAGAACAAAAAGAAGATGCCCTGGTAGTAAACGGCAAGACTATCAAACTCTTGAAGGAAAAGGACCCTGCCAGGCTCCCCTGGAAAGACCTCGGCGTGGACGTCGCCATAGAGTCCACCGGGATATTCACCTCCAGGGCCGATTGTGAGAAACACCTCCAGGCCGGTGCAAAGAAGGTACTCCTCTCTGCCCCTCTCAAGGACGGAGTAGACGCCACAATCGTCGTGGGAGTAAACCAGCATCTCCTCAAACCCGAGCACAAAATCCTCTCTAATGCCTCTTGCACCACTAACTCACTTGCACCCATGGCCAAGGTACTCCATGAGAATTTCGGGATAGAAAAGGGCCTTATGACCACCATCCATGCCTACACCAACGACCAGAGGGTGACTGACCTCATCCATTCAGACCTCAGGAGGGCAAGGAGTGCGGCCATCAATATCATCCCCACCACCACGGGCGCCGCAAAGGCCATAGGAGAGGTAATACCGGAACTGAAAGGTAAACTGGACGGTATTGCCATGAGGGTGCCGGTAGCCGACGGCTCCATTACTGACCTGGTGGCGCTCCTTAAGAAAAAGACCTCCAGGGAGGAGGTTAACCATGCATTCAAACAGGCCGCCCAGGGGCCACTTAAGGGCATCCTGGAATACTGCGATGAGCCAATAGTCTCCTCTGACATCATCGGTAACCCACATTCCTGCATCTTTGATTCCCTGTCCACCTATACCATCCATGAAAACCTGGTCAAGGTAATGGGCTGGTACGACAACGAGTGGGGGTTCTCTCAGAGGATGGTAGAACTAATTGAATTGATGGCAAAAGTCTAATAGGGAGTGTATATGGACAAACTATTTATAAAAGACCTTGAAGTGAAGGGGAAAAGGGTGATGGTAAGGGTAGATTATAACGTCCCCCTGGACGCCGAAGGCAACATCACGGATGACTCCCGCATAAGGGCAACCCTACCTACGATAAACTTCCTCCTTGATGAGAGGGCCAGGGTCGTCCTCACCTCCCATCTTGGGAGACCCAAAGGGAAGGCAGTCCCTGGCCTCAGCCTCCGCCCGGTGGCTAAGAGGCTCTCCAGACTGCTGGGTAAGGAAGTACCCCTGGCAGAAGACTGCATCGGCCCCAAGGTAAAGAAGCTGGTAGACAAGATGAACCCGGGAGACGTAATACTCCTTGAGAACCTGAGATTCCACCCGGAGGAGGAAAAGAACGACCGGGGGTTTGCCAGGGAACTGGCGGGCCTCTGCGAGGTCTTTATCCAGGAGGCCTTCGGAAATTGCCATCGCTCCCACGCCTCTATGGTGGGCATCAACGACTCTGTCCCGGTAGCCGCCGTAGGTTTCTTGATTAAGAAGGAAATGGAATATTTTGAAAAGGCCGTTAACAACCCACTGCGTCCAGTGGTGGCCATACTGGGGGGAGCAAAGGTATCGGACAAGATAAAGATTGTAGAGAACCTCTCCAAAAAGATGGATAAAATCCTTATCGGAGGGGCCATGGCATTCACCTTCCTTAAGGCCCAGGGGTATGAGGTGGGTCGCTCTCTGGTAGAAGACAGCCTGCTGGAAGGGGTAAAAGTGGTAATGGAAAAGGCCAGGAAAAATGGGATAAAATTCTACCTCCCGGTGGACTTCGTGGTGGCAGAGAAATTTGACCCCAAGGCCGAGACCAAGGTGGTTACCTTCCAGGAGATACCCCCCAACTGGTACGCCCTTGATATCGGCCCTGCCAGCACCAGACTCTTTGTGGAGGCCCTCTCCGACGCCCGCACAATAATATGGAACGGGCCTATGGGGGCCTTTGAGATGGATGCCTTCAGCAGGGGTACCTATGCGATGGTAGAGGCTGTAACTAACTCTCATGCCCTGACCATCGTGGGAGGGGGAGACACGGACGTGGCCTTCTCTAGGGCAGGGGCCACCTTTGGAATCTCATACATCTCTACGGGCGGCGGCGCCTTCCTCAAGCTCCTGGAAGGCGGGGAGCTCCCTGGTATTGCGGCCATTACCAACAAACAAATCTACGAAGAAAAGAGGCGGGTTCTAATCGGAAGCAGCCCTGCCACCTCATAATGTCCAGATAAACCACAAAGACAGAGATTGAAACCTATTTCTCCAAGAGAATTGCCAGAAAATTGCCAAAAAATTGAAAGAACTAAGACCTCACCCAAAAATTAAGATAGGGGCCTCTATACTGGCCGCTGACCCACTGCACCTGGAGAGAGAGATACAAAAGGTGCAAGAGGGCGGTGTGGACCTCATACACGTGGACATAATGGATGGACACTTCGTACCCAACCTCACTATGGGGCCCTTCGTAGTAGAAGGCATCAAGAAGGCGGCCAGGGTCCCCCTGGACCTCCACCTCATGGTGGAATACCCTTCTAAGTTTATTGAACCCTTCCGGCAGGTCTCTGGAAAGGGGGACTACTTCACGTTCCATATAGAATCCAGAGACGAACCCAGAAGGGTGATATCCCAGTTAAGAGAGGTAGGTTTCCGTGTGGGCATAAGCCTTAACCCCCCCACCCAGGCTGAGAGGGTAGAAGGCCTCCTGGGAGAGGTAGACCTCCTGCTGGTAATGACGGTCAACCCTGGCTTCGCAGGACAAAAGTTCATTGAGGGTGTCATGCCTAAACTCAGACACCTGAGGTCCCTATCCCCCGAGCTAGATATAATGGTAGACGGTGGAATCAACGAGGAGACAGTGCCCATTGCCGCAAGGCATGGGGCCAATATCGTGGCCGCCGCCAAAGGTATCTTCGGCAAGAAGGACCCGGCACAGGCAGTTAGAGACCTCCGCCATCTGACACAGGAAAACTTCCTTGCCGGAAGTGACCCGGCCACCGTTGGGGGTAGACATTAAATGGTAATCCATAGGAAAAAGAGGGTAATCCCTGACGGACTCTGGATAAAGTGTGAAGGCTGTAGCGGCCTTATCTACAGGAAGGCCATGGTGGAACGCTTCTACGTCTGCCCTGAATGTGATTATCACTTCCGCATCCCCGCCCAGGAGAGGATACGGATAACCCTGGATGAGGGGAGTTTCCAAGAGTTCTGGCCAGACATGGAACCCGTTGACCCCCTGGATTTTAAGGACAGGATAAGCTACAAGGAAAGGGTTCAGACAGAACAGAAACGGACAGGCCTAAAAGACGCCGCCCTGGTAGGTACAGGTGCCATCCACAATAGAAAGATAGTATTTGGCGCCACAGACTCTAATTTCATCATGGGCAGTATGGGCTCCGTAGTAGGAGAGAAAATCACCAGGGCGGCAGCCCTGGCCCGGGAGAGAAGACTTCCCCTGGTAATCATCTCTGGTTCAGGGGGAGGCGCCAGGATGCATGAGGGCATGTTCTCCCTCATGCAGATGGCCAAGACCAGCGCGGCCCTCTTCAGCCTGCGGGAGGCCAACGGGATATTCATTTCCGTGCTCACAGACCCCACTATGGGCGGAGTCATGGCCAGTTACGCCTCCCTGGGAGACATTATCGTCGCTGAGCCTGGGGCACTCATAGGTTTTGCTGGCCCGAGGGTCATTGAACAGACCATCAAGAAGACCTTGCCCGAGGGATTCCAGACGGCAGAGTTCCTACTGGAGCATGGTTTTCTGGACATGATTGTCTCCCGCCAGGACATGCGCAGAGAGCTATCCAGATTGATAGACTTCATGATTGGCCCGCCAGAGGGGGACGAAACCGAAGTAGCAAACGGGGCGAAGCAAACCCCCAATGTAACCACCCATGAGACGGCGGGGCCACTCTCAACAGAGGAAGATAGTGGTAAAGACCAAAACGAGACAACGGAGGATTAAATGGCAAGACCCACTGAAGAAATCAGGGAACATCATAAACACCTGGAACAGAGGCTGGAAGGCTACTGGAAGGCGGTAGAAGCCCTGGACAGGTTCAGCGCCCGTGAGAGGATGCAACTCCAGGACTTCATGGAATTCCTCAAACTGGAACTCCTGCCCCACGCCGAGGCCGAGGAGAAATACCTCTACCGTAAGGTAGGGGAGGTAATGAAAAACCCCATGTTCACCAGGACCATGGAGGTGGACCACGAGGCCATTAAGGCCTATATCCACGAACTGGAAGGAGAAATTGCCCAGGCCTACAAGGAATCCGCCCAGCAACAGGTCAAGAAGATACAGAAGGCCTCCAATAAATTAGAGGGGATACTGGCAGTCCACTTCCGAAAGGAAGAAGAGGTCTATCTACCCATCCTGGACGGAAAACTCTCCGCAGAAGAGATAGAGAAGGACGTCATAACACCTATGCACGCCGCCTCTGCCGGCTCTGCTGGACATGGGCACGGCCATGCCCACGGACACGGGCATGGTCATGAGCACGGACATGGGCATGGCCATGGTCATGGACATGGACACGGTCATGGCCACGGTTGCCAGCATTAACCCCAAATTGTAGGGGCGACCGGCCGGTCGCCCCTACTACACCCCTCGCAATGACATGTCCAAAAAGGAGGTACAGGTCATGAAAAGTCTTATCCTTACCGCCGCTTTATTAAACTTTCTAATCGCAAACTCCTCCCAGTCAGCCACAGCCGGGAGCGGCCCCGCCATCTCCTGGGAGAAGGATTTTGAGGTTGCCCAGAAGAAGGCACAAGACACGGGCAAACTTCTCCTCGTAGACTTCTATCACCCCCAGTGAGGGGGCTGCCAGAGGATGGATACCGTGACGTATCCAGAGGCAAAGGTAATCGGTCTTATCTCCCAGAACTTTATACCCGTTAAGTGCCATGTAGGAGAAAACAAGACACTCCCCCAGAGGTTCAACGTACACTGGACACCCACCCTGGTAGTGTTAGATGCCCAGGGGACGGTCCACCACAGCTTCACAGGCTTCACACCCCCTGAAGAATTAGTTGCCCAGTTAGAATTCGCCCAGGCCAAGGCCTCCTTTAACAAGGGCGACTTCCAGGCCTCCCTCTCAGGGTTCAACGGGGTGGTAGAAAAGTATCCCAAGAACCCCATAGCCCCCGAGGCCCTCTACTGGACAGCCGTCTCCGAATACAAACGCACAGGCTCCCGGGACGCATTGATGAACGGATGGAGGAGACTCCTCAAAGAGTACCCCGACAGCGACTGGGCAAAAAAAGTGGGATTCATTGAGGAGAAATAAAACAGTAGCCGCAGGCTTTAGCCTGCGTATATTGGCGCAACCTAAGTTTGTAGTTTGTAGCGTGCGAGCTCGCCTCGCACGTCAAAACGTGCCAGACAAGCTGGCACGCTACAGACGTAGCCGAACGTACGTAGACAACATATCCTAGAAGTCCAGGGGTATTGAGATTAGAAACAATCATGGTATAATTACCCAACCGTTACTCCCCAGTAGCTCAACGGTAGAGTAGGTGGCTGTTAACCACTTGGTTCCAGGTTCGAATCCTGGCTGGGGAGCCAGTTACCCATAGAAAGCAACGTCATGAAAGATTTTTCTGCTAGTATTCTTAAGAGTTTTGAAAATCTATTCCTAAAGTTCAGCATCCCACGCCTATTTTACTTTGTTACCCTGATTCTTATCGTAGTAGCGGCATTATTTTATTTTGAGAGTCAAACAGGTTTTTTCTTCTTTCACCGTATGGGGAAAAAGGTGGCCCTCCTTAAGGAGCTTCAACTCTTGGCTACAGGAGGTATCGCTCAAAGTGTTGAGCTAAGCCCTATCTACCAGCAAACCACGGAAGAACTTGATGCATACGAGCCTTTCGCCATCTCACAATTTTTTCATAATCGCAACATTTCTACCTCTGTGCAGGTTTGGAAAACGCTAAGCGGTGCGTCTATCGGTTTTCTTGGAATAATATTAGGATTATTTGCAATGTGGAAGAAAAATGAAAAATTGGGGGATACAGCAGTAATTGGCGGGGTTTTGGTAGGGTTATTAGGTGGCATGGCAGGCTACCTATTACCTATTTTTTATATGCCTTGGTTCAATTACATAGGATTTCCGCTTCTTCTGCTAGTGGTGATTATGAAATTTCTAGGTGCCCAAAAAGCGTCCACAACTACTCAGCCCAGTAGCCCAACGGTAAAGTAGGTCCGCCTGAGGCGGATTCGAGTCCTGGCTGGGGAGACAGATTTGACACCCAGACGAACCCAAGTCTTGGGTTGTTAACGCCTCACCGTTTCCGGTGGGGCGTTTTGTTTTCCTAAATATTGCCAACTTAACTTAAAAGTTCAGCAAGATTGTAGAATTGATTTTTTGGTTCATAAGGAATACAATAAATGGCATAAAATGGAATAGCAGGGCGAGTAGAGAAAATGTCGATTCGCAAACAACCGCTTGCTGAAGTTTTTGGATATCTAACCACAGACCAGAGTGAGAAGGCGAAGCGTTTTCGTACCCATCGCCTATGCCCTTTCAATAATAAAGTGCCAAACTGCACAAAAGACAAAGCTAAGAATCCTTTAGGTGTCTGCAGTATTTATCAGGACAATGTACCAGTTATCACCTGCCCAATCCGTTTTCGCGAGGACTGGATTATTGCCGATGATGCTGCATCCTTCTTTTTTGACAAAACCACAACGTGGAGTTCTCTTACCGAAGTACGGCTGAATGACTCGAAAGGTAAGTCTGCAGGAAACATTGATGTGGTTCTCGTCGCTTATGATAATAACGGCAGGGTGTATGATTTTGGTGCCCTTGAGGTCCAGGCCGTCTATATCTCCGGTAACGTACGTGAACCGTTTGAGTATTACATAAAAGACCAGTGTGGCCGTGCGGCAATGGACTGGTCTAAAGAACCAAACTATCCCCGTCCAGATTACCTTTCGTCTTCTCGTAAGAGACTCGCTCCACAACTTCTTTTCAAAGGAGGAATCCTTCACAGTTGGGGGAAAAAGACTGTAGTGGCGTTGAATAAGGGCTTCTTCGACACATTGCCACGTCTAGAGCAAGTGCCAAAATCCGATGCAGATATTGCATGGCTTGTCTATGATTTAGAAATGATCAAAGAAAAAAGCCGGAAATTTGGAAGATATTCTCTAAAGAAGGTGGATGTAGTTTTTACCAAGTTCGAGTCAGCCCTTCTTTCTATCACTACACCATCACCCGGAAAAGTTGCAGATTTCATAAAACTGCTTCAAGAAAAACTCGATGAGCAACTAGATACTCCACCAGTGAACAAAACGATAGAAAAGCCATTCTGAAATGAGCACACGCAGACAATCGCTGTTATTCTCAGAATCTTTTGGAGAAGCAGAAACACCAAGACCGGTAAACGTTGCCTCTGTCCCACAGCGAAGTCCTTTCCGCTACCCTGGCGGTAAGACATGGTTTGTGCCAACATTTAGACAGTGGGTCAATCTCATGTATCCAAAGCCCCGCATCCTTATCGAACCTTTTGCTGGGGGGGGAATTATCAGCCTGACTGCTCTTTTTGAAAATCTGGTTGAAAAGGCAGTTATGGTCGAATTGGATGAAGATATTGCTGCTGTCTGGCTGTCCATAGTCAATGGTGATGCCGAATGGCTGGCCAATCGAGTTCTTACTTTTGACCTGACTAAGAAGACTGTCATCCATGAACTGAATAAATCCACAAACAAACTTAAAGAAAAAGCGTTTAAGACAATTCTTAAGAATCGGACGTTTCATGGAGGAATCCTTGCTGAAGGGTCAGGATTCCTCAAATACGGCGAGAATGGGAAAGGCATTCATTCTCGTTGGTACCCAGGGACACTTGCGAAAAGACTGCTAAACCTAAACCAAATTGTAAGCAGAATCGACTTCCTCTGTGAAGATGGATTAAAAGTTATGGAATCATTTGCCACAAACAAAAACGCAATATACTTCATAGACCCTCCCTATACCGCTGGTGGGAAGAAAGCAGGGAAGCGTTTATATAAACACAGTCACCTTGACCATGAACGTTTGTTTACGGTATGCGAGTCATTAAATGGCGATTTTTTAATGACATACGATAATGCTGAAGAAGTGAAGAAAATGGCACGAGCCCATGGATTTCAAATGCGCCTGATTCCCATGACTAATACACATCACGCGACAATGGAGGAATTAGTCATTGGCAAAAATTTATCATGGATGGACGGATATCATGCGGTGCATGAACCCGAGGTCAAATATGCAGTTTTGGGAAGAAGGAAGAAACGTTCCCCATTGGCTGATAGCTAAATAAGGAATTCAATCTTTATTGCATTGTATCTCCCCCGCCGCTTTTTCACCCGCACAAGTAATTGAATTGTTTTGTTAAATGAAGTTAGTTTCCTGTCCAGCGCGGGGAGCCGTCCTTCGGCAGGTTCAGGGTTGGCCAAAAAACAGTAGATAGTACTACTGACTGGTTCTTGGGCTAACAGCGACAGTAAAGCTTGCCTCCCTTGCAGGGGGGACGTCTTTCTCCCAGGGGCGTATGTATTTAAAGGCTATCGGTGTCTTCCCTGCGCCGACAGCCCTGAAAGTCCATATCTCCCTCCCGCCTGAACCGATGAGCTTGCTTTCACCTGGCGTATATTCCGAGCCTACAAGCTCAAGTACGGCTCCATCCAATGGTCTGGCGAGTTGCCACCCGTAGCCAGTCGTCCTGTTGGACTCAAGCGTGATTATAAAGTCCTTGCCGGCCTTGACCTCAATAGCATTATCAGGTTCGCCATATTCTCTGACCTGCTTTGTGCAAGAATGACTCAAGACCATGCTGGTAATGCATACAGTTAGAAGTATTAACCTTTTGCTATTCACAACTGGCACCTGTTGTCTTTAACTGCCTTGCCCCCCAAGTCTTTGTTATCTCCAGCCCCTTACCAGGTTACCTTCGGATAGCCAGAGAAGACCTCCTGGTTCCAGTTAGGCTTGGTGATGTGCTTCCAGCGATAGTCTACTATCTTCCACTTGGATACATAAGGGTATTGTCTCCAACCGGGTATCCTTGTATAAGGCAGTGTGTTCTTTATCTTGAAGACTGCGAGGCCGTAGTGATATTCTTTCCCGTAGTACCTGACGTATCTAGTATATATCAGGAGGATACCATCTCTTAATTCCTGGTAGCCATCTACCTTAGAGGTCTGCCACAGGGCCTCGTGCGGGTCAAGGAATGGTTCCCCAAGGACAAGGGCGTGATTCTTCTCCAGGAGTTTGTCGTTACTCTCCCAGGCCTCTTCCCAGGTGTACACCCTTTCGGGGGACTCCATGTCCAGTTCCTTATACGATGGACGGTCTGTAATGGCCTCCCACAGTTCTATGGCCTTCCTGGAGGACCTTATCTTATCGGCACTAAAGGTGGCATCCCAGACGGAGACAAAATCCTCCACGTCCTTACGCCTCTGCCCCTGGGGGCCAGGTCCTTCGCTGCGCTCAGGAGGAGCGGCCCCGCCACCTGGTGCCTTGTAAATAAAGGTGCTCTCGGGTACAAGTTCCTTAGTATAACTAGAGCGAGGTCCCGAAGGTGGGGTATCTGTCCCGAACGGATAGTCCTTATGGGTGGCATCCTTACTGAAACCATGTTCTACAAGATTCCATCCACCCGTGGCAGGATCTGCCCTTTCATAGACAATCCTGTAGGAATAATCTACCAGCCTCCACCGCCAGAAAAAGAAGTGGGATAACCCCGTAACGTATACGTAGAGTTCCCTGGCGTTCTTATCCACGTCCTCAAAATAGGCGATGGCCTTCTTTTTCTCGTGGGGGGCAAATTGACCTCCCATGGACAGGGCATGTTTATAGCCGCCTTCCTCACCCACAAGTATCTTCTCCACGCCAGGATTATAGCGGTCTATATGTCTTCCCCCCGTATCCGTGGCCAGGAAGACCTCCACGGGGACAGTAATGTCCTGGTCCGTATTATTCTTTATTTCGTAAAACCACGCCACGTAGTTTAGTCCCTGGTAGGCAACCTCCTTGGGGGTCTGCCATTCCAGGTCACACTGGGTGGTAGCGAACAAGCAGGCAGTAGATAGTAGACAGTAAACAGTAGGCAGTAGGTAGTAAGCAGTAGGCAGTAAATAGTAGATAGTGGACAGTAAAAAAGATTTTCTACTGTCTACTGTATGCTGTCTACTGTCTACTACTTTCACAACTCTCCCCATTTCTCATAATCAGCCAGGAGGTCCAGGGCCTTGGAGGCGTCAGAGACCTTCAGGACGCCTAAGACCCTATTGCCCTCTTTAGAGGCACTGCAATAGGCATACTCAATATTGACCCTCCCTTTAGCCAGTCGCCTGGCTATCTGGGCCATTACCCCTGGCTCATTGGTCATCCCCACCACCAGCACCTCCGATTCCAGGACGTCAAAGCCCCATTCCTCCAGCAGGGCCTTGGCCCTCCTGGCATTATTGACTACTATCCTGAGTTCGCCAGTATCAATCATCTCAGCTATAGAAAGGGCCAGGATATTAATCTCCTTCACAGCCAGACAGCTACACACATCGGCCAGGGTGCCTGGATGATTTTCTAATACCACAGTAAGCTGTTTTTCTAAGAGGAAACTGGGGGAACCCTCCATAGTACTACTATCTCCTTTACAAAAATCTGAAATGTCAACTTTACTAGAATTTGCCTTTTGCGTCAATACGCCAAACAATAGATGGAACAGGGTTTTTGCTTACTGCTTACTCCCTATTCCCTACTGCTTACCGGGAGTGTAATGTAATTGATTTTTCACGCCTATCCTATAAAATAAACCCCTGAGGAGATAAGACCTGATGAATGGAAAGTCGTGCCCGTGGGACCTTGCAGACGTAGTCAAGGTCTTCTTATTCTATATCATAATGCTGGGAGTAGGCTGTCCCCTTCTGCTCCACCTCCTGGAGAAAATCTTACCAGAGAAGACAACTACACCCTCTAGTAATATCCTCCTCCTCTTGACCCTGCTCGTCAATACTACGGTCTGCCTGTACATATTCAAAGTAGTGTCCCGCAGGTGTACCAAGCCCCTTTCCGCCCATAGGCCAGGTCTGCCTGAGATGGATACCTCCCATTCTAAGATGCTCACCACCCTCACCTGCGGTGCTAAAGCCCTGGGGTTGAGTCTAAAAGGCTGGAGACGTCACCTCCCGGGGGGTATCTTGCTCTACCTACTGGCCTTCCCATTCATACTGAGCGCAGGACAGCTAGTGGAATACGCCACCAGGGCACTGAACGGCACCCCACAACACCAGGAAGTAATAACCCGTTTCTTGAAGGAAACCTCTCCTGGAATCGTCACCTTCATGCTCTTCTTTGCGGCACTCTTCGGACCATTCACGGAGGAAGTCCTCTTTAGGGGGTTCCTCCAGCCCGCCCTGCGAGGGACCGTGGGGGCATGGAAGGCCATCTTCCTCAGTGCCTTCCTCTTTGCCTTCGTCCACCTGAACGTCTATGTCTTCCTCCAGATATTCCTCCTGGGCCTCGTACTGGCTTACCTTTATGAAAAGACAGGGACGTTACTGTCCCCCATTTTCGTACACATGCTCCATAACATCACTACCCTGACCTACCTCCTCCTGAATAAACGGGAAGGAAACTCCCTGGATGGGAGTGCCGCCCTTTTGGGAGTGGCCCTGCCACCCTGGCCCCTATGATGATGCCTCAAGACCCCAAATCTCAGCTGGAAACCCTCAAGAGGGGCACCATTGACATAGTCAGGGAGGAAGAACTCCTTGAAAAACTCCAGCGCTCCTACCGTGAAAATAGACCCCTCAGGGTAAAACTGGGCCTTGACCCCACTGCACCTGACATACACATAGGCAACGCCATCCCACTCCAAAAACTCAAGAAGTTCCAGGAGCTGGGCCACCAGGCCGTCCTCATTATCGGGGATTACACTGCCCTGGTAGGCGACCCGGCAGGGGTGAATAAGACCCGCCCCATGCTCTCCAGGGAAGAGGTTATGGCCAATGCGAAGACCTATCTCCAGCAGGTGGGTAAGATACTGGACCTCTCCCGCACGGAGATTGTCTACAACAGTCAGTGGTTTGAGGAGATGGGCTTCTCGGAGATACTCCGCCTCACCTCTAAAATGACGGTGGCCAGGATGCTGGAGAGGGACGACTTCTCCCAGCGTTACGCCACCGGGACCCCTATTAGCCTCCACGAGTTCCTGTATCCCCTCATGCAGGGCTACGACTCCGTCATGGTCAGGAGTGACGTAGAGCTTGGAGGCACTGACCAACTCTTCAGCCTCCTGGTGGGTCGCGACCTCCAGAGGGACTTCGGACAGGAACCCCAGGTGGCCCTCACCACGCCGCTACTGGAAGGTATTGACGGCAACAAAAAGATGAGCAAGAGCCTGTGTAACTATATCGGCATCACGGAGGAGCCGGCCCAAATCTTTGGCAAGGCCATGTCCATCAAGGACGACCTCATGAAGAAGTACTTTGTCCTTGCCACAGACGTGGATGATGGGCGTATAGACGAACTCCTGGCCCACGGTGTCCACCCCAGGCAGGCCAAGGCAGAACTAGCCAGGGCCATTGTCCGCAGGTACTGGGGCGAAGAGGCCGCCTCTCTAGCCGCCCAGGAGTTTGACAGGGTATTCAAGGCCCACGAACTCCCCGAACAAATCCAGGAGGTTATTATACCCAGGGGCGAATTAAAAGATGGCAGGCTCTGGATGGTAAGACTGCTGATACTGGCAGGCTTCGCCACCACTAATAGCGATGCCCGCAGGCTCATTACCCAGGGGGGCGTCCATCTGGACGGTAAGGAGGTTACAGACCCTAAGGCCGATATTGAGGTTACTCCAGGGATGATCCTAAAGGTAGGACGGAGGAGGTTTGCCAGAGTGGTAGTGAAGGATTAAGAGTTCAGTCAGCAATCAGCTAGCTGACTGCTGACCCCTGACTGCTGACTACTGACTGCTGTCTGCTACGAAGTGCCTGAGCTCTTCCAGGGTCTTAAAATCCTTCAGCCTCTCCCCTTTGGCCTGGGCCTTGGTCTTGAGGTCTTTGCGGAACTTGAATACGTCCTTGCTTAGTTGGATTATCTGTTTCTGGGTCAGTCCATCCGTGTCGGACAAGTCCCACAGGTAGTCAAACAGTCCTTTTCTCGTACCCTCGGAGAATTCAGGCCAACACTCCCCCATCTCGTCCTTCCTGGAATCTAGAGTAGCATAGGCAGGTTTGCCTGCCTTGATGAGGCGGCTGTCAATATAGACGTTCCACAGGTATTTATATCGGCGGAGCAGTGCCGTGCCATTCTTCGGTACATTTTTCTCCTTATAACCAAAGGCCTCATTCACCTGGTCAACCACGTGCATCAGTTCGTGTCTCAGTCTCCCTTCCAGGTTTTCCAGGGAATCCACTACCTCTAGCTCCAGGACACCCTTTGGTCTGAGGTAGTTCATGTCTATTTGGGCCTCTGCGGGGGGATGTTTGATATAGACCTTGCAGAGCTTCCCGTCTAAGTACGTTTCTTTAAGAAATTTTTCTACCTGCTTGAGAATTGTTTGTTCGTTGCGGAAGCCCGGAGTGATGCTAATTTCTGCCACAATCTTTTCCTCCCTCTTGCAGGGACACAATTTGAGACCTCTGAAAAAGTTACAGCAACGCAATGTGTCATTCTGAGCGAAGCGAAGAATCTAGTCTTTTATGAGATTCTTCGGTCGCTTCGCTCCCTCAGAATGACAGTGAGCGGGGTTTTTCAGAGGTCTCAATTTGCTGTGCCCAAAAAATCAGGGCTTGATAAATCAAGCCCCTACGTTACCTCATTACCTTAATCACTGCCTTCCTCTTGAGGTTTTTTATGTATTCCATCTTTCTGTGTCTGGCCACGTCCTGGTAGAGTTTATTATTAATCTCCTCCTGGAGTTCCTCAAAACTGGGCGTCCTGGCGGGCTTGACTGCCTCGGCCTTAAATATATGGAAGCCTATTGGACTCCTTACGGGCTGGCTTATCTCCCCCTGTTCTAGCGCCAATGCCGCCTCCCGGAGCCCTTTTATCCATTGCATTATCTCTTTGTGCTCGTATAACTTCCCCGCAGAATCCTTTGCATCCTGGGAGAACTGTTTGGCAAGTTCTGCGAAGTCTTCTCCTGCCTTGGCGCGTTGATAGACCTCCTGGGCCTTCTTTTCGGCCTCCCTGGCGTTGGGGATGGCCTTTATAAGTATCTGTCTTGCCTTTACCTCTTTCTCCTCATTAAACTCATCTTGATGCTTCAGGTAATACTCTCTGACTTCTCTGGGGGAGATGGAAATCTTTTTAAATGCAAACTCTTTGAGCAGGGCCTCTGCCATGAGGTCCTCTTTCAATTCCTTCTTCTTCTCTACGGGATTTACACCCTCCTTGGCGGCTAACTCATAAAATCTGGCAGGACCACCCACCTTATCCATAGCATCCTTTAAGAAGGATTCTGCCTCTTTTTCCAACGCCTCCTTTACGATGGGATTATCCTTAATAATCTTGCTAGCCTCCTGTACCAGTAGCTGTCGGTCTATGAGTTCGTCCAGTACGTCACTCAGGATTTGTGTAGCCCTTTCAGTAAACTCTCTCCCCTTGTATTTCTCCATGGCCTCCCTCAGGGGTACGGCTGCCTGCCTCTTCACCTCATCATCGGTTATTATGGCACCATTTACCTCTGCCTTTATAGCCCCCAACCTCATACTATCTGCCAGGGCAGTCATGGAGTCATTTATGGAGTCCATTGACCGTGTCAATGGATAAACCTGTAACAAACAAACCAGAAAGATCATGAGTGGCAGGGCCACTCCTGACGAAAGATTTTTGTAAGTGCTTCTCATCTCTCCAACCTCATTCCTCACTTTCCCAACCCCGGAGTCCCCACCCAAGTCGCTGGACTCCACAGGGGCCTAGATGTTAAAGACCTTTCTTAAAAACTGAACCGTCTCCTGCCCCGCTTCAGGTACACCTGCGGTGGATGAATCAGACTTAGCCGGAAGCAGGAGATGCAAGGTGTTTTCGTTAATCACCCTGATCCTCCGCTTTAGAGGAGATAGGCAGGCCTCTGCCCTCTTCAGGTCTTCTACCTCAATAACCAGCTTCCCATTCGTGCGGAAGAGGGAACGGATGCCATAGGCCTGGGCTGCTAGCCTGAGTGCCTTCTCCATCAGGAGGTTTCCGGCAGGGGGTGGAAGGGGGCCAAATCTGTCCTGAAGTGTCTCTTCCACCGTCCGTATCTCCTCCCTGGAGTAACAGCGGTTTATCTTGCGATACATCTCCATCCTGACGGCCTCGTCCGGGATGTAGGCCGGGGGCAAGTAGGCATCCAGTCGCAGATTTATAGAGACCTCCAGGGGGATACGTGGAGGTTCTTTCTTCGCCCTCCTTACCGCCGACTCCAAGAGCTGACAGTACATCTCGTAACCCACTGCCTGGATATGACCATGTTGTTGAGGGCCAAGTATGTTCCCCGCCCCCCTAATCTCCAGATCCCTGAGGGCAATCTTAAAACCAGCCCCTAACTCCGAGAATTCCTCAATGGCCTTCAGTTTCTTCTCGGCCTCTGGGCTTATGGGCCTGTCACCCGGCAAGACAAGATAGGCATAAGCCGTATGCTTATAGCGACCCACCCTGCCCCGAAGCTGGTGCAGTTCTGCCAGCCCAAAATAATCAGCCTCGTTAATAAATATAGTATTCACGTTGGGGATGTCAACCCCGGATTCAATTATGGTAGTGGAGACAAGGATATCATACTTTCCCTCCACAAAATCCAGCATTATTTTTTCCAGTAGCCTCTCCGGCATCTGGCCATGGGCCACGGCTATCCTTGCCTCGGGCACTATCCTGCAGAGCTCCCCGGCCACGGCCTTAATGTTATACACCCTATTATGGACAAAGTAAACCTGTCCCTCGCGTGCCAGCTCAAAGAGTATTGCCTGGCGTACCCTTTCCGGGTCATGACGCATAAGGAAGGTCTTGATGGCCAGGCGGTCCTGTGGAGGGGTGGTCAGACAGGATATGTCCTTTAGGCCCAGTAATGACATGTGAAGGGTCCTGGGGATGGGCGTAGCCGTGAGGGTGAGGACGTCTACCATCTGGCGGAGACCCTTCAGCCTCTCCTTATGTTCCACACCGAAGCGCTGTTCCTCGTCTATTATCACTAACCCCAGTTCTTTGAAGGCAACGTCCCTCTGTATTAGTCTGTGGGTACCTATGACAACGTCCACTTGCCCTTCTTTAAGGGCCTCCAGTACGAGCTTTTGTTCATGAGGAGACCTGAAGCGGCTCAGTACCTCTATCCTTACGGGATAATCGGCCATGCGTTCGGAGAAGGTACGGAAGTGCTGCTGGGCCAGGATGGTGGTAGGCACAAGCACTGCCACCTGTTTACCGCCCATCACCACCTTAAAAGCCGCCCGGATGGCCAGCTCCGTCTTGCCATAACCCACGTCCCCGCATATCAGGCGGTCCATGGGGCGACTTGACTCCATATCTGCCTTTATCTCCCTGGTTACCTTGAGCTGGTCTTCGGTCTCTTCGTACAGGAATTCCGCCTCAAACTCCTTCTGCCACTCCGTATCCTGGGGGTACTGTATGCCCAATCTGGCCTCCCGCAGGGCCTGCATCTCCAGAAGCCCCCCTGCCAGGTCAGTCACGGCCTTTTCCACCTCTTCCAGCCGCCTGGCCCAGCCCTGCCCACCTAATCGGCTCAACGGGGGGCGGTGTTCGCTGGGGCCTATATACTTCTGTATCAGGTTTATCCCCCCCGAGGCGGATACGTATAATTTCGTCCCTCCTTCAAATTCCAGTACCAGACACTCCCTCTTTTGCCCCTCGTGCTCCAGTTCCTCCATACCCAGGAAACGAGCAATACCATGGGCCACGTGTACCACATAATCTCCCCGTCTAAGCTCTACAAAACTCTCTATGGGCCTGGCAGAGACGGGTTTCTTGGGCTCCCTCTTAAGGCGATAACGGTGGAAGAGTTCGTGGTGGGATAAGAGTAGCAGTCCAATGTCTCTGAAGAAGAACCCCTTACTTAGTCCTCCAATGGTGGATTCTAATCTCAGACCTTCCCCACTCAACAACTCTTGAAAACGCTTCTCTTCCGCCTCGTTGTTACAAAAGACTATTGTCTGCCGAACCTGGGGGGAGAGATTCCTTAACTCCGCAAAGGTCTCTTTAAGCCCTGGACCAAAACGCTCTATAGATTCCACCTCAAAATTGTGGATGGCGGCGGGGTTGTCCCCGCTATCTGTAAAGGGCAGGGAAGAGAGGAAAAGTCTGTTGTATTGTAACCACTTTTTGCCCACCTCCTCATGGGTATAGAGCCAGGGTATGGACTGCGATACCTTTTTAGCCTTTTCCCGTATAACCTCATGCTCTTTCAGCACTACCCAGGCCCCATGTGGGAGATAATCCAGAAGGGTACCAGCCCCCGCTGTAGGGGTCTGATTAGTCAAACCCTTACAATCCAGGGCAAGTATATTCCCTTCTTTGAGGTTCTTTATAGAGGTCTGCGTATCTGGACTGAAAAGCCTGATAGACTCCACCCTATCTCCAAAGAACTCCAGGCGGTAGGGGAACTCAGAAGAATGGGTAAAGACGTCCAGGATACATCCCCTGAGGCTGAACTCCCCAGGGGCCTCCACCATAGTTACACCCTTGAAGCCCCTATCCACCAGCCACCCTACCACCTCCTGTTGCCCCAGATCCTTTCCTACCACCACCTGGAGGGTGTTTTCTGTGAGGTCTCCCGGTAGTGGCAGCTTCTGGAGGAGGGCCTGGATAGGGCAGACGATAATCTTAGTACGGGTGTCAGGTGTGGCCCCGACACCCACATGAGGTGGGTCTTCTGGAAATAGTAGTGGATGGAGGACCTGCAGGTGTTGGGCGGTAGGAGCGACCCGGTGGGTCACCCCTACGGAGGCATCGTCTCCTGTCACAGGAAAATCTTCCCATGGCTCAAAGATAGTAGCACTACCAGGAAGGAAAAGGTTCAGGTCATCCCTGGCCTCCTCCGCCTCCTCCAGGCTACTAGTAATTATTAGTATCCACGAATGGGTCTTTTCGGCTAAACCGGCCAACACAAAGGCGGCAGAAGAACCCCAAAGCCCTCCTATCCTTATCTCTCCGCCAGGTGGCAGGGCCACTCCCACAATGGCCTTCTGGACGGCTCTGAACTTGTTATTTTCCCGGAGGAGTTTAAGCAGTGACTTCATAGGAAACTTAACGTATGGATAAACCTTCGGGTCTGTACTAAAGACATGTCCCTACATTATTTACAAAATAATTGTAACCATGACCAAGTGAGGGTGTCAAGGAAATTCAGTGGCAGACACTACAAGCTTTGGTATTGCATTCCAGGCAGTAAAGAGTTAATATTTTGGAGATATACTGGTCGTTCCAAAGACACGTGGAGTAACAGAGGGCCATGCTATACCTGACTATCGTTGTTATAATGCTCCTAGTGGGGCTCTTCATCTACCTGATTCTTACCCAACGGAGGGGGCAAAAGGGACAGGATACGCTCCTGATGCAACAGCAGGTCAATGACCTGAGGGAGCAGACCAGTGAGAGTATGTCCCAACTCTCCAACATGATACTCAGAACAAACGAGGCCCTTGGCACCAGAGTAGATAATGCCACTAACGCCTTGACACAGGTACAGGGCCAGTTACAGCAACGGATGGACAACCTGAAACAACAGAGCTCCACCGACTTCCACCAGCTCACAGAACAACTCAGTCAGCGACTACAGGCCCAACAGGAAGTCCTCTCCAAGACCCATGAAACCCTGGGCGGCAGGCTGGAGCATCACGCCAACATCGTAAAAGACGTACACGGGAAACTGGAGGGACTCTTCCAGGCCACGCAGGGGGTTATGGAGCTAAAACGGGACATCATCTCCTTGCAGGAAGTCTTCAGAGCCCCCCAATACCGCGGCGGTGTGGGCGAGATGCTGTTAGAAAAACTCCTCAAAGACGCTCTGCCATCAGACCTCTGGGCCTCACAACACCCCTTTAATGACGGCACCAGAGTAGACGCCGTAATAAAACTGGACGGGAAATTAGTGCCTATAGACGCAAAGTTCCCATTGGATAACTTCAAAAAGTTCATTAACGCAAAAGACGACGCAGAAAGGAAAGGGGCCAGAAGGGCCTTCTTATCCGATGTAAAGGGTAAAATAGACGACATATCCAAAAAATACATCCGCCCGGATGAAGGTACTTATGATTATGCTTTCATGTACATACCTGCTGAAGGCGTGTACGGTGAAATTCTGGCCCTTGATGATTCCTCGGGAGAAGCCCTGCTGAATTATGCCTGGACAAAGAAGGTCTTTCCAGTCTCACCTAACACCTTCTGGGCACATCTGCAGGCCATCCATTTTGGACTCAAGGCCCTCAAGATAGAAGAAAGGGCCGAAGAAGTAATAGAAAACATCCAGACCCTGAAGAAGAACTTTGAAAACTTTAAAAAGGATTTTGATACCCTGGGCGACCACATAAGGAAGGCCTCGGGGAAACATGACGAGGCCAGGAAAGACCTGGATAGGTTCGGCGACCGCCTGGAAAAGATAGAATCCCTTGGCAGTGACACCGCAGTAGATAAGATTGAAGGACCAGAGACTAAGCCGGCAGTATCCATTACTCCCCAGCTTCCCAACAAGTCCGCCCCGCCCACTACGAGCCGTTGATTTCCCACTGGAAGGAAATATAATACGCTAGAAGTAGGGGTTGAAAATTTTCAACCCCTCCTATCTCAAATCTCAAAGGGTAAAGAGAAACCTATGGCAATCCTGGTAGGGGTGGATGAAGCAGGTTACGGTCCTACCCTTGGTCCACTGGTGATTACCGCAGTGGCCTTTGAGGTAAAGGACCACGAGGTGGACGGCAACCTATGGCAGATACTAAAGGGGGCGGTAGTAGGGGCAACCAGTAAGTCGCCCCTGCACGTGGCCGTGGCCGATAGTAAACGCCTCTATGCCTCAGGCAGAGGGCTCCGTCGCCTGGAGGTGGGCGTCCTGGCCTTTCAGGGATGCATTGGGGGCGCAGGAGATTTCAAACGGCTGCTGGAGGCACTCCACTGCTACGACGAAGGCCAGCTAAAATTATACCCATGGCACCATGATATGCAATTAAGCCTACCCCTGACTGCCGCCGAAGGGCTTGCCAGGTACCGTAAACTACTGGAGGAAGTCCTGTTTTCACAGGGCATAAGGTTTCTGGGGGCAAGGGCGTCAGTCATGTCTCCTTACGAATTTAATAAAGGAATAGACTCTTGCGGCAACAAGGCCTTGCTCCTCTTTGATAACTGTGCTAAGCTGATAAGCAGTTTATGGGGAGAATATCCTCAACTAGAAATACTCTGCGACAGGCACGGCGGTCGCAACCGATACGCTACCCTGCTCTCTAGTGCCTTTAGTAAATGCAAAGTTAATGTCCTTTTGGAAGGGTCGGACGTCTCCTCTTACGAACTCAGAGACGGCCCTCGGAGACTGAAGGTCTCTTTCATAATAAGAGCGGAGGACAAGCACCTCCCCGTGGCCCTGGCCTCCATGTACAGTAAATATCTAAGAGAGCTGTTTTTAAGGCTATTCAACAAGTATTGGCAGGAAAGACTCCCAGGACTAAAGCCCACGGCAGGTTACCCCAATGATGCAAGGCGATTTCTGAGGGATATTGATGGGACGAAGGCATCTCTTGGAATGAGTGACGAGATACTGATAAGGAACCGATAACAACTTTTGTAGGGGCGACCCCGCCTAAGGCGGACTTTCAGCCGGCGGGTCGCCCCTACATATCAAGGAGAAAGCGGAAATGGCAGTCAATGTGGCAATAGTGGGGGCAACAGGGGCAGTAGGCACAGAGATGGTGCGTATACTGGAGGAGAGAAATTTTCCAATCAAGGACCTCCACCTCCTCGCCTCCAGACGTTCTGCTGGGAAGACCCTATTTTTTAAAGGAAAAGAGGTACCGGTAAAGGAACTGACCCCGGAGTCTTTCAGCGGCGTAGAAATAGCCCTCTTTAGTGCAGGGGCCTCTGTCTCCAGGGCCTTCGTGCCCCACTGCGTACGGGCTGGAGCGGTGGCCGTAGATAACACCAGCGCCTTCAGGATGGACGAGGGCGTACCCCTGGTAGTGCCAGAGGTTAACCCGGAGGAGATACCCAGACACAAAGGCATTATCGCCAACCCCAACTGTTCCACCATACAGATGGTACTGGTCCTCAAGCCCATACATGACGCCGCCAGGGTAAAGAGGGTGGTGGTATCCACCTATCAGGCCGTATCCGGGGCCGGCTGGGAGGCCATCTTAGAACTGGAGGAGGAGACTGAGGCCATCCTCAACGAAAGAAAATACAAGAGGAAGCTATTCCCTCATCAGATAGCCTTCAACTGTATCCCCCAGATACCCCAATCTGATGCCTTTTTACCCAATGGCTACACCTCAGAAGAGGTGAAGATGATAGATGAGACCAAGAAGATTATGGGCGACCAGTCCATAAGGGTCACGGCCACTGCCGTCAGGGTCCCTGTGGTGAGGGGACACAGCGAGTCAGTGAATATAGAGACAGAGAAGAAACTCACGGCAAAAGAGGCCAGGGAGATACTCTCCAGGGCACCGGGGGTAGTAGTCTATGACGACCCCCAGAAGCAACACTACCCCCTTGCCACCCTTGCGGCAGGACGCGACGAGACCTTCGTGGGACGGATACGTGAGGATTTATCCATAGAGAACGGGCTAAACCTCTGGGTAGTCAGCGACAACCTCCGTAAGGGCGCCGCCTTGAACGCCGTGCAGATTGCCGAGAGGCTGGTGCAACTGCGGGTATCTGTCTGATTCTTTCGCAAAAATCGTCACATTACTTAATGTCATAAAAGCTATGTAGTCTTGAGAAAAAGGGGTACACAAATGAATATCCATCTTGAATATCGTATGGAGGTCTTTGAAGAAGAGGGGCAATACGTAGCCCTTTGTCCAGAACTTAATGTATCTAGTTTTGGAGACTCTATAGAGGAGGCTAAAAGGTCATTAAAAGAGGCTATTGAACTTTTTCTTGAAGAGTGTGATAGCATGGGGACTTTGTGCGAGGTGCTCTCAGAGGCAGGATTTACTCCTGACCCAGGCAGGCTATCTCATTGGAAGTTTAGAAAACTTGTCTTGACAGAGCGGGCAACTTTGTAGCTTAGCTTTTATATGACACAAGGCAAGATTGTTTCTATTCATTACAAGAAACTCATTAAAATCTTTGAATTAGAGGGCTTTAAAGTGCGCCGCCAGAAGGGAGACCATATTAGTATGACTAAATCGGGCATTCGCCGCCCCCTTGTCATTAAGACCAGCCCACGATTAGTCCCAGTTGCACATATTCGTACAAACCTTACTACCGCGGGTATCGGCCGTGAAAGGTATTTTGAGTTGTTGGATAAAGTATAGTCCCTAATTTAATAATTTATGCGTAACATCCGGCTCCTGATTGAATACGACGGCACAAACTTCTCAGGCTGGCAGGAACAGAGGCTAAAAGGAGTGCGGAGTGGGGAGTGCGGAGTGGGGAGTGCGGAGATTGCACATTCCACATTCAGCACTCCGAATTCCGAATCCCGAATCCCCACCATCCAGGCATGCCTGAGGGAGGCCATCCACAAGATTACAGGGGAATGGGTGGTGGTATACGGGGCCTCCAGGACTGATGCAGGGGTACACGCCCTGGGCCAGGTGGCAAACTTTAAGACCTCTTCCAGGTTGCCTGCGGAAAGACTCGTGCCTGCCCTGAATCATTACCTGCCCAGAGAGATTGTCGTACGCTCTGCCGGGGAGGTATCCGAGGAGTTCCATGCCCAATTTCATGCCAAAAGCAAGGTCTACCGCTACACCATCCTGAATGACCCAGTACCCAGGGCCATAAACAGGAATTTTTACTACCACTTCCATTGTCCCCTGGACGTAGAGAGGATGAAAGAGGCCGCCCAACATCTATTAGGAAGGCACGATTTCAGGGCCTTCTGCGTGGAGGCCCACAATAAGGAGAATACCGTCCGTACCATAAAATCCCTTGAAATTTTGAAGTCCAGTCCGCCTGAGGCGGACGTCGCTGGGCATTATCCATTGTCCGCCTCAGGCGGATTAATGGACTCCAAGACTAAGAGGTACATCCATTTCTTTATAGAAGCGGATGGTTTCCTGCACAAGATGATAAGGGGTATCGTCGGGACGCTCCTCCTGGTGGGGAGTGGGAAGGTGGGCCTGGTGGAATTCAAGAGAGTGGTGGAGGCCAGGGACCGTTCGCTCGCAGGCCCAACTGCACCTGCCAGGGGGTTGTGCCTTCTTAAGGTCAATTATACAGAGAACGGCACATGGTCTGGACAGTAGGCAGTAAAAAGTCCCTTACGGCTCACTGCTCAGTGCTTATTGCCTACTGCCTACTGCCTACTGTCTACTGTTTGCTCCTGGTTGGTTGTGCCAGGGGGACTGATATCTCAAACCTGTACCAGTACAGGTTCACAATGATGTACCCATCCACGGGCACACTGGATTTTGAGGACGATGCCCTGCGTTTTGCCTTCAGGCCCAGCAGGGAGAGGATTGACCTTACTATAGAAAACAAAGGGGCGCAACCCGTAGAACTGGATTGGAGTAAGGTGGAGTACGAGGATAGATATGGTGCGGTACATAAGGTGACTGCCCAGGACGTAAAACCTGAGGAAAAGGACAAACCACAGGCCGCCACCATTATTGCCCCTGGTACAAGGCTGGAGACGTGGGTACTGCCTTCTGACCATGTGAGCCGTTCCATCGGGCGACGGAAGACCAAGCCCCTCCTCCCGGAACTAAAGACCGCTTTTGACGTTGACTCCTGGGACCGCACCACCTTTTATCTTGTAATGCCACTTAAGATAGGAGAAGAGAAAAAGGACTATAAATTTGGGTTCCGGGCAAGGGTTGATTAAGTAGTAGGGGCGACCCGGCGGGTCGCCCCTACCTTTATGCTTGAAAATACGGCGTAAAAATGTTAGGAAAGGATGGCCGATTTTTATGCAGTCAGGTGGGCGCTTGGCTCAGAGGCTAGAGCACTTCCTTCACAAGGAAGGGGTCGGTGGTTCGAGTCCACCAGCGCCCACCATTGTATGGATATACCTAAACGACATCAAAATGAAAGAAAATTTGGCTCATGGGAAGAACTTCCTGATGGAGGCCGCCGTTACTGGTATGAGGTTGTTAGTCGTTCTGGATGCATAGCACGTTACATTAAAGAAGTGGATTTAAACGAAAGAACTGTACGCTTCTATCAAGAGATTTATAACGAAGAAGGAAAAGTTGTAGAGGTACATCATAAGTTTCCAGTAGATGCTGGGCACCAGCATCTAAGAAAGGAAAGATGATGGTTATTAAACGTGAAGATGTGGCCCGCAAATTGGAGGATTATCTACACCAGCGGTTGACCCTATCAGAACTAGTAGACTGGGCAGAGGAGGCGATGCAAGAAGGTAATTTCGACGAGCCTGACTTTGAGATGCTCCGAGACATCGTTAGTCGCCTGGGACTTGCTGATGTACGCGCCTTTGGATTAACGTGGGAAGACTGTTCAAATTATCTTACTCACTTAGGATACCGTGTGAACGTAGAAATTTTGCCTTCCCGCTAATATTACGAAGGGACTAAGCAAGGAGGTGAAGGGGCAAGTCCACCAGCGCCCACCATTTACCCCTTAGCCCTCTGCCTCTCCAGCACCTTTAACGTAGCCTCCGCCACCTTCGGACAAAACTGGACGCCTGCATTCTTTCTTAACTCCTCCACTACCTCTTCCATGGGTTTGGCCTTGCGGTAGGGCCTCTCGCTGGTCATGGCATCCACAGCATCGGCTATGCATATAATCCTCGCCCCCAGGGGTATTTCTTCCCCCTTTTTACCCTCAGGATAACCTTTACCGTCGTAACGTTCGTGGTGATAAAGTACCATCGGTATCAGTTCATTGAATCTCTCTACAGGACTAATTATCTTGACGCCCTCCGCACAATGCCTCTTTACCATATCCCACTCCGCGGCGGTGAGTTTACCTGGCTTATCCAGTACTCCCTCATAAGTCCCTATCTTCCCAACGTCGTGGAGGAGGGATGCCATCCTTATCCGTTCTATATCTTCCTCCTCAAGACCAAGCTCTCTGGCTATGTCACAGGATAGCCCGGCAACCCTCTCGCTGTGACCCCTGGTCCAGGGAGACTTGGCATCAATGGCCTCGGAGAGACACCTTACGGTGTCAAGCAGAGAGCCCTTCAACCTCTGGATTAGCCTCGCATGGGAGAGGGCCACGGCCAGTTGGTTGGCTACCCCCTCAGCGATAGAGGCATCCTCCGTGCGGAACCCAGCCACTCGCTTACTACCTATGTTAAGGAGGGCAATCACCTCATTTCCCAGTATGATGGGGACCCTCAGGTCTGAGAGAAATCCCTCCCCCACGAACTGTTTATCCAGGGGCAGGAGTTCCTTTACCAGTCTTATATCATTCCTCAGTATGGACCTCTTTTCCCTGACTGCCTCCGTTGCGTTGGTGTGTTCAAACGGCACGAAATCACCCTTCTTCCTTACACTTGTGCCCCAACCGTAGCGATAAATAAATCCACCCTGTACTTTATCCACCGCTACCATAGTAACCCTGTCACATGGTATAAGCCGTTTAATAAGGTGCGTGACACCCTCAAAGAGTTCGTCAAGGTTATCAATCTTCAATAATATACTACGGTCTATCTCCGTCATCACCCGGAGGGTTTCCACCTTCCTGCTCGACTCCTGGGTCTTCTCCTCCAGCGCCCGATAGTTACGGGCACCCTCCAGAAAGGAGGCGGCAATGGTGCACATTACCTCAAGGGTACTTACTACACCTGGGCTGTAATGGCGTCGCTCCTTACTGATAACTCCCATACACCCGTATATCTTTTCCCTCGCCCTTAAAGGGACGTAAACGGCAGAGACATAACTCTTCTCACTGGCTATCCCTTTCCTGTAAAAATAAGGACACTCCGCAAGGTCTTCAATGCAAACCGCCTCCCCCTTTTCATAGACCATCCCTGGAAGGCACACCCCCTTCTTGAAATGCAGAGACTCGGTAGCAAGGAAGAAGTCCTTATCCAGTCCCTCATAGATTAGTGGCACCATTTCTTGCAATTCTTCAACCAGGAGAAATACCTCTCCACCAATGGTGTCTGTGATTTCTATGGCCTTTCTTAGGGTGGTCAGGAGTATCTCCTCCATAGAACCTGAATGGCTGACTGCCTGTACCAGGGTGGTAAAGGTATTAAGGAGGGACTGCATCTCCCTGTTTGCCTGGTGGACCTCTCTGTTACGTCCTTCCAGGAGGTCTGCCATGCGATTAAATCCCTCAGCCAGTTGACCGTATTCATCCCTGGTCCTTACTTTTAGCCTGTAGCCCACCTCCCCACTACCTATCTTACCGGCCCCCTCCTGGAGGTCTTTCATTGAACTGGCAATCTCCCTAGCGGAGAGCACACCCCAGGACAAGAATCCAGCCAGGGAGGCCATGGTTACACACAACCCAATGGCAAGTATGGTATACAGTGGCTTATAAACCTCTGTTGCTGGTCGCTCCAGTACTACTGCCCAACCCATCTTGGGTACGGTGGCATAAACGCCCACTACCTTTATACCTGTAAATGTCTCGTAAACAACTCTCCCCTTATAACGACAAGGCACACCAGAGAGGAAATCCTGTATAAGTGGGAGGTGGCTGACGTTTATTCCCGGGCCCTGGTGCGTAACGGAACGCTCCGGGTGGGCAATGATGTTCCCGTGATTATCCACCAGATAGCAAGTAAGGCCCCTCGGTGAGTCCTTTAAGACTCCTTCTTGCCACATCCTCTCCAGGTTCACCCTGCCCTTTAAGACCTTTATAACATTACCGAGGGTATCCTTTAGTGGGACAGCTATCTCTACATGGTTGGCGGCCTGCCATATAAAGACAGGGCTTACGTAGGCCCTGTCCTTCATGGCCACAGTAAACCCCTTGTCCCCAGCCTCGTTAGTAAAGTCCCGCTCGGATACCACCTCACTATCTATCCTGACCAGCTTAATCTCCTGCCGGCCGCTTGTATCAAGTACTATAAGCTGTGTGAGATAAGGTGTCTGCTCTACCAGTTCCTTCATGTGCCGTTCTTGCTGAGTAAGGGTGAGGGCCTGATAACCAGCCTCCGGAATCAGTCTGAAGAAATGCCCTTCGTGGAGGAGTGCACCTCTTATATGGCCGAAATGGGCCTCATAAAAATTATGGGCCAACACGTCTGCCAGAGATTTTTGGTAATCATAATCCTTTTTGAACAGGAGGCCCTGGCTCGTCCAGACCAGCGCCACAGAGATGGCCAGGGTGGAGAGTACCACTGGCAGGACGGTAAGGATTATCAGTCGCCTTTTTATAAGCATGTTTAATACCTGTAGGGGTCAGGGACCAGGGGGTAGGGGGTAGCAATCTTACTACTCCCTACTCCCTACTCCCTAGTCCCCTGGCCTTCTTCATGCACAGCCCTTACAAAACTGTCGTCTATAAGTTCCTTTAAAGACATCTCCTTCTCAAACAGCCCCATACGAATAAGATACCCCTGTACCTCCTCCAACTCTTCCATCCGGGGCACAAGCTTGTTGTACGTAATCCCTCTTGGGGGGTTAGTCAGGCATTTATAGATGATTTCCTCGTCAAGTCCAATATAAGGCACGGCCAGCCTGGCGGCCTTTCTGGGATTGGACTCAATAAATTTTCCCGCATCTACCAGTACCTTTATCAGCTCCCCTACTCTGTCGTGGTTAGCGACTAACACGGATTCCAAAAGAAACAGGGCACAGTCCACATGACCTTCCCAAATCTCACAGGAATAGGCCATAATCCTCCCTGTATCAGCTACCTCGGCCAGGGTAGGGAAGGGCTGGGCCACCAGGAAGCCGTCAATCTCCCCCCTGGCCAGGGAAGGTGCCATGTCTGGCGGTTCCATGTCAAGGATAGTAAAGTCTTCCTTGCGGAGACGTCCTTTTTCTACCAGATATTTATAGAGGTTAATATGTTGCATGGAGAAGGGATGGGGTATGGCCAGGAGACCCCCCCTTAGCCCTTCTATTGACTTTGTGGTTGGACTTACTACAAGGGCAGAGCCGTTCCTGTGCCCAAGCAAGACCAATTTGATGGGCGTCCCTTTCTGTCTGAGGTGCATGCCTAGTGGGACAAGCATAAATGCCCCATCCACCTTCCCGGTGATTACTGCATCTACAAGTTCCGTCCAGGAGGTGTATTTTACTGGCTGTAGCGTGAGGTGCTCAAATTTCCCTTTATCGGAAAGCTCGTAGGCAATGGGTAGGGTAAGGTGGTCCAGGATGGGCAGGTAGGCGATGCGGAGGGCGGGCTTTTCTGCTGAGGCCGCGGGGAGGGCTATCAACAATAAAAGGCCCAGGGTAACTGTGCAACCCATCACACCATTGTAAATGAACTTCACCATGGTGTCCTCACCCTCTAGGAAGTGAAGAATATAACTAACTCATATCAAGAGGACAATATTATATATTTTTTACATAAAGAGGCAAACTATAAATATAAAAAATTGTGCTGTCTATAAACATGGGTTACAAAATGTAGGGCGACCCGCCGGGTCGCCCCTACAGACTTTGTGGTGAGTACGCCTGAGGAGGATCTGCCTCTGGCACTGGGGGCAAAGCCCCCTTACATCCCTAGTAAGGTTTAGACTAAAAAGCATAACCCATGTTTGTATACTCTACAAAGAAACTGTGCTGGCAGAAAATACCGAAAGGGCCCGTTACCATGAGACTGGGATGGAGAGATTACTCCTCCCATAGTTTCAGTAGTTCTTTGGCCAGTTTGGCATAGTCCTCGGCACCCCTGGAACCCGGGGCAAAGGCTAAGATGTCCTGGTGGGCAAAAAGCAATAGAGGCTGTTGCCAAACCCTATGCAGTGCTGTCGTATTGGACATCTAAAACCCCTTGGACAACAGCCTAAATATTTGGGATACTGAGCGTGCATAACCTCCATAGGTTTTACTCTGCCTTGAGTAAGAGTGTTTCTATTTGTCCTCTAAGTTTTGGGATGAAGTTCTTTATTACGTCCCAAATGACCTCCCATTTTACTCCAAAGTATGCGTGTATAAGTTTATCCCTCAAACCTGCCATCTATCTCCATTTAACCTCGGGATGACTATTCCTGAAATCAACTGAAATGTTCTTAGCAGCCTCCCCTATTATCTCCAGACTTCTCAAGAACGCCCGTTTCAAGGTCTCATCTCTTATTAAACTTTCATATTCTAGCCCCTTTGTTTTGTCTAATAAGAAATTTATTTCGTCAAGTATGTGCTTCAAAAAGACCCTATCCTGCCTCAATCTTTTCCATCTCCTGCCTTACATAAGGGGCGATGTAAGGGCTTAATCCTCCTTCAGGAATTAGGTTTACCTTCTTTTGAAACAAATCTTCCAAGGCAAAGACCAGATTTATGAAGTTATCATATGTAGGGTCATCAAACTCCACCAGAAAGTCTATGTCACTATCCTCTCTTTGCTCATTTCGCACGTAGGAGCCAAAGAGCGCAAGGGACCTTACCTTGTATTTCTTAAGGATTTCCCTGTTAGTTGATAAGGTCTTCTTGATGTCCTCTTTTGTCATCTTTGCACTTTTATTCATGGCTACACGTGCGCAAAGGTGTGTAGAAGGGGGGGGATTTTATTCCTCCCAGAGTTTCAGGAGTTCTTTGGCCAGTTTGGCATAGTCCTCGGCACCCCTGGAACCTGGGGCGAAGGCAAAGATGTCCTGATGGGTAATCTGTGCCTGGTTTATGGTCTCATTCCTGGCAATCTGAGTACGGAGGACCTTGCCCTTGTGGGTGGAGAGTTCTTCAATGACATACTCATTAGTGGCCCTGAGCCTGGTGTCCACAAGGGTCGGGAGGATGCGGTAGTCTTCAAAGGCAGTACCCTTTGCCCTCTTGACCAGGTTCAAGAGGTCGGTGATGCTATCAACGGAGAGCTTGGACATGATGCTAGGGATGAGTATGAACTGGGAGGCCTTAATGGCGTTCACTGCCAGTAACCCCAGGCCCGGGGGACAGTCAATAATCACATAATCATAGTAGTCTATAACAGGAAGGAGGCTCTTAGACAGTATGGACTCGCGGAAATTCTTGCTACAGCGTCCATATAACTCCTCAAGGGCCTGCGAGAGCCTTATCTCGGCAGGTACCAGGTCAAGCCCCTCCCTGGGACTCTTGCGGATGACCTCATGGATGTCGCCCGCCCAATACTGGGCAAAGAGGGAAGTGGCCTCTTTGAGCATTATGTCCTTTACGGATGGATTGGAATCCTCCAGCTCCACCCCAAGACCCTTTGTGGAGTGGGCCTGGGGGTCCATGTCTACAAGCAATACCCTCTTATTGTTTAAGACCAGGGCACTGGCAAGATTGATGCTGGTAGTAGTCTTCCCCACCCCACCCTTCTGATGTACCACACTCACTATCATACCTACTTCCCCACCTTTCCGATGTACTACGCTCATTATCATGCTTACTTCCCCTTCTTCAGAGATCCCCTGCCCCTGGCGGCACCCCTCAGTCCCACCCGTGGCCTTTCCTGAAGATACCACATGACATAGAAAAATCAAGGAATTTCGGGCAGTAAAAGATTTATTTGACAAGAGAGGAATTCTAGGCGTACAATTATGACTTATGGACGCAACTCATGCCTCAGGGAGATTAGCCGTTGTGAACCCCCAAGGGGACAAATTGGCCATCCTCAGGAAGTACGAAAAGTACATCAGAGAGGATGGGCAGGCGGTCCTCTACCAGATAAAATCCTGCAAGGGTGAGGAGGTGGGATGTCCCTTCCTCATCAAGGCCCCAAGGCCCATTGCCAGGCAGATGGCCGATACGATGGAGGAACTCTCCTTCAGTCAGCGGCTTTACGAAAAGATCCCTGGCAGGATACTCCCCCACCAGACCTTTAAGATGGCCGTGGCTGGCTGTCCTAATAGCTGTTCCATGCCCCAGATAAAGGACTTTGGGGTGATTGCCAGGGAGCAAGTGACCGTGGACCCAGGCGCCGAATGCACCCTCTGCCGTAAGTGCCTGAAGGCCTGCAGGGAAGAGACCATAACCCTGAAGCCTGACAGGACGGTAATTGTCCATTACGAACGGTGCGTGGATTGCGGACAATGTGCCAGGGTCTGCCCCACGGGTTCTATAAAGGTAAAGGCCAGGGGACACACCGTAGTTATGGGCGGTAAGGTGGGCAGACATCCCCGATTTGCCACGGAACTGGTGAGGTTTGTACAGGAACCACAGGTGGTGAAGGCCCTGGAAATGGCCTCAGAAAAGATACTGGGCGAGGGCGGACGGTATATCTACGAAGTCCTGGTCAAGGAATCCACGCTCCAGGAGATTAGGGACGCCATTGGTGAGACCTAGATAGCAGTCCCCTTTTGTCGGGAGTGGCCCTGCCACCTCCTAAAATCCTTCATTATAATATGGAACTAACAAGAGAAGATAAAAAGATACTCCACCGTCTCCAGTCTAATTTCCCCCTCACCCCCCATCCCTTCCGGACCCTTGCCGAGGAACTGGGACTGGAAGAAAGTGAGGTGCTCCGTCGGACAAGGGCTATGGCCGAAAAGGGCATCTTCCGCCGCCTGGGCCCCATCATAGACACCCACGAGATGGGCAATACCGCAAGCCTCATGGCCATGAGGGTGCCGGAGGGTCGCATTGAGGAGGTCTCCAGGACTATAAATGCCTACACGGGCGTCTCCCATAACTACCTGAGAAAAGGGAAGAACAAGGAGATACCTTACAACGTATGGTTCACCATGTCCGCCCCTAACAAGCAGGAACTTGTCAGGCTGATTAAAGAGATAGAGGAAAAGACCGGCCTTGAGGTAAGAAATCTCCCCACCACCAAGAAGTTTAAGATAGGGGTAAAATTTAACATCTATAGCGGGGAATAGAAATGAATATAGAAAAGGTAGTGACCTCTAAAACGACAGACCAGGTAGATATCAAACTCCTGAAGCACATACAGGACGGCATCCCACTGGTGGAAAGGCCCTATAAAGAGATAGGGGAGGCACTGGGGATGACGGAGGAGGAGGTCATCAGCCGTATAAAAGGTCTCCTTGAGACAAAAAAGGTCAGGCGGTTTGCGGCCAGCGTGGCACACCGCAAGATAGGCATAAACTCTAACGCCATGTGCGTCTGGAGGGTGCCCTCAGATAGGGTAGAGGCGGTGGGCAAGGTTATGGCTGGCTTCCCGGAGGTTACACACTGTTATGAACGCCCCACTTTCCCTGACTGGCCTTATAACCTATTCACGATGATTCACGGCTACGCCGACGGGGAATGTGAGAGGGTTATAGAGGAGATGCAGGAGAAGACAGGTGTGAAGGACTACGTGATACTCTACAGCGAAAAGGAGTTTAAGAAGACGGGGACGAGGATTTAAATTCTCCAAATCCCTGTAACCATTCGTAAATACCTAGAAATATGAAACTGCACGTGATAGTTGAGAAGGATGAGGCTGGATACTATGTAGCCGAAGTGCCTGCCTTGCCAGGGTGCTTATCCCAGGGTAAGACAAAAGAAGAGACCCTGGAGAATATTAAAGAGGCCATTGAGGGTTGGCTAGAGGTAATGGAATCAAAATATACCTTTGACCAAGCCAAGGTGATTGAGGTCATCGTGTAATGCCGCTTAAGCTGTGCTCTGGACAGGAGGCAGTGAAGAAACTTCAAAAGGCAGGTTGGACAGTATCAAGGCAAAAGGGATCGCATGTAATGATGACAAAACCGAACTATGAGTACACGCTTTCTATACCGCAACACAGAGAATTAGGGCCAGGCCTCCTTAGAAAGCTTGTACGTCAAGCAGGTTTGACTGTAGAAGAGTTTAATGCTTTATAGCTATGCACTTTTCCATTAAAGAAGGATGGGGGAGGATTACGTGATACTCTATAGCGAAAAGGAGTTTAAGAAGACCGGGACAAGGATTTAGCCCTTCAACTTCTTTTTCTCGTATAGGGCTATTATCTCTTCCTGTTCGGGGGTCTCAATGGAGCCTGGCCTCTTGCGTCTGACCTCTGCAATGGCCCGCCGGGCCGAGTAACCCTTGTGCACCAGATAGCAGGCCAGCATGGTACCCGTCCTGCCTATACCTGCCCCGCAATGGACCACCAGTTTCTTGCCTCCTCCACAGACCTTTGTGGCAAACCTCACGAATTCGTCTATCTGTTCCAGGGAGGGGGCGGTAAGGTCTTCTACGGGGACGTGTTTATACTCAAAGCCAAACTCTTCTATGAACGCCTTTTGTAGGGGATATTCGGTGAGCGAGACGATGGCATCTATGCCCAATTCCCTCAGGAACTCAAAGTCTGGCACGGCGGAGGCGGGCCTTGCCATACCTGCTATCTCATCGGGGAGGAGCCAACTAAAATTCCTGGGCATAAGTCTACAGCAGGGACCAGGGGAAAAAAGAATACAGAATTCAGAATATTCTGTATTCTAAATTCTAACCCTTAATCTCTTCCAAAACCTTGACGAGTTCCTTACGGAACCCCTCTATCTCTCCTTCTTTGTACCGTCCCTGCCTCCAGCCAAAGGAGAACCCGTCCTTTCGGTACCGGGGTATTATGTGTATATGCACGTGGGGGACGGTCTGGCCTGCACAGGGTTTGTTGGTCTGGAAGAGGTTCAACCCCTCCGCCTTTGTTACCTGGGCTACAGCCTTAGCAAGTACGGGCACCACTTCCATAAGTCTACCCAGTTCCTTCCCCGGTATGTCCATAACCGTCTCGTAGTGCTTCTTTGGGACGACCAGGGTATGCCCGGGGTTCAGGGGGTTGATGTCTAAAAATGAGACCTTTTCATCGTCTTCCAGGAGTTTACAGGCAGGTAGCTCACCACGGACAATCCTGCAGAAGACGCACTCCGTCATCCCTTCTTTTCTTCCTGTTTTGAAGTCTTGGAGGTCTCTTCCTTTTTGGCCTCTGGCTTGGGTGCCTCTTTTACTACCTCACCGGCCCCTTCCACCAGCTCAAAGAGGGCTAGAGGGGCGTTATCGCCCAGACGGTGGCCCACCAGACGTACTTTTCTATCCCGCCCTTCCATCTTATAGTTCAATACTGGTATCTGCCCTATCTTGCTCCCGGTCAGTATGCCCAGACGGCTGCCGCCCAGTCTCATTATCCTGGTGTATCCCCCGTTCCTGTTGAGGAACCTCTCGGCGATACATCCCTTCTCCCGCCACTGGCCCTCGCCCACCAGCTTCTGGGTCAGTGCCTTATCCTGGAGTCGGGAGAGTATCTCCCGGTAGTAGTGGACATAAGCAGGTCTATCCGTCACTCTTTTACCAAAGGCCTTTATGGCAAGGGTGATAAGCCTTTCCACAAAAGGTTTGATTTCCTTTGCCTTGGTAACGGTGGTAATTATTCTGCCGTGGGTGAAGAGGGCCTTGGCCAGGTTACGACGCAGGGCCAGCCTGTGGCTGGAGGTCCTTCCGAGGTGTCTCCCTGTCTTCTGGTGTCTCATCAGGACTTTCCTCCCACTTCTGCCTTCTTCATCCCCAGAGTCAGTCCCCATTGGGCAAGCTTCTTCTTTATCTCATTGAGGGTGGTCTTGCCAAAGTTTCTGACCTCCAGGAGTTCTTCCTCCGTCATGCCCGCCAGTTCGTCCACAGTCTTGATATTAGCGGCTTCCAGGCAGTTAGAGGCACGCACGGAGAGGTCCAATTCTGACACAGGCTTATTAAGTTTGGCCTCCAGTTCTCCACGGACTTCCTTCGGTGCGTCTACCGCTCCTGAGGCAAGCTTACGGTCGCCCATTGGCAGTTCCCTGCCTAGCTCAAAGTACTGTACAAAGGGTGTCAGGTGCTTTCTGAGTATCTTTGACGCCTCTACCAGGGCCATCTCCGGACCTATCACGCCATTGGTCCATATCTCCATTACCAACCTGTCGTAATTGGTCCGCCTACCGACCCTGGTATCTTCCGTGTAATACTTTACGTTCCTTACCGGAGAGAACACCGAATCTATTGCAATGAGACCTATCTCGGCCTCTTCGGGCTCATTCTCTTCAGCAGTGACATAACCCCTCCCTTTCTTCACCTCCACCTCCATAACGAAGCTCTTGTCTTCCGAAAGGGTGACTATATGCTGTTCGGGATTGATTATCTCTACGGCACCACCCGTGGTGATATCCTTGGCCCTTATCGCTCCTTTTTTATTGGCTTCTATGCGGATCTTTTGGGGCTGGTCGTCCAGCAGTTTCAGCACCAGGGCCTTGACGTTAAGGACAATGTCAGTGGTGTCCTCTACCACTCCAGGGATAGTACTGAACTCATGCTTCACCCCTTTGATCTTTACAGAGGTAACGGCACTACCTTCCAGGCTGTTCAACAGCACCCTTCGTAAGGAATTACCAATAGTAACCCCGTAACCCCTCTCAAAAGGCTCAATTATGAACTTGCCGTAGGTATTGCTAAGGGTTTTCTGGTCGACGGTGATGCGAGTCGGCAGTTCAAAACCCCTCCACCGAATTCGCATATACTTACCTCCCCTCTGACTCTTCCAGGCCATCGCGTGGCCTGAAATCTTCGTCTGTTTTGTTTATCTGGAACAGAGTTCTACTACTAGTTGTTCTTGTACGGGCGAAGAGGTCTCTTCCCTCGTGGGGAAACGGAGTACCTTTGCCTGTGGAGTATCCTTGTCAAGTTCTAACCATGCCGAATTGAAACGAGTGGCATAGCTCGCCAGGTTGGTCTTTATCAATTCCTGGCTCCTTGGGTGCTGGTAGGGTATGATGATGTCTCCCACCTTCACAAGGTAGGAGGGCACGTCCACCCTCTTTCCACTAACCACTATATGTCCGTGGTGAATAAGTTGGCGGGCCTGTTTCCTGGAAGCGGCGTAGCCCAGCAGATAAGCAACGTTGTCCAACCTCTCTTCTAACAGTACCAGGAGGTTCTCCCCGGTATGACCCTTCCGCCTCTCGGCCTCATAGAATAGCCTCAAAAACTGTCCTTCTAATATCCCATAAAACCTTTTAATCTTCTGTTTCTCCCTGAACTGCGCCCCATATTTAGACATCTTCTTCCCGCCCCTCCAGTAGTGCATCCCAGGGGCGGTCTTCCTCTTGGTAACGGGACACTTGGCTGAAAAACAACGGGTACCTTTCAGGTAGAGCTTTATCCCTTCCCTCCTGCACAACCTGCAAGATGGCCCTAACAGTCTACTCATGTATACCCTATACCCTCCTTTTCTTCCTGGGACGACAACCGTTATGGGGGAGCGGGGTTACGTCTTCAATAGATTTCACGCTAAGCCCGGCAGACTGGAGGGCTGTGATGGCTGACTCCCTTCCCGAACCCGGCCCTTTTACCCTAACCTCTAACTCCTGGATTCCCATCTTTCTGGCCTTGTCTGCAACGCTCTCCGCCGCCCGCGTGGCAGCAAAGGGCGTACTCTTCCTGGAGCCTTTAAACCCCACAGTCCCTGCACTCGCCCAGCACAGAGACTCTCCATTGAGGTCTGTAATATTGATGTAGGTATTGTTAAAGGTAGCCTTTATATAGGCAATCGCCCTGTTAACATTACGTCTTACCTTTTTAACCTTGGCCATTAGTCTTTATCTCCACCGAAGAGCCCTGGTAAAAGTCCCTCTAAGGGAGAATGCACCCCCAGTAGATTGCTCAGTTCTTTATAACCTCCGACCCCTTTCTTACTGGAACGGGTCTTCCTGGCAGTGAGCACTAAATTCTTAGGGGTCACCGTTGGGGGTACTATCTCGTGCATCTCTACATAATAACCAGCCCCTCGCAGTACCTGGGCCCTTATGGCCTCCGTCAGGAGGTCCGCAAACCTGTACCTCAGGAGGCCAAACTCTGTTAGCCTCTCCAAGGGCTGAGGGGACCTTATCTGTCCCCTAATCTGATTCTGACAGCATGGTACCACCATGATATACCTTGCCCCTAACTGGATGCCCTTGGCTATGGCCTCATCAGTTGCCGTATCACAGGCATGTAAGGCCAGCACCGTGTCCACGTTCGTCGGGGGCACAAATTCACATGTCCTACCCTGCCAGAAGGACATATTCTCATAGCCCAGGAGGGTAGCCATAGTCCTGCACCTCTCTATAAGGACGTCGGAGGTGTCCACGCCGTAGAAAGTGGCCTTTAGACCGTACATCTCCCTCAAGAGATAGTTAAGGACAAAGGCAAGGTACGACTTACCGCATGAGCAGTCCAGGCACACCAGGCCCTCTTTCAGGAGTTCGGGGGACATCTTAAAGATGTGACCGGAAAAGCCGACCACCTCCTGGAATTTCTTGGTCCCACTCTGGTATAACTGTCCATTGGGACCTGCCCAGCCCAGGGTACGCAGTAGTCCTCCTGCGGAATACAAGAGTTCTTGTATCCTGCCCTCTTCCAGTCCAGTCCTCTCTAGAGCAAATGGCATGTTATGCCTTTTCTACCTTCCTTCCAGCTACGGTCTTCTTGCGGCCCTTCCTCGTACGGGCATTGGTCCGCGTGCGTTGACCTCTAACCGGGAGTCCCACCTTGTGTCTATACCCCCTGTAGCAGCCCAGACTCCTTAAGAGGGCAATATTCTGGGTCTCCTGCCTGCGGAGGGCGCCTTCGGTCGTATAATTCTTCTCTATATGGGAGGCCAGATTGCTGAGCTGGTCCTCGTGAAGGTCCTTGGCCCGTATGTTCTCGTCAATACCTGCCGCCTTCAGTATCTTCTGGGAGAGGGCCTTCCCTATCCCATAAATGTACGTAAGGGCTATAACCATCCTCTTGTTGGCTGGTATGTCTACTCCAGCAATCCTGGGCATCTAGAGAATACCTCCTTTAACCCTGCCTCTGTTTGTGTCTAGGGTTATCGCATATTACCCTGACGACGTTTTTACGCCTTACTATCTTACATTTTTCACAGATACGCTTTACCGAGGCCCTTACCTTCATCCTATGGACTCCTCTTAGACCTGTCTGTAGACAATCCTGCCCCTCTCCAGGTCATAAGGCGACATCTCTATGGTCACTTTATCCCCGGGGAGTATCCGTATGAAGTGCATCCTCATTTTTCCTGAGACGTGGGCCAGCACCTGATGGCCGTTAGGCAATTCCACCCTGAACATGGCGTTGGGAAGTGCCTCCTTTACCACGGCCTCCACCTTTATAGGTTCCTCCTTGGGCATGTTACTCTACTGTAAGTACTTCCACCCCCGTATCGGTAACCACTACCGTGTGCTCAAAATGGGCAGAGAGCTTACGGTCCTTCGTCACCACCGTCCACTTATTCTCCATGACCTCGGTCTCACCACTCCCCATGCATATCATGGGTTCTATTGCCAGGGTAGTCCCCGATAGGAGGACGACGTCGTTGGCCAGGAGTTCTTCGCTTACATAATTAGGTACCTGGGGTTCCTCATGCATGCATCTACCTATCCCATGCCCGGCATAGTCCTTCACCACCGAATATTCATGGCCCTCTACGTACTCCTGGATGCAACCAGCAACCCTGGAGAGCATAACCCCTGGTCTTATACCCTCAATGGCCTTATTGAGGGCCTTCTCGCATACCTCCATCAATCTCCTGGTCGCAGGGGGTATCTTGCCGATGGGTATCGTTATGGCGCCATCAGCCATGTACTTCTTATATTCTACCCCCACGTCTATACTAAGGATATCTCCCTCCCTCAATCTCCTGGGGCCTGGTATCCCATGTACCACCTCTTCGTTTACTGAGGTACACGTACTCCTGGGATAACCCCTGTAACCCTTGAACATGGGTGAGCCATGATTTCCGCGTATATATCTTTCAATCTCCGTATCTATATAATCTGTAGTTACGTCACAGACAGCTAGTTCCCTGGCCAATCGCAAGGCGCCGGACACAATCTTTCCTGCCTGTCGCATAAGACCGACCTGCCTTGCACTCTTGCATTCTATCATGCTACCTTTCCCTGTTAAGCGAGTCCAGGGCCTTCGTCACCTCCTCGTAGACCTCCTTTACGTCCCTGTCGGCATTTATCTTCATAAGGAGGCCTTGCTTTTCGTAATAGTCAATGAGGTCCGCCGTCTGTTTTCTATAGACCTTTAACCTCTCCTTTACCGTTTCTACCTTATCGTCTGGCCTCTGCTGGAGGGCCTTCCCACATTTATCACACACCCCTGGTTTCCTGGGGGGCATGTAGTGTTGATGGTAGTTGCTCCCACATCCTGAACATATCCAGCGTCCAGTAAGTCTTGAGACGGCCGTCTCCTCCGAGACTGCAAAATAGAAGACCACATCCAATCTGTCCTTTAGACCGCTCAGGGTCTTATCCAGGGCCTTCGCCTGGTTTAGATTCCTGGGGAAACCGTCTAATAGAAAATTCTTACAGCGTCCATTCTTACCGATACGTTCCGCTACTATATCTACCACTACCTCGTCTGGCACCAACGCCCCTTTTTCCATATATTTCCTGGCCCGAAGGCCCACGGGGGTACCTGCATCAACGGCCCCCCTTAGCACCTCACCCGTAGAGATATGTTCCATACCTCTCTGCTTACTTAGCGTCTCGGCCTGGGTGCCCTTTCCTGCCCCCGGGGGTCCCAGAAATACTACGTTCATCCTCTCCGCCCTCTTATCCTTGCGGTGCCTCCCAGGAGACCACCATAATGTCTCATCAGTAAGTGGGCTTCTATCTTCTGGACGAGGTCCAGCGCCACCCCCACTGCTATAAGAAGTCCGGTGCCTCCATAGAATCCTGCAATGGCCCTGTTTATCTCAAAGCCCTTTGAGACCATATTCGGCAGGAGGGCTATTATGGCCAGGAAGGTGGCCCCGGCCAGGGTTATATGACTCATGATATTTTCAAGATACTCTGCCGTCCTGCCTCCAGGTCTTATCCCGGGGATAAAACTCCCGTAGTCCTTAAGGTTCTCAGACATATCCTTGGGATTAAACTGTATAGCCGTCCAGAAGTAGCAGAAGAAGGCAATAAGGAAACTATAGAGGGTAACATAAACTACACCACCTTGCAAGGCATCCGCTAGCCTGGAGCTTATCAAGTAGCCAAAGCTCCCGGGCTCCATCCGCACCTGTACCCCCTGGATTATGGCTGCGGGGAATATGAGCAAGGACTGGGCAAATATTATAGGCATTACACCTGCCTGGTTTACCCTGAGCGGGAGGAAGTGCTTCTGTCCTCCGTATACCCTGTGGCCCCTGGTATGTTTGGCCTGCTGGATGGGGATGCGTCTCTGCCCCTGGGTGATATAGACTATCCCTGCCACAATTACCACAAAAGAGGCTGCCAGGAGGAGTAGCCTGAATATCCCTATTTCATGTTCTGCCGGGGTGACCGAAAAGGTGAAGTTGGAAAGCACCTGCGAGAAGGCCCACGGCAGACGGTCTACTATCCCCACCATGATAACTAATGATATCCCGCTCCCTATGCCGTGCTCATCTACTTGTTCGCCTATCCACATAAGGGACATAGTCCCGGTGGTGAGGAGGAGGGAGGCCATTAACTGGAAACTCATCCCCTGGAGATACACAGGCACCACTGGTACACCACCTATATCAATAGTATAGAGGGTGCGGGTAAGGACAAAGGCCTGAAAGAAACACAGCCCCACTGTGGCCATTCTGGTGTACTGGTTAATCTTCTTTCTCCCCACCTCTCCCTCTTTATGCAGGCGTTCCAGTGAAGGGAGCACCCCTACCAGCAACTGGAAGATAATAGAGGCGCTTATATAGGGCATTACCCCCAATCCAAAGATAGCCCCTGAGGTCATAGCCCCCCCTGAGAAGAGGTCCACCAGACCCAGGAGTTGTCCTACGCCTGTACCGGAGACCTGTTGGAAGTAACCCTTCAAGACCCCGGTATCTATCCCTGGGATAGGGATGTACACACCAACCCGACAGAGGGCGATAAGGCCAAGGGTAACCAGTATCTTCTGCCTGAGTTCAGGGATATTGTAAATAGTCTTAATCTTGTCTAGCACGGGATAACCTTCGCCTCTCCACCGGCCGCAACTATCTTTTTAAGGGCACCTTGACTAAACTTATGGGCCTGGACGGTAACGGGCACCTTTAACTCTCCCTTCCCTAGCACCTTTATGCCGTTTTTTCCACTGCCCCTGATAAGGCCGGCCTCTTCAAGTACCTCCGGTGTTATCTCCTTTTTATTGAGTCCTGCCAGGGTCCCGATATTTATAAGGTTGTATTGCTTCTTGAAGATGTTCTTGAAGCCCCTCTTGGGGATACGGCGCACCAGAGGCATCTGTCCACCTTCGAAGTAAGGGGCAGTCTCCGTACCAGAACGGGCCCCAGCCCCTTTAGAGCCGCGACACGCAGTCTTCCCGTGGCCAGAGCCTAGCCCGCAACCCAGCCTCTTCTTCCTCTTTCTCCTCAGGTCAGCCGTCTTAACGTCTTGCAAATTCATCTCTTTTGCGCCTCTCTAAGAGAGTTCACCTCTTCTATAGACCTCAGACCCTTTAGCCCTTCCAGGGTGGCCTTTACTACGTTTATAGGATTTCTAGAACCATAGCACTTGGTTAATATATTCCTTACCCCTGCCAGCTCCAGTACTGCCCGTGCCGCTGCCCCTGCCTTAATCCCCGTACCGGGGGCTGCTGGCCTCATGTATATCCTGCTGGCACTATAACGCCCCCAAACCTCGTGGGGTATGGTATCTCCCTTGAGGAGGATGTTCGCCATACTTTTCCTGGCATCCTTAGAGGCCTTAGTCACGGCACTGGGCACCTCCCTGGCCTTGCCAAAGCCACAGCCTACCTGGCCTCGCCCGTCCCCTGCCACCACAAGGGCGCTGAAACTCAGGCTCTTCCCACCCTTGGTCACCGCAGTGCAACGGTTAATCTCCACTACAGTATCTTCTACTACGGCCCTTTCTCGTACTGCTTCCTCTGCCAACGAATGCCTCCTAAAAACCTGAGAGTTTAAAGGTTCAAGAGTTTAAAGTTCAATAAGGTTCAAGGGTTTAAAAGTTCAATTTGGCCTGCCTGACTGCCTCGGCCAGCGTCTTTATCCTTCCGTGAAATTTATACCCCCCCCTGTCAAAGACCACCTTCCCTATCCCCAACTTCTTTGCCACCTCAGCTATCTTCTGACCTACCAGTTCTGCCGCCTTCTTGTTCCCTCCGTAAGGAAACCGGCCCTTTATATCAGGAGAAAGGGTAGAGACTGAGGCCAGGGTCCTCCCCTGGGCATCGTCTATGAGCTGACAATAAATGTTCTTAAGGCTCCTGTAGACCGACAGTCTGGGGCGGTCCTTAGTACCAAAGACCTTATGCCTCACCCGTAGATGTCGGGTGCGCCTCTTCCGCCATTTCTCTCTCTGCAGGTCCATTTTATGTAGCCGCTCCACCGGCGAAGGCCTTACCAGCCTTCTTCCTTACCACCTCATCCTTATACCTGATACCTTTTCCTTTGTAAGGCTCCACTTTCCTGATTGACCTTACTACGGCGGCAAACTGCCCTACCAATTGCTTGTCCACACCCTTTATAACAAAGCGTGCCGGGTTAGTGGGCTGGGCTATCTCTACCTTTAGCCCCTGCGGGATCGTCAAGTGGACGGGGTTTATGTACCCCACCGCAAGGACAAGGTCTTTACCTTGTAGTTTGACGTTGTAGCCAAGTCCATGAATCTCCATTTCCCTGGAGAAGCCCTTAGTCACCCCCTCTACTGCATTGAGGGCCAGGGTACGGCTCAGACCCAGCAGGGCCTTCTGTCTCGGTTCCTCGTCGGCCACCTTTGCACGCAGTAGCCTGCTAGCCTGGTCAAACTCAAACCTCACAGAGGGGTGGAATCTTTGAGCCATTTCCCCTAATGGCCCCTTTATCTTAAGGGTCTCACTCTCTATCTTCAGGTCTACCGTCTTAGGGACGGCGACAGGTAACTTTCCAATCCTGGACATTTCTCCCCTTACCAGACCTTACACAAAAATTCACCACCAACGCCTGCCTGCTTACATTCCTTGCCACTCAGGATACCCTTATTGGTGGAGTAGACGGCAATACCTATCCCCCCCAATACGGGCCTCATTTCTTCTGCCTTCTTATATATCCTTCTCCCGGGCTTGCTCCCCCTGGAGAGGCCATTGATAACCGCCTCTTTTTGTGGTCCATACTTGAGATACACCTTGAGGACCCCCTGCTTCTTGTCCTCAATCTCTTTGTATCCCCTTATGAAGCCCTCCCTTTCCAGCAGATTTATAATCTCTTTCTTTACGTTAGAGCGGGGGATTTCCACGCTTTCTCTCTGGCGCATAATGGCGTTTCTGATACGTGTGAGCATATCGGCAATAGTATCGGTCATAGAACTCCTCCTACCAGCTGGCCTTCTTTACCCCTGGGATTTCTCCCTTGGAGGCAAGGTTCCTGAAACATATCCGGCATATCTGGAACTTCCTGTAATACGCCCTGGGCCGCCCGCAGAGTTTACAACGATTGCGCTGGCGACTCTTATACTTGGGAGACTTGTTGGCCTTCTCTATCCATGCCTTTGTTGCCATATTGGTTACTCTCTGAAAGGTGCTCCTAAAAGACGGAGGAGTTCCTTAGACTCCTCCTTACTCTTCCCAGAAGTTACTATAGTAATATCCATGCCCTGGGTGAACTCTATATCCTCAATATGAATCTCAGGGAAGATAACCTGCTCGCTTATCCCCAGGGTATAATTACCCCTCTCGTCAAAACTGCTGGGGGAGATCCCCCTGAAGTCCTTGAGCCTGGGGAGGGCGACGTTAAAGAGCCTGTCCAGGAACTCGTACATCTTCCGTCCCCTCAGCGTAACCTTACATCCTATCAGATTACCTTCTCTAAGTTTAAACCCTGCCACTGACTTCTTGGCCTTGGTAGCCACGGGCCGCTGTCCTGTAATAAGGCCAAGGTGTTTCTGTGCATCCTCCAGTATCTTCCTATTTTCTATTGCCTTGCCCACCCCCATGTTTACCACCACCTTTACCAGCCTGGACACTGCCATGGGGTTCTTATGTCTGAATTTCTCTTTAAGTTCAGGGAGCAATTTCTTTTTATAAAGTTCCAATAACCTCGCCATGCTTTATTTCTCCGTAGCGGCTGTAATGGCAGAACCACACCTGGCACATACCCTGGCCTTTGTGCCATTCTCGCCCAATTTCCTACGGGTCATCACGCCTTTACCGTATTTTTTGCAACTCTTGTTTGGGCAGACTACCAGTACCTTTGAGACGGCAATGGACGCCTCCTTCTGTATCCTGCCACCCTGTGGGTTCTTTGGGCTGGGACGGACGTGCTTCCAGATATAATTAATCCCCTCCACTACTATACGCCCCTTTGGGGGCATCACCGCCAGCACCTTTCCTGTCTTCCCGCGGTCGTCACCTGCCAGCACTTCTACTATATCGTTTCTTACTATGTGCATATTAAACCACCTCTGGTGCCAGGGACAAAATTTTGGTAAAGTTCTTCTGCCTGAGCTCCCTTGCCACTGCCCCAAAGACTCTGGTACCCCTGGGGTTACCTTCGTTATCAATCAAGACCACGGCATTCTTATCAAACCTCACGCAAGAGCCGTCTTCTCTGGACACATCGTGTTTGGTCCTTACTATCACACCTTTCACTACTTCTCCCTTTTTCACCTCTCCCCCTGGGATGGCCTTCTTTACTGAGGCGACGATGACGTCTCCCACAGAGGCATACCTCCTGGAAGTGCCTCCCAACACCTTTATACACATCACCTTTTTGGCGCCGGTATTGTCCGCCACGTCCAGTCTGGTAAACTCCATAATCATCCTAAGCGGCCTCCCCCAGGATGCGTACCAGTCGCCAGCATTTAGTCTTGCTTATGGGCCTGGTCTCCATTATTTCTACCTTATCCCCTACCTTGGCCTTCTTTTCCTCGTCGTGGGCCTTATAGACGGTAACCCTCTTCACATACTTCCCATAAATGGGATGTCTTACCAGCTTCTCCACCTTAACGCTTATGGTCTTGTCCATCTTGTCGCTGGAGACAACACCCACAATCCGTTTCCTCTGGCTTCTTTTCTCCATCTCTACTTAGTCTTCTCTTTATTAGGTTCTTTATGGATCCCTAGTTCCATTTCCCTGAGGATGGTCTTCACCCTGGCTATCTCCCTTCGGGTCTTCCCGTATTGGGCAGAGTTTTTTAATTCCCCTGCCTGCCACTGGACCCTGAGGTTCAAGAGTTCCCTCTTGAAACCCTCCAGTTCCTGAAGGAGCTCTTCCCTGGACCTGCCCCTGAGTTCAGAAAGTTTCATACCACTAGGCCCTTCTGGATACCATCCTCACTTTTACAGAAAGTTTATGGGCAATGCGATTAAAGGTCTGCTTTGCCATATCCTCTGGCACCCCTGTCAGCTCGTAAAGGATGGTACCGGGTTTTATCACTGCGGCCCAATACGCAGGCTCTCCCTTTCCCTTCCCCATCCTGGTCTCTATCGGTTTAGCCGTCACAGATTTATGTGGGAAGACCCTGATGAATAGTCTTCCTGATTTCCCCAGGAAATGACTGGAGGCTATCCTGCCTGCCTCTAGCTCTTCCGCGCTCACCCAGCCTGATTCCAGGCTCTGGAGTCCATACTCCCCCATAGCCAGGGTATTACCACGGGTGGCCTTGCCCTTAATCCGCCCTCTGTGGGACTTCCTGAACTTAACCCTTCTGGGCATCAGCCGCATTAGCAGTCTCCTTTACAGGTACAGGTATTTCTCCCGTATACACCCAGACCTTTATCCCTATAGTGCCGTAAGTCGTAACGGCCACGTGGAAACCATAATCAATCTTCGCCCTGAGCGTGTGGAGGGGTATCTTCCCCTGGCTGGCAGTCTCTGTCCTGGCTATCTCTGCCCCGCCGAGCCTCCCGGATATCTGGATTTTTATGCCCCCGGCCCCGGCACCCCTGGCCGTGTCGACAGCCCTCCTCATGGTCCTCCGGAAGGCCGCCCTTTTCTGCAACTGCTCCGCTATCCCTTCGGCTATCAGTTGGGCGGTCAACTCTGGTCTATCTACTTCCTTAATCTTTATGTTAATCTGCCGGCCAGTAATTGCCTCTAACTCTTCCTTTAGTTTATCTATACCAGCGCCCTTCCGGCCTATTATAAGCCCGGGGCGGGCCGTATGGAGGGTTACCCTGGCCTCCTCCCTCGTCCTATCAATTTCCACGATGGGGATGCCTGCAAAACTATAGTTCTTCTTGACGTGCTTTCTTATCTTCTGGTCCTCTACCAGGAGTAAACCAAAATCCTTCTTGTTGGCATACCACTGGGAGCGCCACTCCTCAGTTATTCCCAGTCTAAATCCCGTAGGACATACCTTCTGGCCCATAGCCTACCCCTTCCCCTTTCTCTCATCGGAGAGGACTACCGTTATGTGGCTGGTCCTCTTCTTCAACGGGGCCCACATCCCTCTGGGCCTGGCCCAGTGCCACTTCCTTATAGGCCCGCCATCTACCCTGGCCTCTACTACCTTCAGGTTGTCTGGGTCTACTTCCATATTCTCCTCTGCACTGGCCAGGGCCGCCCTGAGGGTCTTATCTATCATGGAAGCCGCCCTCTTGTGGTTGAACCTGAGGGTCTCCAGGGCGTCATTTACTGACTTGCCTCTTATCAGGTCTACCACCAGCCTGGCCTTTCTGGGAGATATTTTGGCGTACTTGTATATAGAACTTACACGCATACCTTAAGTCCCCGGGGGTCTTATCTCCTTCTTCTTCACACCACCGTGTCCCCTGAAGATGCGGGTAAGGGAGAACTCCCCTAACTTATGCCCTACCATGTCTTCAGTGACGAAGAGTTTATTGAACACCTTGCCGTTGTGGATCAAAAAGGTGTGTCCCACAAAGTCTGGAATAACGGTACAGGCCCTGGCCCAGGTGCGGATGGGTTCTTTGTTCCCTGTGTCCTTTTGCTTCGTTACCTTCTCCAGGAGCTTTGCATCCACGTATGGTCCCTTCTTTACGGAACGTCCCACTGCTTATTTTTGCCTCCTACGGATAATAAACCTGTTGCTAATGGCCCTCCTGTCGCGTGTCTTTCCCCCCTTGGAAAGGACACCTGTACGAGAACAGGGGGGGCGTCCTCCGTGGGCTCTTCCCTCCCCTCCACCCATGGGGTGGGATACCGGGTTCTGGGCGACTCCACGGACACGGGGTCTCTTCCCCATGTGCCTCCTCCTACCCGCCTTCCCATAGGTCACGTTGATATGGTCCAGGTTGCCCAACTGACCAATCGTAGCCCTGCAATTCTCATGCACCTTGCGTATCTCCCCCGAGGGGAGTACCACGTGGGCATATCCACCTTCCCTGGCCAGGAGGGTGGCTACACTCCCCGCCGACCTGACCATCTGGGCGCCGCGCCCAATCTTCAACTCTACGTTGTGTATCTGCATCCCAAGCGGGATATTCTTCAGGGGCATGGTATTGCCCACCTTGGGTTCTACCTGCTCTCCCGAGACCACTGTATCGCCTGCCTTTAGTCCCTCGGGGGCCAGGATATACCGCTTCTCACCGTCCTTATAATGCAGGAGTGCAATCCTGGCAGAGCGGTTGGGGTCATACTCTATGGACGCCACACTGGCTGGGACACCGTCCTTGCCCCGCTTAAAGTCTATTATCCTGTAAAGACGCTTCTCCCCCCCTCCACGGTGTCTGGCAGTGTAATTGCCGGCGTTGTTCCTCCCCCCAGACTTCGGGAGGGGTTCCAGGAGGGCCTTTTCGGGTTCCTTGCGTGTAAGCTCAGAGAAATCCACTACGCTTGCAAAGCGTCTGCCAGGAGAAGTAGGTTTATAGTATTTAAGCATCTCTAGTATCCCAAATCTATGGTATTACCTTCTGCCAGGGTTACAACGGCCTTTTTCCAGGTATGGATTTTTAAGGGGCCGTATTTGGTCCTTCGTGGTTTACCCCTCTTGTTCATAGTCCTCACCTTAAGGACCTCCACCTTGAAGAGTTTCTCTATAGCCTCTTTTATCTGTATCTTGTTGGCCTTCCTATCCACCTCAAAGTGGTAGGCGTCCTGCTTGTCTCTGTCGGTAACGCTCTTTTCCGTATGCAAAGGCTTCCTGATTATCTGATAGATATCCATGTCTACTGTATACTGCTTAGCTGGTCCTTTGTAATAAGGAGTCTTTTCCTTTTTAGAACCTCATAGGCGTTAAGTTGGGAGGCAGGCATGAGGGCCATCCCAGGGATATTCCTGACAGACTTCCAGAGGGCATGGTTATCGTCCTTGGCCACTACCAGGCAACTCTCATGGATGCCCAGTGTCTTTAGAAGCTGGACCATCTTTTTGGTGCGGGGGACATCAAGCTCTAACCTGTCTACCACCGTAACCTCTCCATCCAGGAGTTTACCCAGGAGGGCGGAATGCAGGGCCACCTTCTTTGCCTTCTTGGGTATCTGGTAGGAATAGTCTCTAGGCTTGGGACCGAAGACCACCCCTCCCTTTCTCCACAACGGGGAGCGGACCGTACCAGCCCTTGCCCTACCGGTGTGCTTCTGGGCCCAGGGCTTCCTGCCAGAACCATGGACCTCTGCCTTGGTCTTGGTACAGGCCGTACCCACCCTCTTGTTGGCCTCGTACATGAGGACGGCCTCCTTGAGGAGGGCCTTCTTCACCTCCCTTCCAAGGCGTTCCTCTGCCAAAGAGAGCTTTTCCACTTCCTTTCCCTGGCCATTATATACTACCAATTCTATCATCTATTTTTTTCCCTTTACACTCTGCCTGATTATTACGTAGCCCCCATCAACCCCTGGCACTGCCCCTCTGACCAAGAGGAGGTTCCTCTGGGTATCCACCTTTACTACCTTCAGGTCCTGGACGGTTACCCTCTCCACACCCATATGCCCTGCCATGCGCTTGCCCTTCCAGACCCTGCCGGGATCGGTGTTGGAGCCTATTGACCCAGGGGACCTATGCCTTGTTGAGCCGTGGGTGTCTGGGCCTCCACGAAAGCCCCACCTCCTCATACCTCCTTGAAAACCCTTTCCCTTGGTCAGCCCTACGACGTCCACCTTCTTTATCTCCGCAAAGACTTCAACGCCGAAGGATTGTCCAGGCTGAGGCGGTGTCTCGTCTGTGTAAGAGACCTCTCGGATAAACCTTTTCGGGGTAGCCGCGGCCTTCTTGGCGTGTCCTATCTCCGGCTCTGAGGCACTCTTTTCTTTCTTGTCGTCAAAACCCAATTGTACGGCAGAATACCCGTCCTTCTCCCTGGTCTTCACCTGGAGGACATGACATGGTCCTGCCTGTAAGACGGTAATGGGCACTAGCAGACCGTCTGCTTGAAAGAGCTGGGTCATGCCGATTTTTTTCCCTAGTATTCCACCAATCATCTGAAAGTCTCCAGCAGATTCGCTAAGGCTAGACCTTAATCTTTATCTCTATCCCTGCAGGCATATTGAGCCTGTTCAGGGAATCCACCGTCTTGGCAGTGGGTTCTACGATATCTATGAGGCGTTTGTGGGTGCGGATTTCAAATTGCTCCCTAGACTTCTTATCCACATGGGGAGACCTCAGGACGGTGTACCTCTCTATGCGGGTAGGCAGTGGTATAGGTCCAAAGACCTTGGCCCCGGTCCTCTTGGCCGTGTCTACTATCTCACTGGCGGCCTGGTCCAGCACCTTGTGGTCGTAGGCCTCCATCCTTATCCTTATCTTTTGGTCAATTACCATCATTCGCCTGTGGAAAAGCTTTATATTCTAACAATTTTTCTTTTTATGTCAATCACTAACTGGCTGACACGCAAAGTTCTTTTGGAACAACCCTGTACTCAAAAGGCTCCATGATGTAGCTCCCGCGTCCACTGGTGAGAGACCTTAGGGCCGTGGCATAGCCAAACATCTCCGACAGGGGGACATGGCCCTTGATTAGCCGTACCCCGCTCCTGATATCCAACTCCATAATGTTAGCCCTGCGACCGTTAAGGTCACCAAGGGCGTCGCCGAGATACATCTCTGGTACGGAGACCTCTACCTTCATTACAGGCTCTAGTAATATAGAGCCAGCCTCCTGCACTGCACGGCTAACGGCCCGGGCGGCTGCGGTATAGAAGGCCAGGTCGGAGGAATCTACCGGATGATGAGAACCATCCTTGAGGGTGGCCTTGACGTTAATCAATGGGTAGCCACCCAGGACTCCCCCCTGGGTAGTCTCTTCTACGGCGTTTGCTACTGCCTTGATGTAGGGCTTGGGAATGGCCCCTCCCACTATCTCATTCTCAAAGAGGACCGGGTGGGCGTCTTTACAGGGTTCAAATAGGATTACCACGTGACCATACTGGCCATGCCCTCCGGTCTGCTGTATGAACTTCTCTTCTATGAGTACCGCCCTGCCCAGGGTCTCCTTATAGGCTACCTTGGGCGAGCCCACGGTGGCATCCACCTTGTATTCGCTGAGCATACGGTTCTTCAGCACCTCCAGATGGAGTTCCCCCATGCCTGAGATTATGAGCTGCCCCGTCTCCTCGTTCATCTTGACTCCAAAGGTGGGGTCTTCCTTCTTTAGTTTGTTGAGGGCGTATATAAGTTTCTCCTTCTCCGCCTGGGTCTTGGGCTCTATGGCCATGGAGATGACCGTCTCAGGGAACACTACAGGCTCCAGGAGGATTTGATGCTGACGCTCACAGAGGGTGTCCCCCGTGGCCGTATCCTTCAGGCCGACGGCGGCCACGATGTCCCCTGCCGTAGCCTCTTCCACCTGCTCCCTGGTATTGGCGTGCATCTTGTAGATGCGGCTTATTAACTCCACCTTATTTTTCCTGGAATTAAAGACCCTCTGTCCCGAACGTAATCGCCCGGCATACATCCTTAGATAGGTAAGGTCGCCGTGTTTGTCAGTCATGATTTTGAAGGCCAGGGCGGCCAGGGGCTCCTCCTCGGAGACCTTCCTGACTACCACCCCTTCCTTATCGGGGTGGGTACCCTCCACAGGGGGGACGTCCATCGGGGAAGGGAGATAGTCGCCTACTGCGTCAAGGAGCATCTGTACCCCTTTGTTCTTCAAGGCAGAGCCACACAGTACCGGAACTATCTTGGTGCTGATGGTGGCCTGGCGTATGGCCTTCTTAATCTCTGCCTCCCCTATGGGCTCCTCCCTGAGGTACATCTCCATAAGCCATTCCACCTCTTCTGCCACCTTCTCTATCATCTCTTCACGCATCTTCTTGACGAGGGGCAGGTCCTCAGAGGGTATGTCTACCTCTTTATACTTTGTGCCCAGTTCCTCTCCTTCGTACGCCCAGGCCTTCATTTCTACCAGGTCTATACAACCCTTGAAATCCTGTTCTTTTCCAAGGGGTATCTGTATGGGAACTGGTTTTGCCCCCAGCTTCTCCCTGACCTCTTCCACCACCTTAAAGAAGTCGGAGCCTACCCTGTCCAGTTTGTTCACAAAACATAATCTGGGCACCCGGTACCTGTCAGCCTGACGCCATACGGTCTCCGACTGTGCCTCTACCCCCCCTACCCCGCAAAATACGCATATGGCCCCATCCAGTACCCTTAAGGACCTTTCCACCTCCGCCGTAAAATCTACGTGGCCTGGGGTATCAATAAGGTTTATCTGTAAATCCTTCCAACTGCAGGAGGTAGCGGCCGCCGTAATGGTTATTCCCCTCTTCTGTTCCTCCTCCATCCAGTCCATGGTGGCAGTGCCTTCATCTACCTCGCCCATCTTGTAGGCCTTCCCAGTGTAATAGAGGACCCTCTCGCTGAGGGTGGTCTTACCTGCATCTATATGGGCAGCAATCCCGATGTTCCGCAATTTCTCTAAAGGTTTCTTCTCCACGGTACTCCTTGACTCCTTACCACGTAAAGTGGGCAAAGGCCTTATTGGCCTCGGCCATCTTGTGTGTGTTCTCTCTCTTCGTATAAGCGGCGCCTTGTTTCTTGCAGGCGTCCGCAAGTTCATCGGCCAGTCTCTGGGACATGGGGCGTCCCTTCTTTGCCTTGGCGGCCTGGATTATCCACCTGAAGGCCAGGGAAAGCTGTCTCTTCCTTGGTACCTCTATCGGGACCTGGTAAGTTGCCCCACCAATACGCCGGGAACGCACCTCTACCAGGGGCTTTACGTTGTTCACCGCCGTCTCCAGGACGTCTAAGGAACCTTTGTCTGGCAGGCGCTTCTTAACCAGTTCCAGGGCGCCGTACAACGTCTTCTCTGCCAGGCTCTTCTTCCCCTTCTTCATCAGGTTGTTAATAAACTTGGAGACCAGTTTGCTCCCGTACACCACGTCGGGTTTAAGAAAGGCCTCTGTACTCCTATATTCTAAAGCCATAAAGTATTACTCCTTTACTTGGGACTCTTGGCCCCGTACTTGGAGCGACTCCTTCTCCTGCCTTCTACCCCGGATGAGTCCAGGGTACCTCGGATGATATGATACTTTATACCAGGGAGGTCTCTTACCCTTCCTCCCCTAACCAGGACAATGGAGTGTTCCTGGAGGTTATGGCCCTCCCCCGGGATGTAGGCAGTAATCTCTCTACCGTTAGAAAGCCTGACCCTGGCCACCTTCCGCAGGGCGGAGTTGGGCTTCTTGGGGGTCCTGGTCATAACCTGCAGACATACACCCCTTTTTTGAGGGCAATAGGAGAGGTCAGGGCTTTTGCTCTTCTTACTTACCCTTTTCCTTCCTTTTCTTATCAACTGGTTTATCGTAGGCATAAAAGGGGCTTTCCTCCTCTTTAAGCTTTTCTTTTCAACTGGATTCCTTAGGGGGCCTCCAGCTCCGTCTTCCTTACTTCCAGGCCCGAGAAGGCCTTAAAGCCCGTGCCTGCGGGGACCAGGTGGCCCAGGATGACGTTTTCCTTAAGGCCCTGTAGGTTGTCCCTCTGTCCTCTAAGGGCGGCTAAGGCAAGGACCTTGGTAGTCTCCTGGAAGCTGGCCGCTGAGATGAAGCTCTCGGACTGCAGGGAGGCCTTAGTTATACCCATAAGCAGGGGTTTGGCTGTGGCAGGTTTGCCTTTAGATTCTTTTGTCCTTTTGTTCTCTTCTTTAAACTTGAATTTGTCTATAATCTGCCCCGGCAGGAAGGTAGTGTCCCCTGGTTCGTCCACCTTTATCTTCCTGAGCATCTGGCAGATAATAATCTCTATATGTTTATCGTCTATGGGTACGTTCTGAGAGCGGTAAACGTTCTGCACCTCTTTTAACATATACTGCTGCAGGTCTTCTTCTCCACACACGCGCAGGAAGTCCTGAAGCACTAGAGGGCCTTCTACCAGAGGGTCTCCAGCCTTCACACGGTCAGCCCTGTGTACCCTGAGGTGCTTTCCCCTGGGGACCAGGTGTTCTCTATGGTGACCCGAGACCTCATCCGTAACAATTATTGTCCTCTTGCCCCTCCTCTTTTCTCCCAACTCCACTATACCGTCTATCTCGCTGATTACGGCTGGGTCTTTTGGCTTCCTGGCCTCAAAGATTTCCGTCACCCTGGGCAAACCACCGGTAATATCCTCCGTACGTGCTATCTCTCTGGGGGTTTTGGCCAGGAGGACACCTGGGTTCACCTCTTCGCCTTCTTCTGCCTCTATATAGGCCTTTTCTGGTATGGGATCGGCACTGAGTATCTTCCCTGAGGCGTCTTCTATAATAATCTGGGGGTGGAAGTCCCCTTTGTGTTCTATTATGACTTTCCTCTTAATGCCTGCCTGGGTGTCCACCTCCGTACGCATGGTCTTGCCTTCCAGGATGTCTTCAAAGCGTATGAGTCCCTTGAACTCTGCCAGGATGGGGGTCATGTGCGGGTCCCACCTGGCCAGGAGGTGCTGTGCCCCTATCTTCTCCCCATTCTTTACCAGAAGGGCTGCACCCAGCGGCACCATATATTTGTCTATGAGTCTCCCCTTCTCGTCCAGGATGTCAATCTCACCATTGCCTACCAGGGAGACTATCTGGCCCTCGGGATTCTTCACTACCTTCAGATTAGAGGCAAACTCTACCACCCCTGCCCTCTTTGACCTGAGTTCAGACTCTTCAACGGAACGGGCGGCCGTGCCTCCTATATGGAACGTCCTCATGGTGAGCTGAGTACCTGGTTCTCCTATGGACTGTGCCGCTATAATACCCACAGCCGTACCTTCCTCTACCGACTCACCCCTTGAGAGGTCCATCCCGTAACACATGCTGCACACCCCTAAGGGCATCTCGCAGGCTAGCGGGGAGCGGACCTTTATCTTGTCAAGGCCCAGGGCCTCTATCCTCTTGGCCTTGTCCTCCGTTATTAGCTCGTTCTCTTCAACTATGACCTCGTCCTTTACCAGGTCCACTATGGCATTCCTGGCAACCCTTCCCGCGATAACCTTACTCAGCGGTACTTCCACCTTGTCCCCTCTATAGACGGTGCTCTTGGTAACACCACCAAGGGTACCACAGTCTCTTCCCGTAACTACTACGTTCTGTGCCACATCTGCCAGCTTTCTGGTGAGATAGCCGCTATCGGCCGTCTTAAGGGCAGTATCAGCCAACCCTTTTCTCGCGCCGTGGGTGGAGCTGAAGTATTCTAACACCCCTAGCCCCTCTCTGAAGTTGGCCTTTATAGGTGTCTCAATGATGCGTCCCGAAGGTTTGGCCATGAGGCCCCTCATGCCTGCCAGCTGACGCATCTGCTGGCCACTCCCTCTGGCACCAGAGTTCATCATGAGGTAGACGGGATTAAGGTGTGGTCTACCCTCCTTTGTGTCCGTCTCCAGTTCTTTTAGCATTTCCTCAGCCACGACGTTGGTGGCGTCGGTCCAGGTATCTATGATTTGGTTGTAGCGTTCCCCCTCAGTGATAGCCGCCTTTCGGTAGTGCTTCTGTATCCTATCCACCTCTGCCTCCGCCTTGGCTATGATTTGGGGCTTCTTCCTGGGCATCTTGAGGTCGCTTATACTGAGGGAGAGACCTGCCTTGGTGCATTCCTTAAAACCCAGGTTCTTGATACTGTCCAGGAGTTCAATGGTCTCCTCCCTGCCCAGGTTTCTGTAGCAGTCGTGGATGATACGGTTCAGGCCCTTCTGGTCCAAGTTGTAATTGTAAAATGGCAGTTCGTCTGGAAGGATACTGTTGAATATGACCCTCCCTACAGTAGTCTTGAGTAGCCCGTTAGTAGTCCCCTGAGGCCCTTCTTTGCTCATGGCTGTCTTTCCCTTGGGGAGTCTGACCTCTATATGGGTGTGCACCTTTGCCTTCTTCTCGGCATGGGCCAGGAATACCTCCTCTATGGAACTAAAGACCCTCCTGGGTTTTTCAAACCTCTCGTCTTCCATCCAGAAGGTGAGGTATGCACAACCCAGCACTATATCCTGGGAGGGTGTGATGACAGGTTCTCCTGAGGCAGGGGAAAAGATATTGTTAGTGGATAGCATGAGGGTTACGGCCTCTATTTGAGCCTCGTAGGAGAGGGGCAGATGGACGGCCATCTGGTCACCATCAAAGTCGGCATTAAAACCTTTGCAGACGAGGGGATGGAGCTTTATGGCATTACCCTCTACGAGGACGGGCTCAAAGGCCTGGATGCCCATTCGGTGCAGGGTGGGGGCCCTGTTAAGTAGCACGGGGTGATGGCATACCACCTCTTCCAGGATGTCCCACACCACCTCTTCTTTCTTGGCGAGTATGCGTTTTGCGCTCTTTATTGCATCGGCCAGACCCAGTTCCCTGAGTCTGCGGATGACGAAGGGCTGGAAGAGTTCCAGGGCTATCTTTTTGGGGATGCCTACCTGGTGGAGTTTGAGTTCAGGGCCTACCACTATCACTGAACGGGCAGAATAATCTACCCTCTTACCCAGTAGGTTCTCCCTGAAGCGCCCCTGTTTACCCTGGATCATGTCCGTGAGGCTCTTCAGTGGCCTATTATTACTGCCCAGTACCGGACGTTTGGAGCGCTCGTTGTCAAAGAGGGCGTCTACGGCCTGCTGGAGCATCCTCTTCTCGTTCCGTATGATGACCTCCGGGGCGTTTAGCTCAATAAGTTTTTTCAGTCGGTTGTTGCGGTTTATAATCCTCCTGTAGAGGTCGTTAAGGTCACTGGTAGCAAAATTACCACTCTCAAGGAGGACTAGTGGCCTGAGGTCCGGAGGTATAACCGGTATTACCTTGAGGACCAACCACTCGGGTTTATTCCCTGAGTCCCTCATTGCCTCTACGAGCTCCAGTCTACGGATAATCTCCCTCTGGCGCTGGCGGGCAGAGGTCTGGGCCAGCGTCTCCCGCAGTTCTTTAGAGAGTTGTACCAGGTCCAATTTCTTTAAGAGGGCTTCAAGGGCCTCAGCCCCCATCCCGGCCTTGAAACTGTGTTCCCCATACTTCTCCTGGCAGTCGCGGTATTCTTCTTCACTGAGTAGCTGGTATTCCTTAAGGGGCGTGTTGCCGGGGTCTATGACCACATAGTCCTGGAAGTAAATGACCCTTTCCAGTCTGCTGGTCTTTATCCCCAGTAGGATGCCCAACCTGGAGGGCATGGCCTTAAAGAACCAGATGTGGACCACTGGGGCGGCCAGGTTTATATGACCCATTCGTTTCCTTCTCACCCTGGAATGGGTAATCTTTACCCCGCATCTATCGCATACTATCCCTTTATGTTTTATCCCTTTATACTTACCGCAGAAGCACTCCCAGTTCCTTTCTGGCCCAAAAATCTTCTCGCAGAAGAGACCGTCCTTCTCCGGCCTGTAGGTGCGGTAGTTGATGGTCTCCGGCTTCTTCACCTCTCCGTAAGACCAACTACGTATGTCCTCCTGGGAGGCCAGGCGTATCTTTACAGCGTCATATTCGTTTATCTTTTCTAATAGGTTTTCCACAAATTATACCTCACTAAAACTTCTTCTTCTCTAACTCCAGATTAAGGCAGAGGCCTTGTACCTCTCTGGATAACACCTCAAAGGAGGCGGGGGTCCCGGCCTCCAGGCAATTCTCTCCTTTGACCATGGCCTCGTAAATCTTCGTCCTGCCCTCCACGTCATCACTCTTGACCGTAAGTAGTTCCTGGAGGTTGTAGGCGGCCCCATAGGCCTCCAGGGCCCATACCTCCATCTCTCCAAACCTCTGCCCACCAAAACGGGCCTTTCCACCCAGGGGCTGCTGGGTGATGAGGGAGTAGGGACCGGTGGCCCTGGCATGTACCTTGTCGTCTACAAGGTGGTGCAGTTTCATCACATACATGTAGCCCACGGTGACCTTCTGTTCAAACGGCTCTCCAGTACGCCCGTCGTAGAGGGTTACCTTTCCATCTTCTGGAAGCCCCGCCTCATTAAGGGTGTCCTTTATCTCTTCTTCTGTGGCCCCCACAAAGACAGGGGTGATGGCGCGGAATCCCAGCTTCCTGGCCGCCCAACCCAGGTGGGTCTCCAGGATTTGTCCGACGTTCATCCTGGAAGGTACCCCTAACGGATTAAGCAAGACGTCCACGGGGGTGCCGTCTTCCAGGAAGGGCATGTCTTCCTCTGGAAGTATCTTGGCAATTACCCCTTTATTACCATGCCTCCCTGCCATCTTATCCCCTACGGAGAGCTTTCTCTTGGTGGTAAGGGAGACCTTAGCTACCTCCAGGACACCGCTTGGGAGTTCGTCGCCCCTCTTGAGCTGGTTTGTCTTTCTGTTCCTCTCGTCCTCAAGGGTCTCTATCCTCTGGAGGAAAGGCTGGCAAAGGGCTATTGCCTGCTCCCTCTTCTTGTTGGTGCTGAATACGATATTTTCTACGTTGAAGGTCTCCTCAATCTCTAGCACCTGTTTGGACGTCATTCCTGCCTTGATTTTGAACTCTTCGCGGGTCTGGCTATCCACCAGGGGCTCGTGTATCTCTTTATGCAGGGCGTGGAGCATGGCCGTAAACTCACCGGCTATTTCTCTACCATAATGGTTCTCCAGCCTGTTTATTTCTTGATTTATGCGCTGTCTTTCTTCTTCGGGGAGATAGGCCTTGCGTGAGAACCTCTGGGTACCCATTACAATCCCTTCTGCCCCAGAAGGCACCTCAAAGGATTCATTCCTGACGTCTTCTCCTGCCCGCCCAAAGATGGCGTAGAGGAGCTTTTCCTCTGGAGATAGTTCACTACGGCTCTTAGGGGCAATCTTTCCCACCAATACCTCCCCTGGTTTGACCTTCGTGCCTTCCAGGACTATGCCGTGCTCGTCCAGGTTCTTCAATACCCTTTCCGACACGTTGGGTATGTCCCTGGTAAACTCCTCTTTCCCCAGTTTGGTCTCTCTGACCTCTACCTCAAATTCCTCTATGTGGATGGAAGAGAAATAATCGTCCTTGAGGAGTCTCTCGCTCACCACGATGGCGTCCTCAAAATTGTAGCCATCCCAGGCCAGGAAGGCGACAAGGACGTTCCTGCCCAGGCTGAGTTCCCCGTTGCAGGTGGCAGCCCCATCGGCAAGGATGTCTCCCTTCTTTACCTTCTGGCCCTCTGAGACTATGGGTCTCTGGTTAAGGCAGGTGCGCTCATTGAGCCCCACAAATTTTCTCAGGGAGTAGACGTCTCTATCGTCTATAACAACGGTATCACCCGTGACCTTAGTAACCGTGCCGGAATTCTCGGCCTTCAAGGTCATGCTGGAGTTCTTGGCTACCACTTTCTCCATCCCGGTGGAGACTATGGGTGGTTCCGTCTTAAGTAGAGGTACCGCCTGACGCTGCATGTTAGAGCCCATGAGTGCACGGTTAGCGTCGCTGTGCTCCAGGAATGGGATAAGGCTGGCTGAGACCCCTACGAGCTGTCTGGGGGAGACGTCTACAAAACTCACCTCTTTGGGGCCAGTCACCTGGAAATCTCCGTTGTATCTGGCCAGTACCTTTTCAGGTAATCCCTTTCCCTGACCGTCCTGGCCGGCCAATGCATCTGCGGGGGCCAATATCTTGTCTTCCTCCTCGTCGGCCCTCAGATTCTGTATCTCCCCGGTGGGCTTCCCACCTTTTACCTTCTGATAGGGGGTGATCAGGAACCCATATTCGTCCACGGTGGTAAAGATGCTTAAGGAGGCGATGAGTCCGATGTTAGTACCTTCTGGTGTCTCAATGGGACATATCCTCCCGTAGTGGGAGACGTGTACGTCTCTTACCTCAAACCCTGCCCTCTTGCGGTTAAGCCCTCCGGGGCCCAGGGCGCTGAGGCGCCTCTCGTGGGTAAGCTGGGCCAGGGGGTTGGTCTGGTCAAGCACCTGAGAGAGTTCCCCCCTGCTGAAGAAGTAGTCTATGGTGGACATAATGGTCTTACTGTTGATAAGTGCCCTGGGGGTGAGCTGTTCAGCTTCCTTCCCGCTCATCCTCTCCTGCACCGTCCTGCGGAGCTTCAAGAAACCCCTGCGGAGTTCCTCCCCCACCAATTCATCTATACACCTCAACCTCCTGTTCCCCAGGTGGTCTATGTCATCTACGACCCCCTCCCCCCTCCTCAGTTTTATTAGATACTTGATGGAGTTTACTATATCCTCCTTCTGGAGGGTCATCTCTGAATCTGAGACCTCCTGGGAGAGTTTTCTGTTCAGGCGGAACCTGCCTACCGACCCCAGTTTATACCTGTTGGGGTCAAAAAATTTCTCGTAGAAGAGTTGTTTGGCCTTGTCTAGCTGCGGAGGGTTACCTGGACGGAAGCGGGCATAAAGCTTCCTGAGGGCCTCTTCGTGGCTCTTTGCCTTGTCCTCCTCCAGGGAGTTCAAGATTATTGGGTCATCTACTTTCTTTACGACCTCTAACTCTTTTAAGTCCAGCTTGGCAAGCGTATCTATTATTTCGTCCGTGATAAGGGCATCTGCCTTAAGGACGACCTCCCCAGTCTTGGGGTCAAAGACCGTCTGGGCAGAGTAGCTCCCTTTCAGTTTGGAGGGGGAAGTTAATTTAACTACCTCTGTTTCATAAAAGAGTCGCAGTATATCTTCGTCCCTGGAGAACTCCTCCGTCATGGCCCTCAGGAAACAGGTGGCAGGGAAACGCCCGCTCTGGTCTATGCGGATATGGAGCGTATCCTTCTTACTCACCTCTATCTCTACCCAACTGCCCCTCTCCGGGATTATCCTGCAGGAGTGGAGCCTCTTCTCGGCGGCCACCTCTTCAAGGAAGTCTACACCTGGGGAGCGGTGGAGCTGGATGACTACAACCCTCTCCTTGCCATTGATGATGAACTCCCCCCCGCCCACCATTACCGGCATCTCTCCTATGTAGGCGTCCTCCTCTACACTCTCTTGCTTCTCTGTATTAGTAAGCCTCAGGCGGAGTCGCAAGGGTCTCCCATAGGTGAGCCGCAACTGCTTGCACTCCTCTGCGGTGTACCTGGCCTTCCCCAGCTCGTACTTTACGTACTCCAGTACGAGTTTTTCATCGTAACTCTTTATGGGGAATATCTCCCTCAGAATGGCCTCTAACCCCTTGTCCCCTCGCCTTGAAGCAGGGACGTCTGCCTGGAGGAAGTTCCTGTAGGCCCCTGTCTGTATCTGGGTGAGGTTGGGCACCTCAAGGACTTCAGCGACTTTACTGTAATCTCTTATGTCCATTTTGCTTCCTTACTTACTTAGTCCTGAATACTCCGTCCCTACTGACCTCGGCTGCGGCCTCAAAATATGGCAGAACAGGCCCTGCCATTACGAGGCTAAACGGCCTTGTCTCTACTTGACCTCCACTGTGGCCCCGGCCTCTTCCAGTTCTTTCTTGATTTTGGCGGCGTCTTCCTTGCTAACGCCTTCCTTCAGGGGCTTAGGTGCAGAATCTACCAATTCCTTTGCCTCTTTGAGGCCAAGGGTAGTGTGGACCCTTACCACCTTAATAACCTGAATCTTGTTGGCCCCTGCGGATTTGAGGATGACGTCAAAGGTGGTCTTCTCCTCGACTGGGGCGGCTACTGGTGCCCCCGCAGCGGCTACAGCTACTGGGGCTGCCGCCATGGCAGTCACACCAAAACGTTCCTCAAAGGCCTTCACCAATTGTGAGGTCTCTAGTAAGGTCAACCCGCCTACCAGGTCCAGTACCTGGTTTATTTTTTCCGAGGGGGCTGCCTTTGCTGTCTCAGTAGTCATCTTTTATCCTCCAGTATTGCTTAGTATCGTTTCTACTCTTTCTATCTAATGTCGTCCCAGCTTTTCATCTAATTTAGCCAGCTGGGGCGGCACTAGTACCTTCTTTTTCTCTCTTGTCCTTAAGGGCCTCCAAGTCGCCCCGCAGCTTGTGGAGAGGGGCGCTCAGTACCGCAGCCAATCTACTCAAGGGGGCCTGCAGGAGTGTGACAAACTGGGCGTGAAGGACGGGTTTAGTTGGCAGCCTGGAGAGTACTTCCACCTCCGGGCTTGATATTACCTTGCCCTCTACCATCCCTCCCCTTATCTTCAGGGCAGGCACCTTCTTTGACCATTCTACTACGGTCTTGGCCAGTACCGCTGAGTCCATTGGCCCAATTACCAGGGCAGAAGGCCCTTCCAGTAGCCTCCCTATCCCTTCCAGGCCTATTTCCTTAAAGGCCAGAGAGGCCAGGGAGTCTTTTACTACCTCCAGGTGTATCTTCTTCGTGTAGAGGTCTTTCCTTAGCTCGTTAGCCTCCAGGGACTTCAGGCCTTGATAGCCTACCACCATACAGTTTCTGGTATGCTGGTACCGCTGGGCCAGTTCTTTTACTATCGCCTTATTTATTATGCTGACCATGGTTTTTAGATAGTTAGTTTTATGCCAGGACTCATCGTAGCAGAAAGACATATCTTCTCTATGAAGGTCCCCTTGGCTGAAGGGGGTCTGGAGGCCACGATGTGGGATACAAAGGCATGTATATTTTCTTGCAGGTCTTCCGCAGAGAAGGAGAGTCTTCCTACCAGTGCATGTACGTTTCCTCCTGCATCGCTCCTGTATTCAATCTTCCCTGCCTTAAACTCCCCTACGGCCTTTTCCACGTCTTCTGTAACCGTCCCGGATTTAGGAGAGGGCATCTTTCCTTGTGGCCCCAGGACCCTCCCCAGTTTTCCAATCTGGCGCATCATGTCGGGGGTGGCTATGGCCACGTCAAAATCCATCCAGCCCCCTTCTACCTTCTTTATAAGCTCATCAGAGCCCGCCTCTTCGGCGCCGGCCTTAAGGGCCTTTTCCGCCCGTTCCCCTGTGGTAAAGACTACTACCCTCCTAGACTTGCCTACCCCTTTGGGCAACGAGAATGCGTCTCTCAACATCTGGTCCGAACGTTTTGGGTCTATCCCCAACTTAAAGGAGAGTTCCACGCTCTGATCAAATTTCGCCGATGGGAAACCCTTCAGGATATCCACGGCCTCTTTTATGGAATACTCCTTATTGCCGTCAAACCGCTTCTTGCTCTCAGTGTATCTCTTGCTCCGTGCAACCACTGGCTAATCTCCTACCGTTAGGCCCATACTCCTTGCCGTCCCTTCCACCATCTTCGCCGCCTCCTGGAGGTCTTTGGTGTTAAGGTCTAAGAGCTTGGCCTTGGCTATATCTAAGACCTGCTGTTTTGTGACCTGGCCCACCTTCTCCTTGTTGGGTACCCCTGAACCCTTGGCTATGCCTGACGCCTGTTTCAGTAGCACGGAGGCCGGGGGGGACTTCAGGATGAAATCAAAGGTCTTGTCTTTATAAATAGTCAGTTCCACTGGGGTTATAATCCCAGGACTACTTTTGGTCTTCTCGTTAAATTTAGAGACGAAGAGCCCAATGTTTACCCCATGCTGGCCCAGGGCTGGCCCCACAGGAGGGGCTGGTGTGGCCTGACCTGCTGGTATCTGGAGCTTTACCTTCGCTATTACTTCCTTCTTTGCCATTTATACCGTCTCTACTTGCCAGTATTCTAGTTCCACTGGGGTTGCCCTTCCAAAGATGGTGATAATTATCCTCACCCTTCCCGTCCCCTCCATAATCTCTTCCACTATGCCTTCAAAGTTCTCAAAGGGGCCTTCCTTGACCCTGACCCTTTCTCCTTCCTTGAAATGTATCTTAGCCTTGGGTCTCTCCTCTCCCTTTTCCACCTCCGACAGCATCTTTTCTACCTCATAAGTGGCCATGGGTACTGGCTTAGTGCGTTCTCCTCCCAGAAAGTCCCCCGACCCTGGGGTTTCTCTTATGAGGAACCATACATCGGAAGGCATATTTCCCTGCTCGTCCACCTCTACTTCTGCCATAATATAACCGGGGAAGACCTTCCTTTCGCTAATCCTCTTTTTACCACCTTTAATCTCAGAAACCCTTTCTGTAGGCACCAAGACCTTGGAGACCTTGTTTTCCAGACCCCGGGCTTTTATGCACTCCTCCAGGGCCTTTCTTACCTTATCTTCTTTGTTACTCTGTACCCTCAGTACAAACCACTTCTTCATACGATTACAAGCACGTTTAATGTGGATTAGTGAGATAACTTTCTTGCCGATAGATACCTAGAGGCTAGACTGGAGGAATATTACTATGAGATTTGGGGTATTCCTCTTAGATGCTAACCTGCCCTGCCCAAGGCAGGATACCTTCATAGAAAGCCTATCCATCTTATGACCCTTGTTATTACCCAATCTACCCCAAAGATGTAAACACCTAATACGATTACTGAGAATATCACCACCACCGTGGAGCCTGTAAGTTCCTCTCTAGTAGGCCAGGAGACCTTCTGGAGTTCTCCCTGTGTATCTATTAGGAACTCCACCACCTTTTTACTATTGCTATCCAGCGTCCCGAGGCCTGTCTCAAGGCCCGTAGTCAGTGCCCCAATAATAACCGTACTGATGACAAAAAATACAACGGCACTGACAAGACCCCAGGTGAGTGGCATCTCTACCAGTGGTACTCTGGCGCCCGCATACACCTCCGGGGACTCTATGAAGCTCCCGTATATGGCATGGGCAGCCATCAGGGTCAGGAGCCCCAGACCCGCTCCTATAAAAACCCTTGCATGAACCCCTTGGTTTTTTTTATATATCTCTAGAGCCATTCCCGGCCCGATGTTAATGGCAGGTCCGGAGGGACTCGAACCCCCAACACCCGGATTTGGAGTCCGGTGCTCTACCATTAGAGCTACGGACCTAATTCCCCTATTTTTTGTGTTCCTTATGCACCGTATGTTTTCTACAACAGCGACAATACTTCTTAAGCGCTAACTTCTCCGTAGCCCTGGCCTTCCGGGTACTCCGGTAGTTCCTATTGGAACACTCGGAACAGACTAGGGTTATGGCTTCCCGTACCATTACTTAAGTATCTTGGTAACTACCCCAGCCCCTACGGTATGACCACCCTCTCGGATAGCGAACCTGAGGTTCTCTTCCATGGCTATCGGGGTAATAAGTTCTATGGAGAGCTTTACGTTGTCACCAGGCATGACCATGTCCGTCCCCTGAGGTAGGTTTGCTACCCCGGTAACGTCCGTAGTCCTGAAGTAAAACTGGGGCCTGTAGCCCTTGAAGAAGGGGGTGTGCCTGCCTCCCTCTTCTTTGGTCAGGATGTACACCTCAGCCTCAAAATCCGTATGAGGGGGGATGCTTCCTGGAGCCGCAAGTACGTGTCCCCTCTCAAGTTGTTCTTTCTCTATCCCTCGGAGGAGTATACCCAAATTGTCCCCAGCCTGACCTTCATCCAGGGTCTTATTAAACATCTCCACCCCGGTCACCACCGTTTTCTTTATCTCCAGGCTGAGGCCCACTATGTCTATCTCTTCTCCAACCTTTACCCTGCCCCTTTCCACCCTTCCGGTACCCACGGTGCCCCTACCCTTTATACTGAAGACGTCTTCTATAGACATAAGGAAGGGCTTTTCTATCTCCCTCTTAGGGGCGGGAATATAGCTGTCCACGGCGTCCATTAACTGCCATATTGACCCGCACTTTGGGCACTCCCTCTTGGCACAACCGCAATCCCTGGCATTCAAGGCCGAGCCCCTAATCACTGGGATATCGTCCCCCGGGAATTTGTACTTCTTTAATAGTTCCCTGACTTCCATCTCCACCAAATCCTGGAGTTCCTTATCCTCTAAGGCATCTAGCTTGTTCATAAATACCACTATGGCAGGTACCCCTACCTGACGGGCCAGGAGGATATGCTCCCTGGTCTGGGGCATAGGCCCATCTGGGGCGCTGACTACTAGTATCGCCCCGTCCATCTGGGCCGCTCCGGTAATCATATTCTTTATGTAGTCTGCATGGCCGGGGCAGTCCACGTGCGCATAGTGCCTCTTTTCCGTCTCATACTCTACGTGAGAGATGGCAATGGTGATACCCCTTTCCTTCTCCTCCGGGGCATTGTCTATAGTATCAAAGGGCCTCTCCTTGGCCAGCCCTGCCTTTGCAAGGATGTGAGTTATCACGGAGGTCAAGGTAGTTTTGCCGTGGTCTATGTGTCCAATAGTTCCAACGTTTACGTGGGGCTTCGTTCTCTTAAATACTTCCTTTGCCATATCACCTTCTCCTTAAGTTTAAATCTGTGGCCCGCTTATGAAGCTGGAGCTGCTGATGGGATTTGAACCCATGACCTCGTCCTTACCAAGGACGCGCTCTACCACTGAGCCACAGCAGCATATACTGGAAAACTAAAATTATATCAATTAAAAGATGTTTGTCAAGGGCATCTCTTATAGTCTTGGTGATTTAAATTGTTTTGCCCCCACTTAATAAACAAAATGGAGCGGGCGATGGGAATCGAACCCACATAGCTAGCTTGGAAGGCTAGCACTCTACCATTGAGCTACGCCCGCACCTTTAAAGACCTGGGTATAGGGGGTAGGGGTTGGGGATTAGCAGTCTTTTTTACTACTTTTCCCTACTCCCTACCCCCTACTCCCTAGTTATAATGGTGGGGAGAGGAGGATTCGAACCTCCGAAGGACTTCGCCAACAGATTTACAGTCTGTCCCCTTTGGCCACTCGGGTATCTCCCCATTCTTACACCCTCGTCCTCTATTACAGGTCTTCAATTTTCAGTTGTCAGTCCTCGGTCGTCAGATAACTGACCACTGACCCCTGACAACAGATAGCTGATTTCCGATAGATGGGTAGCCTGTGCCTCACAAAATGGAGCTAGCGGCGGGATTTGAACCCACAACCTGCTGTTTACAAAACAGCTGCTCTGCCATTGAGCTACGCTAGCCTGAAAACTTTAATTATAATAATGTCTCCGCCTTTTTCAAGGGCTAAATAGGGAGTAGGGGGGAGGGAGGGAAAAGAATTGGAAATTGTAAGTTGTAAATTAGAAATTTTGAAATTTACAATTTACAATGTTTTCGGGAGTAGGGGGTAGGGATTGAGATTAGTTTTTTTGCTACACCCTACCCCCTAGCCCCAAATCCCTGGCTTTTAAGACTGAAATTAAAGCATTACCCCTATCTATAATACTCCACGCAAAAAGTGTTTTTATCACCCCTCCTTTCTGGTATATTATATCGCATAGAGACATGTATTACCTCCTGGCCATATTTGTACTGCTATCCTCTACTGAGGCATGGGCTCAGGTAACGACATGCTTTTCTCCCCAGGGGGGGATAAAAAACCAACTCCTGCAAGGCATCCAGGAGGCAAAGACCTCCATAGACATCGCCGCCTTTCAATTCACCTCTGGTGACCTGGCGGAGGCCCTCCTCCTTGCGAAAGACCGTGGGGTCAGGGTGAGGCTACTACTGGACCACCAGGAGGCCCAAAAACCTACCGCCCTGGCCCCCTTCCTGAGAGAACAGGGACTGGAGGTCAAGTCCATCCCTGGGAGACTAGGCGGCCAGATGCACCACACATTTATTATATTTGATTCCAGAAGGGTCTTTACAGGCTCATACTCCCTCACCGAGTATGCAGAGAAATTTAACTACGAGAACGCCCTCTTCCTGGAAGAACCTCCACTAGTAGCCAGGTACAAGGCCCACTTCCATGAACTCTTTGGAGAACCCCCTGAAGAGAGAGCAGAGAGACCTGTTGTAGTGGCCGAGCTTGCTCGGCATTTCATTGGCCTGTCCCTCTACCAGCTACAGCAACGCCTCTCGGTAGGTTCCACCACTGAAAGGGATGCCTTCTGGAGTCACTGCCAGGGCATGTACGTCAGGGGAGAGGGGGAAATTACTCAACTCTACCCCGACCTCACCAGGCTCACCCTTAATGACCAGGGGATAGGGGTAGAGATAGCCCTGGAAGGCCGCCTCCCTCCGCTTAAAGAAGGACAGAGGGTGAGTTACACAGGTAGATTGATAAAGAGACCTTCTATTGACAAGACCTTTATCCTTGATAAAGGGACTATTAATACAGGAGGGTAAACAAATGCCTAGAGGAATCCTTTCCATTGCCCTACTTTCTTGTCTACTGGCTTGCCTGCCGTCAGTCGCACAGGCCCAGGAAGACCCGGAACACCTGACACAGCACGCCGTGGAACTCATGAGAAGGGGTCAGCATGAGGAGGCCCTGAAGGCCTACGACGGCGCCCTATCTATCAGGCCCGATGATTACAAGACCTGGTACAACAAGGCCCAACTACTGGACCACCTGAAGAGATACAAGGAGGCCGTGGAGGCCTACGACCGTGCCACCGGCCTGAACCCCCTCTTTTATGATGCCTGGATAAATAAGGGACTGTCCCTCGTGCGGGTGGAAGAGAACCACAGGGAACAGGTGGAGTCTGCCATAAGGGCCTACGAAAAGGCCATTGAACTGAGGCCCACTTCCTATGAGGCATGGCTAAACAAGGGTAATGCCCTCACCCGACTCCGCCGCTACGAAGAGGCACTGAAATGCTACGATAAATGCATAGAGATAGACCCCAAGCTCCACGCCGCCTATACGGACAAGGGCCTGCTGTTGGGAGACATGGGGAGGAATGAGGAGGCCATAAAGACCCTTGAGAAGGCCATAGAGGTCAAGCCCGATTCCTACTTTACCTGGCAAAACATTGGCATGGCCTGTTTCCGGATGGGACGCTACGAGGAGGCCGTTAAGGCCTTTGCCACCGCCTCGGAGGTAAACCCCAGGGCCTATGACCCCTGGACAAATAAGGGCCTGGCCCTGGTCCGCCTCGGTAAATATGAAGAGGCCATGAGGGCCTACTCAAAGGCACTGGAGCTTGAGCCTGCCTCCTACGAGACCTGGTACAATAAAGGTTTTACGGCCGTAGAGTTGGGCAAATACGAAGAGGCCGTAACGGCCTTTGACAGGGCCATTGCCATCCGCTCTGACTATCTAAAGGGCTGGACCAGCAAGGGCGACGTCCTCGCCCGCATGGGGAGGCAGTCAGAGGCCGCCGAGGCCTTCCGCAGGGCCGCCGAGTTAAACCCCGATACCCCTGAGTCCTGGGTAAGCAAAGGAGTTGCCCTCCTGAGACTGGAACGCCCGGAAGAGGCATTGAAGTCCTTTGAGAAGGCGGCCAGCATAGAGCCTACTCTTTTTGAGGCATGGATTAGCAAGGCCAATGCCCTGGCCAAGCTGAACCGATACCAGGAATCCCTTGGGGCCTACAACCAGGCCGCCCAATTGAGGCCCAACTCCTTTGACGTCTGGTACAACACGGCCACGGTCTACATGCGGCTGGGACGGAACGATGAGGCCCTCAGGACCTTTGAACGCAGTCTGACAATAAACCCCAACAGTGCCGAGGCCCACTACCAGAAGGCACTCATCCTGGGAGAGGCACAGGCAAAGACCCAGGAGGCCCTCAGTGCCATTGAGAAGGCGATACAATCCAGGGCAAACTACTCGGAGGCCTGGGACTATAAGGGCCTCCTCCTTAGCGACCTTGACCGAAACGAGGAAGCACTTCAATCCTTTCAAAAGGCACTGGAGATAAACCCACAATCTTATTCTGCCTGGCACAACATGGGCCTGGTGCTGGACCAGGTGGGTAAATCAAGGGAGGCCGTGGAGGCCTACGACAAGGCATTAAGGATTAACCCCACGTTTGACGTGGCCTGGTATAACAGGGCCTCTGCCCTGGCAGTGCTCAAGGATAAGACAGGCGTCCTTGACTCCCTCAGGAAGGCCATCTCGCTTAACCCCCGATGGAGAGCCACCGCCAAGGCCAACCCCGACTTCCAGCCCTTCCTGAGCGATTCGGATTTTGCCACGCTGTTGGGGAGGTAGTACAAGGAGATTTGGAGGTGTCATTCCGAACCGCCAAAGGCGGTGAAGAATCTCGGCTAAAACGCTAGATTTTTCGCTTTCCCTTCGTCCGCCTTAGGCGGACTCAAGGCTTCGGCTCACCCAGAATGATACGGGCTGTTGGTGAGACCTTTTCAGAGACCTCGAAGATGTCTTCTAGAACCTTAATGGAGTAGCGGGCTGGTGCGTTGCAACGCACCCTACAAAAACTAACGTCCCTCCCCCTGGGTCTTCACTAGCAGGTCTACAATTAGTCTGGCCTCGGCGGGGTCAAGCCAGTTGGTATTGAAGGTCCTGCAAGCGGTCTCCCTGCACCTCTCCACCTGCTTCCCCCAACCTGCGCTGTCGTGCGTCTCCATCAAGATTTCTTCCCCCGGATGGCAGTTAAGGCACTTGGCCACGAATACCCTCCCTCCTGCCTCCTCCTTAAGTAGGTGTCCCGTTTCCGAGAGGAAGTGGGCAATCTGTGCGGCCTCCTCCTCGGTGATAAAACCCATCGCTTCTGAGTACATACGCCTTACGGTCTCTCCCCACTCATGCCGGGTCCTATCCTCAAACAAGACCCTATTTATGTTGTGGCAGACAGTACAGCGGTCTAAAAATAATAGCCTTACGTTCTCGTAGTGCCTCCTTGTCCTGCACATCTCGTGGACTCGGTCGGGGTAAAGCGAGAGGATTTCCTTTAGGACCTGTTCAGCCTCCCCAGGCCGAATCCACTCGGGGTTCTTCCCCATCATCTTCTCTATCACGTCCCGCCACTCGCCTTCGGACTTGCATATGATAAAGACACGCTCCAGGGTGTGGCACTTAGAGCACTTTACGTCCACAAGGAACCCCTGCCCATTAAGACCCTGAGCCATAAAAGTAACAGAGGAAAGAATTAGGGCACCTAATAAGGCTATGTTCCTGGCAGGCTTCATTCCTTAAGCACACCAAGGAGGAGCTTCTCCAGTTGGTCTAGTTTCTGACAAACCTCGCTGGCAGTAAAGCAATCAATTATATCCCTGGGTAATCCCCTGGCTACACTGAGGGCCTCTTCCAACAGCCCCTTCTGCCTCTGGGTGAAGACGATGGGGCGGTGGGGGCCTCTCTCTATCTCCGGGAGGAATTCCTTGACGAGCATCCTTCTAAGACCGTCTAGTCCCTTCCCACTCAGGGCTGATACCTCACAGGGAGGTATGGAAAATAATTGTAGGGCATCCGCCTCAGGCGGGCAACGTGACCCTACCAAGTCTATCTTGTTTAGTACAGGCACTACCTTGCTGGTATCCAGTGTACCTATAAGTCCTTCTTCCTCCTGGGTGATGTGCCTGGAGGCATCCAGCATCAGTATGACCTTATCTGCCTCCTGGTGGAGGGCCCTGGCCCATTCTACCCCTACCCCTTCCACCCCCTCTGCCTCCCTGAGACCGGCGGTATCAATAAGTTCTAAGGGCATCCCTTCTATAGAAATGAACTCAATGATATAGTCCCTGGTAGTGCCTGGCTCATGGTGTACCAGTACCCTGTCCTCCCTTAAGAGGGCATTAAAGAGCGTAGACTTCCCCACGTTGGGTGCTCCGGCAATGGTCACCTTCAAAGGGTTCACGAGGGCCAGTCCGAAGGGGCTGGAATTTACCAGGGCAGTCAGGCTAGAAAGTAGCAAATGGAAGGCAGACGCCACCCCGGGAGTGTCGCACCCCATCAGCTTCTCCTTAATCCTTTTTGCCTCCTCCCCTAACTTCCTGACCTCGTGAGAGAGTCCACCAGGGGCGGACTGATACTGCGATAGGAGCATCTTGACAGACAACCTGGTCTTTGCCCTGGGGAGGAGGAGTAATGCCTCTCTTTGTATGAGGTCCAGCCCTTCCTGTACTGGGGCAACTCCATCAAGTAATTCTTTCCATTTGCCTTTCCTGGCACCCATCTTTAGAAAGGCCTCCAGGGTCTTTTGTACTGCCATTATGCCCCCATGACAATTTATCTCCACCAGACCCCCACCAGTGGGACCCCCGTTTGCCCTCCAGATACTCACAAGTACCTCGTCTATAAGCCCCTCACTATCATGTATTGTCCCATAAAAGAGGCTCCCGCTCTGGGCCTTAGTAAGGTCTATCTCAGGCAGAAGTCCACCTGAGGCGGACGTCGCCCGCCTGCTCCTGAAGAGCTTACCGGCCATCTCCAGCGCCTGAGGGCCGGAGACCTGCACCACACCAATCCCCCCCTCCCCCAGCGGTGTGGCGATAAGGGCTATCGTATCATTACTTCTCGGCATCCCCTGTCAGAGACCTCGCACCGTTCTTTATATCACTAGGGATGAGTGCGTAAAAGACCCTGGTACCCTTCGCAAGGGCGGAGACTACGGCAGAGGACTCTACCTCTTGCCTCAGACCGTTACTACTGTACTCCATCAGCCCCACGGCAACGACCCCGCACAGGAGCATTCCCTGAAACAGTGCCAGGAAGGCACCGAACAGGCCACCCCAGAACCCGGGATAAAGGTTTAAGGCCCTTCTCATAAGCAGTCCAAGACTGCAGATGAGGACAAAGGTGGCCACAAAGGTAATAATGTGACTCAGTAGGATGGCGGTCTCAGGACTACACCTGGCGGACAGGGGGCCAACGAGGTAGTGATGTAGAAACGTAGAGGAAAAATAGGCGGCCACAAGGCATATAAGACTATAGACCTGCCAGAGTACCCCGCTCAGGAACCCAAAGGCCGCCGCCATACACAGGAAACCTATAAAAATGGAGTCAAGCCAGTTCATATCGTACCCGGCGAACCCTACTTGCCCTGAAAAATACCTTTGAACAATTCCTCCACCAGGGACTCTGTCTTAATAGAAACTCTTGGGGCTGAGAGGTCCCCCGTAAGACTGAGAGGGATACGGAGGGCATCCGTGCCTGAGAAGCTAAAGAGCTTCTTGACCTTTTTACCTACCTTTTCTTTTGATATTACTACCATAGCGTTACAGTCCATGGTCTGGTCGGCCTCCACCCTCCCCTCCAGTTCAAGGTCAAAGAGGGCGCCCCTGGCCAGAAAATCTTTGAGATATATCTCCCCTTCCCTACCCGCCTCAAAATCGGTTGAAATAGACTCAAAGGCGTATCCCTCGCCTTGCTGCCCCAGTACCTCCATAAGGACGGAGACCGGCTTCCCTGTCAACAGGCCGTCTTTTAGTATTATATGCCCACCACCTATCGGCCACTCACTGCCCCTTTCAAGCCCTCCGGTGAAGAGAAGGTGCGATGCCTTCAATTCAAGGGTACTTACCTCAATCCCAGGGTTGACCCTAAGACCTTTTGTTACTTCCAGGTCAGAGACCTCAAGCAGTTGCAATATGTATTGACCATGGAGTAAGGAGAGGGGGGGACATTTGAGCCGTATCTTTTTGGCCTTGAGTGCAGGACTTTCTTTCCCTTCCCGCAGGAGTACAAAATCAGATAATTCTATCCCCTTCCTCCAGCCAAAGGTAACACCCTCTGCCCTGGCCCTCCCTCCGAAGGTACTGCCCAGCCAGTCTTTTATCATGCCTTTAAAGAAGACCCCGGGGCTGAAGAGCAAGACCATGACAAATACAAAGAATAGCCCCCCTATACTACTCCCAATAACTATCCCCAAAAGCTTCCTGGACATCATGGAGACGTCCTCCCTGCCGGGGGTGACCCCACTACCTTCTTTCTGGCAGTCAAACTATTGAAGACCTCCACCTCCTCATCGGCCATCTTATATTTTCCCCTGACGGTGTATATGACCTTCATCCAGTAGTGAGGTTCCGGGGAAAGGGGGTCTATCTCCATAGACTTCTCAAATTCCCTCTGCGACTTCTTCAGCCATCTCTTACTAACCAACACGGGAGTCCCCACCATTGACGCACCTTCCCATCTTATCCCCCTTTCCAGATAGGCCCTTCCAAGTTCAAAATGGGCACCAAAGTCCCCGGGTCTTTCTTCTACGCCTCTCTGCAGGGCCTTTATATTAGCAGGGGTGGCGCAGGAACATAGCCCCAGTATTATGAAGGCATATACCCACACCCTTCCGGAGAGTATAACAGATTTAATCATTGGCCTCCTGTCAGGCACAACATAATATCCATGACATTGGTGCGGGTGGGACCGGTAATTATATGGTCCCCCAAACGGCAGAAGAAGGTATGCGAGTCGTTCCTCATCAGAAAATCCTCGGGTTCCATACCGTGCGCCCTCGCCCTCCTGCACGTAGTCCCGTCCACCACTGCACCTGCCGCCTCCGTAGGGCCATCGTTACCATCCGTACCGCCGCTAAGTATTACAACCCCCTCCAGCCCTTCTATCTCCATAGCACTGGCCAGGGCAAATTCCTGGTTCCTACCACCCTTCCCGTTACCTCTAATGGTAACAGTGGTTTCACCACCCGCAAGGAGGCAGGCTGGCCCTGAACCAGAACGGTTCAGCATTGGGGGCAGAGCCCCAATGCTATAGCCCTGGTGCTCCGCCACCAGGGCTGGCCCAGAAGGGGGATTATCCCCCTCCCTACACTCCCTTGCCCTAGAGGAAAAGACCCTGGCCACCTCTCTGGCCTCACCCGTAAAAGAAGAACCCAGGATGCGGGTATTATAACCTAATTCTATCGCCTTTTCCTTAGCCGCCTCCAGGGCCCTCATGTTACTGCCCAGGAGAAAGGTGTGGACGTCCTGGAAACAGACGTCCCCTTCCTTAGGGGTTTCTTCTACCTCTCCACTGACGCCCCTCTTCAAGTATTCATATACCCTTTCAGGCAGCCGTTTTGCAAGCCCGTATTTGGACACTATTTCTAAAGCCCCCTTATAAGTACTGGGGTCGGGTAACGTAGGGCCTGAGGAGACCATGTCCAGTACGTCACCCACCACGTCTGAGACGACTAGATTGATAACCACAGCAGGATATAAGGCCCTTGCCAGCCTCCCCCCGTGTATCAGGGACAGGTGTTTCCTTACGGTATTCACCTCTTTTATTTCTGCCCCCGAGGCCAGGAGGAGCGAGGTTGCCGTCTTTACCTCTTCTAAACTTATATCCCCAGGGGGGGCACACAGGAGGGCAGAGCCGCCACCTGTAACCAGGCAGAAGACCAGGGCCCTTTTTGTCTGGAGTGCCCGTAACCCTTGAACTCTTTCCGCCTCAGGCGGATTAACCCTTTGAACCTCAGTATTGGCCCAATCCAGCAGGGACATGGCCGCCTCCTGAGAGCGTCTGTCAGGTACGGGGTGGCCTGACTCCAATATCTTTATCTTTTTTAGCGGGAGGGCATGGCCCTCTTTTACTACCACAATCCCCCCCTTCAACCACTCCCCCAGTATCTCTTCCAGGGCCTGGGCCATGGGGGCAGAGGCCTTGCCGAAACCCACGGCATAGACCCCATTAAATTCTTTGAGGGCGTAAGATTTACTATCTATCTTCAGGGTAGGGGCACGTTGCAACGTGCCCCTACCTACCCTCTCCCTCACGAGCCTGGCCGGGTCCACTGCCCCGAGGGCATGGTAAAATATCTCCAGGGCCTGTCCCCTAAGCTCACTTGTCGGCTTCATCGGTGGCGTCACGTTTAGAGCCTCTGAAAAACCCTGCTCACATTTCCCGCCATAGGCGGATTTTCAACATTCTGAGGAAGCGAAATCCGCCTGAGGCGGAAAGAATCTGACACGAAGTGTCACCCTGAGCGAAAGCGAAGGGTCTAGAGATTCTTCCCCTTCACTTCGTTCAGGGTCAGAATGACACGAAGTAGTGTGTGGACTTTCGCAGAGGTCTCGTTTCATCTCTCCAGGGCGCCTAATGTAGTCTCGTGCCAAGATTCAAACCAATTACACCTATTATAATCAGTCCAAGTGAGATTATCTTTAAGACGCCTGCCGATTCTCTAAACCACAAAATCCCTACTACTGCTATGAGGGCCGTACCCAGACCAGACCATACTGCATAAGCAACGCTCACATCAATCCTTTTAAGGGTGAGCGTCAATGCACCGAGGCTGAGCCCGTACAGGATAAACACCAGTACAGACGGAAATAGTCTAGTAAAACCTTCGGATAACTTCATGGAAGTGGTCCCACCAACTTCCAGTACTATTGCCACTACCAGATAGAGCCAACTCATAGACACCTCCTTTACTGGCATTTAGGTCATGTCAACTAAAGCCAGGGCTTAGGGGCTAGGGATTAGGGAAGAAGTATAACGCAGGCTAAAGTTCGCCAGAGGCGAATCTGCCTCAGGTCATGCCGAAGGCAGATCCGCCTACGGCGTGACATGACCTGCGGCTACTGCCTATAGCCTTTACACAACCTCATGGACAGACCTGAAGGTCTGTCCCTACATCAATACTCCCCACTGAACACCTCCTCTGCCGGGCCGGTCATGTAGACCTCTCCTGATTTGGCCCATTCCAGTTCCAAATCTCCTCCTGGCAGGTGGGACAGGAGTCTTCGGGAGGTCTTTTTGTTTAGCACCCCGGCTACACACACGGCGGAGGCCCCGGTGCCGCAGGCGAGGGTCTCCCCTGAACCTCTCTCCCACGTCCGCATCCTTACCTCTCCACGGCCCATCACCTCCACAAAATGTACGTTTGTCCTCTCAGGGAAGGCCTTGTGATTTTCAATCAGCGGGCCGTAATGACTGGCGGGAAAATTTCTGACGCCTTCTACGTATATCACACAGTGGGGATTCCCCATGGAGACGCAGGTAATACGGAAGACCCTATCCTCTACGTGCAGTGGCTCGTCTATCACCCTGGTATTTTTTCCTAGCATAGGAATAAACCTCCTTAAGAGTTTGGGCCTGCCCATGTTCACCCTCACCTTTTGAACCCTTGAACCTTGAACCCTTAAACTAACGGTCTTTACCCCTGCCCTGGTCTCTATCCTCATCCTTTCCTTTTTGGACACTAGCCCATGCTCGTAGGCATACTTGGCCACACATCGTATGCCGTTACCGCACATCTGGGCCTCGCTCCCATCGGCGTTAAAGATACGCATCCCCACGTCCGCCTTTTTGGAAGGAGTTATTAGTATCAGTCCGTCCCCGCCGATACCGAAGTGCCTATTGCTTACTTTCCTAGCCAACCGGGAAGGGTCTTTTACCTCCTCTTCAAAACAGTTGACGTAAACGTAATCGTTACCAATACCGTGCATCTTGGTAAATTTCATGGGAGTCCTTCCGTTTTTGTATTGTACGTAGGGGCACGTTGCAACGTGCCCCTACTTATTGCAGCAGGATACCATTTCGGGCATAAATATTTAACAGAAATCCTCTCTGGCCAGGTTCACCTTGTTCCGCATCCCCACGTTGATTATGAGGGAGAGGGCAATAAAGGAGGTGAGGAGTGAAGAGCCTCCGTAGCTTACGAAGGGGAGGTTTATGCCCGTGATGGGGGCCAGGCCCAGTACCATGGCCATATTTATCAGCCCCTGGGAGGCGAACATGGCGGCCAGACCGGTAAGGACGAGCCTCCCCACCGGCTCACGGGTCCTGCGGGCAATACCCAGGGTGCCTGCCAGGAAGGTTACGTAGAGAAGGATTACCAGGACGGTACGAAGGAACCCCCACTCCTCCGCTATTACGGCGAAGATGAAATCAGTGTGCGGTTCTGGCAGTACCCCCAACTGGGTCTGGACGCCCTTCCCCCAGCCCTGCCCCAGTACCCCGCCTGAACCGATGGCTATGAGGCCCTGGAGCCGATGGTAAGCGGCACCCCAGTCCTGGTTCACGTTGGGCCACAGGAAGCCGAATACCCTATCCTTTTGGTAACCCCTGAGGAGTACAAACCACATTAAGGGCAGAGAGGCCAGGGCCATAGGTACGAGGAGGATAAAGTGTTTTATCCTTGCCCCGGTGACGAACACCATGGCAAAGAATATGGGTGGCAGTATCATCCCGGTGCCCAGGTCGGGTTCCATAAAGATGAGCATCAGAGGTATAAGGGTGAAGGCCAGCGAGACAGCCAGGACATGGAGTTTCTTGTAGCTGTCCTTGTACATAAGATATTTCGCCAGGGCCAGGACCAGGATAATCTTCAAGAATTCAGAGGGCTGGAAGTTGACCGGCCCCAGGTCAAACCACCTCCTTGAGCCACGGACAGAGGCACCCAGCAGTAGCACTGCCAGGAGGGCCAGTATACCCAGCAGGTAATAGACGTAGGCGTATCTTACGATACTGAGATAGTCAAGAGAGAGTAGTACAAAGAATACCCCTAGCCCTAGCCCCATCCAGATGAGTTGCTTTAAGACGTGTCCCTGGGAGGCGGCGCTCCATATAAAAAAGAGGCCGATGGTGAAGAGACCGCAAATAGAGATGAACACTAGCCAGTCAAATCCCCTGAATAGTCTTTTGTTGAGCACGTCTTCAGCGTCCTTCTATCCCTGTATCTCTTTTAGCCGTAAGCTGGGCCATATCCCTGCGGAGTAAACCCTGGGCCAGTTGCTGGGCTATGGGTGCCGCTACCTCCCCGCCGTGTCCTGTAGTCTCTTCCACCACCACACAGAGACAGTAGCGGGGGTTATTGTAAGGCATGTAACCCAGGAACCAGGCATGATAAACCCCTTTTTTGCCTATCTGTGAGGTACCTGTCTTTCCTGCTACCTCCAGGACGTCTAACCCCTTACCTCTGGCAGTGCCGCTGATTACCACCCTTCGCAAGGCATTACACAATACCTTGAGGTGCTCAGGGGGAATAGATACGATGCCTTTCTTTTGTGATCCGCCTGAGGTGGATTCCCACGGCAGGTCTTCTTCTAAGGAGACCACTTTTTTCAACAGGTGGGGGCTCACTAATTTCCCGCCATTGGCGACGGTAGCCATCATGCGGGTCATCTGGAGCGGAGTTGCAAGGAGTTCTCCCTGTCCTATGGCGAGGTTCAGCCTCTCCCCCAGGGAACGGGTTACCGGCACAAGGCCAGCCCCCTCAAAGGGGAGGTCTATCCCGGTCTTCTCCCCAAGGCCAAAGGCACGGGCCTCGTTTTCCAGGTTACAGCCCTCCAGTCTCTTCGCCACCTCATAGAAGTAGATGTTGCAGGAGTGCTCCATGGCCTCTTCCAGCCTCATCTGATAGTGGGTGGAGGTGCAGTGGCGGATTCTGTCTCCCATCATAAGTTTGCCGCCGCAGTAAAATTGGGTAGAGGGGGTAATCTCTCCCCCGGCAAGGGCGCTCAGGGCGGTTAGGGGCTTGAAGGTGGAGCCTGGGGGCAGGGCCGCCTGGAGCGGGCGGTTTAAAAGGGGTTTCCGTGGGTCACTGGCCAGGCGGGTGTAATCCAGGTTAAAGGTGTTGAGGTCAAACCCTGGGCAGCTTGCCAGGGCCAGGATTTCCCCCGTATGGGTGTCCATTACTACTATTGAGCCATTTTTATCTCCCAATCCACTCAGGGCCGATTCTGCCAATCTCTGCACGTCCAGGTCCAGGGTTAGAAAGAGGTCATGACCTGCCTGGGGGGGCATGTCAAAGATGACCTTGTCCACCGTCATGGTCTTTAAGACAATCTCTTCTATCCTTTTCCCTGGCCTCCCCTGGAGCTCTATGTCGTACTGGGCCTCCAGACCCCCGCGTCCCACCAGTGTATCTTTGGAAAGGGTGCCGTAGTAGAGGCTCAGTCTACTATCCGAGGACTCTGTGCGCAGGCCCTTGATTTTCTGCCATTCCGCCTCCGAGAGTCTGCCTAAGGACCCCAGGAGGTGACAGGCCAGCTCCCCGTTGGGGTAGTACCTCTTGGGTCTGGCCACCAGAGACACCCCAGGGTACTGTTCCAGCCTGGTCTCCAGTTCCGCCACCTTTTCAACTGATATATTTTTAGCTATGGGGAGAGAGGCAAGTTCCTCCTGGATACGTACCCCCCTTTTACGGCCTCTCTGGACGTTCTTTTTGATAGATTCCACCCTCTTTACTGCCACTTCAGCCCTTGCCAGGAGTTCATCGGGTTTGAGGTCTAAGAGCCTTGATACCCTCTCCACCCACAGGCCATCGTAGGGGTGGCATTCCTGACACGCCGTGTTGCTCCTCTTATGGGCCTTGATTTTGGAGAGGTCTGGAGGGAGTTCATTTCTGTCGTCGGAAGATGCATCTTTGGCGGACCTGGAGGCGTAGTAACTGTAAAGGAGGTTCTTGTAGCGCACCTCCACGTCAAAAGAGGCCTCTTCCAGGGCGAGGGGTCTACCGTGTCGGTCGTAGATACTGCCCCTGCGGGCCGATAAGGTGTGCTCCTTTATGAGACGTTTCTTGGAGAGGCCGCTGTATTTCCCTCCCTGGACGAGTTGCAATTGGGCCAACCTCCCCACCAGTGCCAGGTGGAGCAACGCTATTAAGACGAAGAGTATCTTTAGTCTGTTAGGATACATCCTTCCACCTTACAGGGGGCAGAAATTTTTTGAGTAGGAAATACGGTATGGGGGCCACGGCCAGGGTAAGGAGGGTGCCCATGAAGACCTTCCAGAGGACGGAGAGGGGGTCAATGGAGTGGTAGGTCAGCCCGAGAACTATGGCGCATCCCCCCCGGTGTATCAGGGAGGCAAGCAGGACTACCAGTAGCTGGACCAGTATGGGGTCGTTGTAGAATTTATCCTTGAGGAGTCCGACGATTAGGGCTATCCCTACGAAGAAGGAACTGTGCAGGCCCACGGGGTCGTTGGAGAACAAATCCCTGGCAAGCCCCATGACCAGGCCAACAAGGCTTGCCTGAAGCAGATCCAGCCTCAGGGCACATAAGACCGTAATGGGCAGGAAGAGGTCTGGTTTTATTCCCAGGAGGTTACCTCCCAGGTTGTAGGGGAAGGTGGTAGTCTCAAGGATGGCTATAAAGAGGGCAGTAGCTACTAGTATTACCCAGAGCACAATCTCACCTTCTGTTGCCAGCAGTGCTGCCGCTTGCCAGCGGTACTAGCATCTGCCCGCCTCCTTTACTGCTGGTAATATTCCGTGACTCCTGACCGTCCTGGAGGGGAGGTGCGTTGAGGATTAGTACGGTGTCTAACCCGGCAAAGTCCACCCCTGGTCTGAGTTTTAAGGTCTTATATGGTGTCCCTTCTTCTTCTACGTCATCTGCCACGGTAGCAATGTAGAGGGAGTCTGGGTAGATGCCTCCGATAGGGGCTGAGACCACCCTGAAGCCTTTCTGTACCTTTCCACCTGAGGTGGACCACTTAGGCAGGTATTTTAGACGGCATAGCCCGCCCGAAGTCCCCTCTACCACCCCCAGGTCGCTAGTCTCCAGTATCCTGGCAGGTACCCTGGAGGCTGGGTCTGTAATTAGGAGTACCCTGCTGGTGTAGGGGCCTATTGAGGATACCCTCCCCACCAGTGCGTCCTGGGCCAGCACTACGCTATCTTTAGCAACTCCGTGCCTTGAGCCTACATCTATCAGGAAGGTCTTTCTGAAGTCTGAGACGTCATAACCTACCACGTGGGCCAGTAGAGGCCTTTGTGGCACTTTTATCTCTTTATAATACTCCGTAACGGAGGCAAGTTCGGTCTGGAGTCGGGCCACGGCAACCTCTCTCTGGACCAGCCGGTTCTGTAGTCTCTGTACCTCCCCTTCCAGTTCTTTTACCTTACTAGAGGCAGTCCAGGAGGTTGGGACCCATACGAAGGCCCGATTAACCCCTCGTCCTGCCTTAAGGAAGGCCTTCTGCACCGGTTTAAAGGGAGAACCTACCAGGAGCCTTATTTTGTCTGAGAAGGCAAAGGGCAGGCTGAGGAGACCAAGGGAAATTACTAAAGGAATGAGGGCCAGGAGTATCTTCCTGGGGGGATTATGCCTTCTAGACCTCCACCTCTTCATTTTGTAATACGTCTTTGTAGATATCCAGGTTTTCCAGCAGTATCCCGGTGCCCCTGGCTACTGCGGTGAGGGGGTCTTCGGCTATACGGACGGCCATACCCGTCTCCTCGGCCAAAAATTTGTCTAACCCTCTCAGAAGCGAGCCACCCCCAACCATCACCATCCCGTACTCCAGGAGGTCTGAGGCCAGTTCAGGCACAGTCCTCTCCAGTACGGTCTTTACTGCATTGGCTATGTGATCCACGGGCCCTCTCAATGCCTCCCTGACCTCTTCAGAACTCATCACCGTGGCCCTGGGCAGGCCTGAGATGGTATCCCTCCCTTTAATGTCCATGGTAACCTCTTCTTCCATGGGATAGGCCGAGCCTATTTCCAGCTTGATGTTCTCAGCCGTCCTGTACCCGATGTCCATGTTGTAGTTATTGCGGACGTAGTGGACTATGGACTCGTCCATCTCATCCCCTGCTACCCTGAGGCTGACGTGGGTAAAGATGTCTCCCAGGGAGAGGACTGCTACTTCGGTGGTACCGCCGCCAATATCTACAATCATATGGGCCACAGGCTCGCTGATGGGTAGACCGATGCCTATAGCGGCCGCCTTGGGCTCTGAGACCAGGTAGACCTCCCTGGCCCCTGCCCTCTCCGAGGAGTTAACTACCGCCCGCCTCTCTACCGCCGTAATCCCTGACGGGATGGCGATGATTAGCCTGGGCCTTAACCCCCATTTCCTCTTATGTACCTTCTGGATGAAGTATTTAAGGAGGGCCTCGGTGATGTCAAAGTCGGCAATGACCCCGTGTTTTAGCGGTCTTATCACAGAGATAGTATCCGGTGCCTTCTCCAGCATGGCCTTTGCAGTGTTACCCACCGCCTTGCCGCCCAGGAGTACCTTGTTAGTCCCCGGCCTTACGGCCACCACCGTTGGTTCGGAGAGCACTACCCCGCGACCAGGCAGACATACCAGGGTATTAGCCGTACCCAAATCAATGCCAATGTCCGTGGACATCAGTCCCATGAAGAAATCTACTGGATGCATGGTCTCACCATCTCATTAGATATCATACTTGTTGTAGGTTTACTGGTCATATAATACCATATATGGACACAAAAAGTCAAAAAAAAACACCACTCCTCTTTCTTTTAGCCTTGTTCAATGCTGTCTTTTTGCATGGCAGTTCACTTTCATCGAATTATAGGTTGATGTGGTGAAATGTCAAGGGAAAAATAGAAAGCCCTTGTGGAGTATATGGAGATGGGTAACATTTTGGGCTTTAATCTTTAAACACACTAAATTAAAAACTTGCCCTGGCGAAAGGCGTTGACAGAAGCTCTTCAAAATGTATAATCTAGCTTTCCAGAAAAAACAAGGCAGAGGGGAAATATATGAAGCTACTCTTAATCTCTCCAGAGCTAAAGGAATCTATTTTTAGTTATTCAAAGAAAGACGTCCGGTCCTTCTGGTTTCCCAGGTTGAGCCTCCCAGTCCTGGCAGCCTTGACCCCACCCGATGTGGAGGTGAGGCTGCTGGACGAGAGCATAGAAAAGATAGACTTTGAAGAAGAGGTAGACCTGGTGGGCATATCGGTAATGACCTTCCTCTCCCCCAGGGCCTATGAGATAGCCAGGGAATTCCGCCAGAGGGGCGTAAAAGTGGTACTCGGCGGTATCCACCCCACTGCCGTGCCGGAAGAGGCAAAATTGCATGCCGACAGCGTAGTAGTTGGAGAGGCAGAAGGGCTCTGGCCGCGCCTCATACAAGACTTTAAGAATGGCGAGCTAAAACCCTTCTACCGCCAGAACGGACTCCCCTCCCTGGAGAACCTTCCCCATCCCAGGATAGACCTATTAAAGAGAGATGCCTACGTTACCGCTAACTGCCTCCAGGCCTCCAGGGGCTGCCCCTTTGGCTGTGAGTTCTGTTCAGTAACCAACTTCTTCGGTAACACCTACCGCCTCAGGCCCGTAAAAGACGTGGTGAAGGAACTTGAAAGCATGCCCCCCGGCTACATCATATTCGTGGATGACAACATTGCCGGTAACAGGAAATATTCCATGGAGCTCTTTGAGGCCATCAAACCCTTAGGGCTCACATGGTCAGGGCAGTCAAACCTCAAGCTGGCCGATGACCTGGAACTCCTGAAAAAGGCCGCGGAAAGCGGTTGCAAGGGCCTCTTCCTGGGCATTGAGAGCCTCTCCCAGGAGAACCTGAAGAAGGTAAGAAAGGGCTTTAACAAGGTGGAAAAATATAAGGAGTCCATCAAAAAATTCTTTGACCACGGGATAAGTATCACGGCAGGGATAATCTTTGGCTTTGATGGAGACGATGAGTCCGTCTTTGAACGCACAGTAGAATTCCTGGAAGAAAATAGGATTACCATGTCCACCCCCGCCATCCTGACCCCACTGCCAGGCACGCCTTTTTACCGCCAGATGGAGAAAGAGGGCAGGATATTTGACAAGAATATGGCACATTATGATGGCCGTCACGTCACCTTCTATCCGAGGCTCATGTCCCCCGAGACCTTACAAGAGGGTTATTACTGGGTGAATCACCGCCTGTTCTCCATACCCAGCATCTTTAAGAGGGTAATCAGGCCCGCGCAACCCTATCTACTGTCCAGGCTTGGCATCAACTGGACCTTCAGGCGGATGGCCAACCGTGTCCCAAAGGGAGGTATATCCCCCATCGCCAGGCTCCTCCACCGCATCCAGGGCACCCTCAGTTCCTCCTCGGAGGGACTCATCCCCAATACCCCACCAGTAACTGACCTTACTGCATCTGGACAGCAACCCACCCCAGACGGAGACGTCTCAAGCGACCTCTCCCGCCTCCTGCAAAATACCAGAGAGGAGGTCATTGAGAGGATACTTAGCATCCATACTACCTATGATGAGAAGATCAAGACCTTACATGTCTCCCTGAAAGGGGTACTGGACGAAAAGGTAGTAAAGAAGTTCATAAAGAGGATTAACAAGATATTAGCTACAGGGGTGGTAGAGGTGGTGGTGGATTGCAAAGAAGTGGTCCTCTTTTCCAGGACTGCCCTGGCTGAACTCCTGAAACTAAAGAAACTTCAAGAAAAGATAAAGTTTGAGGCCCTTTACCCCCTGGCCCTTGACCATCCTGGTCCAGGGCTGGCCAAAGGGGACACCTAAGGTAGGGGGCAGGTTTGAAACCTGCCCCTACCGGCATGGTAAAACCTGTATAGTAGGGGCGTATTGTCCGCCCTGGGCGGGTCTGCCTCAGGCACGACAATACGCCCCTACCCGCGTGGTAAAAGGAATGGAAGACACGGACCGAGACCGCAAGATAGTAGAGATAGTCAAAATCTTCCTCCGCTCGGTAGTCCTCTACAGACAGTTCTACAACGATTACCAGAAGGGGACTTTTAGATTTGAGGAAGTCCAGAGGCTTGTAGATGATAAAGGGCAGTCCCTCTTATTCAACCTAAAAAAGATCTGCCACTCCATCTTCAGGGAAAACGACTCCAGCTCCAGTAAGGAACAACTCTTTGACCTGGCAGTAAGCTCTATCTTCCACGAAGCCATGATTATCCGAGAAAATTGTTACCAGGCAGAGACTTATGGCCCGAAGGCAAAGGCCCTGGAAGGAAAACCCCAGAAAGGCCAGCATGAGAAGAAGTTCCTTAAAGAGTTAGACCGCACCCTGGAAAGGGCCAAAAAGAGGCTTGCCGTAGAGCTCAAGGAGACCAATGCCCTCCTGTCCGAGACCCTGGAACAGCTAAAAGACTTCATGGCCAGCTACCCTGAAAATGGCCTGTTAATGAGATTCTTCTTAGAGAACGAAAACCTGCTCAAGGAGGTCTTTGGTCCGGAGGGACTGGAGGACCTATTCTCCGCTATCTATAAGGAAGGGAGATTGGCGGTACTCCAGACCGCCGCTAAGAGTTATTACAACAGCGGCTATTACCAGCAGGCCGCAGACACCATCAAAAAAGCACTGGCCCTCACTACTAGCAATGAGACCAGATTCCTCTACTTCTTTTACTCCGGCCTGAGAGATTACTACGAGAACAACTACCGCATGGCCCTGGAGAACTTTCAGGCCGCAAAGGGACTGGAGGTATCCACCTCAGGCGAAACCACATCTCACCTGGAATACCTCAAAAGAATCAATTCCCTCTCCAGGGCCATACAAGAGACCTCACAGGAAACGAACAAGGACCTCCAGGGAGTAACGTAGTTGTCTCCTTCCGGAACGGGCCACCCTCCCCTGCCCTGTACCTCATCGGTACAGGGCCTGTCTCTCCCAAGAGTGGAGAGGCGACTAATCATCACCAGAGGCATCGTCCAGGGAGTCGGCTTCCGTCCCTTTGTCTTCAGGTTAGCCACCCGCCTCCTCCTCAAGGGTTATGTACAGAATGATACCAACGGGGTCTCCGTTGACATTGAGGGAGAAAGGGAACACCTGGACAGGTTCATCAACTCCATGTTGGACTCGCCTCCACCCCAGGCCCTTATTGAAGAACTCCACTGGCAGGACCTGCCCCCTCTAGGTTACACCACGTTTGAGATAAAGGATAGTCCGCATAAAGCGGACCCAACCCACAAAGAGGCACTGGTAGCTCCTGATATAGCCACCTGTGAGGAGTGCCTTAAGGAATTCTTTGACCCCACCGACCGCCGATACCTCTATCCATTCATCAATTGCAGTCATTGCGGACCACGCTATACCATCGCTAGAGACATCCCCTACGACCGGGGCAATACGACTATGGACGCCTTCATTATGTGCCAGGATTGCTCCGGGGAGTATCACGACCCCCAGGACAGGCGATTCCATGCCCAACCCAATGCCTGCCCCAGATGCGGCCCACAGTTGAGACTGTTAGACTGCCGTGGGAACGAACTACCAGGGGACGTCCTTGGGCAGACCGTAAGCCTCCTTAAAGGCGGCAGGATTCTTGCCATCAAAGGCATAGGGGGTTATCACCTGGCAGTAGATGCCACCCAGTCCCCTGCGGTATCTGAATTGAGGAATAGGAAACGCCGCTGTGAGAAACCCTTCGCCCTCATGGCCAGAGACCTGGAGGGGGCAAGAGGGGTCTGCCGCATCGGCCCCCAGGAGGCCCAACTCCTCCTCTCAGCCAAGAGGCCCATCGTCCTACTGGAAAAGAGGCCAGCCCTGCACCAGAACGGTGCAGGGCCAGGGGCTAAGATAGCCGAAGGAGTGGCACCAGGTTGCAAGGAACTGGGCATTATGCTCCCCTACACACCCTTACATCACTACCTCTTACGTCACGCTGGAGACCTGTTGGTCATGACCAGTGGAAACGTTACCGACGAGCCCATCCTCTTTGAGGACTCAGAGGCCCTGGCACGTCTTAAAGACGTTGCCGATTACTTCCTGGTCTCTAACAGGCCCATCTTCACCCGCTGTGACGACTCCGTGGTGAGGGCCAATCTAGAATTAGGAATGCGGAACATTCCAAATGCGGATTGCAGACTTCGGAATGCGGAGTTAAATTCCGCACTTCGCACTCCCCATTCCGCACGCGGAACGCATTCTGCAATCCTTATCAGGAGGGCCAGGGGCTACGCACCTTATCCCCTTAGACTAGCCTCTCCATTCGGGAAGGACGTCCTGGCCTGTGGGGCTATGCTTAAGAATACCTTCTGTATCGGCAAGAAACACCATGCCTTCCTTAGCCCACACATCGGAGACCTGGAGAACCTGGAGACCCTGGAGGCCTTCCAGCTGGGCATAGAACGCTTTAAAAAGATGCTCTATCTGGAACCAGATATAGTGGCCTACGACATGCACCCCGATTACCTCTCCACCCAGTACGCCCTTGGACTAGAGGACGGTATCTCAAAAATACCTGTACAACACCACCATGCCCACGTAGTAAGCTGTATGGCCGAGAACGGCCTGGAAGGAGAGGTCATAGGGATCGCCTTTGATGGCCTGGGCTACGGCGAGGACGGTCACCTCTGGGGAGGGGAATTCCTCCTGGCAAGCCCCCACGGTTACCGCCGGGTAGGGCATCTAGAGTACGTCCCCATGCCAGGCGGACAGAAGGCCATAAAGGAGCCCTGGCGTATGGCCCTCAGCTACCTCTACCACCTCTTTGGAGAGGACTTTCTAAAGACGGACATAGAATTTGTAAGGAGATTGGATAAGGGGAAGTGGCCTACTGTAAAGGAGATGATGGATAAGAAAATAAACTCACCCCTGACCTCCAGCATGGGGAGGCTCTTTGACGGTGTGTCGGCCCTGCTGTGTATAAGGGGGGTAATAACCTACGAGGGCCAGGCCGCTATTGAACTTGAATCCGCCTCAGGCGGAGCGGACGAAGGAACTGATATATCATACCCTTTTGAGCTGAGAGAGGCGGTAGGGGCACACTTGGGATGCGGAGTACGGAACATCCTAAATGCGGAATGCGGAATGCAGAATGCGGAGTTAAATTCCGCACTCCACACTCCCCATTCCACACTCCACATAGGCTGGCGTGGCCTGTTTGAAGGAATACTCAAAGACCTATGTAAAGGTACACCAATCACAAAGATTTCTTCCAGGTTTCATTACAGCGTTGCCCTTATGACAGGAGAGGTCTGTAAGAGGATACGGGGAGAGAGCGGGCAGGAAAGGGTGGTCCTTAGCGGGGGAGTCTTTCAGAACGTCCTCCTCCTGAGGCTCTGTGAGGGGATCCTTGTCGGCGAGGGATTTGAGGTCTATATCCACCACAAGGTGCCCACCAACGATGGCGGCCTCAGCCTGGGCCAGGCAGTAATTGCAGACAGGCGGTATCCGCCCCCTTTAAAGGGGGCAAAGTAATGTGCCTGGGCGTGCCTATGAAGGTAGTGGAGGTAGACCCAGCGGTTGGAGAGTTAGGGGGCTTAAGGTGCAAGATAAACCTGTCTCTACTGGATAGTGTCTCGGTGGGGGATTACGTCATTGTCCATGCAGGCTACGCCATAGAGAAACTGGATGAAAAAGTGGCTAGGAAGACCCTCCAGTTCATGTCCACCCTAAGTAGGGGCGGTTCGCGAACCGCCCCTACACCCGGACATGACAGGATTTAAGCCATGAAATACATGACAGAGTTCAGAGATAAGGAACTGGCCAGGGGACTGGCCCAGAGGATTTCCTCCCTCTTGGATGGGTCCGCCTCAGGCGGATACACTATTATGGAAGTCTGCGGTACCCATACCATGAACATCTTCAGATACGGACTAAAGGGGCTACTGCCTGCCAACCTCAGACTGCTATCAGGGCCAGGATGCCCCGTCTGTGTCACCCCCACAAGCTACATAGACCAGGCCATTACCCTGGCCCACGTCCCCGGGGTAATCATCTGCACCTTTGGAGACATGCTCAAGGTCCCAGGCTCGGAGTCAAGCCTGGAGAGGCTGGCCCTGGGCAACGTAAAGGTGGTCTACTCCACCGCAGACGCCCTCTCCATGGCAGAGGCTAACCCCGACAAGAAGGTGGTATTCCTGGGTGTAGGCTTTGAGACCACTGCCCCCACCATTGCCGCCTCCGTGCTGGAGGCCGACAGAAAGGGGTTAGGGAATTATTTCGTCCTCTGTTCCCACAAGACCATGCCCCAGGTGATGAGGTCCCTGGTGGAAGATGTAGGGGCACGTTGCAACGTGCCCCTACAGGGTTTTATATGCCCTGCCCACGTCAGTACCATCATAGGCTCCAGACCCTATGAGTTCCTGGCCAGGGAGTTTGGTATACCATGCGTTATTGCCGGGTTTGAGCCACTGGACATCCTCCATGGAATATACATGCTCCTTGGCCAGATAGTACGGGGAGAAGCCAGGGTAGAAATCCAGTACTCCAGGGTAGTAAGGCCCGAAGGTAATCCCAGGGCACAGGCCGTTATTGAGGAGGTCTTTGAACCCTGCGACGCAGAATGGCGGGGTATCGGGGTAGTCCCCATGAGTGGTCTCGGACTCAGGGGCAGATACCAGAGGTTTGATGCCGCCCTGCACTTTTCCATCCCGGCACCCAAGACAAGAGAACCAAAAGGATGCTTGTGTGGCGATATGCTCAGGGGGGTAAAGACACCCCCGGACTGCCCCCTCTTCGGCAGGGCCTGCACCCCCAGCCACCCCGTAGGCCCCTGTATGGTCTCCAGCGAGGGCACCTGTGCGGCGTGGTTTAAATATCAGGGGGAAAGCAAATGACAGGCGATAAGAAGATACTCCTCGGCCACGGTAGCGGCGGGAAGCTCTCGCATGAACTGATAAAGGACATATTCTTCCACCACTTCCAGAACCCCATTCTCGCTCAATTTGGCGACTCTGCAATAGTAGAGCTACCAGGGAATTTGCAAGTGCAGAATTCGGGATGCGGAATTCTAACTCCGCATTCCGCAATCCGCAATCCACACTCCGGAATCAAGTTGGCCTTCACCACGGATTCCTTCGTGGTAAAACCCCTCTTCTTCCCAGGGGGAGACATAGGAAGGCTGGCCATAAGCGGGACGGTGAACGACCTGGCCGTCATGGGGGCCAGGCCCCTGTTCCTGTCCACTGCCTTCATATTAGAGGAAGGGCTGGAGATGTCTCTGCTGGAGAGGGTAGTGAGTTCCATGAAAGAGACGGCCGTGGAGGCTGGGGTGATAATCTCTACTGGCGATACCAAGGTCGTAGAGAAGGGTTCGGCAGATGGGCTATACATAAATACCGCCGGTATAGGCGTTGTGGAAGACTCCCTTTGTATCTCCCCGGATAGGATAAAGACCGGAGATAAGATACTCCTCAGCGGCACCCTGGGGGACCATGGCGTGGCCATCCTTGCGGCGAGAAAAGAACTGCCAGAAGTAGGGGCGTATTGCAATACGCCCCTACTAAGCGACTGCGCCCCCCTGGGCGGGATGATACAAGAGGCCCTGGGGGCCTGCAAAGATATAAGGTTCATGCGAGACCCCACCAGGGGCGGACTGGCCACCACGCTAAACGAGGTGGCAAACGGGAGGGACTTTGGTATACTGCTGTTTGAAGAGTCTATCCCCGTAAGGGAGGGGGTCAGTGCGGCCTGTGAGCTATTGGGACTTGACCCCATGTATCTGGCCAATGAAGGGAAGGTAGTAATAGTCTGCCCGGAGGCCGACGCAGGCAGAGTCCTGGACGTCCTCAGGCGGCACCCCCTTGGGAAAGACTCAGCCATTATTGGGGAGGTAGTAAAAGGCCCAGCGGGCAGGGTCTTCATGAAGACCCTGGTGGGAGGCACAAGGGTTATAGATATGCCTGCCTCCGACCCACTGCCGAGGATATGCTAGAGATTAGGAAACAGGTGACAGGTAACAGGAGACAAGTAAAAATCTTTACCCTGTAACCTGTATCCTGTAACCTGTCTACTGACAGTTTGCCCATGTTTATAAACATATGAAAGAAGGCTTTCTACACAAGAAAGATATAGGCCCCTTCTACAAAGACCTGAAAAAGGATTACAAGGTCTATCGGGTAAAAAAGAAGGGCCCACACTACGTCTTTGGTGAGGCGCCAGACTTTTGGGACCCAGGGGAGGATTATATCCCCACCATCCTCCCCCCAAAGAAGTACCTCCAACCCCAGGAGGAGACCCTTTTCTGTATGGCCCTGGCGCCAAGACCTAGTCTCAAACCTAAAATAGAAGCCCCTCCTCAGGTGATATTCGGCGTCAGACCATGCGATATAAGCGGGATATCCCTTACGGACAAGGTCTTTTTTGACACAAACGTTGACCCCTATTACAAGGCGCGCCGGGAAAACACAACCATAATCGGCATAGACTGCCTGAGACCTTGCGACAAGGACTGCTTCTGCAGTACTGTAGGAAGCCTTGACGTAAAAGAGGGCTTTGACCTCCTCCTGACGGATATAGGGGAGGGCTACTTTATCACGGTTGGGACTCCACGAGGCGAAAAACTCCTCCAGGATTTCAGCAAGGCAAGAAAACCCTCAGAGAAAGAGAAGGAGTCATTCCTTGCCAGGAGAGAGGGGCGGAAGAAGGAATACCCCTACAAGTTTAAGACGGAACTCTCCAACCTGCCCCTCCTTTTTACCTCTAACTGGGAACACCCCGTCTGGAAGGAGATTGGGGATATATGCCTGGCCTGCGGACGCTGTAACCTGGTCTGCCCCACCTGCTACTGTTTTGACACCTTTGACGCAATGGACGTAAGCCTCAGGGAGGGGGAGCGGAGGAGGCAGTGGGACGGGTGCCTGCTGGCCGAGTTTGCCATGATTGCTGGAGGCGTAAACTTCCGTACCCAGAGGAGCCAGCGTCTACGCCACCGTTTCAACAGGAAATTCAATTATCAAATGGCCAAACACGGACAGTCCCATTGCGTGGGCTGTGGACGCTGTTATAGGGCCTGCCTGGTGCATATACACCCGGTGGAGGTAGTAAACCGGCTGGCGGAGGTAAAACATGATTAGCGACATAAAACTCTACATCCCCACCCTGGCCGAGATTGTAAAGGCCCAGCAGTTAACCGAGTTGGAGAAATTCTTTGAAATAAGACTCCTTGAGGCGAGGCCTTTCTCATTTGAACCCGGACAGTTTATCCTTCTCTCCGTATTAGGGGTGGGGGAGTCCCCGGTTACCCTGGCCTCCTCCCCATTGAAAAAGGACGGCGTGGAGGTGTGCGTACGCCGCGTAGGGAGCCTCACCAACGCCCTCCACAGACTCCAGGAGGGCGCCACCATAGGACTCCGCGGGCCCTTCGGTAAAGGTTTCCCCATAGAGGCCCTGAAGGGCAAAGACCTCCTATTTGTGGCTGGAGGCATCGGGATGATCCCCCTCCGTTCCCTTATACATTACATACTGGAGAGGAGGAAGGATTTTGGCCAGCTAAGCATCCTCTACGGGGCCAAGACCCCAAAAGAGTTCCTCTTTGCCGACGAGTTAATGGCCTGGGGACAGAAGGGGGACGTAAGGCTCATGCTGACGGTAGATAAACCTGATGAGACGTGGGGGGGTAATGTGGGGGTTATCACCCGGCTCATCCCGCCCCTGGAATTGAGACCTAAAGAGACCTATGCCATTATCGTTGGGCCACCGGTGATGTATAAATTCGTACTCATGGAACTCTACCAGAAGGCCCTCCCTGAGTCCCAGATACTCATGTCCCTTGAGAGGAGGATGAGATGCGGGGTGGGCAAGTGCGGGCATTGCCAGATAAATAACGTATATGTCTGCCAGGAAGGACCTGTATTTAGCTATCAATTCTTAAAGAGATTGCCAGAGGCAATATAAAATGCGGAATGCGGAACGTTCTAAATGCGGATTGCAGATTTTGGATTTCAGCCCTGGTGGCGGAGCACCAGGGCTATAGCATTGGGGCTCTGCCCCCAATGCTAATTTCGCTCCGCATTCGGAATGAGGTAAGTGACTTGGCTAAACCCCGTGTAGCCTTCTTCTCCTTCAGCTGTTGTGAGGGCTGTCAGCTCATGGTCTTAAACCTGGAGGAAGACCTCCTGGCCCTGGCCGAGCACGTGGACATAGTGTCCTTCAGGGAGGCTATGACCGAGCATCCGCCTCAGGCGGACGACTATGACATCGTATTCATTGAGGGGAGCATTACCACCCCATCCGACCTTAAACAAGTAAAAGGGCTACGGGAGAGGGCTAAGGTAGTGGTGGCCCTGGGGGCATGTGCCACTATGGGTGGCGTAAACATGATGAAGAACCTTATCGGGGTAGATAAGGCAAAAGAGATTGTCTACGGAGACAAGGCCCACTACTTTGAGAGTATCCCCACCATGCCCATAGACCAGGCGGTGAAGGTGGACTATTACATACACGGCTGTCCCATAGACCCGGATGAGTTTCTGGAGGTAACCAAGTCCATCCTTATAGGCCGCAGGCCCAGGATTCCAAACTACCCCGTATGCGTGGAGTGCCAGATGAAGGAGAACGTCTGCGTCTTTGACGTGGGCAAGGTATGCCTTGGGCCTATAACGCGTGCCGGCTGTAAGGCCATCTGCCCCACCTATGGACACGGATGTGAGGGCTGTCGTGGGCTGGTGGACGACCCCAACGCCTCCAGCCACAAGAACCTCCTCACAGAACACGGGCTCACAGTAGAGGAGGCAGTGGAAAGATACAAGATGTTTGGGAGTGGATGGAAGTTTGTAATATAGGCAAAAATCACTCTTATCCAAAATAATCTTAGGAAAGGTCTATTGTCATAATACAACTTAAGTAGCCGCAGGCTTTAGCCTGCGTTCTAACACACCCCCTACCCCTCTTGATAGAGGGGAGGCTCACAGAACATGGACTCACAGTAGAAGAAGCCGTGGAAAGATATAAGATGTTTGGGAGCGGGTGGAAGTTTGTTATGGAAACAAAATAGGGTCCAAGATATGCTTTACGTACCCAACTGATTCTATTAGAAAGGGAAGACCGTGAAGGTAAAAGTTTTTTCAATAACTCGCTATATTGAAGAGGCCCTGAAAGAGGCAAAATACTCACAGGATGAAAATGGTGTGGTAATCGCTAAAGTCCCAAGAGTTCCTGGATTCTTCTCTCAAGGGGAGACCTTTGAAGAGGCAAGGGAAAACTTGAAGGATGCTATAGAGGGGAACATTTTGTTGCTGTTACAACTCCACCGATGGAAACTATCACTGCATAGGAGGAAAAAACTTTGATTTTCCATGTTACACTTGAGCGAGCCGAAGATGGCTGGATAGTTGCCGAGTGCCCGGCCCTTCCAGGTTGCATCTCCCAGGGCAAAGATGAAAAAGAAGCCCTGGAAAATATCAAAGAAGCCATTACGGCCTGGCTTTGGGCCGAAGACCAGAAGGCGATTTCAGCCCTGCCTAAGAAGCCTGGACAGCCACCCATCATTGTAACCGTATAGGTAAGACATGGGTAGATTGGCCAACATTTCTGGCAAGGAGGCCGTAAAAGCCTTTCAAAAAGCTGGCTGGCAGACAATTGGCCAGGTGGGCAGCCACTTAGTAATGATAAAACCTGGTGTCAAAACCAACCTCTCGATACCCCAGCACAAGGAACTTTCTGTGGGTACACTGCGTGCCCTGATTCGCCATTCAGGTTTGACCGTAGAAGAATTTCTAGAGTTGCTTTAATAATAAAGTTTTATGGGAGGGAATTATGTTGACTAGTGCATTATATTATCCGTATATCCAGATTTCTGATAATTTGTGGTTAAGGAGAGCAATTTTATACTGGGACAGGATTAGTCCTATTGTGCCTTGGGAAGTGGAGAAAGAAATACCCCAAAAACATGTTTCTAGGGAGCTTAAGAGTTATGGGGTGTTAGACTTCATTAATCCTGAAGATATTTTAGAAGGACAGGAAGGACAAAAACTATCGGAGTCTTTCTTGAAGATAATTGATAGTAAAGAATTTACCTTGAAGATTGGTCCTCCAGAAAAACGTAGATATGACTGCAAAATCCATAGAGATAAGTTTGCGGATGGACTACTAGATAAGTTAAGAGATAAGGATTTATTCAAAGAGGGTGGCCCTTGGCAATTTTTAGAAACTAATACTGGTCGCGTTTATATGGGATTTCTGGCTTCGTATCTTGCTAATCATCTGAGGCTTGAACCTATTACGGACAGTACGGATTATCAAAAAGGGTTTCTACAGTCTCACCTAACCCCATCCGATAAGTCTACAACGGTATCTGCTTCTCTCGTCCTAGAAGAATTGCTACCAGCCCCAAAAGAGGCTGTACCAGTAAAAAAATTGTTAAAATTCAAAGAGAAACACGAGAGAGAGTTATTAGCTTTTCGTAGAGTTACCAGGGATACTATTGAATCCATCAGGCCATTAACCGAAGAGAGACAACGTGAAAAAATTGAGTCTGTCAAAGATGAGATTAAGGAGCAATGTTTGGTTCTAAGTAGGAAACTAAAAGAAAATAGAATTGAAACCTTTTTAAATTGTTTGTTAGTACCTTTTAAAATCTCTATGTCAGATGTTGGAGCAATCGGAGCAACTACTATTTCGGTTCCAATCGGAGCTACAGTACTTGGTGTCCATGCTGGTATCAAAATTGTAAGAGAGGTTTTTAGAGGTCAAGCCCGAAGACATTCTATATTGGAAACAACCCCATACACTTATGTCTTCAATGTAAGAAAGAAATTAGCTTAATACAGTTTTGAATTTAGCTACCACAAAGCAAGAACTACTAGATTATCTCCATGCACGACTACCACCTACACCTTGAACACATCACCCGAGTAGAGGGTCACGGAAATATTGTAATAAACATAAAAAAGGGGCGGATAGAAGAACTCCGCATGGATATAGTAGAATCCCCCAGGTTCTTTGAGGCCATGGTTCTGGGTAGGAACTGGGACGAGGTGGCACACATTACCTCCAGGATATGCGGTATCTGCGCCGTTACCCACACTACTACCTCACTAAAGGCCATTGAGGAGGCCCTGGGGGTCGTTCCCTCTGAGCAAACAATCAGGCTGAGGAAGCTCATGCTCCACGGGGAGTACATCCAGAGCCATATCCTCCACCTGTACTTCCTTGCCGTCCCCGACTTCTTTGGGGCAAAGAGCGTATTCGGTATGCTCCCCAACAATAAAGAGATAGTGTCCAGGGGGATGCGTCTCAAGAAGATGGCCAATGAACTCTGTGCCCTCATAGGCGGAAGACACGTCCACCCATGCTCTATGGTAGTGGGGGGATTCACGGCCCTCCCTGAACCGGAAAAACTCCTGTCCTTCAGGGATAGACTCGTGGAGGCCAGACCTGACATGCAGGCTACAGTAGAACTCTTTAAGAGGCTAAAGTCTACGGACTTCCATAGGGAGGTGGAGTACGTCTCCATCACACACCCTGAGGAGTACGCCTTATACGATGGCCCAATAAAATCAAGCCTCAATCCGCCTGGGGCGGACACACGGCCACCTGATTACCTGGACAGGGTGAAGGAATACATAGTCCCCCACTCCACCGCAAAACATGCCCGTTCCATCGGAGAGACTTACAGGGTGGGCGCACTGGCCAGGATTCACAACAACTATGAAAGACTCCACCCTAGGGCCAAAGAGGCGGCGGAATACCTTGGGGTAAAACCCCCCTGCCATAACCCCTTCATGAATAATCAGGCCCAGGTGGTGGAGGGCGTCCACTGCCTGGAAGATAGTATTAAAATCATTGATTCCCTCCTCAAGGAGAGTCTTAAAGAGGAGAAACTGGAGATAAAACCCAAAGATGGCATAGGTGTAGGGATTACCGAGGCACCAAGGGGGACACTATTCCATGAACACCGTCTGGATGACAAAGGGACTGTTACCTACGGAAATTACATCATCCCCACCGCCCAGAACCTGGCCAATATAGAGGGAGACCTTCGGAAATTCGTCCCGGAGATACTAGATAGACCAAAGGAAGAGATAACCTTATCTGTGGAGATGCTGGTGAGGTCTTACGACCCCTGCATCTCCTGTGCCTCCCACCTTATGGAGGTGAGGTTTGTCTGAGTGTTTTTGTCTTTCTTTAGAAGGGAGATAATTATAGTATGGCTACCAGGAGAAATACGAGGAGAAAGCGGTGCAAGAACTGCGGGAAAATCCTAAGAGTTATATGGTTCACAGCTTTAATGACTGAAGAGTGGGCTTGGGATGGTATTGGTTACCGCGAATGCAGCGCAAGGCATAGCCTCACTACCGACCCTGATTCAGAGGTAATATGTCCTCATTGTGAACACGGGATTGGCACTGGTCGTGACTTCGGTTTTGGACAAGGTTACAAATAGGAAGAGACTACCAGAAGTGGAAAAACCAATCCCCCCAGTAGCAATTATAGGCATAGGCAACCCCCTCCTTGGCGATGACGGGGTAGGCGTAGAGGTGATAAAAGAGCTGGAGCGACTCACCCTGCCTTCTCACGTGAGACTTTACGACGGCGGGGTTGGGGGTTTTAGCCTGCTAGGTTTGATAGATGGCCACAGGGAGGCCATCTTTGTGGACGCACTGGAGATGGGCCTTGAGCCTGGGAGCATAAGGCAACTGGACGTGAAGACGCTCCAATCCCTCAAGCCCCGTCTAAGGTACTCCCTCCACGAGGTCAGCCTCCGGGAGTGCCTACCGTTTTTACAACTTGCGGATAACCCACCAAAGATTACAATAATAGGCATCCAACCCAGGAGGGTAGGCCCGGGAATAGGCCTTAGCCCTGAGGTAAAGGGTTCTGTTTCAGACATCATCCGAATCATCCTGGAGGAACTGGGGGCTAGAGCTTGTGGTGAGCAAAGCCGAAGCCCTGAGCGTAGCGAAGGGGAATCCAATGGCTAAGATACTGATAGTGGACGACGACCCTGACATAGTAGAGGCGATGAGGATGCCCCTGGAGGCCAACCATTACCAGGTAGTCTCGGCCTCTTCGGCCAAAGAGGGGTTGCAAAAGGTACTGAAGGAGAGGCCCGACCTCGTGATTCTGGACGTAATGATGGAGACCACTACCGAGGGGTTCCATTTTGCCTACAAGTTGAGGAGCGAGGCCCCCGATTCCCCTTACAAGGACTTTAGGAAACTGCCTATCCTGATGATTACGGCCATCCATAGGACCACCCCATTCCGCTTCTCCCCGAGGACGGACGAGGGGTTCCTCCCCGTGGAAGGTTTTATTGAGAAGCCGATTGAACCCAGAGTCCTCCTGGAAAAGGTCTCTCACTTGCTCAAGAAATAGACGTATATGGAGAAACACCTGGAAAAAGACCCTGTAGGGGCGTATGGCCATACGCCCCTGCCCCTGGAGAAGGAACTGGAGGGGAGGGTGAGATGGTTCATCCGCCTCAGGTGGCTGGCCGTGTTGGGGATATTTACCTTTAGCTGGATACCCGCCAGGGTGTTTGGAATCTCCCTCCCATTATTCCAGATAAGTTGTGTGGGGCTGGGGGTCTTATTCCTTAATATCTTTTATTCCTTTCTGAGGGGGCCGGTCCTTACCAAAGAATGGTTTGCCCACCTGCAGGTGGGCGGGGACTGGCTGGGCCTTATTTTCATCGTCCATTACACCGGGGGCATAGAGAGTCCCGTACTCTACTACTTCATCTTTCACATCATTATCAGTGCCGTGCTCCTGCCCAGACGGGCCTGCTTTTTAGACGCCACCCTTGCCCTGATAATGATAGCCTGTCTGGCCTTGCTGGAGGCCGTGGGGGTTATACCTCACATGCCCGTGAAGGAATTCTTCCCCTGGTATCTTTACAGACACCCATGGTTTATACTCGGCGAGCTCTTCTTTCTAGCCACTACCTTTTATGGTGCAGCCTACCTGGCCACCTCCGTAACCCAGCTATTAAAAAAGAGGGAGGCAGAATTGATTGTGGCACATGAAAGACTTCATAAACTGGACCGGGCAAAGGACGAATTCGTATTGAGGGTTACCCATGAACTCAGGGCACCGCTGAGCGCCATAGAGAGCCTCCTGCGGACAGTAGAGGAGGGATACGCCGGTCAGGTACCCGAGGCCCTGTCTGACATCCTGGGGAGGATAATGCGCCGTACCGGGTTCCTCCTCCAACTGGTAAATGACCTCTTGGACTTCGCCTCAGGCAAACTGGAGAGACCCAAAAAGGAGGAGTATGAGGAGGTAAACATGGAGGAGTCCATTAAAAATATCCTCTCCCTCATGCACTCCAAGATAGAGGGCAAGAGGCTGAAACTCTCCGTGGATTCAGAACACGTTACCCTCCGCGCAGTACCCACGGAGATAGACCTCATCCTTACCAACCTCATAGATAACGCCATCAAATACACCCCCGAGGGGGGAAGCGTGGGTATAATAAACAAACGGGTAGGGAGGCAGGTCATGCTGGAGGTGAGGGACACCGGGCTGGGCATCCCCGAGGAGGCCAAGCCCCGTATCTTTGAGGAGTTCTATCGGGCGGAGAACGCAAAGACCCTGGAAAAGGAGGGGACCGGGCTCGGCCTTGCCATTGTCAGAAGTCTGGTAAGACATTACGAAGGAGAAATCTCCTTCCGTAGTGAATTAAATAAGGGGACTGTTTTTACCGTCAGGTTTCCCATAAAGGACGATAGTAGAACCTAGTCTTTACATGTCAAGGACCTAAAAAGCCTTGCCAGCTGGGGCCGTACTTCTTTAAGATGGCTCCTCCCGTAAGACCATTTTTATGGAGGCACACTTCCATGGAGCGGATTCCTATAACCCATGAGGGGAGAAAGAAACTAGAAGAGGAGATTAATCATTTAAAGCACGTGGAAAGGCCCAAGATTGTGAAGGCCATCGGTGAGGCCCGCTCCCACGGCGACCTCAGGGAGAACGCTGATTACCACGCCGCCCGAGAGGCTCAAGGGCTACTGGAGGCCAAGATTAGGCTCCTTGAACATAAATTGGCCAATTCTTACATAATTAATCTGGCCAAAATACCCAAAGATACGGTGGCTATCACCGCCAGGGTAACCGTAAAAGACCTGGACAGCGGAGAGATAGAAAGATACCACCTGGTGGGTCAAGGAGAGGCCGACCCCGACAACGGTAAGATTCTCGTTACCTCTCCTCTAGCTAAGGAGTTTATTGGCCGTCAGGTGGGGGAGAAGGTTAGCATAAAGGCACCTATGGGTATCTTGAAGTACGAGATAGTATCCATAGAGTACTAAAACCAGGGAGTAGGGACCAGGAATTGCGGATTTCGGATTGCGGAATGCGGATTTAAAAATTCGCAATTACAAATTCGCAATTCTTCTAATCCCTGACTCCTAGCCCCTAAATAGGAAACTCCCCGACGTAAAAACAAAAAAGAGGGACTTTTATAGCCCCTCTTCTTTTTAAAAGGGAGAACGCACACATACCCTCCTGAACAGATTCAAGACCACACACACGGTCATACCGCAGTGGAGATGAATTCCTACCCCGTCTTATTGGTTATTCGTCTTGATGGGTATCTTCTTGGCCTTAACCTGCTCAGTCTTGGGGAGCGTAATCTCCAGGACGCCGTTCTTGTAATCGGCCTTAGCCTTATCGGCCTCTACAGAGGCGGGCAACTCAATGGTACGGCTAAAACTCCCGTAGCATCTCTCCATCCTATAAAAGGTCTTCCCCTTTTCTTCTTTTTCTGCCTTCCTCTCCCCTTTTATAGTCAGCCTGTCATCGCTCACAGAGATGTCCACGTCTTTAGGCTCCATCCCAGGGAGTTCTGCCTTGACCACCACCGTATCGTTAGTTTCTACTACATCCACCGATGGCCTCACGAGTCCACCCCTGCGGAAGAAATCCTCAAAGAGCCTATCCATTTCCCTCTGAAGGGAACCAAAAGTAGGTATCTCAGGCCATTTCATGATGTCCGCCATAACCTAATCCCTCCTTTCTTAAAGACCTTCCTGGTCCGCCTCACCCCGTACCCTATCGGTACGTGGCTAATGCGGAGAAGGAATGGATAATCCACGCCTATTTAAATTTTAAAACCCTCCTGACGTCCTTGTCAACCAAATTCCAGAGATTTCTGTGGGGGTAATATATGAGATCCCTGAAAAACCCTACCTACTGTCATTCCTTCGTCCGCCTGAGGCGGACTCAGGACGGCGTCTGAGGGAGCGAAGTAGTTGCCGAAGCCCTTGAGCGTAGCGAAGGGGACCGAAGAATCTCAGATTTTCGCCATAGGCGAATCCGCCTCAGGCGTGACTTCGCTTCGCTCAGAATGACAATTATCATCTTGACGGATGCCCAGATATGCTATATGGTTTGAAAAGCAAGAATAATATAAAAATAAATGTTAGGCAGAAAAATGATATAATTCGGTGAGGAAGAGAAGTGAAAATTCGGTATTTTGCAGATACAGATACAGCACTAATTGAATTTTCAAACGAACCAGTTGTGGAGACGAGGGAAATATCGGGAAACCTTTATATTGACTTGGACGGAAAGGGCAATCTTGTAAGTATGACTATTGAACATGCACAAGAACAGGCCAATATTTCTGAAGTATCATTCTTGCAAATGGAAAAAAGCAGTGTCTAAATTTCAGACATTTCCGTGGAAAGGTAATATACGTGGGTTGGGACCTTTGCAAAAGTCACCCCAACATCATGTGATGTCATTCTTCCCCTTCTACGCCTGAGGCAGAGAAGGGGTGAGCTACCAGCTCGCCCCTACATTACCCCCTACCTTCCACGTTGACACCCAAAATCCCCCACTGCTATAATCCGTTCTGGACAGGCTTTTGTAGTGGCCGAGGACTGGACGTGTCATGAAGAATGCCGAGATAGCCTCCATCTTTGAACGGATGGCCGACGTACTGGAGCTAAAGGGGGAGAACCCCTTCCGCATAAATTCCTACCGCAGGGCGGCCAGGGTTATTGGCGACCTGACCCAGGACATAAAGGAGATAGCCGGGGAGGGTAAGCTCAAAGACATCCCTGGCATCGGAGAAGGCCATGCCGAGAAGATAGAGGAGTTCCTCAAGACGGGGCGGATGTCCAGGTACGAGGAGGTCATGGAGGGGGTGTCTCCTGAGACCGTGGCTATGATGCATATACCCGGCCTTGGGCCAAAGACCGTGGCCATGCTAAATAAAGAACTGGGCATCGTGGGGATAGCCCAGCTGGAGGAGGCCATCAAGCAAGGGAGGCTGAAAGGGCTTAAGGGAATCGCTGAAAAAAAGATAGAAAACATCCTCAAGGGCATAGAACTCTTCCGCACCAGCCAGCAGAGGATAGCCCTGGGGGTGGCCTTCCCGGTGGTAAACCGTATCGTAGAGAGACTCAGAGGGGTCAAGGGCATCCTCTCCATGCAACCTGCCGGCTCCCTCAGGAGGATGAAGGAGACCATTGGTGATATTGACATCCTCTGCGCCGCCCACCAGGGCAAGGAAATCGTGCAGGCATTCGTCAGCCTCCCGGAGGTAAGAGAGGTGCTGGCCGCCGGGGATACCAAGGGCTCCGTACGCATAGAGGAGGGGCTTCAGGTGGACCTGCGGGTGGTGGAGGAGGACTCCTTTGGCTCCGCCCTGCAGTACTTTACGGGCAGTAAGGCCCACAACATCCACCTCCGTGAGATTGCCAAGAAGAAGGGACTAAAGATTAGCGAGTACGGCGTCTTCCGTGGAGATAAGAAACTGGGAGGCCGGCTTGAGGAGGATATATACAAGGCCCTGGGGATGGATTGGATACCCCCTGAACTAAGGGAGGACAGGGGTGAGATAGAGGCATCCCAGGAGGGGAGGCTTCCAGAATTGATAGAATTAAAAGACGTTAAAGGAGACCTCCACGTCCACTCCAAATGGTCAGATGGAAGCTCCACCTTTGAGGAGATTGCAAGACATGCACAAGAGAGGGGCTACCGGTACTGTGTGGTCTCAGACCATACGAAGAGCACCCGTGTGGCCCATGGGCTGGACGAAGAGAGGTTGCTGAAAGAGATTGAGGAGATTGATGGACTGAATAAGAGACTTCCTGCCACGGGATTCAGGCTACTCAAGGCCAGTGAGTGTGATATCAAGAACGACGGCTCTATGGACATCTCTGATAAGGTACTTGCCCGTCTGGATATAGTCCTGGGGGCAGTCCATGCAGGCTTCAAACAGAGTAAGGAACAAGTTACGGAGAGGCTCCTGTCCGCCATCCATAACCCTTACGTAAACATCATAGTCCACCCCACAGGCCGATTGATTAGCCAGAGGGAGGGCTACGAGGTGGATATGGACAGGGTGATGGAGGCCGCCGCCAGGACCGGTACTGCCCTGGAGATTAACTCCTTCTGGGACCGCCTGGACCTCAACGATGTAAACGTCAGAAAGGCCAGGGAGATGGGCGTGAAGATAGCCATCTCCACCGATACCCACCACCTGGACCAGATGTGGATGATGCAGTTGGGCGTTGGCGTGGCCAGACGAGGCTGGCTGGAGAAGGAGGACGTTATAAACACGTGGCCACTGGAGAGGCTGTTAGAGTTCTGTAGGGCTAAGAGGAAGATTAAACAGAGACCAGGGATTAGGAGTTAGGGAAAAAATATAACGCAGGCTAAAGCCTGCGGCTACCCCCTACTCCCTATCCCCTACCCCCTAAACCATGCCCAGGATTGACTGTCGCTACTGCGGGAAGGAACTGGAATACAAGTCCGTAAGGGATTTGCCTTACTTCCCCTTCTGTTCGGAGCGATGCAAACTCATTGACCTGGGCCTGTGGATAGAGGAGAAGCACCGCATAGAAGAACCCCTCACCCCGGAGAGAGAGAAAGAGTTGGGAGGGGAGGGGACTGGAACTAAAGATCGAGGTCTATGAGAAATACTAAAGATGTCATTCTGAGTTATCAAAGGCAACGAAGAATCTAGCTAAAATACAAGATTCTTCGCTTCGCTCAGAATGACAAACAGTTAGTAGGGTGCGTGGTAACGCACCACCTGCCGTACCTGTCATTGCGAGGGCATCAGCCCGAAGCAATCCAGGTTCTTCTCCGCCTGAGGCGGATCAGAATGACATCTTTTACACAAAGAATCCTCCAGCCTGTCACCCTGAGCGAAGCGAAGGGTCTAGTTTCTTCGCTATGAGATTCTTCGCTTCCCCTTCGCTACGCTCAGGGCTTCGGCTCACTCAGAATGACAAGTAGTGCTATGTAGACTTTTGCAGAGCTATTAGCAAATATAAAAACTGTCATTTCCTATATTTTCTCAACACCCTTATCAGCCTGTCCATATCCTCAGCCATGGGGGCCTCTGCCGTTATCTTCCCCACCCCAGGAAGAGGCTCAAAGGTTATCTTATGGGCATGGAGGGTGAGCCTGGAGATAATGGGGGTCTCAGTCTGCCCTTTCTTTGGCTTATAGTCGGCCTTCAGGCTGGAGAGGAAGATTGCAGACCTGTTGCCATACAGTGGGTCTATGGAGAGGGGGTGGCCGATGGCCTTCAGGTGTACCCTTATCTGGTGTGTGCGGCCAGTCTTTGGCATGAGCTTCAGGAGGGTGAAGCCGTCAAATCGCTCCTGAATTCTGTACTGGGTTACGGCCTCTTTTCCACGAGGGTTAGGCCTCATCTTACCACGGGTGGTCTCTTCCAGAGGGAGATTTATGGTAGCCTCTTCCCTTTCTACCCTGCCGTCCACGAGGGCAACGTATTCTTTTTCTACGACCCTGTCTTCAAACTGTCCAGAGAGGTGTCTCTCCGCCTCCGGGTCCTTTGCCACCAGGAGTACACCGCTGGTGTCCTTATCTAACCTGTGGACAAGCCTGGGCCTTAGCCCTTTGCCCCTTGAGAGGGGGGAGAGGTTTTGGAGGTAATGTAGAAGCCCACTGATAAATGTGGGTGCGGGTTTCAGACCTGCCCCTTCATCTTGGGCAGGAGTAACCCCTGCCCCTGTACGGGCGGGTTTCAAACCCGCCCCTACACGCTCATCCCTTTCCGGAATCACTGCCAACCCTGCAGGCTTGTTTACCGCAAGGACGTGTCCGTCCTCAAAGAGCACTTCCAGTGGTAGAGGGTGGGGTTCGTACCTCCTGGTGCCCTCCGGGATAAAAATGGCCACCTCATCTCCCTCCCCTAAGGCCAGGCCGGCACTCGCCCTCTTTGTGTTTACACTTGCTGAGCCTCTTTCTATCAGACTTTTGAGGGTATTAATAGAATATAGAGGGAGTTTTGTGGACAGGAACTCCAGGAGGCGGATACCTTCAAGGGATTGGGAAACTATAAAGGAGTGGCTTTCTGACACTGCCTTTCAAGACCTTAGACTATAGATTTAAAGTCTTAAGTCCAGAGTCCAAAGTATATAGTCCACAGTCTGTTAAGGAGTCTCTACTCCACTACCTTTTACTAAAGCAGGCTTACTGCTGACCACGAAGGTCTGTGCATAGGAGAGCCCTGCATCGTCTCTGGCTACGATGGTTATGGCGTTAGGTCCCTCTTTAAGAGGAATCTCGGCGGTGAAGGCCAATTCCTTGGCCTTCTCCCCTTTCTTTTGAGATTTGAAGAAGGCCTTCTCGTTGTTTACCATTACAAAGAGGTGCTTGACCACCTGGTCGTCTCTGGCACTGCCTGATAGTGTCATCCTGCTGGATGGAAGGAGGAGAGGGGTCTTCTCAAATTCAATTACGGGGGGCATATACTGCAGGTGAAGGGCAAGGACCTCCTCCTTTTCCACTGAGGTCTCGGAGACGTCCGTGGCAGGGACCCAACCCCTACCTCCACCGGGCAGGCCCATCCTGTACCAGCCTGGTACCCATCCGTTGACTTTTACTATACTCCCCTTTTTTATCTGGCACATGATGGGGGATTCCGTTGACCTGCCCCCAAAGACCCATGTGGGCCGTGCGGCCTGGATGCGCTTGTCTACCTCTACCACAGGAGGGGAAACCTTGGGGGCCATCACGGGGAAGGTCAATTTCTGGGAGAGATAGACGCCGAAGTTAAGGTCAGTTATTACCAGGTCCATACTGAATTCCTTCGCCTCCAGGGCCTCTTTGACCAGGAAGCGTAGACGGGTAGTCTTTTCTTCTCCAGGGGCAAGCTCTCCTAGTTCCTTACTGCCTTCTTCCACGAAGACCTCTTTTTGGCTCAGGTTCCTTACGGCAACCACATTTTTGGAGCTAGCACCCTTTCCAATGTTCCGTACCGTTACCAGGAAGTCCAGGAGTTCTCCCTTCTGTACCAACCCATCGTCGTCCGGCCTCCACCCTTCAGTGTTGGCCTCTGTTATCTGATACGAGAATGCAAACTCGGGTCTAGGCAGTGCCTCTACCGTCAGGGTACCATAGACGTCTTTGGGTACGTTCCCGTTCAACTCCGTAAATTTGATGGTGAACTCATCGGACCTGTCCAGGCTATTCTTTGGTAATTCTATCTTATGGGTATAGTTCTTAGAAGTACCTTTGTCTATCCTTCCCAGAGGGAATTCCAGCTTATCCAGGAGTAGGTTTTTAGATTCTATGATACCGTACATCCTGTAGAGGGACCCTTCTCCCTGGTTCTCAACGGTAAGGGTAACGTTAACCGTCTCTCCAGCGGTCCACTTCTCCTTCAAGGGTTGGAGGGCAAGGGAGGCAACGGGTTTGGGAGTCTTGGTGTCTTTTCCATAGCGCCAATCTATCCCCAGCTCTGCCAGGGCCTTTATAATCTTTTCCTCTTCGGCCTGCCTTATTTTCTCAAAGGAAGGCCAGAGGTCCTTTAACATCTGCTCCCTAGTAGTAGAGGCCGTGTTCTTTATCAGTTCAAGGGCAATCTGCACCTGGTTGTCCTTGGAGAGGTCCTTTTGTTTGTAAATGCTTTCTTCCTCACCCTCAGGGATATCCTCTAAGGCGGCTAGATACTTCAGAGAGACAAGAGGTGGTTCTGGAGGATTAACCTCTCCATGTAGGTGTCCCCGCATGTCTGCCTCCCTGAGTGCCCCAGCAGTGCCCTTCTCCAGGAGGATATTCTCCTTTCCCAGGACTACTGGAACAAGGTTAACATCGGGGGTTATCCCGAGAGTCTGGATGTCCCTATAAAGGGGTGTGAGGTATTTGGCCACGGTGAGCTTCAAGGCCGAGCCGTCAGCCAGATCAATTAGTTGTTGGACGGTACCCTTACCGAAGCTTCTATCCCCGATAGTAAGGGCACGGTCACTTTCCTTCAGGGCTGCGGCTACAATCTCTGAACCCGAGGCGCTAGCCGCATCTATAATCACTATCAGGGGGCAGAGGGTTATATCCTTTTCCGAGTACCGGGCCCTCTGTACCTCCCTCTGTCTCTTGCCCTGGCCTACTGTTGCCACTATGACCCCTTTTTCCAGGAACCTGTCCGATACCCCCACTGCCTGGTCAAGGAGGCCGCCGGAATTATTTCTCATGTCCAGTATTACGCCCCTTAACTCTTGAGAGGTCTTCTGGAGCTGTTGGAGGTTTTTATCCAGGTCATCTACCGTGTCTTCCTGAAAATTTCTTATCCTTATATAGCCTACGTTTCCCCCCAGGAGTTGCGATTCTACACTGGGCAGGATAATTCTTTCCCGCTTAAGGGTCACTAACCTGGGTTCGGCCGACTTGCCGGTCAAGAGGTAAAGGGCGACCTTTGTGCCTGGTTCACCCCGGAGCTTACCGACGGCCTCGTGTAAGGACATATTTACCGTAGACTCCCCCTCTATTTCCATAATCTTGTCCCCAGACTTTAACCCGGCCATGTAAGCCGGAGTACCTTCTATGGGGGAGATTACCGTGAGGGTCATTTCTCTTATCCCCACCACCATCCCCAGGCCGCCAAACTTCCCAGAGGTGCCTATCATAAATTCCTTGTACTCCTTTGGTGGGAGGAAGACCGAATGGGGGTCCAGGTCCCCCAGCATCCCATTTATGGCAGTGTACTCTACATCACTAGCCTTTGAGGCGTCCTCCATGTTCGTCTGGACAAATAGGAGGCCGTCCTTTAACACGGCAAGGGCATCGTCCAGGTTCTGGACTTTAGAGGCGTCTAGTTTCTTTTTGGTCTCCCCAGCCGTAATCTCCAGTGTGCCATTGGCCTCCACAAACTCCACCTGTACCTCTGGCAGAAGCCTCTCTATCCAATTCAGGCCCTCAACGGCCATATGTTGGGCATGTATCCTCTCCGGGTCTACGTAGAACCTGTCTACGTAGGAACAGACTGCACCTGGGAGGCGGTACTTAGGGGCCTTTTCCCCCGTGTACCAGTCCAGGAAGAGGGCCTGACTGGGTTCTGGCAAGGTTAAGGAGATGGCCAGGAAGGAGACTAATAAACCTAAAAATACTGAGAAGAGCCCCCTCTTCTTGCCAGCCCAGGATCTCTTTGTGTGCCAGGACATTTCTTTCGTCACGCTCAGTAAAAAGTAGGCAGTAAGGAGCAGGCAGTAAAAGCAGGGGCGTATTGCAATACGCCCCTACAAGCTGCCTACTATCTTTACTTCTATACTAAATCAATTTACCCTTTTGTCAAGGGGAGATGGGGTACAGTAGCTAGGGGGCAGGGAAGCGGGGGGAGGGAAAAAATTGTAAATTGAAAATTGGAAATTTAAAATTTTCATTTTACAATTCAGTTTTTTCTGCCCCCTAACCCCTACTCCCTGACTTTTGTCTCCTTTGTATCCTGCGGTCCACCTGAGGTGGGCGGCAATACGGTGCGTATATGTAAGTCTTGTTGGGGGAAGGGGATGGAGATGTTATGTTCTCTGAAGGTCTTATCTATGGCAAAATTCAGTTCGCTCAAAGCCACCCATCTTGCGTTGGCATTATCCACCCAGTAGATGAGTTCAAAGACAAGGGCACTGTCTCCGAACTTCTCAAAGCGGACCATGGGCTCGGGATACTTCCTGACCATGGGGTGTTTCTTTGCCACCTCTAAGAGACAATTCTTTACAAGTTCTAAGTCAGAACCATAGGCCACACCTACACTCGTAGAAACCCTGAGCCTCTCCGTAGGCTGGCTCCAGTTCACTATCTGAGTATCTATTAATTTAGAATTAGGTATCACCACACTAACATTATCTGGGGTAATCAGGATAGTGCTCCTTGGACCTATCTTCTCCACCGTACCCTTCAGTCCTTGTTCAAGGATAATGATGTCCCCTACCCTGATGGGCCTTTCAAAGAGGAGGACGATACCGCTAACAAAGTTGTGTACGATGTTCTGCAGGCCAAAACCAATACCAATACCCAGTGCCCCGGCGAAGAAGGCAAGGCTCCTGAGAGGAACCCCTGCCACGCTCATGGCAAAGAGGACTGAAAAGGCGATAATAACGTAAGTAATTATAGAAGAGATAGTAGCCTCCATTCCCCTCTCAAGTCCTAATTTACCCAGGACCCTCCTCTGGAGAAACCGTTTTATAGTAGCGGCTACCAGGAAGGCTATTCCCACCAGGATGAGTCCTACTATAATCTTAAGGGGGGTAGTGTATCCCCCCTCGCCCAGGCCCAATTTGTACCCCAATACCCCTGCCGTTATCCTCAGGACATTTTCTATCTCCGAGGCGAAGCCCTTGAAGGGCTCCGGGGCCGCAGGTGTGCTGGCAAAGTCCACAAGGGTAGCCACCCACAAACTAACTATTACAATAATAGATACTATAACTGAAGAATAATCCACTATACCCCTGGTAACCTTGAAGGCTACTACGCCTTCATCCTCTCCAACGGGCCTCTTGCGGGCCAGCCTATCTAATATAAAGGTGGTTATGAGCTTCCTTGCCACTGCCACAGATGCCAGGGTAATCATGCAACTTATGGCGGTGCCTATAAGGGCATAGGTCATAGAGGTGTAGCCTAGACTGTCTAAGACTACAAGGAGTACAAGGAAGGCTATAGTAAGTGGATGGACGGTATGGACGCATCCCCTCTGAAACTTCCTCAACTTGGTTCCGGGTGGCGAGGCCACTTTTTTGACATCGGGCACACCTGAGGCGGAGACCACCTCCGCCGAGGGTGAAGATAATAGTGCCAGGAACACTGACTTAGGGGCCACAAACCAGATAAAGAGGGCAAGGACACTGAGGGAGTACACCCTCCACAGTATTTCCTGGGTCCTGGGCCCAAAAGAACCCAGAACCCCTATAATGGTGATAAAGATGGCTGAGTAGAGTAGGATTGTATGGAGGGTAAGATAGCCGTGCCAGGCCAGGGGAGGGGGTAAGGTCAGGAGTGGCCTGCCCCACCCCTTTGGCTTTACAGCCTCTACCAGAAAACCATGTAGTACTTTATAAATGGAGAAGACTATAAGCCCATACTTTAGAGAGTGCGTAAGGGGGCCTTCAATCTCAAACAGGGACGCTATGCCAAAACATAGACCCAGGACCAACCACAAGGTAACCCCACCCTGTAAGACCCTGAAGAGGGCAGGCAGTAGGGCGGCCTTTATATAATTCTGGGAACCTGCCTCTTCTAACCTCTTGAGGCTTAGCCGACACCACCTCTTGCAATAATACCAACCAAAGACTGCCGCCGTAATGAGGGCAAGTACACCCACTCCGGCCATTGACGTGCGTATACTCCTCTGGGCAGGGTCCTCTATGAAGGTAATAATGTCTGAACCCTTCCTGGGGGAGAGGAGTCTCGCCAGCCCCCCCTTCGTGGCCAACCAGCTAGCCTTCCACTCCCGCCCGACCCATATATTAGCGGCACTGATACCGGAGAGTCCCCTCGTAGCATCGGCAAGCAGTTGAAGCCCCTCCCGAACAATTCCCCTCCTCTCCTCTATCCTTGTGACCCATGCAGTTATAAGCCGCCCTTCCTCCTCCAGTAGTTTGACCTTTTCTTGAGCATGGGCCATCAACTTACTGGCCAGGGTCGTATCTTTAAGGACTTCAGCCTCCCTTATGATTTCAGGGCTTTCACCGGGAGGTGCAACCAGTTCAGAACGGGCTTGCTGTAGCTGTTCTGCTAGCAGTGACCTCTCCTTCTGTACCGCCTCTAACAGGTTCTCCACTGCCTCTAATTTCTCTTCCCATCGTGCCGTCCCGTCCTTTAGCAGGGGCATCTCTTCCCTTATCTCAGAGGGGGTGTTCTCCCCGCCCAATATTGTGTGTACGTCCCTGACCAGCTTCTTGTACTCGGCATTATCCTCAAACAACCTCGTCCTCTCAGTAGCGAGGGTGTCCTTTTTCTTGGCTATCTCCCCCTGGAGTGTAAAGATAGTGGATTCCAGTTCCAGCGACCGTCTTCGCTCGGGAGAGACGGCGTCCCGTTGCTGTTGGTCCAACTCTCCTGCCTTTTTTAAGGCCTCCGCTTCCTCCTTATGGGCGGCCGCCTTTTCTACCTCTGCTTCCTTCTTTCTTTCTTCCTCAGCCCTGCGGGCTGTCTCGGCCTCTTCCTCCTTTTTTTGGAGTTCTTCCGCCTTTAGTCTCCCTTCAAGGAGTGAGACCTCCTCCTTTAACAACGCCACTCTAAGCTGGACATTAAAAGAGTCTATCCTTGCCTTTCCCAGTCCTCTCTCAGCTAACTTTATCTCTTCCTCTCCTATGGCCATCTCATCATTTATGTTTGCCAGGCGTGTCTGGAGCAGGAGTCTGCTCTGATAGACAAAACGTTGTGGCCCTTCCCCTTTTCCAAAAGGGAGTTCTTCCAGGGTCTTGAGGTCTCCTCGGAGCCGTCTCTCTTCCTCCTTGATTTTCGCTTGCACTTCTTTAAATTTCACCTTCAGCCCCGCTAAATACGACTCTTTCTCCCTCAGTCCGGCATTGGCAGACTGGAGGTAGGCCTCTTCAACTTCCACTTCCTTCCGTACCATGGACACCCTTTCAATCGGGATAGCCACCACTTTATCTGCTAGTCTGGTTCCTTTCTCTAATATGGTCACCGTATCATTCCTGGCCTTCAGGACTTCTTCCTCGGAACGGAGACTCTCCCTTAAGACCTGGAGTCTATCCCTTAAAAGCTGGCCCCTTTCCCTTGTTGCCTCCTCTAGCTGAGAAGCCACGGCCAATTCCAGCCCAATGGTCTTCCTGGCAACCAGGGCCTCCTTTTCAGCCATTGTCTTGATGGATTCTTCCTCGGCCCTCCGGAGTTCCATCTCCAGGTCTTTTATGGACTTCTCATAGGAGGCCATTACAGATTCCGCCTGGAGTCTGGCCTCTTCTGCCCTAGCCCTTGACTCCTCCAGTGACGGGGCGGTTTCCGCCCCTTCGCTTCGCTCAAGGGCAGGCCCTGCACCAGAACGGTGCAGGGCAGGCTTAGGCGGACCAGACGTCAAGAAAGGAGACTTCTGGATTGAGTCCTGTCTTTTACCAGGTGAGACCTCCGCCTTGGGTGATAGCCCCTCCCCTGCCTCTGCAGAGGGATAAGAAAAAAGGAGGAGATACAATATAAGAAATAAGGACAGCTTCTTCATCATGAACTTGTAGGGACTGAATGAGGTAGGGGCACGGCGTGCCGTGCCCCTACGGATTAAGAATGAAAGATAGTGTCGTTACGGCTTTTTCAGAGTTCTCATTACTTTTCTAAATAAGCTCCCGCAGCCTTTCTCTAAATTTTTTGAGGGCCTGGGCCCTGTGACTGACCTGGTTTTTCACTACAGTACCCAGCTCCGCGAAGGTCTTCCCATAGCCAGGCAGATAGAAGACAGGGTCATAGCCGAAACCCTGTTCCCCCCTGGCCTCCTGAGATACGAGGCCTTCGCACTGTCCTTCAACCACAAAAAGGAGCCCCTCTGGGTTAGCAAGGGCAATGACGCATCGGAACCTGGCAGTCCGGCGCTCAGGCGTAATCCCCTCCATGGCCTTGAGGAGTTTTAGGTTGTTTTCCTTATAGGCAGCCTCAGGCGGGCGTCCGCCTGGGGCGGGTAACACCTCCCCTGCGTAGCGTGCGGAACGTACCCCCGGGGCACCACCCAGGGCATCCACCTCCAGGCCAGAATCTTCCGCCACGGCCCATTCTCCCGTGAGTTTAGCCACGGTGGTGGCCTTTTTTATGGCGTTCTCCTGGAAGGTCTTCCCATCCTCCTCTACCTCTGGGAGGTCCGGGTAGTCTTCAATACCCTGGAGCTTCAAGGGAAGTCCTTTAAGCAGTTCCACCAACTCCTCTCTTTTTTTGAGATTCCTGGTGCCTATGATGAGTTTTAACATGGAATTAGAATCAGAGGTTGGGGGGCAAGGGCTAGTCCCCGGCATCCGGCAGGTTAAACTTTTTTATTTTCTTATAGAGGGTCTCCCTGTGGATGCCCAGGCGTCTTGCGGCCTCGTTTTTGTTACCCCCGGTGAGCTTGAGTACCTCGCTTATATGCCGGCTTTCCACTGCATCCAGGCGGAGGTCTTCCGGGAGGAACTCATGGGGTTCGCCTGAGGCGGATGAGGGCCCATGGTGTATGGCGGGGGGGAGGTCATGGGGCTTTATTACCCCTTTTTCGCAGAATATCACTGCCCGTTCTATGGCGTTGGCCAATTCCCTAACGTTGCCTGGCCAGGGGTAGGAGAGTATGAGTTTCACGGCCTCGGGGCTGACGTCTGGTTGCTTTCTGCTCATTTCTCTGGAAAACTTCGCAAGAAAATGGTCTACCAGTAAGGGTATGTCCTCGCTCCTCTCTACCAGAGGTGGTAAATTAATTATAACGGTATTGAGACGGTAGAATAGGTCACTTCTGAAGCGTCTTTCCTGTAACATCCTGGTAAGGTTCTGATTGGTGGCGGCAACGAAACGGACGTCCACCTTTATGACATCATTACCTCCCAGTCGCTCAAACTCCCCTTTTTCCAGCACCCTGAGTAATTTGGCCTGCATGGGGAAGGGCATGTCCCCTATCTCGTCCAGGAAGAGGGTACCTCCGTCGGCTACCTCAAATTTACCTTTCTTCTGTTTATCAGCCCCCGTAAAGGCCCCTTTTTCGTAGCCAAAGAGTTCGCTCTCCAGGAGGGTCTCCGGAAAGGCGGCACAGTTAATCTTCAGGTAAGGTCTTGAACACCGCTTGCTGGAGTAGTGGACGGCGTCGGCCACCATCTCTTTTCCAGCGCCACTGGGGCCTGTGATGAGGACAGTGGAGTCCGAGGGGGCCACTTTCTTTATAGTTTCTACCACCCCTCGTATCTGCTTAGACCTGCCTATAATGTGCTCGTAGCTGTGTTCCTGCAGGAGTTGGTCCTGGAGAAATCTGGCCTCCCCAGCCAGGGTCTTCATCTGGGTTATTTTCTTCAGGTTCACCAGTACGTCATCTATATCCAGGGGCTTGAGGATATAGGCATAGGCCCCTAGCTTTATGGACTTTATGGCAGTCTCTATGGTGCCGTAGGCGGTCATGATGATTACTTCCACATCGGGGTGTCGGGCCTTGATTCGCCCCAGTAGTTCAACCCCGTCCATGTGGGGCATCCTTATATCCAGCAGGGCAATGTCAAACCCATCCTTTTCTATAAGGCCAAGGGCTGAAGGGCCGTCCTTAGCCACCGCCACCTCATAGCCGTTCCTGTTAAGGATGTCACTCAGCGTCTTTAACAGGTTAATCTCGTCGTCTACTACCAGGACTCTAGCTTTCCCTGTCATCTTCTATACCCTCTGGACCTACGTACCCTGAGACCTTGTCCCCAGTGCCAGACAGCAACCCTGTGGTATCAAACACCGCAGGCCCTGAACCATTCTGGTTCAGGGCAGGTGGGTGCGGCTGGGCCGCTCCTGATAAAGGCAGGCTGATAGTGAAGGTGGTGCCACGTCCAGGAGTAGAATCCACCTTTATGGAACCCTTTGCCCGTTTAACGGCAGAATGGACGGCATAGAGTCCGAGTCCCGTACCCATCCCTGGTTCTTTTGTGGTGTAAAAGGGTAGGAACAGGTTCTTTAGCGCGTTCTGAGGTATACCCTGCCCTGTGTCGCTGAAGACTACTTCTACGGTATCTGGAGTACCGAGTTGAGTAATAATCTTCAGGATGCCTCCCCTGGGCATAGCGTCCCTGGCGTTGAGGATAACATTTAAGAGTACCTGTTTCATGTCATCCACGTTGAGATAGAGGGGAGGGAGGGACTGAAAGACCTTGACCACCTTTACTTTGTTAACTTCCAATTCTTTACCCACCAGGAAGAGGGTGTCCTCTATAAGCCTGTTAAGGTCACATTCTTCTGATTCCGGTTTGGCCCTGTGAGAGAAGTCCAGGAGATGGGTTATAATCCTCTGACAACGGCGGATTTCCTCCTGAATTATCCTAAGGTGGTCTTTTATGTTGTCCTCCTGGCCCTGCACCCTATCGGCACCGGGCTGGCCTGCCTGGGCGTTAGTGGGGGCATCCGGAAGGACTTCCTTCAGATAGTATATAGAACTGCCGATGATGTTTAAAGGGTTGCGTATCTCGTGGGCCACCCCGGCAGCAAGCTGCCCTATGGCGGCCATCTTTTCTGATTGCAGTAGTTCCATCTGCAACCTCTTGTTTTCAGCAATGTCCCTGAAGGCAACCACCATGGCTGGTGGCTCTTTGTCGGCTTCTTTAATAATGGAGGTGAATAGGTAAACTGGGAACTCCTCTCCATCCTTCCTTTTAAAAAGCAATTCTCCTTCCCATACTCCGACGCCAAAAGTACCCCCCAAGAGTTCTTCCTGCCACCCCGTTGGGCTATTGGGTGAGCCCAAGAGGTCTATATTCTTGCCTAACACCTCTCTAGCCTCATAATGGGTAACATTCTCAAAGGCCTTATTGACAAAAGATATTTTGCCTTCTTTATCTGCGATGACGACACATTCACCGATGCTCCTGATGGTATGGGCGAGGCGGAGGAGTTCTTTTTCGGCCTTCTTTCTCTCCGTTATGTCTCTTACAAAACTCCTGGCGTGGATGAAACGACCGCTTAGGGGGTCCCGGAGGCCCGTGGTGTCCATCTCCACATACATCCATTGGCCGAATTTGGTGAGGAAGACGGCCTCTGCACGGTCGTGACCCATTTCCACCACCCTTGCGAGGTGTCTCTTAACGCCTTTCTTATACTCCCTGGGGACTATGTCCTCCAGCCCCAGTTTAAGCATCTCCTGACAACTGTAACCCAGGCGTTCCAGCTCCGTCTTGTTCACGTCAAGGAACCTCCCCTGTGCGTCCAGCTGGTGTATCATCTCCGGGGCGTTCTCTATGAGGTCTCTGTATTTCTCCTCAGAGTCGCGAATCCTGCAGAAAAGATTGGAGTTTTCTATGGCAATAGCCAGTTGTGGGGCCACTTGCATAAGGAGTTCCACGTGCTCCTGTGTGAAATTGTTTATCTTTTTACTGCCAAAATTCAATGCCCCTATGCCCCTCCCTTTATATTCCAGAGGGAAACTTAGACGTGACAGTATGCCTTCCGAATGGAAGATATTATCGGTAAAAAATCCTCCCTTTGACGTATCCGGGACGATTACGGGCCTGCCTGAGTTGATGACGGCCTCTGTGGCACTACCCCCCTTCAGGAAGACGACCCCCTCGGATAGTTGGCTGGAATCCTGGCCTTTGGTAAATACGATGTACTCTATGACGTTGTTCTCTCCCAGGAGGAGAGTAATACTCGTGCGGTCAAAGTCTATAAACTTCCCTAACTCCAGGCTCACTGCCTTATAGACCTCCTTTAACTCGAGGCTGGAGGCAATGGTCTTATTTGCGTTGTTGATTATGTCTTTCTCCCTCTCCCGCCTCTTCTTTTCGGTAACGTCTCTGATAATACCCTCATAACCAATGACCTCCTCCTGGTCGTTGACCCTCAGGTCGCAGGTCATCAGTGCGGTAATACTGGTACCGTCCTTCCTCTTGAGCTCTACCTCAAAATCTTTCATGAAACCGTACCCGTCCATGATACGGCGCAGGGACTTCCCATCTTCCGGGTTAACATAGAGGGTATTGATGAATTTCTGATTCAATACCTCCTCTTTTGAGGAGTAGCCAAATAGTTCTGCACCAGCCTGGTTTATATCCAGGAACCTGTCTTCCCCATCACATATAAAGACAGCATCCTTAGTGGCATCAAAGAGGCTGCGGTAACGCTGTTCGGTGGCCCTGAGGGCCTGGGTTCTTTCCTCCACCATTCTTTCCAGTGTGGAGGTGTAGCGCTGAACTTCCGCCTCCAGGGCCTTTTGTCGGGTAACGTCTCTAGAGATGGCTACAAAACCTATTGGTCTGCCCTCTGAGGTGATGGTACCACCAGACGGCGATGCCCCTCCCACCGTCAGAAAGGCGGATTCGCCCCTCCTCAGGGTAAGGGTCAGGTGGGCGGGAAAGGATTCTCCGGACTTCCGCCTCCCCTGAAGGTCTATCTCAAACCTGCCTGTCTTTTCTGTGAGGGAGAGGGCCTCCTCTAGCCGTCCGTTCCCCTCGGTATCAAAGAGGGAATAGATAAGGTGCCTGCCCACCACTTCTTCCGGCTCGTAGCCATACATCTTTCTTGCCCCCTCATTGAAGGTCTGTATCCTCCCCTGGTGGTCTAAGGCCATAATGGAGTACTCCGTGGAAGAGAGGAGGATACTGTTAAGGAAATTGGTAGTCTCTTCTAATCTCTTGGTCTTGTCTCCGATAGCCGTTACCATCTGATTAAAAGAACTGGCAAGCTCTCCAATCTCGTCCCCGGTGGTAATTTCTGCCCTCTGGGTGAGGTCTCCCTGGGCCATCCTCCTGGTGAGTGCCGTGAGGCTCAGGATGGGCCTGGATATCTTCTTTCCCATGTAAAAGGCAACCAGGAAAATGGATACGCTCAGGCCAAAGATAATCCTGTTCACCATTACCTTGAGGTCATAGGCAACCCTCAGGGTCTCGTCTTTGCCCACCTCCGCCAGTATCCCTAGCTTGAACTCTGGTATCCATTGCCAGAAGCCAAAGACCTCTGCGCCCGCATAGTTAAGGTAGCCCTCGGCGTCAAACCCCTCCTGTCCTTTGAGGCACTCCTGTACGGCCAGGGTGGGTTTACCGTCTAGAGGGTTATTTATACCCTGTCCAATACTCCCACTCTCCCTGGGCCAGTGTTTTAGCTCCGTAAGGGTAAGCCCCTTGTCGTCTATCACGTAGGTCTCGCCGCTTACCCCAAGGTTTACGGTCTTCATCAGGCTATTAATCCCCCTCAACTCCATCTGGAATATGAGTACGCCCAGGACCTTGTTTCCGGAGGTAACAGGACTGGAAAAAATCATGCAGGGGAGGTCATCTTTTGTAGTAAGTGACCCTGCCCCCGACCTGGGAAAGACCTCGTAAATAAAGGCCATACCAGCCAGGGACCTACGGAACCCTTCGGAGTCAAAGATATTTGTACCGCGTAGGTGTTCGGAGGCGGAGACCCTTACCTGCCCCTCTGCGTCACTGATTAAGACCTCCTTGTACCCGTAAGACTCTTTAATAGTATTCAGGAGGGCAGATAAGAGGAGGAACTCCTTGTCTCTGGGGGTTATGTGTGTGCCCTGTATTACCAGGGGGTTCTGGGCGGCTACCTTTACGTCCCTTACCCGCTCTCGCATCCACAGGGTAACAATCTCTGCCTGCTTTATCCCCACGTTCTCCAGGTTCTTGAGCGCCTCTGTCTTAAGGGCACCAAGTGCATGGGGATATGCAATAAACCTCAGGGCCAGCAAGGGTAGGAAGGCCAGGAGGAGGAAAAGGACTATAAGCCTCGTCTTTACTGATTTAAACATCTACCATCCCCCATGGATTATTTCTAAAATATTAACATGAAAGGAGGAAGGCTTCAAGGGGCTTCTTAGAAACAGTAGGCACTAGGCACTATGGACTAAGAAAACAGGGTTTCTGCTTAGTGCATAGTGCTTAGTCCCTACTCCCTAGTGGGAAGCTTTCCCGTCTCACAATAAACAGACAGCCTCACCTTAAAGGTCGTGCCACTTCCCTCCTCTGAGTCTACCTCAATGGTGCCCCCGTGGGACTGGATGGTCAATTGGGCAAGGGCTAGTTCCAGTCCTGTACACCGCATAGGTGGCCTTATTTTAAGGAGGAAGTAGGGGTTAAAGAGGTGTGGCAGGTCTTTTTTATCTATTGTAGGGCCTGTATCACTGATGGTTACTTCAACCTTGTCCCCTCTGATAAGGTGCCAGGTCTTAACGGTTAGGGTGCCCCCTTTGGGCATGGCGTCTATGGCGTTAGAGACAAGGTTCATAAATGCCGCCTCCAACTGGCTGTAACTGCCAAGGACCATGGGGGTCGTGGTAGAGAGTTCTTTTACGAGTTGGATATTCAAGGGTTTCAATTGGGGGGCTACCACCCTCAGGACATGTTCCACCGCCGCGTTTATGTAGATAGGTATTTTCTCTGGTCTGGGCAACTCAGATATACTGAGGAGGTCTTTCATCACAGTATCACAACGCCTGGCCAACTCCTTTACCTCTGTAAGGTGATTCTTAAGTTCTTCGGAATGGACACATTCTTTTGCCTCCTCTATTCCTTTAAGAAGGACGTCGGCAGACATGTTTATCCTTGATAGGGGATTATTTATATAATGGGCTATACCGCTAGAGAGGTGTCCGATGGCGTTCATCTTCTGAGACTCTAGTAGTCGTATCCTGGATTCCATCTTCTTATTAATCGTAATATCCCTTATCACTTCCATGGTATTGGTTATAGTACCATCGGGATTAGCAAGTGGGAAGGACTGGATGGCACAAGAGATACCTCCGGGGAGCTCTACTTCGTTGGAAAAATCTCTCCCTCTTTCAATAGCTTCCGCGCTGGTGCAGCATTCGCACTCCGTCTCTCTGCCCAACAAGGTGTAGCAGGGGCGTTCCAGCCCCTGGGGGTAGAGGGACTGCAGGGCGTTATTTTGTAAGAGTACCTTATGGGTCCTGGGGTTTACAATCCTTACAAGACAACCCATATCGCCTAACACCCCATGGAGTAAGCTGCGGCTTGCCTGTGCCTCCTTTACATTCCTTTCAATAGTATCAACGTTATTTTTAATAGTCTCTGCCATGGTGTTAAATCCCTGGGCCAGGGCACCTATCTCATCCCTGCCCTTCACAGGTATTCTGTAGTTTAAGTCTCCACGGCTAAAGGCCTCTGCCCCCTTAAGGATGCCCAATAAGGGCTTGCGTATGAAGAATGCGGCCAGGAAGAAAGACGTCCCTACTATCCCCAGAAACAGACCCAGGAGGATAAACTCTGTGTTCTTGAACCCTGAGAGCTTTTTTTCTGACAGCGATTCTAACAGACGCACCGTGCGGTCCACGTCGTCTACAAAAGGAGGGACATTTTTATTATATAGTCTAAGGGCCTCCCCTGCCCCTTCCTGGTTGGGGGACTCCAGGACGTGAAGGATTAGAGGTTTTATCTTCTGGTTATAGTCGTTGATGTGTCTATCAAATTGCCACCAGGGGTCATTGTAACTAAAATCCGCTCCTTTGGGAGGTGGATTGAAACCCCTAAGGCCCAGGGCCTTATTGCCGTCTCTCAGACCATACAGAATCGTCTCAAATTCTTCTGTCAAGTTAAGTATGGCATTGCGGGCCCCATCCTTTGCACCCCCTTGCAGGGCCTGGTATTCATTTACCCGTGTGGCCAATCTATAACTGCGGTAGCGTATCTGGCCTGCATAATTTATGCCTTTTGCATCCCCTTTCAGCTTAAATGTGGTGTAAAACCCCAGCACCAGGATGGCTACGAAGAGGGCGGTTAATGGGACAAGTATTGCGGCAAGTTTCAGGGTGACGCCCTTTTTGACCAATTCCTTCGGCTTTTTCTCTACCATAGCAAGGTACCTCCAGCTCCTTATGTGGTTCAGCGACTATGCCGAAAGTCCGCCAGCCCTATAGATGGGTTGTACGGTGGTCTAAACGCTTATATGTCAGTATAATACGTATGTAAGACCTCTGCAAAAGTCGCTACAGCACCCTTTTGTCATTCTGAGCGAAGCGAAGAATCTAGTATTTTAGGAGATTCTTCGGCCCCCTTCGCTCCGCTCAGGGCTTCGGCAACTACTTCGCTCCCTCAGATGCCGTTAGATTCGCTTCGCTCACTACAAGCCTGAGCGAAGCCGAAGGAATGACAGGTGAGCGGAGTTTTTCAGAGGTCTCTATGTACATTAAAAAGGAAGAAATCACATCTTATCAGCCTGCTAACACAAAACCTATAATTTTCTACATTGGCTGTCAAGTATTATATTTTCAGGGCTTTGCAGGGGCAGGGGTTACCCCTGCCTCCTGAAGACATTGTAAATTGGAAATTTAAAATTTTAAATTTACAATTTGCAATTTACAATTCTTTTCCCTCCCTAATCCCTAACCCCTGCCCCCTGGTCCCTACTCCATGCCCCCTACTTTTGATTGACTACAGGAACGGGCATGGTATAATTAGCCTGTTATGCTAGGAAACAACCTCCTCTGTGTATCTAAAATGGGCCCTCGGATAACCTGGCGGGGAGCAATGGAATGACACAACCTTGTAGCGAGCAAGGCGAATCTATCAAACACGGTTGTGGCATCATGGGGGTTTACGGATGCCCTGACGCAGTAGATAAGGTCTATTATGGTCTTTACGCCCTACAGCACCGTGGTGAAGAAAGTGCCGGGATAGCCTCTACCAACGGCAAGGTAATCCAGTGGCATAAGGGTATGGGCCTGGTGAGCCAGGTCTTTACCCCTGAAGATTTGAAGAGACTGAGGAACCATGCCGCCATAGGGCACGTCCGTTATTCCACTGTGGGACTCAGCCACCCACTTAACGCCCAACCCCTGGTGGGAGAATGTTCCTTCGGGGGCAGCCCTGCCGCACAGATAGCCATCGCCCATAACGGGCAACTGACAGAGGCGGTCAGCCAGAAGCGACTACTGGAGTCGCAGGGTTCACTCTTCCAGACTACATGCGATACAGAGATAATCCTCCACCTCATGGCCAGGACAGAATTCCATACGGACCTGGGCAAACTCTTCAAAAACCTTAAAGGTTCTTTCTCCCTCCTTATCCTCACCCAAAAGGAGATGATTGCAGTGAGAGACCCGGGGGGGTTCAGGCCCCTCTGCCTGGGGAAGTTAGAGGGAGGAGGATATGTACTGGCCTCGGAGAGTTGTGCCCTGGACCAGGCGGGGGCGGAATACATCAGGGAGGTAGCCCCGGGGGAGATAATTTATATAAACAAGGACGGGATGCGGGCGGAGAGGTTTGCCCCGGAGAGGCCCTCCTACTGTATATTTGAGCTAATATATTTTTCCAGGCCGGATAGCCGTTTTGCCGGGCAGAACGTCCACCTCTTCCGAAAGGCCCTGGGGATAAAGCTGGCGGAGGAGCAACCAGCCGAGGCCGATATAGTCATCCCCGTACCAGAAGGCGGCAACTCTGCGGCTATGGGGTACTCCCAGGCCTCTGGTATACCACTGGATAGGGGTTTTATAAGGAATCACTACGTGGGAAGGACCTTTATACTCCCGAGGGCGGACAGTCGCAGTCGCAAGGCAGAGATAAAGCTAAATGCAATACCGGAGGTCGTCAGGGGCAAGCGTGTAGTGGTGGTAGACGATTCTATCGTAAGGGGGACTACGTCCAAGAGCCGTTTTAGTCTGCTGAGAAAGGCGGGGGCCAAGGAAATCCACGTCAGGATAAGCTGTCCACCCCATCGTTACCCCTGTTATTACGGGATAGATTTCCAGATAAAGGAAGAACTCATTGCCGCCACCCGTTCCTTGAAAGAGATGCCAGGATTCCTGGACGTGGACAGCCTGGGCTACCTGAGCATAGAAGGGATGCTCAGTTGTACCACTTCCCCGAAGGATTACTGTATAGCCTGCTTTGCCGGCAAATATCCTATACCCGTGGGGGAGGAGGAGAAAAAGACCCCCAGCGGGAGTCCGCCTCATGCGGATGCCACCCATGAGGAGAGGGAAGAGAGGGTGGGAGAACATACCATTGTGGTGTAGGGGCAACCCTTGCGGTTGCCCAGAATAACAGGGCAGGTACAAGACCTGCCCCTACAACATGCCCCCCATAACCTACAAAGAGGCCGGGGTGGACATCTCCACCAAGGAGAAGTTTACTCAGGCCATTTACACCGACATGCGCAGGACCTTTACCCCCAGGGTTATAGAGTGCCCCGGAGGGTTCAGTGGCCTTTTCTCCCTCAATTACGGTAACCGCCTGTTCCGCTCCTACAAGCAACCTGTGTTGGTCTCCTCTACCGATGGCGTAGGCACCAAACTAAAGGTGGCATTTATGATGGATAAGCATGACACGGTAGGGATAGACCTGGTGGCTATGTGTGTAAATGACATACTGGTAATGGGGGCAGAACCCCTGTTCTTCCTTGATTACATGGCCAGCAGTAAGATAGTCCCCTCCCGCCTCCATGAGATTATTAAGGGGATGGTGGCAGGCTGTAGGGATGCGGGCTGTGCCCTTATAGGTGGAGAGACCCCGGAACTGCCCGGATTCTACCAGGAGGAGGAATACGACCTGGCTGGCTTCGTAGTGGGGGTAGCAGAAAGGAAGAGGATTATCCTGGGCAAGGATATTGTCCCGGGGGATACGGTGATTGGTATACGCTCCAGCGGACTCCATAGCAACGGTTTTTCCCTCGTTCGCCGGGTCTTCTTTGAGGAGGCCAAGTGGCCCATACATAAGGAGGTGGAGGAGCTTGGCTGTACCCTCGGAGAGGAACTCCTCAGGCCCACCAGGATATATGCCAGGGCCATTGGACATCTCCTGACCCATTATAAGGTAAAAAATGTGGTAAAAGGCATTGCCCATATCACCGGGGGCGGCCTGCCAGGAAATATACCTAGAATCCTGCCGGAGGGGTGCTCCATCAGGATAGACAAGGATAGTTGGACTCCCCCGCCCGTCTTCTCCCTCATCAAGAAATTAGGCCAGGTGCCTGAGAAGGAGATGTTCAGGGTCTTTAATATGGGGATTGGGATGGTCTTGATAGTGAAGGATTATTACACAGACTCTATAATCAATATGCTCCGGGAGGCCGGGGAAGGGGCAGTGGTTATCGGGGAGGTAATAAAGGGCAACCGTAAGGTTGAATTAGTTTAACGTAGGGGCAGATCGTGCCAGAGGCAGACCGGCGGCAGATATACCGTCCGCTGGAGTGATTTGTTGGGCGTTCGTCAATTTATTCCCATGTGTTTTCTAAACAGTTCTTTTGAAACCTGAAGTTGCTCAAAAAACCACTCTGCCATTTTTGCGTGCTCATCCACGAGCCTGCCGTAGTCTTCTCCGCTCTGCAAAACCCTCTTGTAAAGCTGTCATTGCGAGGGGTAAAACCCCGAAGCAATCTCTTAAGTGGTTTTGCCTAAGAAAAGATGAGATTGCTTCGCTCCGCTCGCAATGACACTGAGTTACAGTTTTTCAGAGGCCTCTATTATTGTTTCCCCACCAACTCCTTATAAATGGCCTGTTCCTTTTGGGCCTCTCCCTTGAGGCCCTTTTTCTCGTAGGCTACGGCCAACTGGTAGTGGGCCCTTGGGTTACGGTCATTGAGTTCCAGGGCCTTCTTGTAGGCCGTAATGGCCTCGTCCCAGGATTCCTTCATGGCCAGGGCCATCCCCAGGTTCACATAGCCCAGTTCCGGATGGTGACCTAGCTCTATCTGCTCCTTAAACTCAGAGATGGCCTCTGGTACGGCCTTTTTCTTGATGAACAGCACGCCCGCAAGGGAGTGCATCTTGCCGTCCTGGGGGCGGTCTTTCAGGTATTCCTTGCATAAAGAAAGACCCTCCTCTACCATGTCCTTATCATAGTAGACCAGCCCCAACTCATAGTGCACCCCTTCGTACTGGGGCTTTATCTCCAGCACCTTCTTGAATTCGGAGACGCCCTCATCCAGTCTGCCCGTGCGGCAGTAACTCTTCCCAAGCTCAAAGCGGGCTTCAGCAAAATTGGGGTCTATCTCCAGGCATTTCTTAAGCTCGGAGATAGCCTCTTCGTCCATCCCGAACTTAACCATATTTAGGGCCTGTACATAATGGGCCCTCAGCTTCATGGGGTCTACCGCCTTGGCCTTCTCCTGACCCCATACAGGATTTGCCATCAAACAAAAGACCGCACAAAACCAAATCCATCTCATACAACTATCTCCTTTCGGTCGTAGGGGCGACACGCCGGGTCGCCCCTACTAGAAATAATGCACTAAAGGATTTATCTCCTCCGTAAACGTCCCTTTATCCACACTGTTACCATCTACAAAAATTACGTAGCTGTATTTACCATAGTGTATAAGCTTCCGGGCAGTAGCCCTTATGGCCTCCGGCTCCCGACTTAGAAATATACAAACGGTCTTTTCTCTATGGAAAGGGTTATGGAGGCTTAAGAGTATAGAGGCACCCGACTCGTATTTCTTATCCCGAAATGTGAACCCCTCCTCCGCTAAAAGGAGACCCTTAGGTAGGAGGTTAGGGAATCTCCCGAACAGGAGATTGTTCTCCGGCCCTCCCAGGATTAAGAGGCCCCTGGCGAGGTCAGACTCCGACACCTCTTTATCCGCCTTTACCTCCCCGTGGGGCATAAGCAGATGGGCAGTCATTTCATATCCCTCCAGGAGCTTTGTACTCCCTCCTGACGGTCTTACTATCAAGAGGTCCTCCCCTCCTAATGCCCTATCCAGTGTTGGGGCGAGTTCCATGGGGTGTAGCCGGCGGAAGAGGTTGGAATCGGGGTCAATGGACAGGCTCACCGGCCTGGAAGGACTCTCCAGGGAAAACGTCCCCACCTGGGAATCCATCTCCACTACGGAGGGTTGCGTATTTTTCTCTTGGGCCCCGTGGGTGAGGACCACGGGTATCTGGAGACGATACGGGGGGGCTGCCTGCCTTAGATGAAACTCTATCTGAAAGGCCCCGTCTTCCGTCTTGAGCGGACTAACACCTTCAAGCCCTAGAGAAGGGGCCCCCTTTTGATAGACCCACTGTTTAAAGAACCAATCCAGTGCCTGGCCCGATTGGCCCTCAAAGACCAATCTGAAATCTTCCCACGTAGTTAACTCCCACTTCTTATCCACGTAGAGCTCCCTTAGTGCCTGGAAGAAGTGCTCGTCCCCCACTATATTTCTCAGCATGTGAAAGACCATAGCGGCCTTGCCGTAAAGGACAGACCTGATAGCCTTCTCGGCCCTGCCCACCGAACCGCCAGTAAAACCCTCCAGGGCGAAGTCATTTTCCTCGTTTATATAACTGGCATAGGACCTGAGGAGGTCTCTACGGTACTCTGCGGCCGGTCCTGGCCCGATGAGTTCATTATAGTAATAGTCGGCCAGATAGGAGGTCAGCCCCTCGCACCAGTTCCCGTGCGCAGGGTGAGGGATAACGCAATTCCCCCACCAACTGTGGGCTATCTCGTGTCCCAGGGATATATGGACGATGAAGGGCATCTTCAATACCTGCCTGCCGATGAGCGTGTAAGAGGGCATGCCGTAGCCGGTAGGGAAGAGGTTTTCCACCACAGCAAACTTACTGAAGGGATAAGGCCCCAGAAGTCTTTGATACATGTCCAGATACCCCTTGGAGGCCTCCATGTAACTCTCCGACAGTCCTTGTTCCTCTGGAAAGAAGTAGGTATAGAGGTCTATCTCTCCGTGTCTATAATGGGTTACCTTGTAAGGGGCCGCAATAAGGTAGCAGGACTCGGTAGGGTAGTCTGCCTCCCAGAGGAAAGAGGCGGTACTCCCCTCCTCCTTTCGCTCAACCAGACTCCCATGGGTTACCACCTCGTAGCCTCTGGGTACGGTGGCCGTTACCCTGAATACCCCCATACTGTTAGGGGGGTCGGGGTACCAGTGGGCACTGGGAGATAGATATACGAACTCCGGGGTAATGGTGGCCGGGGGCTCATTGAAGGGGTCCAGGGGTTCGTAAAGCACCCCGGAGTATGAGACCACAAGGAATATCTTTTTCCCCCTGAGGGCAGGAGGTATAGATACCTCAATACCGTCCCTGTCCCCGCTCGCCACGCGGACCGGGCTGACCTCTGACAGGGTAGCAGGGACACCAATGCCGAGTTGCCCTGTTAGCTGGGGGCCAATCTTTACGGAGTGTATCTGCAGGGTGGTGTTGAAGGATAAGAATACCGTCTCCTCCTCACCTACCTCCAGGCTGATGATGTCCCTGGCCTTAAGGCTGTGGGCCTGGGGGTCCAGTTCCACCTGGAGGTCGTGTCCAACTAGCAGGGGCTCAAAATTTTGAGCCCCTACACTACTGTCAAGGGGGACTGCCACCGAGGGTGTAAATAGACACAGCAAGAACAAGACTACGGGGCGAAGCATGATACCGCCATTCTATCAGAAAGGCCCTCCCTTACAAGGGGAAGTGAAGTCCCCTCTTTTTAGAGGGGGGGATGGGAGGTTTCTGTTGAACATATCCTGGGTATTTGGTATGTTTAGTAGAGGGACATCTATGTTAAGGGTAATCTTGATATTATTGCTAGTTTTTCCCATGGCAGGCTGTGCCTCTGGACCAACGGAGAGGCCTGAGGACATGAGGGAGCAGTCCATGGAGTGGCCCTCCATGCGAGCTACAGAGCCTATAACAAAGGAATCACAAGCCAGACCTACTTTTGAACAGCGTTAGGGAAATGCAAATTACAGATTACAAATTGCAAATTTATAATCTGTAATTTGTAATTTGTTTTTCCCTATTCCATAAACATGTCCATCTCCAGTGGCTGGTACTTCCTCCTGACGGCAGTGGTCCTCATCGGGACCCAGGCCACCATGGCCCAGGTAATCCTGGTAAGGGAACTACTTGTAGTCTTCTACGGGAACGAGTTGTGCTTGGGGGTGATTCTGGGGACGTGGCTCTTTGGGGTGGCGCTGGGGGCGGGGCTAGGTGCAAAGGTCATAAGCGGATGCCAAAGTAAGCAGACCCTATTCCTCTATCTCCTCCTGGCCTTGTGCCTGATGCTCCCCGGACAGGTAGTGGCCATCAGGTTGCTACGCTTTATAATCCACGTGCCTTATGGACAACACATATCCATACTGGCCCTGCTCTTGTCTTCGCCCCTCATAATCATGCCCTTCAGTTTTGTCGTAGGTTTTGTATTCCCTTTTTCAGCCCACGTCTTTAAGGGTTTTACCAGGGGGGCGGCAACGGACATAGGGGCCGTGTATATCCTGGAGTCCCTGGGTAGTCTCCTGGGGGGTGTAGTCTTTACCTTTGCATTAGCCCCAAGGGCCTCTTCCTTTTATGCCATGGCCCTCCTGGATTCCGTCATCCTTACTAATCTCCTGCTACTATCTATCTTTATGGTAGGGACACGGCTCCGCCTCAGGTGGATGTCCCTACTGCTCTCTGGTATCTTCCTCTCCGTTGCATTATGGCTTATCGTCTCCGGGGATATTCGGGACGTGGAGGACTTCTTTATCCGCAAGAGGTGGGAGTCTCTAAACCCAGGCATTGAACTGATGGCCTCCGCCGATACCAGGTATCAGAACATCGCCCTTGGTAAGGAGGCAGGACAATATAGCGTCTACGCCAGTGGACAACACGCCTTCTCCTTTCCCAATCCTTATGAATATGGGCCAATAGCCCATCTGGTCATGCTGGAACACCCTGCCCCCAAGAGGGTCCTCCTCATTGGAGGGGGGGTGGGGGGACTGCTGAGTGAGATGCTCAAGTACCCCCTGGAGGAGTTACACTACGTGGAGCTGGACCCTAAACTCCTGGGTATCACAAGACCCTATCTCCCTGAAGAAGAGAAGAGGGCACTAGAGGACGCAAGGGTGAAGGTCTTTTATCTGGACGGGCGCCACTTCGTAAAGGAATCCAGGGGGAGGTATAGATACGACATAATCCTTATCCACATGCCTGACCCTTCCACGGCCTCCTTAAACCGATTCTATACCCTGGAGTTCTTCAAGGAGGCAAAGGCCCTGCTTGAACCCCAGGGGGTGTTGGTCACCTCCGTAAGCTCCGCAGTGGCTTACATAGGGGAGATGGTGGGCAATTACACCGGCTCCATATACCAAACCCTGAAAGAGGTCTTTCCTTATGTAGTGGTTACCCCTGGACAGACTAATTATTACCTTGCAAGCTCAGCACCTGACACCGTTACTACGGATATTCCTACCCTGACTTCCCGCTACAAGGAGAGGGGTGTCCAGTCAGATTATTTCTCGGAGCATCACCTTTTTACTTACCTCCAGCCTGAGCAAGTCCGTTTCATAGAGAGACGACTTCAAGACAGGAAAGACACCCCTCTGAACACAGACTCAAGACCTGTGACCTATTTCTTCAACCTCCTCCTATGGGAGCAATTTGCTGGGGGACAACTAATGCCAGTGCTCCACGCCATGTCCAGGGTCAAACTATGGTATTTTTTTGTGGCACTCGGGGCCTTCCTCCTTGTAAGGCTTCTTATGTGTAGCGTGCCAGCTTGTTTGGCACGCCGGCCAGATTTATACAGTACGACACAAGGTCGCACGCTACACACACGACAGAGGCGTTTCAACTGTCTCCTGGCCATTGCCACTACGGGCTTTGCGGGGATTGTACTGGAGATTATCCTCATTTTCTCCTTCCAGAACGTCTACGGTTACATTTATGAAAGGATTGGCCTTATAGTGGCCCTATTCATGATGGGCCTGGCCCTGGGAGGGTACCTGAGCAATACCGTAGTCTTGAAGGGACAGAGGGATTGTTCCCGTGTGCTCATGTGGATAGTACTAGGCGTAGTATCCTATTCCCTTATGCTGGTACCCATACTTAGATGGTTCCCGGCAACCATGTCTGGCTCAGAGGCGTTGTTTATGTTCCTGGTAGTAATACCTGGTCTGCTGACAGGGATGGAATTCCCCATCGCCAGCAAACTCTACATGGAGGAGGCGGCAGGGCCACTCCCGACTAAAGCGGCAGAGATGGGTTTTACTGCAGGTATCCTGGATAGTGTTGACCACGCCGGCGCCTTCGTAGGGGCTATACTGGTAGGGATTGTACTGCTGCCCGTCCTGGGTGTAGAAGGTGCGTGCTGGGTGGCGGGGGCCCTTAATGGGGTGAGTTTTGTATTACTCCTGACCCAAACCGTACAGGGGCCAAGAGGCTAGGGGTTAGAGAAATTGCGAATTTGGAATTGCGAATTTATAAATTCCAAATCCGAAATCCGCATTCCGCAATTCCTATCCCCTATTCCCTAGTTACATTCCATACCCCGGGTATGGGGTGCTGGCAGTTACCACAGTGCCCCTCTTTGAGATGGTTCTTGGCCACCACAAGACCCACCCTCTTTATAACCAGCTCCTTGCATTTGGGACAATAGGTACTCTCCCCCTCATGGCCTGGGACGTTACCCAGATAAGCGAAGTGGAGTCCTGTATCCAGGGCAATCTGCCTGGCCCTCTCCAGGATGGCCACAGGGGTAGGCGGCAGGTTCATTATCTTGTAAGTGGGGTGGAAACGGGAGAAATGGATGGGCACGTCCGGACCAAGTTCCTGAAGGACCCAGCTACACATCTCTTTTATCTCTCCTTCACCGTCGTTCAGGGTAGGGACAATCAACACCACAATCTCAAACCACTTGCCCAGTTGTTTTAAGGTCTTTAAGGTCTCCAGGACGGGTTTTAGCTCCCCGCTGCAGGTCTCTTTATAGAACTTCTCCGTGAAGGCCTTAAGGTCAATCTTCACGGCGTCCAGATATTTGCACAGCTCCACCAGTGGCTCTTCCTTTATGTAACCGTTGGAGACCACTACACTGGTAACGCCCTGCCCCCTGGCCATCCTTGCGGTGTCGTACATGTATTCGTAAAAGACCACCGGCTCTGAATAGGTGAAGGCGATGGTGGGAGAAGAACTCTGCTTAGCCATCCTGACAAGGTCTTCCGGGGAGAGTTTTGTACAATCTATCTGTTCCGGCCTGAACTGAGATATCTGCCAGTTCTGGCAGAATTTACATTCTACGTTGCAACCGGGGGCCGCCACCGAAAGGGCCGGGGTACCAGGGAGATAATGGAAGAAGGGTTTTTTCTCTATAGGGTCAACGTGCAAGGCACACGCCCTGGAATGTACCAGGGTATAGTAGTCACCACCCCGGTTTTCCCTTACTCCGCAGTATCCTCGCTCTAAATCAGCAACCTTGCATCCCCTTGGACAGAGCTGACACTCCACCCTGAGGGTCTCCAGCTTCTTGTAATACATGGCCTCCTTGAGAGGAAACTCCTTTTCGGATTGCCCCGTTACCAGACCCTCTGCCGACTCCATGGTGGCAAAGGCGGTAGCACCATCTGGTGTCAAGAAGGCATTCGGACAGCCCAGGCACAGGGCACCTATGGTCACTGCCCCGGCCTTTAGAAATTCCCTCCTGGACCTTGCCCCATCTTCGGGGGGAGGCTGCTTGGGGTGGGTGCCACTTTGGAGTCTTTTGATAGGCATAAAATCCACGTTACAATTTAATGGTTATTATGTCAAGGGTTAGGGCAGTAGCGATAGGTGCTAGGGACTAGGGACCAGGGAATAGGGAAAAAGTATAACGCAGGCTAAAGTTCGCCAGAGGCGAATCTGCCTAAGGCATGACCTGCGGCTACCCCTGGCCCCTACCCCTGTGAACTACGTGGGGTTCACAGCTAAGGGTACATGGCAAGCCCTGCACCCTGCGTGGTGCGGGGCCTACTCCCTACCCCCTGGCCCCTTGCCCTTGCCTCCAGGAGGCGGCCCAGTAGGACGGTTAGGACGTGGTTTAGGGGGCGTGTCCGTGTGGGGTGGAGGAGACGTATCTCTGCGTGGTGGAAAGATATTCCTCAGACGGTCTTTCATCTCCCTTCTGCGTTCAGGCGGCAGTTCCTTCCACCTCTTGAATCCTTTCCGTAACTCTTTCCTCTTTTCCGGGTCAAGGGACCTCCACTTCTCGTAATTCTCTAATAGCCCCTGCCTCTCTTCCGGAGACAGGTTCTTGAAACGCCTGAACCTCTCCTTTAGAATCTGGCGCTCTTCCGGGGGCATGGCCTTGAATCTCTGAAAATTCTGCTTTAGCTTATCTCTTTCTTCCGGAGGGAGGTCCTTCCACTGGCGGAAACGTTCTTTGATTATCTCCTTCTGTTCGGGGCTCATCTCGCGCCATCTCTTGAGCTTATCTTTGAAACCCGTGTCTTCCTTAGGCAGAGTTGGCCCTACTATTTCCTCGGCCAGCCCCGTACTATGTGGGTACAGGGCAATGGCTGAGAAAAGGAGACAGGCAAAGACGGCTAAGATTATCCCTCTCATTTCCCCTCTGATTCCTTCTTCTTCCCCGGATTAGGCCTATTTTCTTCTATTTCTTCGCCCCCTTGCTCAAGCTCGGGGGAAGCCTTCAAGGTCTCCATATCCTGAAGCAGTTCGTACTCCTCCAGCATCTCAAGGACTTCAACAATCTCTTCCTCTTCCTTACCGGTCTTGTCCTTGGAGGTCTTAGAATCTCCGGCGCCCAGGACAGGCGAAGAGGCGAGCATTATCATCAGCGCCAATATTAATAACCTCATGCCCCTTCCGTGGGAATGGCCTCTAAGTCCTCCAGGTCCTGGATAATCTCCATGTCCTGTACCAGGTCCAGATGTTCAATAAGCTCATACTCCTGGGCGACCAGGGACGTCTCTATCTTTGTCTTAATAATATATGCAGTTACACCCAATGACACCATCAGCACAAACGGCGTAATGGCCGAGACGAGGGTAATGAGTAGTTTGTGCCGCTGTCTCTTTTTTATCTTCTTGAACACCCCCGCAAGGTAGTCCCTCTCAATGACCTTTGTAGGAGGGACGCCCCGTTCCACACCCTCTAGAGTGGCGTTGAGGTCTTTCCAGGAGACCTGACACCTGGGACAAGTAGAGACATGGTCTGATACGGCGGACCTTGTGGTGGCATCAACCTCGTTATAGTAATAGTTGACTAATTCCCTTTCTACCTCTTTACACCTCATGGCCTACCTCCAGCCCTTCAATCTCTCTTGCAGGGCCCTCACGGCCCTGAAGAGGTGGATCTTAACCGTCCCCTCGGCACAGTTAAGGACCTCGCTTATCTCGGATATCTTCATCCCCTCCATGTGCTTCATGACGAAGACCTCTCTCTGCCTTACAGGAAGTCCTCTGACGGCCTCCTCTACGGCCATCTTAAGCTCCTTCTGCCTGACCTCCTCCTCCACGTCCTCCCGGGCCTGGGGTTCCATCTCCTTTTCAATATAAGGGTCCAGGGACTGTTCAGCCCTCTTCTGCCTGCCCGTGGCGGTTCTGCGGCAGAGGTTAATAATAATCCTATAGAACCAGGTCTTAAAGGTGCTATCCCCTCGGAAACCTTTGATATGGAGATACACCTGCGCAAACGCCTCCTGAGATACGTCCCTGGCATCCTCAGGGTTTCCCAGAAAACGGTAGGCCAGGGAAAAACCCATCCCCTTGTACCTATCTACCAACTCTTCAAAGGCCCTTTCGTCCCCTTCCTTAATCCTCTCTATAAGGTTATTCTCGGGGTCGTATCTCTCCACGTTTCAGACCCTTAATAATTAGATAAGCCCTGCCCCATAAAGGTTTACATTGTAACTGCCGAAAGTTTTTTGTAGACGGGATATTAATGGCGGTAAGCACTGGACACTAGGCACTAGGGACTAAGCACTAAGGACTAGGCGCTAGGCACCAAACAAACCTCTTTTTAGTCCTTAGTGCATAGTGTTTAGTCCCTAGTGCCTAGTCCCTAGTGTCCATCTGTGTTCCGTGGGCTTAGTCCTTCTTCACTATCCCCTTACGTGAGATAGCGGTCCAATCAGACCAGGGGTCCCACTCCACAAAGCGGGTCTTGTTAGTGAGCCAGTATTCTGTGCCCTGCCTCGTGCGGGTGCAGACAATGGCCTCCGTGTTGCGGGTCTGCCTCTGGGTTACCTGTCGGTAGTGGAAGCACTCTATCTGGTGGAAGTTTATACTCTCCTTGTCCTGTACCTCTATGAGGTCCAGGTCATTTGGTTCCACCTCCCCCTTCTGGAGTTTCTCCTCAGGGACTGCCACCTCGTAAGTAAGCCTCTCTTCCACCTTCAATGTAGCCAACTTTGGGCTATACTTGACATCTGGAACAGGGATGGGTGGTGCCTCCCCTGTCATAAAGATATCTCGGCTGTAAGTGGCCAGGGTCAGCCTGCTTACCCCAATAAATAGGACGCACAAACCGGCCAGTACCAGGAAAGACCCTTTTCTTTGAAACCGCATTTTTGTTACCTCCTCTATAGAAAATATATAACACCGCAATTATACTTTTTCCCTGTACTGCGTCAACATTTTAACCGTGCAGGGGTTGGATATTTTCAACCCCTCCCGTTTAGACGCATTGACGGACACTAACATAGATGTTATATTTTTGGGAAAGTAGGGGCGGGTCGCCCCTACAAGAGGGGTTGAATATTCCCAACCCCTACCGTTTAGAAATTGGGTCAATCAGTAGTTAAAGGAGACTGCCGCATACCCCTTATCTGCCTGAGGCGGACTATGACATCAGGCGGAGAGAGTCTTGTACTAGGGCGTAACGAACAAATGGAGGAGGCGATACGAAAAGCAGAAGCCCTTATTGAGGCCCTACCCTACATAAAGGCCTTTAAGGACCGCGTGATAGTAATAAAACTAGGGGGTAGTGCCCTTGCAGAGTTGAACATCCTCCAAGAATTCCTGGAAGACGTGATATTTATGAAGACGGCAGGCATGCGGCCTGTACTGGTCCACGGGGGTGGGCCACATATCAGCCGGGAGATGACCAGGCGGGGAAAACAACCCCAATTTATTCAAGGTCACAGGGTTACGGATGCCGAGACCCTTGAGGTGGTGGTGGACGTACTGGTTAATCAGGTGAACGCTACCATACTAAAGGAGCTAGAGAGGCTAGGGGATGGAGGAGCTAATTTATGGAGGCACGGCAGGCCCCCCCTTGAGGCAGAGAAATATATGCCAGCAGATGGCAGCGGCACCCTACTTGACCTGGGTTGTGTGGGTGAACTCACCTCAGTAGACGTAAAGGCCTTTTTAGTGGCCTGCAAGGAAGGGAAGGTGCCTGTGATTCCACCCCTGGCCCGTTACAGACGGGGAAAGGGGTTGCTTAACGTTAATGCAGATAGTGTGGCCTCCTTTCTGGCCGTTGCCCTGAAGGCGGAAAAACTAGTCTTTCTATCCAATACGCATGGGATTATGCTTGACCCTGAGAGAGAAGACTCCACAGTCTCCTCCCTCTCCCGTAAAGAGGTGGACTCCCTTATCAATAGGGAGGTTATTACTGGAGGGATGCTCCCCAAGGCCAGGGCCTGCCTCAAGGCCCTGGAAGGTGGAGTAAAAAAGGCACACATTATTGATGGTAGATTGCCTCACTCCCTCCTCCTGGAAATATTTACCCATAAAGGGGTGGGTACACAGATAGTCCTTTGAAAAAGAAGACCAAAAAGGTAGATAGATTTTTTGTCCTGCTAGGACAGAGACTCCTGGACTTCTTCCAATCTGCAGGGGAGATGCTCCTGTTATTGGTAGAGGCAATCTTGTGGTGTAAGGTAGTCTTCCGTAACCTGGATAAAGTCCTGCCCCAGATGGGGAAGATAGGGGCCGACTCCCTGCCCATCGCCTCCCTTACGGCAATCTTCGTGGGTTTTGTCCTTGCCCTCCAGACAGGGGTTGCCCTGCAACAATTTGGCCAGGAAGAAGACCTTGGGGCAATAGTCTCCATAGGTATGGCCAGGGAGTTAGGCCCTGTCCTTACTGCCATACTGGTTATAGGGAGGATAGGTGCCGCCATAACTGCAGAGATTGCCACCATGAGCGTCTCGGAGGAGATAGACGCCCTGAGGACCTTGAGCATAAACCCCGTCAGGTATCTGGTAATGCCCAGGTTTCTTGCCTGCATTACCATGCTGCCCATACTGGTAATATACGTGGATTTTATCGGTACCCTGGGGGGTGCGGCCGTAGCTAAGGCCTATTTCAAGGTGCCCTTTCTCGCCTACTTTGATAACGTGGCCGATTATCTGACGTTTGAAGACATGGCAAAAGGTCTGGTCAAGTCGGTAGTCTTTGGGGTTATAATATCTATAGTGAGCTGTCATAAGGGTTTGACCACTACTGGAGGGCCGGGAGAGGTGGGGCTTGCCACTACTAATTCCGTGGTGATATCCTTCGTAAGCGTTTATGTATTTAATTACTTTGTAACCAGGTTGTGGCTGGAGTAATCATGGGAACGAATGGGATAGCTATTGACGTCCGCCAGCTCCATAAGTGGTTCAGGAATAACCATGTCCTGAGGGGAGTAGACCTTAAGATACCTGCCGGGACTGCCACGGCCATAGTAGGAGGTAGTGGGGCCGGAAAGAGCGTCCTGTTGAAACACATGGTGGGGCTCCTTAGCCCGGATTCTGGCAACGTCTATATCTTTGACCAGGAGATGCCCAACAGGTATAGCCGTAGACTTGAGGAGATACGCCGCAGGTTTGCCATGGTATTCCAGGGCTCGGCACTGCTGAATTCCTTAAACGTAGGGGAAAACGTAGGACTTGGCCTCGTGGAGCAAGGAAGGCTAGGTCGTGAAGAGATAGACCAGATTATCCGAGAAAAACTTGCCCTCGTGGGCCTGAAGGGGAAGGAATTAGAACTCCCTGGAGAGCTCAGTGGTGGTATGAGAAAGAGGGTGGCCATCGCCAGGGCACTTGCGATGGACCCCGAGATAATCCTCTTTGACGAGCCCACCACCGGCCTTGACCCTATAATGGCCCAGAACATTGATTCCCTCATAGCAGACCTCAGGGACAGGTTAAGGAAGACGGTGGTAATCGTCACCCACGATATGGATTCAGCCTTTGAGATTGCAGACCTCATCTGTATGATATACGAGGGTAAAATCGTTGAGCAAGGTTCTCCGGAGGCCTTTTGCAGGAGCACAAATCCTATAGTAGAACAGTTTATCAGCAGATTTAAGAGACACAATGGGGAGAGGGGACAGGGGGTTGCCCCCTGACCACTAGCTAATGGAGGATAGTCATGCATTCGCCTGACTCTGCTAAAAAAGTAGGGATATTCTTTATCGTGGGCATGGTAATCCTGGGGGCAGTGACCTTCAGGGCAGAGCACCTGGGAAGACTCTTTAAGAAACACAATACGTACAATGCCTACTTCCAGAGTTCCAAGGGCGTCAAGAAAGGGGCCAAGGTCACCCTTTCAGGGATGGATATAGGGACGGTAAAAAAGGTGGTCGTGGAAGGGGATAGGCTCCTGATAGCCATGGCCATTGAAAAGAAGATATCCATCAGAGAGGGTTCTGTGGCCACCATCATCCCTGATTTCCTCTTTGGTAAGAGTTATGTGGACCTAAACCTTGTACCACCTACCCGGCCTGTCTTACCCTCAGGGAGCACAATCCAAGGGGTAGACATCCCCGGCCTTAGTGACATGGTAGTGCGTTTTGATACGGCCATGTCCAGCCTGGAGAGGCTTGTCAGCGAGGATTTCATCCATAACCTGGCAGGCGCCCTGAAGAGGGCCAACAACCTCCTGGAAGGGATGGAGCAAGGTAAAGGGACCATGGGCCGTCTCTTCACAGACGAAACCCTCTTTAACGACCTTAAAGAGACCACGGGTAACGCCAATAGCCTCCTGGGCAAGCTGTCAAGGGGTGAGGGCACTATGGGTAAGCTATTTATGGATGAGACCCTCTTTAGCGAGCTTAAAGAGGCCACCTCCAATGCCAACATCCTCTTAGGAAAGGTTAATAGAGGAGAGGGGACGCTTGGGAAGTTAGTAACCGAGGAAGACCTCTACAAAGACATAAAAAGGATGACCGCCAATCTTACAGAGACAGTAAACGGCTTCAGGACTATTATGCCCCACGGGGCCTTTAGCAGTATACTGTACAGTTCCTTTTAGAGGTACCTCTGGCTCCCGCCCAAAGTAGCCGCAGGCTTTAGCCTGCGAGAAACAACGCAACCTAAAGGTTGCGGCTACTATACAACAGGCCCGTCCTTACGCTACCTGGGGTCGGCCAGGAGTGTCTGCCTGTGGCCGGCCTTCTGCGATAAGTAGTCCGTCACCTCTTCTGTGGCCTTATCCACCAGTTCTACAGTCTGAGACTCATCCAGGAAGCGTTCAAGCGGTACGGCATAGATATCGCGTCTTTCTTCCTGCCCCCAATAGGTATAGAGGGAGAGACCGGCGGTCTTGGTAAAGCCATCAGACTGGAACCTTAACAGTACCATCCAGCCCTTTAGGCCCTCAAGTCCCCTCTGCTCTAGTTTCTTCTTAAGCTCCTGTTCAAAGAGGGTCTCAAACCTATTCTTGACCTTGACCACACGTTCCTTTTCGCCTGGAGTGAAGTCTGATTCAGGGATGGTCCTCATACCCTTAACGAAGCCCGCGGTCATCTGCTCGGACATCCCCGAACATCCACCCAATCCACCTAAGGCGGACAGGGCCACTCCCAATAAAAGGATTATTCTATCCAGTCTCATCCTTGTCGTCAGGCAGGTAGCGGCACCAACCACCGTCCACCGACCTGCCTTACAATAACAACTTTTGAAGAAAAATGCAATTACATCATAAGCCGGTAGGGTATCCGCCTCAGGCTGAAAGCCCGCCAATTAGTTTGGAGGGCGGACAACATGCCCCTACTTACTTTACAAAATACAGCCGTTTACGCTTGACTTGAAAAGGAAAGGCCGTATAATGCCCCCCTGGGCAAGGGTGGTGTTGGTAAAACCTTATTCTAAGATAAACTGTGGCAAAGTTTTTACCCACTTTTCCGCCAGCCCCATACCTTATTGATACGGGGACAGTCCGCCTGAGCCTGCCCTTGACCCTGAACGAAGTGAAGGGGTGGATTGCCACCCTAATAACACTCCTGCTGTTCCTCCTCGGTGGTTGTGCCAATAACCAGTACAGGGACCTCTCCGCCCAAAATAATGACCCCTTCTACCAGGAAGAAAAGGATAAAGGATACTCTGGCGAAAAGAAACTCCTGGATCGTATTTATCAGCTAGACCCAGGGCAACGATTCTTCAGGTGTTCACCCTCTTTCTCCACGAACCCCCCCAAAAAACTGGCCATCCTGCCCTTTGAGAACCTGCAGGGGGGGGACTTCACGTTAAATGGAGAGCCAATCACTAACCGATCTGAGGAGGAGAAAAAGGACTGGAGCTGGACCTATTCCAACCGCCTAAGAAGGTTCTTCTTTGCCCATCTCGCCCTTAGAGAATTTGAACTCTTAGGACTATTGGAGACGGACGCAATATTACAGGAACTAGGCACCACCAGCCCTAAAAAGCTTTACAAATGCACCCCTAAAGACTTAGGGAAGACACTGGGGGTAGATGCCGTCATTTATGGAAAGGTTACGCATTACGGGGCCCATTATTACCTCGTCTTTACGCAAGTGGTTGTGGGAGTCTATGTCAGATGCGTCTCCACCCACGACGGCAGTACCCTCTTTGAAGTGGCAGAGGTAAGGAGGGATAACAACATAAGGGTTGCCACCAACCCCATAGACTTTGTTGCCGGCTCCATACAAAACGTAATAGCCTTAAGAGACCTCTACGTCGCCAAGGCTGCCGACGAGGTATGCAGGGAGACAGTGGCCAGAATCCCGGTAGTTAAATCCCTCCAGGAGGAGAGGAGATACAGGTGGAAGACCCTGGCGGCCTCCAATCAAAGTATACAGGGAGTAAAGGCCAGGTTAGGTACGGCAGACAACAACGCCTCCCCTAAAACCCATAAGGTCAAACAAGGCGACACACTCTGTAAGTTAGCCAGGCAGTATTACAACGACGGCTCCCGATGGAAGACTATATTTGAGGCCAATCGGGAGGGTATCCCAAATAGAGACCGCCTGGTCCCAGGGCAGACGTTGGTGATACCTCAATGACCCTTTAAATTTGGCCTCCCTTTTGCTAAAATTTGGGGTAATTTGTACATGAGAGACTAAATTGGTTCTGGTAATAGATAACTACGATTCCTTTACGTACAACCTTGTCCAGTGTATCGGGGAACTGGGCCGGGAGGTGGAGGTCGCAAGAAACGACAAGATTACCCTGAGGGAGATTGAGGATAAAACCCCTGGACATATCATTATCTCCCCAGGCCCCTGCACCCCACGAGAGAGCGGCATCTCTAACGAGGTTATAAAACACTTTATGGGCAAGATACCTATCCTGGGCGTATGCCTGGGACACCAGTGTATCGCCTACGTCCTGGGGGGGGAAATCGTCAGGGCCGGGAGACTCATGCACGGAAAGACCTCCATGATACATCACGACGGCAAGACCATATTCCGTGGTCTGGCCAACCCCTTTGAGGCCACCCGGTATCATTCTCTTATAGTAAGACCAGAGAGCCTCCCCTCTTGCTTAGAGGTCAATGCCTGGGCGGAGAGGGACGAAATCATGGGCCTCAGACACAAGGAGTACCTCCTGGAAGGGGTACAGTTCCATCCCGAATCCTTCCTTACAGAGGAAGGCCCAAAGCTAATTAAAAATTTTCTGGAACTCAAAGAAAAAACTTGAAGAATTTTGCCGATCGCCTCATAGAGGTGATACAGGAGAAGGGTAGTCCCATTGCGGTGGGCCTTGACCCACAACTTCAATACTTACCACAAGAGATAAAAGACAAGGCATTCAAAGACCATGGGCAAGGGTTAAGGGGGGCAAGCTGGGCAATACTGGAATTTAACAGAAAGGTCTTGGACGTCGTATCCCCCTATACCGGTGTAGTGAAACTCCAGGTCGCCTTTTACGAACTACTGGGACCCTGGGGGATGGAGGCATACCGAAAGACCATAGCCTATGCCCAGAAGAAAGGGCTGGTGACCATAGGGGACATAAAGAGGGGGGACGTAGAACACACCGCCCTTGCCTACGCCCAGGCCCATCTGGGAGAGGTCAAACTAGACAAAACCACACTCCAGGGGTACGGGACTGATTCGGTAACGCTCAACCCTTACCTGGGAGGGGATAGTATAGCCCCCTTCCTCAAAGTGGCTGGGGAAAAAGCCAAGGGCCTCTTCATCCTGGTAAAGACTACCAACCCCTCTTCCAGGGACTTCCAGGACCTGTCTGCCTCGGACGGGGAGAGATTTTTTGAAAAGGTGGCCAAAAAGGTAGGGCAATGGGGGAAGGGGCTTATAGGCAAAAATGGCTATAGCAGTGTGGGGGCCGTAGTAGGGGCCCAATACCCCAGGGCAGCCAACCGTCTGAGGCGTCTCATACCCAGGGCCTTCTTCCTGGTACCTGGCTATGGTGCGCAAGGGGCCGGGGCAAGAGGACTGGACGCCTATTTTAATGCCGATGGTTATGGCGCAATAATAAGTTCCTCCCGCTCCATCATCTTTGCCTATCTATACCCCCCAGGGGGTGGTATCCGCCCAAGACAGACCCGGCGGCAAAAAAGCGGCAAGACCACAGACTGGGAAGAGGCTATAAGACAGGCGGTGGTAAAGATGCACTCCGAGGTGGCAGAGGCCGCAGAGAGGGCCAAGAGGCGTAGTAGCCGCAGGCTTTAGCCTGCGAGAATGTAGCGTTGGAGCTTGCTCCAACGCCAACGTGCCAGCAAGCTGGCACGCTACACCTTATTCCAACGCCTTTAGCCTGCGAGAGGTAAGTAGCCGCAGGCCTTAGCCTGCGTATATTTAAAACATGGAGATAATGGATAAACGGACGTCCGTCAGGGGTGCATTACAATACGCCCCCACCCATCCACAAGACAGTGCGACCGTCTTTAAAGGAAAAAAGATAACTGTAATGGGCCTGGGGCTCTTCGGGGGAGGCGCCGGTCTTACCCGCTTCCTCGTAACCCATGGGGCCAGCGTAACCGTTACTGACCTTAAGAAGACGTCCCAACTCGCCCCTTCCCTGGAGTCCATCAAGGGACTGCCTCTGGAGCTACACCTGGGTGGTCACAGAGAGGAGGATTTCAAAGACGTGGACATGGTAGTGGTTAACCCCGCCATACCGAGAGACTCCAGATTCCTCCACATAGCCAGGGAAAACGGCGTACCACTGGAGACAGAGATGAACCTGTTCTTTAAATTTTGTCCTGCCTCCATCGTAGGTATCACCGGAAGTAAAGGCAAATCCACTACCACGGCCTTGATAGCCGCCATGCTCCAGCGTTCGGAGAAGAGGGTATGGCTGGGGGGGAATATCGGCATGGGTTATTCCCTCCTGGAGAGGGTAGAAGAGATGGGGACGGGAGACCTTGTGGTGCTGGAACTCTCTAGCTTCCAACTGGAAGACCTGGACCATATCAGGAAATCCCCCCATGTGGCGGTAGTAACTAACCTGGCCCCCAACCACCTGGACCGTCATAAGGACATGGATAGCTATATTGAGGCCAAAAAGGCCATATTCCGCCACCAGACCGCAGAAGACTACGTAATCCTGAACTGGGACGACCCCAGGCTAAGGGACTGGGCCCAGGAGACAAGGTCCAGGGTACTGTGGTACAGCCTGAAATACAGGCCAAATTTTCGCCAGACAGTGTTACCTCCTTTCCGCAGCCAGGCGGTACCCCCGCGCTACGGGGCCTTCTTCTTGGGCGGTACCGCCGTCCAGAAGGGTCAGGAGGCCCTCCTGAAGCTGGCCTCCGTAGAAGAAAAGATACGCCTCTCCGGCAGAAGCCTCCCTGGTAAACACAACTTGGAAAACATACTGGCCGCCTCCTGCGCCTCCCTCCTCCTGGGCGTAAACGGCAGAAATATTGAAAAGACTATCCAATCCTTCTCGGGCCTGGAACACAGGCTGGAGTTCGTAGCAGAGGTAAAGGGGGTAAAGTACTACAACGATTCAATTGCCACCACGCCAGAATCAGCCATCGCTGGATTAAAGACCTTTGAGGCCCCAATAGTGCTCATAGCCGGGGGATACGACAAAAAGATACCACTGGAGTCCTTTGCCCAGGAATGCGCCCAGAGGAGCAAGTGTGTCATACTTATCGGAGAGACGGCCCCAACTCTAATGAGACTCATAACCAGGCTAAAGCCTGTGGTGAGCGAAGCGAATCCAAAGGGCACGCTCCCCAACGTATTGCAGTCCCCTTCTCTGGCAGAGGCTGTAAGGCTTGCCGGCGAGGTGGCCTCTCCTGGTGACATAGTCCTTCTCTCCCCTGCCTGTGCCAGTTATGATATGTACGAGAATTTCCAGGAGAGGGGAAAGGAATTTAAGACCCTGGTAGGGGCCAGGAATTCAGTAGTCAGTAGCCAGTAGTCAGAATACAGTATTCTAAATTCCGTATTCTGAATTCTGTATTCTGTATTCTGTATTCCTGATTCTTTAAAATGAAGTCAATGGATACCAAAAAGGCTCTGGCCATAGAGATTGTGCGTCAGCTTCGTGGCAAGGGCTATACAGCCCTACTTGCGGGGGGTTGTGTACGGGACATGCTTATGGGCATAACCCCTTCCGACTACGACATAGCCACCAGCGCCAGCCCAAAAGAGGTAACAGGCCTCTTTGAGAAGACCATCCAGGTGGGGGCCCAATTCGGTGTGATAATAGTCTTAAAGGAGGGGCACCCGTTTGAGGTGGCCACCTTCCGCTCAGAGGGGCCTTACTCCGATGGCAGACACCCCGACAGTGTAAGGTTCTGTGACCCTGAGGGAGACGCCCGACGGCGGGACTTCACCATCAACGGCATGTTCTACGACCCCATCCAGGAGAGACTCCTGGACTATGTAGGTGGACAGCAGGACATAAAATCAAGACTCATACGCACCATCGGCGAGCCCCGCGAGCGATTCAAAGAAGACCGCCTAAGGATGATACGGGCAGTCCGTTTCGCCAGCCGCTTTGAATATGAGATAGAAGAGTCCACCAGGAAGGCCGTCCAGGAGTACGCCCCCAAAATCCTCACCGTGAGCTGGGAAAGGATAAGGGAGGAACTAGAAAAAATCCTCATCCACAAGAACCGCTCTATCGGGATTAAGCTCCTGGACGAACTGGGACTGCTGGAACACGTCCTCCCTGAGATTACCAAGATGAAGGGGGTCAAACAACCCGACAACCTCCACCCGGAAGGGGACGTCTTCACCCACAGCCTCCTGACCATATCTCACCTTGAAGACACCAACTGGGTACTGGCCATGGGTGCCCTCCTCCACGACGTGGCCAAGCCCGTTACCTGGGAGTTGAGAGACGGCCGTATCCGCTTCCCATACCACGAGGGCATTGGGGCGGAGATGGCCGGGAATATCTGCGACCGCCTCCGCACCTCCAGAGAAGAGAAGGAACGGATTGCCTGGCTGGTAAAGAGACACATGGCCTTTAAGGACGCCCGGAAGATGAAGATGAGCACCCTTAAGAGACTCCTCTCGCACCCGGACTACCCCCTCCTGGCCGAGGTCTGTCGGGTGGACGCCCTGGCCAGCACTGGCGACCTCTCTGATTATAATTATTGCCAGGAGATGCGGGGGAGGCTGAAGGAAGAGGAGATAAAACCTCAGAGGTTGGTCAATGGACACGACCTCATAGCCCTTGGGCTAAAACCCGGCCCGTCCTTTTCAGAAATCCTAGACAAGCTCTACGATGAACAACTGGAAGGCAAACTCCAGACCAGAGAAGAGGCCCTCAATAGGGCCAGGGAGATGGTGGCTGAAATCTTGGGTGGTGGGATTAAGAAGTAGGGTGCGTTTTAACGCACCGTTTTTAAAAATGCCTGATTACAGGTGTATATGTGTTGAAGGTGGAAAGATAGGGGAACGAATAATGAATGGTGCGTTACCACGCACCCTACAAACTCCACCCCTTGTCATTCTGAGCAAAGCGAAGAATCTCGTGTTTTGGCTGGGATTCTTCGTTGCCTTCGGCAACTCAGAATGACATTTTGGGCGTTTTGCAGAGTTCTCACTCCTATTTCCCATTCTCCTGCACCACCTGTACCTCAAAGGTACAGCCCAGGAGTTTGGCGGCTCGGCGGCAGGCGACCATCCTTGTGGTGAATATCTCAAAGTACTCCACCATGTCAGAGATGTCCCTGTCTATGTCCAGCTCCAGGCTGATAAGCCTTCTGTTTGTATCTAATTTAAGCTCGGCCCTCCTTACTGCATAATTAACCCTATCGTGTATATCAAACCTTATCTCCTTGGGGGAGCGGACACGACTGCGGTGGACGTCTGATTTATCTGCAATTATCAGTGCCGCACCTACCACGTTTACGGGTTCACAGCAGTCCTCGTCGTGACTACCTATCGCCCCCATCACGGCAAGGACGTCTTCCAGTGGCATACCAAGTTCCCTGAGGAATTGATGGGCCAGGTAGGCCCCGGTTGCGGGATGAGAGGGCCTGTTGACCACGTTCCCTATATCGTGGATGTAGCCCGCAATGGCCGCCAGTTCGCAGGACTTTTCTTCGTAGCCAAGCTCCCTGAGAATCCTGCCGGCGTTATGGGCTACGTAGTTGGCATGACGCCTGCCATGCTCCGTATAACCAATGTTGCCCAAAAACTCGTCCGCCTTGTCTATGTAGACCTGCACGTCCGGGTGGTCCTTCACCATCTGTAGCGTAACCAGGGGGCTATTAGCTGTCTTTAACTTCACCGCAACTCCTTACTTTCTTTAAAGTCAATGGATTTATACCAGCGACATCCGCCTCAGGCGGACTGGACTCCATATATTACAACTTCCTCCTCCATTGAGTCCCTTCAGGTTTATCTTCCAGGAGTATCCCCAACTTGTCCAGTTGGCTACGCAACTCATCGGCCAGTTGCCACTGCTTGGCCTGACGCAAACGGTTACGGGTCTCTATCAGGAGTTGGACTAAGGCCTCCTCTTTTTCATCTCTACCCGTTGTTAACTGCGGGGCCTCAGTAATTATACCCAGTATATCTCCCCCAAGGGTGCGATAGAAATTATCCATCTCCAGGAGGGCCTGGTGACTTATTTCCTGACCGGAACCCAGGATAAGGTTGGCTCCCCTTGAGAACTGGAAGAGGGCGGCCAGTGCCTCTGCGGTGTTAAAATCATCGTCCATGGCCCCCAGGAAGAGTCTCCTGTGGGCCTCAATCTGGTCCAGGATGGCCTTTTCCGGGGCTAACTCCTTAGAGTATCTCAACCTCTCTTTTACCGTCTTTACGGCTATAAGGAGGTGTTCCAGTCCATTGGCGGCCGCCCCCAGGGCCTCCTCCGTGTAATCCAGTGGACTGCGGTAGTGGGAATTCAGGATGAAGAACCGCACCACCATAGGTAGATGTCTCTCAAAGGCCTGTTTGAGGGTGACGAAGTTACCCAGAGACTTCCCCATCTTCTGCCCGCCCACGGTTACCATGTTGTTGTGCATCCAATACCTCACAAACGGCCTTTCATTGGCGGCCTCGCTCTGGGCAACCTCGCACTCGTGGTGGGGGAAGACGTTCTCCAGACCGCCTCCATGTATATCAAAGGTCTCTCCAAGATACCTCATGGACATGGCCGAGCACTCCAGGTGCCAGCCAGGGAAACCCTCCCCCCAGGGGCTTCTCCACCTGAGGATGTGTCCAGGCAGTGCCTTCTTCCAGAGGGCAAAGTCCAGTGGGTAACGCTTCTCAGGGTTAGGCTCTATCCTTACGGAGGATTGTAACTCCTCCAGTCTTCGTCCAGACAGCTTTCCGTAGCCCTCAAATCTCCTAACGTCAAAATACACCGAACCTCCCGCCTCGTAGGCCTGCCCCTTCTCAAGGAGTTTCTCTACGAGTCCAATCTGCTCAGGTATGTGTCCCGTGGCCCTGGGGGATATGTCTGCCCTTAAGACGTTCAGGGCGTCCATATCCTCAAAGTAGCTCCTCATGTACTTCTCCACCAGTTCCATAGGCTCAAGACGCTCCAGGCGTGCCCGCAGTTCTATCTTATCCTCCCCTGCGTCGGCATTATCCGTCAGGTGGCCCACGTCGGTGATGTTCTGCACGTAGCGAACTTTATAACCCCGGTAGCGGAGGTAGCGTACCACCACGTCAAAGCTGACGTAGCTCTTGGCATGGCCCAGGTGGGGGTGGTCATACACCGTAGGGCCGCAGACATACATACCCACCATGCCCTCATGTAAGGGCTTAAACTCTTCTTTATTTCTGGTGAGTGTGTTATATATCTTCAGGCTCATGGTTAATCACTTAGTTACGTGTTTTAGCACGATCCCTTCCAGTATGTCCAGATTTTTCAGATTTAAGAAGTAATGGCATTCACCTATAAGTCTTTTAAAGTCAGCCTTTCTTGCCAGCCAACCCACTCCATCAATAAAATTAACAAAAGCCCTGTTCTCTCTATTCCGGCTGTTTGAAGTGCGTATGCGATTATAGGCATTCAACATATCACGTGCCTTCGTTGTCTGTCCACTGGATGTAGTCTCCTGATAGGAAACCATTATAACTACCCAGGGGGCCTCTACCCCAGGAACTGCCCAGTCAACGTCAACATCTACTAGCCTTGAACGCCCTCGTCCGTAATCTATTCCATATTTGCGTTTAATGGCCTCAAGTTTTTTCCCTATAATTTCTTCTATCTTTCTGCCCCTGATATTTGCGTATTCTCTACGATAAATAGTTTCTTTTATTTTTAATTTTCTCCCTTCGTAGTCGCTAATTTCTTCCCAATTTAACTTTTCTCGGTAATATTTCGGGAGGTATCTCTTCAGGAAAGGGTCTTCCTTACCATGGAAAAGGACGTTTGCAATTGTATGGGCGAATGCGTTGTCCACGAGTAGTCTTCTTATCCTTCCAATACCCCATTCCTGGTCAAAACCTCCTGGTATCCTACCTTTTCTCCTTAACAAAGTTATTATTCTTTTGAATCTCTCTTGTGGAAGGCCAACGTCTGCCAAAACGGAGTCTAACGCACCTTCTTCATCTTTTAAAAACTGGGCAAACTCGTCTATATTTTCAAACTTATGAACCCCACGGGTCGCCGTGTATATATTTTCAATCTTCTTGTCAACCTCTTCTTCTACACTATCATCAACAAAGAATTCAGTTGTACTTTCCCATGCCTCCTCAAAGGACAGCTTTCTTGGTTCAGGTGGCTTCACTCATCACCTCCAGTTTAGCCGCCTTAAGGGCCTTTCCTAATGAGGGGAAGTTCTCCTTAAATGTCTCCAGGCTGTATTTGCTCATTGACCTTATATCTCCTTCTGTGGGCAATCTACCCAGGGTCTTCGTTAGCCCTCTTAGCTCAAGTTGTAATTGTTTTTTAGTAATTGGTTTTTTGTATCTTTTGATAGGTTCTCTCCAGATGTAACCCTTGCTCTTTATCTCTTGCAGTTTTCTTCTGGTTATCTCTACATAGTTTCTATCCAAATCTATAGCAATGTATCGTCTCTTCAACCTGGTGGCCACGAGGGGTGTAGTGCCTGTTCCACAAAGACCATCTAGCACAACGTCCCCCTCATTTGTGGTGAGGAGGATTATCCTTTCCATTAATTTTTCAGGCAACTGGCATGGATGGGGGTCTCGTTCCTTTTTATGCTTTATCCTATGAATATCCCACCAGATATCTGTGAGAGGAACTTTTTGGTCAATGCCCTGTTTTTTTCTCTCCTTTATACAGCCAGCCCTAATGCAAAAGGTTGGAGCATCAATCTCTGAAACTCTATCATAGTTAAAAGTAAAGTCAGTAGGATGTTTTGTATAAAAAAGCAGTGCGTAATGAGAAGGCATTAGTTTGCCACGTGGTTCAGACACGGCATCCCAGACAATCCAGTTCTGAAAGAACAGATACTGGTTCAAGAAACGTGCGTGGTAGATTGCCCATTTGGGAAGGTTTAGAAGGAAGAGTGAGCCTGTGGGCTTCAATACCCTGATATATTCTTTTAGCCATGAGTTACACCACTCCAGGTAGAGGCCTTCTTTCTTTTTGTCATCGTAAGAGTTGTACATTTTGTCAAGATTATACGGAGGGTCGGCAAAGACCAGATCCACTGAGTTTGGAGGATACCTCTTTAGTATTTCTACTATATCCCCTTGATGTACTTTGTCCAGTAAAGTCTCATCAAGAGTATTTACTTTGACTTCGCCAGGTAATTGTTTTTTAGTATGTTTACTAGAGGATTCTAAGGATAAGGCGTACTGGCTGTATAATTTATCAAATAGTTCCTCCGCAATGTGTGCATTAATTGATTTTAGTCTCTTCGTCGTCTCGGAGTAATCAGGCTCTCTAAAAGAGAGGGCTTCTAATGGTCCTACGGCACAGATTGCTTTCTCCCCCACATTAGCCAGAGAAAAGAGGGCCTGCAATACAGGTAAGGAAATCTTGGTGTAATTATCTGCCTTCGGAAAATGTCTCCAGACATCTGATACGGCAAATCCGTCTGGATGCATCAAGTGGGCCTTACCTCCCCAGTCTTTCAGGGTCTTATTGCAAAAGGCACAGTACCTATGAGGGAATCGTGCCTTATTTATTTGGAAGTACTTTTTTTGTTTTGCGAAGAGCACCACCGCAGAGTGAGTAGTAGGAAGGCATCTTCCTTCTTTTACAGGAGTAGATTCTATCGCAATCCAGTATTTAAACGTAAGACTCTCCATTAAAGGTTCTAGCAAAGAGGGTAGGGTATGCGGTAGTCCATGGACAAAGATTAGACCATCGTCCCGCGTGATTCTGACACACTCATTTAGGCACTGCCTGGACAGCTCTTCATTCAGCGTAGAGGTACTCAGGATGCAGGCGTCTATCGCCTTACTAGCCAGCAGACTTAGCTCTTTAAAAAGCTCATGTCTCTTTAAGTAGATTGATTTCATTCTTATTCAACTGCCCAATCTGTGTGAGTAGTTTCTTTAGTCTCCTTTTGCATCCCTCATGGCCGAGGAGGGAGATGACGGCAACCAGTTCGGGGCCATGGGTACTCCCCGTCAGGGCCAGCCTCAGGGGCATCATTACCTCCTTTGGGGCGAGGCCACCCTTTTCGGCCAACTGTTTTATAAATTTATTATACTCTTTAATAAAACTTTCTTCCTGCCCTTCAAGTGCCTCAAGTACCTGGGCAAGGACGGCCCGGGGTTTGTCGCTGGACAAGGCCGTTATCTGGCCTTCGTCCAAGACGGGTTCCTTGAAGAACCATTCAGACTCTTTTACTACCTGGGACAGGTTGGCAAGCCCCGGCCTGACAGCCTCTACGAGGGCCTTTAGCCTTGGTCGTTCCACCTTCTTGGCCTCCTCTGGCAGGAGGGGAACAATTAGTTCTATCAGCCTCTCTGAGTCTGCCTGACGAAGATACTTTTCTGCCAGCCAGTCTAGTTTCTTTGGGTCAAAATGGGCGGGGGATTTACTTACGTGCCTCACGTCAAATCTCTCCACCGCCTCCGCCAGGGTAAGTTTTTCCTGCTTCTGTCCTGGACTCCAGCCCAGTAACAGCATATAGTTGACCAGGGCCTCGGGTAGATAGCCCCACCCCTTGTAATCCTGGATGGAAAAGGCACCAGCCCTCTTACTGAGCGGGTCTCCCTCCTCCCCTGCTATCATGGGCAGGTGGGCGTAGTGCGGCCTGGGGAAACCCAGGGCCTCAAAGAGGAGGATATGCAAGGGTGTATTACTCAGGTGGTCTTCACCACGTATTACGTGGGTTATTCTCATCAGGGCATCGTCCACCACCACTGCCATGTGGAAAGAGGGTGTACCGTCTGCCTTCATAATCACAAAATCCCCTAACACGGACAGGTTGAATTCGCATCTACCCCTAATCATGTCCTCAAAGGCCAATTTCTCGCCAGGCGGTATGAGGAACCGCAGGGAAGGTCTTCTGCCCTGCGACTCAAGGGCCTTCTTCTCCGCCTCAGATAGGTTTCTGCAGCGATTGTCATAGCGTGGGGGTCTGCCCCTGGCCAGGGCCGCCTTCCGTCGCTCCTCCAGTTCCGACTGGGTACAGTAACAGGGATAGGCCTTCCCTTCCTCCAGTAACTTCTCTGCAAAATCCTGGTATGTGGAGAGCCTCTGAGACTGGACGTAAGGCCCGTAAGGCCCTCCCGCATCCGGCCCCTCCTGCCAGTCCATCCCTAACCACCGGAGGTCGTCCATAATTAGTTGGGTGTAACGGGGGTCTGAGCGGGTAACGTCTGTATCCTCAATCCTGAGTATGAAGACTCCGCCATTATGCCTGGCGAAGAGCCAGTTAAAGAGGGCCGTCCTGGCATTACCCAGGTGTATGGGGCCTGTCGGGGAGGGGGCAAAACGTACCCGTATCATCTTGCTGTAGGCCTAATTGCCTGTCTTCAATAGGTGTCCACCGCCAAAGGGCGCATAGAAATAGTTATCGAGCGGTACACCTGCGGCATGGAAGCCAGGCCATAGGTACATAAGCCTGGAGACGTCCGGGGAGGCACTATTATCATTAGCAGGGCCACCCCCGATGAGGGTAATTGAAGGCACATTTGTCTTGAGGCTGAGGAGGTCTTTGATGCCCCATTTCTTCTTGTACCTGACTACCTTCGCCTCCTTCAGCCCTGCCAGTTCTTTTGTCAGTTTTATGGCATCGGAGAGGTATCCCGTCTGGTCTATAAGGCCAAGGGCCTGGGCCTGCTGTGCGGTGTAAATCCTCCCGTCGGCCAGCTTCCTGACGTCCTCCAGCTGGATGTTCCTGCCTTTAGAGACTACCGTAATGAACCTGGTGTACATCTCCTCAACGATGCCCTTCAAGACCGCCTCCTCCTCAGGGCTCATTGGCTTGAGCGGAGAGCCTATCTCCTTGAAAGGGCCGGAGGTTATGGACTTGTCTTCTATGCCGTATCTTTTTATAAGTTCCGAGACGTTTATCAGGGGCAGGATTACGCCTATACTGCCCGTTATTGTAGTAGGGTGGGCCACAATCTTATCTGAGGCCACTGCGACATAGTAGGCCCCCGAGGCGGCCACGTCCTCCAGACAGGCGACTACCTTCTTTTTCTTTTCTTCTTTATATTTAATGAGTTCGTTGTAGATGACGTCACTGGCAGTTATCCCACCCCCTGGGCTGTCTATCCTCAAGAGGATGGCCTCCACGTGGGCATCCTCTCCGGCCTTCTCCATCCGCTTCTTGAAGGCCTCCACCAGGCCCGCCTCATCTGGACCAAAGGCTGATGGACCACTACGGATTATCCCCTCTATGGGTATGACTGCAATCTTCTTCTCGCCGATACCCTCCACGGTCTCTTCTATATAGGCCTCCCTAAGGGACTCGTCCTCCAGGGAGAAGGCACGCATAAGGGCAAGTCCTCCAAAGAGCACGGTTGCCAGCATCACCGTGGATAGGAAGAAGAAGAAGGCCACAGAGGCCAGGATCCAGTAACCGTAGCCCCTGCCCTTGTCGCCAGTCTGCCTGGGGCGGACGCCACTGCCTTTCTTTACTTCAGGATTGTCCATTGACCGCCCTCGGATGTGTCATGCCCAAATTATAATGAAATCCCCCATTTAAGCAAGGGAACAGGTTACAGGTTACAGGCGACAGGTAACAGGATAGAATTCTATCCCCTGTCCCCTGTCCCCTGTCCCCTGCCCCCTGTTTCCTGGAAGGGTCCCTCGTAAGGGACAAGGAGGTCATGTCCTATCTGGAGGGAGTCCAGCACCCTGGCCACCATGAAATCTACCAGGTCTTCCACCGTTTTGGGATGGTGGTAGAAGCCTGGCATGGCAGGTATCAGATGTGCCCCCGCCCTGGCCACCTTCAACATATTCTCAAGGTTTATGGTGTTCAGCGGGGTTTCTCTAGGGACAAGAATTAGTCTGCGGTTCTCCTTGAGGGCGACACTGGCCGCCCGCTGGATGAGATTGGAGGCAAGGCCATTGGCCACCGCACCCAGGGTGTTCATACTGCATGGGATTATCACCATACCCCTGATGGGAAAGCTACCTGAGGCAATGGGGGCATCAAGCTGGGTAACCTTATGGTACCAGATGGGGCGGACGTCCCGGCCTACCAGGGCCTCCAAATCCGGGTTATTTATATCAAGCCTTAGTCCCAGTTCCTCCCTTATTACCAGGAATGCGGCCTCAGAGATGCTGAGGTGTACCTGTATCCCCTTCTCGCAGAGTACCTGGAGGAGCCTCCTGGCATAGGGCATCCCACTGGCCCCGGTGAGGGCAACTATAAGGCCTTCTGGATTTTCTTTCATGCTAAACCCGTAGCCGCAGGCTTTAGCCTGCGAAACTTTACTTTACTATAAGGGCAACCGCAGTGTGTGTCAATCAGTGAATTGATTTAAAAGAAAGGCCTCAAGACAAGACATTTACCTGAGTGCCTTTTTAACAACTTTCCTTTGAGGTCTATTTGTTTCCGGTGACACCCAGGTAGGAAGTGGTTCTCCGGTTGCCTTACTGTAAAGGGTCTCTGGAGCAATGTCTAATCCATCCGGCCAACATAGTACACCCAACTCTTTATTAACACAAACTTGCCTAAAATATTCCCTATCAGAAAAACGACTGAAGATTCCACCCTCTTTTACATAGCTCTGTAAATCAACGATTCCCCTCTTCCCATTTTCAAATACCACCTCTAACTTATACCCTTCTATATATCTCACTCCAACAACATCATAGTACATCATTGACCTCCCTATTTGAGCGGTTCAATTGGAAGCATGGGTTTTTTCTCCTTCGCTGCTTCCCAATCTAGCAAGAGATCGTCCTTGTGGATAGCCGCCCATTCCATAACAAGCCCCATGGCCTTGGGTGGCAAATATCCCTCTAAGACCGCAAAATCCCTTATTTTTATTGCCACCTTGTAACTTCCATATCGTGCGTGAAAGTGTGGTGGATTGTGGTCGTCGTAAAACATGGCGATAATAATTCCATAAAATCTGCTTATCTCTGGCATGCCTACTTTTTCAGCAGAGGTCTTAATATCGTTCATACAACACAACGCACAAGAATCAAAGTACAAAAACCCTCAGTATGATGTACTGAGTCAAGATTCAAGTCAAGATAAATCACCTTTATACGGCGTCCACCTCGGCAGCCAGCGTCCCACCTCTCGTTTGTACCTCTCATATTCCTCTCCGAACTGCCCCTCCAGCCTCCTTTCCTCTCCCAGTATGATAAAAAAGTGGCCAAAGAGGCAGAGGGTACCCAGGTAGACAAGGATGGCAAGGGATTGGAAGTATAACCCTTCGCCCAGCACTATTTGTAACATACCCAAAAACATAGGGTTACGGACATGGCGGTAAGGCCCCACAAGTACCAGTCTCTTTGGTACGCCCAGAGGGGTGGGTTGTTTGTTCCACTGTTGGGAGGCATAAATTAGACGTGCACTAACGAAGGCCAGCGTAAAACCCATAAGGAAAGGGGCCACCCCCAGCCACCGCCACTGCCCAAAAGGGGGGGTGGGCAGGAGTACGTCTAAGTAGGTTGCAAGGTAGGGGAAGACGCCACCTACCAGGAAGGGGGGAAGCGGGAGCCACCCGATTCTTGAAGGTATTATAGTCATTGTATGGAAATGCCCGACTTTCCTGAACTATCCCATCTGAGAACTCTGAAAAAGTCGTAATGACACTATCTGTCATTCTGAGCGAAGCGAAGAATCTATTCCTTTAAGAGATTCTTCGGTCGCTTCGCTCCCTCAGAATGACAAGTGCGTGGGGTTTTGCAGAAGTCTCCATCTGGTTCTGCAGTAGGATAATAACAGATTATTTCTTATAATAAAAGAGTACCAATATTGGGGCATGATTTATCATGTCCAAAGGATAAATTTTATGATGACACTGTTCTTAATCTCTGCCTTTCTTGTGGCGGCCATGGCAACGGTGCTGGGCTTCGGCTCGGCCACACTGCTTACCCCTGTGGCGGCCTACTTCCTGGACATAAAACAGGCCATTGTACTGGTGGCCTTCTTCCACTTCTTCTCTAACCTCTCCAGGGTGAGTATATTCAAGGGAGACATCTCCTGGAGGCTCATACCACTCTACGGCCTTCCTATGATAGTTACCTGCTTTGCAGGGGCATGGTTGGTGGTGTATCTACCTTCCGAGACCCTTAAGTCCCTCTTCGGGCTATTTCTCATTGGGTTTGCGGCGAGTTCCTTCCTCAGCCCCAAGGTGACGCTGGAGGCCAAAGACTGGGTGGCGGTGGTGGGAGGGACATGCACGGGGTTTATCTCTGGACTCCTGGGCGTAGGCGGCGCCCCCAGGACGATGTTCCTCCAGGCATTCAACCTCCCCAGGGATGCCTACATAGCCACCAACGCCTCACTGGCCCTGATGGCCGATTTGACCAGGATCCCCACTTATCTTGCACTGGGCGTGGTGAACCCCCACAGTGAAGACATCTGGCTCATCCCCCTATTGATAGTCATTGCCTACAGTGGCACGTTACTAGGCCGCCGCATCGCCCAGAGCATCCCACAGGAGAGCTTCCGTAAGGTCGTTCTGGTGGCGTTGTTTTTGACAGGGGTAGATTTCCTGTGGAGGGGTTGAGAATAGGCTTGATTAAGCCCTTTGGCTTAAATATACTAAGTCTCAACTATTATAAAGACTGGGTCAATTGAAATAAACATATGTCAACGAGTAGAGAGAAAATTATATCAAAGGCGATAGAATTACTTAAATCTAGCCCTACCGGCCTCCGTTACTCAGACTTTGTAAGAAAAATACACACGGAACTTCCAGAGATTCCTGTCAATACTATTAATGGAACAGTTTGGAATTTAGAGACACGTGTACCTGGCGAGGTTTATAGGCCTGCACGGGGGCTTTCCCGGCACCCGTCATTTAAGGAAGAGAGAATCGGCGAAGAGGGACTTGAACCTCCTACAAAGACCAAGAAAATAATAAGGGAAGAAGATTTTTACAAACCTTTCGCAGATTGGCTTGTCAACGACTTAGAAGAATGCACTAAGGCCATCCCTTTAGGAGGAAATAAATTTAAAGACAAATGGGGAACCCCTGACGTTATTGGAAAGCGAGAACCACTCAGGAGCGACATTGTTAAAACACCTACTGAAATTGTTTCAGCGGAAATAAAAGCAGATTCGAGAGACTTAATTACGGCATTTGGACAAGCTTGCTCGTATAAGCTGTTCAGCCATAAATCCTATATAGTAGTTCCAAAAGATTCGTCCCAGGAAGACATTTCAAGACTGGACCCCTTAAGTCTAATTTTTGGGATAGGATTGGTTTTATTTGACAATACTAATGCAGATGATCCCCAATTTGAAATTAGAGTCCGACCTCATAAGCACGAACCCGATATGTTCTATGTTAATAAATGTATGAAACTTATAGAAGGGGAGCTATTCAGTGGATAGTAATGTTGAAGGCTCACCAAGGGCCTCTTTCGTAGTGCCTGTCATTCTGAGTAAGCCAAAGCCCTGAGCGCAGCGAAGGGGAAGCGAAGAATCTAGTCTTTTAAGAGATTTTCGGTCGTTTCACTCTCTCAGACGCCGTCCTGAGCGAAGCCGAAGGAATGACAAGCGAGTGGAATTTTTCAGAGATCTCATCGTATTGACTATTACCAGTTGCCATTTGAGATTTATAAGAAAATGTAGGGTGCGTTTTTACGCACCGTCTTGAAAAATAGGAAATGAATGAAAATGGTGCGTTACCACGCACCCTACTTGGCTTATCCTTCTGGACGCCTTTAAAAATGACAAGTTAAGGACAAATGAGCCATGAAGACAAAGGAAGAGATATTAAGAACGCTAGAGCAGTTAAAAAAGGAAATTAAAGCCAGCTTTAAGGCGAAAGAGATAGGCATTTTTGGTTCTGTCATAAGAAAGGAACAAAAGGAAACGAGTGACATAGATATTCTTGTGGACTTTGAAGATGGTGCTGACATTTTTGACCTTGTGGGGTTGGCCCTATTCTTAGAGGAAAGGTTTAATCAAAAGGTAGACGTAGTGCCAAAAGAGGATTTGAGAAAAGAAATTAAAGAATCTGTATTAAAAGAGGTAGTCTATCTATGAGAGACTACAAACTTTATCTAAAAGACATCCTGGATGCTATGGAGAGAATAGAAAAATTTGTGGAAGATATGAGTTGAGACCTCTGAAAAACCCTGCTCCCATGTCATTCTGAGGGAGCGAAGCGACCGAAGAATCTCCTAAAAGACCAGATTCTTCGCTTCGCTCAGAATGACAAGTAGTGTTGTGTAGACTTTTTCAGAGGTCTCGAGTTTTGAAAAATTTAAAGAAGACGATAAGACCTCAAGCGCAGTCGTAAAGAAATTTGAGATTATCGGGGAGGCCTCAAAGAACGTTCCAGAAGGTATAAAACAAAAATACACACAAATCCCCTGGAAGGAAATGGCAGGGATGAGAGACAAGCTGATTCACATCTACTTCGGAGTAAATTATAGATTAGTCTGGACAGCTATTAAAGAAAGGATACCCCAATTAAAACCTTTGATTAAGAAAATCTTAGATGAAATCTGATTTAGGCTCACCCCGTGCCACTCATCCTCCTTGCCCTAGCCCTTGTCTCTTACGCCCTGGCGGCGGTGTTTTATTCCAGGTACATACCTGAGCAGAACGTCTCCCTCATCGTAGCGGATAGCGTCCTATTGGGACTAGCGGTGGGGATGGTTTATAAACTAGTATCTACGTTCATTTTGAAACCTCTGAAGAATTCCGAACAGATGTCATTCCGAGTGAGTGAAACGACCTAAGAATCTCTAACTAGATTCTTCGCTACCCCTTCGCTACGCTCAGGGCTTCGGCTCACTCAGAATGACACGGACTGTTAGGGCAGGCAGTCCCCAAGACCTCCTCTGCCGTCCTGATTATCTGCCCTACAGTGATAACCTCCATACAAGCAGGCCGCTGACAGCGACCCCGCTCCTCCGGACTGCAGGGAGAACAATCCGCCTGAGGTGGATTACCTTGAACGATCCTTACCCTCTCACCCCTGGGCCCCCAGACTGCTGGACTTGTGGGGCCGAAGAGGGCCAGGGTAGCCACACCCGTGGCCGCCGCAAGGTGTGTTACGCCAGAATCGTTTCCTATGAAGAGGTCGCACCTCTCCAGTACGGCCGCTAGTTTGGGTAGGGGGAGGTTATGGAGTAGTGGAGGTCTTGGTTGAGTATAATTTAAGAAGTAGCCCGTTACCTCCTCGTCGGCAGGGCCAGAGACCAGGAGCAGTTGGGCCCCTAACTCTTTCCTGAGGTAGAAGGCCAGACAGATGAAACCCTCTACCGGCCAGCACTTCTTGCGTCCACCGCTGCCCAGGTGCATGGCCACTATTGGGGCGGAATGGTTAAGGTGTTTGTCCAAAAAATCCGAGGCCCATCCTCTATCCTCTCCCTTAAGGAAGACCCTTGGGGTCTTTTCTTCAGCAGTTGCCTCTCCCCATCCGCCCACGGCGGACAAGAGGTGTTCAACGGCATGGGTAGTCCCGTTGGGCTTGGGCAGGGGGTTCTGAGACAGCACGCAGCCAGTGGTTACCCGTCTGAGATTTTCCATAAAGACCCTTTCATGCAGGAAAGAGATAATCATATCAAACCTGGAGAGATATTTTTCAAGGCATTCAGGCAGTGGGAGGTCGTTCAGAAAGAGATAGGACACCTCAGGCTGGTCGAAACGGGCGAACCCGTCTGCATAATATCTTCCCACTATCATCTCGGCAATGGAGGGATAGCCCATGACTTCTATGCGGGCCTGTGGGAACTTCCTCCTGAGATAGGCAAAGACGGGCAGGGTCAGAACGAAATCGCCCAGGGCACCCGGGCGAATTACTAATATATTACTTATTTGTTGAGGTATTGGGGGGCCTATTGTATCCTCTATACGCAGGCTAAAGCCTGCGGCTACATCAATCCTGTTGTTTCTTCTTAAAGAGTTCTCCCAGCTTGGAGACAAACTGGGGGTCCCCTTCCTTTTCGGCCCTCTTTTTGGCCTCTTCTTTAATCTTCTTTACGTCTATAACGTCCCCCAGGCACTCCTCGGCGGCCTTGCACCATTCCACACAGGTGGGTATCCTGTCCTTGAAGACGGTGTTACCGCACTTGCATTCGGTCTTCTCCTCATCGCCAAACATCTCCACCGTCCTGCCACACTTGGGGCATCTCCTCTCCACAATGGTGGGAGCAGTGGTTTTAAGACTGCCTGGGCATCTGACCTTTCCCATAATATATCCTCTGGTCTACGGGATTTTCTTGTTAATCTTCCTGGACGAGCGTTCTATTAAGGGTAGTGCCACACTGACAGGTGGCCTCCTCATCGCTCCATATCTCTTCCACCTTGCCACACTTAGGACACTTCACCTCTAGCGGCTTTGGCGTGGAAGGCTTCCAGTAAGATGAGCAACTGTTTTTAGACACACAAAAAGTTTAACAAAAATGTTACCAGCCGTCAAGGGTGGGCAAATTGGGCTGTAGAAAAAAGCTATAGAATCTGATATATAAAGGTCAAGCGGAAAGGGTGATGAAATTCTCAGGTTAGGCAGTGTTAAAACCATATCTAAAAGAAATATCTGAGGTTGCCAGCCAGGGGGATGCCAGGGAGGAAAGTTATTACCCCATTCTCAAAGAACTGTTGGAAGAATATGCAAAATCAGTAAACAAACAAGACATACATGTAACCACCCTCCCAAAGAAGACAGAGGCAGGTAACCCCGATTTCAGGGTGTGGGACGGGAAACAGCATATAGTTGGCTATGTTGAGGCCAAAAGCCCCACCACAGAGTATTTAGACCAGATAGAAACTACGGGCCAGCTGAAACGCTACCTGCACACCTTCCCCAACCTGATACTGACCAACTTCTTTGAATTCAGGCTTTATCGCAACGGCATATTAATAGATAAAGTCCTTGTTGGTAGACCTTTTATTGCCCATCAGCTTAAAACCGTCCCGCCGGCAGAAAAAGAGTCAAATTTTCTTAAACTACTAGAAAAATTCTTTTCCTTCTCCCTGCCCAGGGTCTACGACGCAAAGACCCTGGCGGTAGAACTGGCAAAGCGGACACGCTTCTTGAAGGACGAGGTCGTTGCACAGGAACTGAAGGAAGAAGAAAAGGCAGGGAAAGGGTTTATCCTGGGGTTCTATCAGGCATTCAAACAATATCTTATAAGCGACCTCTCTGGGGAGGACTTTGCCGACCTCTACTCACAGACCGTTACATACGGACTCTTTGCCGCACGTACCCGCTCTGAGAATGGGTTCAATAGAAAACTCGCATACAACAAAATTCCACCTACTATAGGCATTTTAAGGGATGTTTTCCAATTCATTTCACTTGGCGAACTACCCCAGCAGATGGAGTGGATTACTGATGACATCTCAGAGGTCTTAGCAATTACCGATGTAAAAAATATCCTCCATAAATATTTTCACGAAGGGATGGGCAAAGACCCTATCATCCACTTCTATGAGACCTTTCTGGCTGAATACGACCCGGCAACTAGAGAGAAGAGGGGCGTATACTATACGCCTGAACCTGTTGTTTCCTATATCGTCCGCTCCTTGCATAAGGTCTTGAAAGAGGGTTTTGATAGGCAGAACGGATTTGCGAGTACCTCGGTTACCGTTCTAGACCCAGCCGCCGGCACCCTCACCTTCCTGGCCGAGGCAAGCAAATTGGCAGTGGAGGAATTCTGCTCCAAATATGGTGAAGGCGGAAGAGAGAATCTCATAAAAGAGCACATCCTCAAAAATTTCTATGCCTTTGAATTGATGATGGCCCCTTACGCAGTGGGCCACCTGAAGATGTCCTTCCTCCTGGAAGAACTTGGCTACAGACTACAGAAAGATGACAGGTTCAAACTCTACCTAACCAATACGTTAGAAATGGAAGAACTGGCCCAGACAGAACTCCCCGGCATGGCCTCTCTCTCTGAGGAATCCCATTCGGCAGGAAAGATCAAAAAGGAACAGCCTATACTAGCCATACTAGGTAATCCGCCCTATTCAGGCCATTCCTACAATCTGGGAGAATGGATATCAAAGGAGAGTAGGGCTTACTATCAGGTTGATGGAAAGCCTTTAGGGGAAAAGAATCCCAAGTGGCTTCAGGACGATTACGTAAAGTTTATCCGTTTCGCCCAGTGGAAGATAGATACGGCCGGGGAAGGGGTTTTAGGATTCATCACCAACCATAGCTATCTTGATAACCCCACCTTTAGGGGTATGCGAAAGTCCCTGATGGACAGTTTTAATGAGATTTATTTACTTGATTTGCACGGCAACACCCGGAAAAAGGAGAAATGTCCTGATGGTTCTAAAGACGAGAACGTCTTTGATATACAGCAGGGAGTAGCTATTGCCCTTTTCATAAAGAGGCAGGGTACGAAGAAAGGGTGTAAGGTTTATCATTCAGAGGTTTGGGGGTTGTGGGAGAAGAAATACAATTGGCTCCTGAAGCATGATATAGAAACGACCAAGTGGCGAACGCTGTCACCCAAATCTGAATTCTATCTCTTTATTCCGAGAGACGAAAAACTTTTAAAAAATTATGAGAAGTATCTAAAGATAACCGACATCTTCCCCGTAAACAGTGTAGGAATAGTTACGGCAAGGGATAGTCTGACCATAAGGTGGACGCCTGATGAGGTCTGGTCTACAGTATTAAACTTTTCTAAGATTGATAAAGAGTTAGCACGAAGGGCTTATAATCTAGGCAAGGATTCAAAAGACTGGAGCATAGAGACAGCCCAAAAAGATTTGAAAGAAAGCGGCCTAGACAGGAAAAAGATGGTCCCAATTCTATACAGACCATTTGACGTAAGATACACCTACTATACTGGCAATTCAGGGGGGTTTCATTGTAGACCACGTCCAGAGGTCATGCGTCATATGGTACAGGAGAACTTGTCAATTTGCTTCATGAGACAGGTCTCATTAGAGGAAGATTACACCCATTTTCTTGTGAGTGAACACATAGTCGACAATAGGACATTCCTAAGTAGTAGAGGAATTATTCAACAAGCCCCCCTCTACCTCTACCCAGAGAAGGACAACCCTAAAAAGAAATCTTCAGGTGGTATTATGATGCTCTTTGAGTCACAGGCAGAGTATGGGGCAAAGAGGCCGAACCTCTCCCCTGCACTTATGGAACAACTAACAAAAGCCTTTAAGAAGACACCTTCTCCTGAGCAAATCTTCCATTACATCTATGCCGTCCTCTACTCCAATACCTACCGCACAAAGTACGCCGAGTTTCTAAAGATTGATTTTCCAAGGATCCCCTTCACGAAAGATTATAAGCTTTTCTGCAAGATGGGAGAATATGGGAAAAAACTGGTTGATTTACACCTATTAAAGTCCCCTGAGCTTGACCCACCCGTTGCCAAGTTTCAAGGTAAGGGGGATAACGTGGTTGAAAAGGTTAGATATGATAAAGACAAGGTCTATATAAACCCAAACCAATATTTTGAAGGGCTAGAAGAAGGAGTCTGGCAATATCAAATCGGGGGCTACCAAGTCTGCGATAAATGGCTAAAGGATAGGAAAAAGGCTAGAAAAGGAAGAAGGTTATCCCTTAATGATATAAAGTATTACTGTAAGATTATCACCACACTCCAGAAAACCATTAAAGTCCAGAAGGCTATTGACGATGTCTATCCAGGCGTAGAGAAGGATATTTAGAGACCTCTGAAAGACACCTTAAATGTCATTCCTTCGGCTTCGCTCAGGCTTGTAGTGAGCGAAGCGAATCTGACGGCGTCTGAGGGAGCAAAGCCCGCCTGAGGCGGAAAGAATCTCTAATCCGAAATGTCACCCTGAGCGGAGCGAAGGGTCTAGATTCTTCGCTTCCCCTTCGCTCCGCTCAGGGCTTTGGCTCACTCAGAATGACAAGTAGTGTGGTTGAGACTTTTGCAAAGGTCTCATTTAATGAAAAGGGGTGAGAAGATGCGTATCAAATCCGTTATAGCCTTTGTTATAATAGGCACATTCTCAATAATCACCTGTGTTATGGGGGCGGAGGAGGCTATGGCCATGGAGATAAAGAGTTCGGCCTTCAAGGCCCAGGAAAAAATCCCTGTTAAGTATACCTGTGACGGGGCAGACGTCTCCCCACCGCTAAGCTGGACAGATGTCCCAGAGAAGACCCAGGGCCTCGCCCTTATCTGCGATGACCCAGACGCACCCGTGGGCACATGGGTACACTGGGTAATATACGACCTCCCCCCTGAGACGAGGGAACTCCCTGAAGGAATGGCCCCGGAAGAGGTCCTTGAGAACGGGGCAAGACAAGGTGTAAACGATTTTAGGAAGGTAGGTTACGGGGGACCATGTCCACCCCCTGGCCCAGCTCACCGCTACTTCTTCAAACTCTACGCCCTTGACGCAAAGCTCGGTCTACCCCCCAGGGCCACCAAAAAGGACGTAGAAAAGGCCATGAAGGGCCATATCCTCGCCCAGGCTGAACTGGTGGGGCTTTACAAAAGATGATGAGGCCAACTATTTCTTCTTTTTAGGATTGTGTCTGGCACAGGTCTTACACATTGTTATCTCCTCGTAATGCCTCCTCTAAAAAGAGGAGGGCCTGGGGCGTGTTATTCCACCCTCTGGGCTATAATGCCTGCAACGGCCTTGCGTCCCTCCACCACCATCTCCCTATAAAGAACCACCTTCAAATCACTGAAGAGGTGCAGGAGTTCGTTGGTGTCCAGGAGGTAGTCCTGGTTTTGGGGGCCGCTGAAACCATGTTTGAGGTTATCCTTGGTATAAGTCTCCATAATAATCATCCCCCCCGGCTTGAGGGCCGCCTTCATCTGTGGTATGAGACCCCTCTGGAGGTAGTAGAAGCAGGCCACCACGTCGTAGCCCTGACTGGGGAGTTGATAACTATCTAAATCGGCCTGGAAGGCCCTCACGTCCACTCCCTTTTCCAGGGCAAGGCGTCTTGCCTTCTCCAGGGCATTGGTAGAGATGTCTACCCCCTCCACCTCAAAACCCCTCTGGGCCAGGAAAACGGCGTTTCTCCCCTCGCCCATGGCAAGGACAATGGCCCTGCCTTTGGGAAGGAATTCTACGTTCTCCTTAAGGAACTCTACAGGCTCCTTTCCATAGACGTACTCAGGCGTGGCGTAACGCTCCTCCCAGCGGCTGCGGTCCTCCTCATTGCCATTGGAAACCCCTACCAGCAAGGCAAAAGGCAATAGCCACAATACAAAAAAAAGGCATATGTCGTCCATATACAATCCTACCCTTCCCTTCATGATGGCCTGCGTCCAACTACGAAGGATTCCATCGTCAGTAGCCCCAGGGCGGTAATGAGCAGTATAGGCCAGAGCCTTAGACCGGCGACAAGACCCTCATGCCCTCCTACGGCCCCAGGAAGGCCCAGGCCCACCCTCTCTTCTCCCAGGGATGACCTCAACTGGGCGGGGTCTATCCTGGAAAGGTCGCTCTCCCTTGGGTCCACGTTCACGGCGAAGACCGCCCAGGGGACCGGGGACTGCCTCTCTGCGACAGGCCCGCCTGAGCCTGCCCTTGAGCGGAGCGAAGGGGCGGATACCACCTTCTTGATACGGTAGATGCCAGGATAATCAGTTTGTGAGACCACTACGGCCCTGGAGGGATGGCTCTTTATAGAGGGGCTGAAGAGATTGCCCCCTGGGTCTAACACCTCCATAGAGGCGTCCTCCTGGGAGAGGGGCATCTCCCACTCCTGGCCCACGATAACCTCCCCAGGCCCTACCTCTATTAAATTGCCCGTAAGATACAGACATATCTGTTGTATTAGAGGCAGAAAGATAGGCTTCACCGGCAGGTCAGTCCAATCCCTGTCAAAAGTAGAAGTAAAGAGCATGGAACGCCCCTTCCCACACGACATCTCCAGCAGGGCCGGGGCGCCATTGGAATAGCTTAATACGGTGCTAACGCTCCCCGTAACCTGCGGTTCAATGAGAAAGACCTTGTAAAAATTGGATGCCCCAAGCAGGGCTGAACGCTCCCCGGCAAAGACCCTCAAGATAGGGTGTGAGGTATCAAGGGAGCCGAGGCTTAACCCGCCTGATTCCTTGGGGGACTCCACTGCCATACGGAGTTTGGGTACTAATTCTCCCAGGGAGGTATTGTAATATTCTGTCCGCACATTATTGCCCAGACTAAATAAGACCTTCCCCCCCTCTTTCACGTAACTGGTCAATTCTGCTACTTTCTGAGATGGCATCTCCTCCACGTTGGCCAGGATAACCAGGTCAAAGTCCTTAAACCTCACCGATGGTATCTCCCTGGGTATTATGACCGTAGGTTTTATATAAGAGTGATGGAGTCGGGCAGGGTTAAGGGCCCTCTCCAGGTAAAAGCTCTCGCATTGATAAAGGTAGATGCTGGGCGCACCGTCTATGACCAGCACCGACATATCCTTTACTGAAGGGAGTGCGAAATAACGCTGGTTGTCAGCAACCAATCCACCGTCAGCAGATTCCACTATCTCTACACAACCCCAGAGGACGGCCTCTCCAGGGGCATCCAGGAAGAATTCCTTGACCGCCTGGGAGTGTGGTGGGAGGTCCAGGAACCCCTGGGCTGTGCCTTTTCCATTGGTAGTAGCGGGCCTGCCACCCCATCCAACCCTGACCAGGAGGTCCTTCACGTGTGCATCAGAGAAGTTCTGGATAGTGGCCTTAAGGTGTACCTTACCGTCCTTTCTGGTCCAATCATAACTGGATTCCAGGGCTGTGATGGCCAGGTTGGAGAGGGGCTGTCCCCTGGCGGTATCAATTATGTAGAGAAACGCCGTCGCTTTCTTAAAGGAATCGCTCAGGTCTTGGGGTTCTCTCCAGCTATTCTGGGTCAGGTCTGTAAAGAGGAAGACCCTCTTTAATTCCTTTTTTGAGCCATTAAGTAGTGAAAGGGCCTTCTCAAGGGAGGGGTTAATCGGAGTAGAGTAAAAAGAGGGCACAATGCCCTCTAACGACTCCAGGAGTCTAGCCCTATCAGGGGTTAGCCCGCCAGCGGCAGACAGTCCGCCTGAGGCGGAGTGGGTAGCCAGGACGTATCCCTCGTCAGAGGGCGAGAGACTGGCGACAAGCTCCCTGGCCCGTGCCTTGGCCTGAGCCAGGAGGGTGGATTCTCCAGTCTGGTAGTTCATGCTGAAAGAGTTGTCAATTATAAAGACGTTGCTAGAGGAGGCCCCTATGGGTGCCAGGGCTAGTCCCCTTTCCTGGAGTAGCGGTTTGGCCAGGGCAAGGACTATAAGGAAGATTACTCCTGCCCTGAGGAGGAGCAGGAGGAGGTGCTGGAGTTTGAGACGGGCCTCTATCCTTTTCTGGGAACGGAGGATAAAATCTATGGCCGCAAAGTGGTACAGGGGGGCCCTGCGTCTGCCCATGAGATGGATGAGGACGGGGAGGGCGACCCCCAGTATCCCTAGTAGAAATAATGGGTTAAGTAGATGCATAGCTAAAATAGGGGCTAGGGTGTAGGGAGCAGGGGATAGCAATCTTCTTCCCTACTCCCTACTCCCTACCCCCTAGTTATTTGGACCTCTGATGGAACCTTTCCCTTGTGGCTAGATACCCGAGGAGGGCACGGTCTATGGGGGTAGAGGTGTTAACGAGCCAATAGTCAATCTGGTTCTCCAGACAGCCCTGGCGTATCTCCTCCAGGAAGCGGGCCAGTTCAGCCTGATAGGCCCCCCTGATGGCCCTGGGTTCGGCCAGCACTTGGGTAGTATCTTCCATGGACTGGAACAGGGTTAGCTCTCCGAAGGGGAATTCTAGTTCATAGCTGTCCAGTATCTGGAACAGCACTACCTCGTTGTTGCGCTGTCTGAGCTGATTGAGTCGTTTGGATACCTCCTTTACGTCATCAAACAGGTCTGAGAGCAGGACTATCAGGGAACGTCTTGGGTCCCTTTCGGCAAAATCCCCCAGCACCTGGACAAGCCTGGACTTCCCCTGGGCCTTGAGTCCATGAAGGGCGCCCAGTAGTACCTGGAGGTGGTTGGATTTGGCCCTCGGGGGTATGTATCCGCCTGAGGCTGGTACCCCTTCCCCAAAGAGGAGGAGGCCCACGGCATCCGATTGCATAAGTAACAGGTAGCACAGGCAAGCGGCCAGGGTGGTAGCGTACTCTAGTTTAGTCATTGCCCCTGAGCCATAACCCATGGAACCACTGGTATCCAGGAGGAGGTAGGCCCTTAGATTGGTCTCATCCTCAAACTGTTTCAGATAGTATTTATCTGACCTCCCCAGCACCTTCCAGTCTATATGTTTTATCTCATCCCCAGGGGAGTATTCCTTATGTTCCAGGAACTCTATGCTTGAGCCCTTGTGGGGACTCTTATGTATACCCGCAAGGGTTCCCTCTACCACATAGCGTGCCCTGAGGCTAAGGTCGGATATCTTGCTTAGGGTGGCTGGGTCAAAGGTCTTGACTTCTGGTTTCTTCATTATTCCAGAGGACGTGCGAGGCAAGTCCGCCAGAGGCGGATCTGCCTAAGGCATGACTCGCACGCTACGTAAGTGTCTATAACCTAATGGGCAGACACGCAGGTCTGCCCCTACGATTTTATTCGTGTTCTTTCACTGTCTCCAGGAGCTTGTCAATGATCTCCCTGGAGGAGATGCCCTCTGCCTCGGCATGGAAGTTGGTAATGACCCTATGCTGTAGGATAGGACGACAGAGGCGGCGGATGTCTTCCGTGTTAACGGCATAGCGCCCCTGGAGGAGGGCCCTGGTCTTACCCCCTAAGATGAGGTACTGGGAGGCCCTTGGGCCTGCACCCCAGCTTATCCACTTCTTAACAAAATCCGGGGCATCTTTAGCCGTAGGTCTTGAGGCCCTCACTAACCTTACGGCGTAGGAGAGGACGTGGTCCGATACAGGCACCTTCAGGACGATTTCCTGGAACGCCCGAATCTCCTCTGGACCAAAGACCCTGGTAAGCGTGGGCCTGAAGGCACCCGTAGTAGTCCTGACTATCTCCATCTCTTCTGCCTGGGAGGGGTAGTCTATGTCTATCTGGAACATAAACCTGTCCAGCTGGGCCTCGGGGAGGGGATAGGTACCTTCCTGCTCTATGGGGTTTTGTGTGGCGAAGACCAGGAATGGGAGTTCCAGTGGATACGTATTCCCCCCGGCAGTAACCTTATACTCCTGCATGGACTGGAGGAGGGCGGCCTGGGTCTTTGGGGGTGTACGGTTGATTTCATCGGCCAGGAGGATATTGGCAAAGATGGGGCCCTTTATGAACCTAAAGAAACGCCTGCCTGTGGTATGGTCCTGCTCCAGGACGTCGGTACCGGTTATGTCAGCCGGCATAAGGTCGGGTGTGAATTGTATACGGCTAAAGCGCAAATGGAGCACCTCGGCCAGGGTGCTCACCAGCAGGGTCTTGGCCAGACCCGGTACACCCACAAACAGGCAGTGGCCCTTACAAAAGAGGGCGATAAGCATATGCTCTATCACTTCCTCCTGTCCCACTATTACCTTTGATATCTCTTCCCTTATCTTTTGCCGCCCCTCGGCAATCCTTTCTATGGCCTTAATATCGGGGCTTTCGGTCTCTGGGGCAAAGGTGCTCATAAACTCTCCTTTGGTGGTGGCACTAGAGGCGTATGAATAAAGACTGAAATAGTTTGTAGGGGCAGTCCATGAATTACCCCTTTAGCCTGAGGTGGATTTCCCCAAACGTGCATCCTCTCAGTAAAATATCAGATAATGCGGGGGATTGCAAGAAGGTAGCCTGCCCTGAACCGTTCTGGTTCAGGGCGAGGGACACCTCGGCAGCAGTTCATCTCAGGAAGAGAGATCCATCTCAGGCAGACAGGCCTAATGAAAAGTACCTATTGAAAATTTTTCATGGTATCTAGCCAATTCCACATGGGTTTTGGAAAATATTCCTACAGGTTTTGTAGTGTAACTAGTTTGTAACAGATTACTACAGACCCCCATCTTCCAGACCACCCCGTAAGATCTTGAAAATAAAAAACTTAAGAAATTAGAGTCTTTATGGGGAAAAAGATGCCCTTTTGGCACAGGGTATGCTTAATGGTGTTACATAACACGCTATTTCAAATTCTTCTGGGCAGTAAGCCCCGCACCTTGTTGGTAAAGGGCGACCTGGAAAGGAGGGTGTGGTGGATAGACAATTAACTCTAACACCAATAATAAGGAAGAGGGTAAAACTCCAGAGAAAAACGAGGGACTGTTTGATGTGTGGTAGGAGTTTTAAGAGCGAAGGGCCTCATAACCGCAGGTGTCCCAGATGTAATTATCTCCTGGACCATGCAAGGGAGGGCACCTATTACGAGCCTTCTACCTACTCGGTAGAACATCGCCAGTTTTTAGACTCACTGGATAGACTATAAAAAAGTAGACAGTAGTCAGTAGCTAGTAGCCAGGGAAAAGATTTATCTCTGACTACTGGTTAAAAAGGAGGACAAAGACATGGGGTGGGGAAAGAAAAGGAACCTAGACATGCCGGTGGAAGCGTTGATAAGGGCTAAGAACCGGAGGAGGACCCTTGCGTTGGCCTCAGGAATCGGTCTGGGAATAGGCACAGTCCTACTAGGCATAGCCACGATATGGGTACTCTCAGCACAGGCCCTCTTTCAAGTCATGATGCCTTGAGGCCGCAGGACAAGGAGGAGTAGACGGCAAACGGTATACAGAGAAGGCTTTGTCCCTGCATGCCGTCCACTGTCCACTTTTTACTACCACGGGAAAAGAGAGACGGTCCGCCGTCTTAACCTTCTATGACAAATTTCTGAAAAGGAGATGGGCATGACTTCAGTAATGGCAACTGAGTATCCAAAGACAGGAAAGACAGGTATGACTTCAGCAATGGCAACGGCTTATATGAAGACGTTCCCTATGGAGGCAGAACCAAAAGTCCCGGGCGGGAAGCGCAACGCAGTGCTGGAAGTCCCCGAGTTCCAGAGGGCCTGGAACCTCTACAGAGAAACCAGTCTGGACATAACGAAACGTGTGGAGTACATGTCTCAATGTCTGAACTTCACCGAGGATGACAAGAAGGCTATCAAGGAATCTAAGGAGGTCATAGCACCTGCCCTGGATAAAATCCTTGACCATATATACTGGGAGAAACTGGTCACCGACCCGTGGCTTTCCAGGTGGTTCAGGGACGAAGAAGGAAACATCGCCGAGGAGTACGTAACTATCAGGAGGGCACGCCAGAGGAGGTTCATGCTGAAGATACTGGAGTGCAAGTGGGATGAGGACTTCTGGAACTTTGTACGCTGGGTAGGTGCGGTCCATGTGCCTGTCTTTGGGAATGAGGACATATACGTCCCGGTAAGGCTGAACCTGGCCCTCTGGGGGTACATCCACCAGTACCTCTTTAATTACCTCCACGAGCAACTCAAGGATGAGCCTGAGAAGATGCGCAGGATAGTCGCAGCCTGGACGAAGCTGTTCTGGTTGATAATAGACGTCTATCACATTGACTACTTTGCCCCCTGGGTGTAGGTGTATTTAATCTCTGCATGTAGGGGCGGGTTTAAAACCCGCCCCTACTACTACTGTAAAGGAGAGAAACCCCATGGAGATTAAAACCATCTGGTTTGAGGGCAAGTGTGTAAACTGTGCCATGTGCGCCGAAGAGGCCAGAGAGGTCTTCTCCTTTCATCCGTCCACCGGAGTCCAGCTCAAGATAAGAGAGAAATTTGGCCCGCACATTGAGCAGATAAAAAGTGCGGTACTGGTCTGCCCTACCAAAAGGATAAGATGCCAGTAAAAAGGAAGGCCGCCATGTGTGCCCCCAATCCTGATTCAAAAAATGTCCTTCTTGTAGAGGATGATGACCTCCAGAGGTTCTATTTCCGGGAGGAACTGGAGAGAGAAGGCTATCAGGTACGCTCAGCAGGAGATGGACGAGAGGCGTTGAAGGAGATAGCTGAAGAGAAGCCAGGGGTGGTGATAATGGACGTAGTCATGCCGGGGATGGATGGTATCCAGACCCTTTCCAGGGTCAAATCTTGCTATCCCACACTCCCCGTAATCTTACACAGTAGCCATCCTGGTTATAGAGACAATTATCTGTGCTGGGTAGCCGACGACTTCGTCACCAAATCCGCCGATACAGCCCCCCTGAAACTTGCGTTAAGAAGATTCCTGCCATAGCCTTTTTCGGCCTTGACTCCATTAGTAAATGCTGTAAAATGCCCGCATGATAAGGATACCCCTACTATTGGTCTTGGGAGTGCTTCTTCTCGCTACGCCTATCCAGGCAGAACGTCCTAAACCTGACGTTCCACCTGACGTCCCAACTGACTTCCAAGTTCTTTTTCCCGACGCGCCTATCCAGACAGAATACACTGGCGATGCAAAGGCCCGCTTTGAAAAGGGATTGGACTGCTTAAAGACCGGGGACCCCGATGCCGCTGTTAAAGAGTTAGAGGAGGCAACAAAGCTTCAACCCAAAGTGATAGATGGACATAGGTACCTGGTCATAGCCTATTCCTTAAAATTGCGACTCCAAAGGGCCGTAAAAGAATATAATACCATATTTGAGATAAACCCAGGCCTGACCAATGTCCCCCCTACTTCTACCTTATCACGGGAGGAGAACAAACAAACGGCCAATGAATTTATAGAAGGACTCAAGAAACTCCTGAAGGACGAAAGACGTCCCAACCCCATGATACACGCCATCCTGGCGTGGATTTATGCAGAAAAAGGAGACCTCAAGGCGTCCTATAATGAAACCCTTGTAGCTATAAAGAAACTACCTTCCCTGGGCAATGATTACCTGGACGTAGAAGCGGGCGATGATTATATGGGCATAGGAGAAAGTGCAGTCTCCCCCCTTATGATGGATCTAGCAGATGCGATGCGAAATAATCTTTCACTAGCAAAACAACAGGCAAACGTAATCCTCTTTTCCCTTACACAGGGGTCTATCAGTACAGAACTTCCGTAACTCCCGCCAGGGTCATCATGCATAGAAGGCAGGTCCCGCCCTTTAAACCCTTTGACTTTAGATTCCTGGTCTGCTAATATTGGCCTGGCCCTGGACCAATAAGATATGGAACCAGGAGCAGGGATTAACCTTTATGAAATCAGCCCTCTACCGCTTACTGCTTACTGCTTACTGCCTACTGCCTACTGCTATTTATGCCGAGGGGAGCCCTTCCGCACTGGAAAAAGAGATAGAGGCCGCCAGGAACCCTATGGCCTGGGACCTGGGCCCTGAGACAGTAGACATCTCAAATTATCCCCCTCCCGTACAGGAGGCATACAAGGTCTTTGCCGTTAAATGTGGCAGGTGTCACGGCCTGGCCCGTCCCCTCAACGCCCCCTTCGCTACGGCCGAGGAATGGAATACCTACGTAAACAAGATGATGCGCAAACCAGGCTCAGGGATAACCCCGAATGAGGGTAAGCAGGTATTTGACTTCCTGGTACACGACTCCAGGGTCAGAAAGCTTTCTAACCCGGAGGCCTGGAACAAACACATAGACCAACTCCTTGCCTCTTTCCAGGCGAAGTACGGTAAAGGGAAAGAAACTCGGTGACATAGAAGGGGTGGAGGCTAAGAGGCCCGGCAGGTGGCAGGGCCGCTCCCGTCAAGATATGGGTCTTTTGTCCCTCCTAAGCGGCCTGTGTAGATGGAACAATAACGATGAGGAAAACTCTGCGGCCAGGAGTTTTATCCTCTCCTCCGTATTATGGCTTGCCTTCGTAGTCTCCCTGGCCCTTATCCTTGCCACCAAGTTTGTCTGGCCCGATTTCCTGGGTGGGACGGCCTGGCTTTCCTTCGGCAGGCTCAGGCCCCTCCACGTTAATGGCGCCCTATTCGGCTGGCTTTCCATGTCCAGCACGGGGATAATGCTCTACATCCTTCCCAGGCTCACGGGGGTAAGACTCTACAGCGAGAGGCTGGGCAACCTGACCTGCCTGTTATGGAACCTGCTCCTCATCGGGGCTTCTATCACCCTGCCTTTAGGATACACGCAGGGAAGGGAATACGCAGAGTTTATACTGCCCCTGGACTACCTCTTTATGTCCATCCTTGCACTGCTGGGCTACAACGTGTTCAAGACCGTAGCCCGTATGAAGGACAAGGCTATGTACGTCAGCCTGTGGTATTTCCTGGGCTCGCTGGTATGGATGCCCTTCACCTACATGGTGGGTAACAACTTCCTCATGGATACGACGGGCCTGGGCGGCAGGGGCCCCGTACCCGGGGTGAACGATGCCATGCTAAACTGGTGGTACGGACATAACATCATAGGCATGTGGTTCAGCACTTTGGGGCTGGGTATATTCTATTACTTCCTACCAGTACTCACCAAAAACCCCTTATACAGTCACAGGCTCTCCCTCATAGGCTTCTGGACACTGGCCTTCTTTTACGTCTGGAACGGCCAACACCATCTCATCTATGGCCCAGGCCCCGACTGGCTGGAGGACGTGGCCATAACCTTCAGCGTTCTCATGCTCATCCCGGTCTTTGCCGTAGTATATAACTTCTTTAAGACGGCCCAGGGGAGCTGGCACCTCATGTTTGACAACTCTCCAGAGCATCTGCCAGTAAGGTTTTTCATGATAGGCGGGCTGGCCTATTTCCTCACGTGCACCCAGGGTCCGTTCCAGGCCCTCAAGGCCGTCAACTCCAACCTCCACCTCTCTTACTGGGTAGTAGCCCATGCCCACCTGGCCTTCCTGGCCACCTTCTCCTTCATAAGCATGGCCTCCATTTACTACGTCCTCCCAAGACTCCTTAATACCAGTATCAACTTGAGGCTGGCCCACTGGCACTTCTGGCTGTTATGCCTGGGCCTAATTATCTTCCTGGGCATATTGCACACGGCGGGGATAGTCCAGGGGGCCATGTGGCTGGTCAAGCTGGAGGAATACGATTTTGTCACCGGCAGTGCCCTCTTTAAACCTGCAGTGGAGTTTATTGATATTGTTAGACTCTTACATCCCTTTTACTTCACCCTCTGGCTAGGGGCAGGACTAATGGCGACAGGGGTAATGTTATTTGTGGTGAACGTCCTCTTAACCTTTTACAAGGCAGATTCACCAGGGGGCCGCCTAAGGAGTAAAGGGGCATAGCATGTACACAGCCCTTATATTATTTATCCTGGCCGGTAGCATTATATGCCTGGGAGGGATATATTATAAAAGGAGCATTGTCCTGGGTATACTGGTACCAGGGGCGATGCTCCTTATAATCATTGCCTTCCTCTCCACGGCCGTGCTACCGTACATGGAAAAGATTCCTGCCACGGACAAGGGGGTACCCTACTCAGAAAGGGCACTCCTGGGACGCCAGATTTACGTAAGGGAGGGATGCTGGTACTGTCACACCCAGCAGGTAAGGCCCATAAGGACGGATGCGGGTCTGGGGAACGTCTCCCAACCCGGGGACTATCAGTATGACTACCCCCACGTCCTGGGTACAGAACGCACCGGGCCAGACCTCTCCCACCTGGGGGGAAAGTACGAGGACGATTGGCACAGGAATCACCTGATGAACCCCAGGCCAAAGACACCTGAGGAGGAAGGGATGGCTGGAAAGGTTAAAGGCTCAGTAATGCCCCCTTTTTCCTATCTGTCTAGAGAAGAGACAGAGGCCCTTGTAACGTATCTACAGAGTTTGAGGTAAGGAAAACTGAGAGATTGTAAATTGTAAAATGAAAATTTTAAAATTTAAAATTTCCAATTTCCAATTTCCAATGGGGTCTTACCCCCGCCCCCCCAACCCCCTGGCCCCTAATCCCTACCCCCTGACCCCTGTCTTTCCCTGCGCCTGTCTCCTGGACTCCGTGAAGGACACACCCCTCTTCACCAGCTGGCTGATGCTCTTTGTAAGCGGACTCTTCTTCATGGGGGCGGCAGTAGCTCTCTTCCTGGCCTGGAAAAGGGGTTATCTGGATTTCAAAGCAATAGAGGAAGTAAAGTATAAAGTAATGGAGGATGGGAAGTAGATATCAGCCACTTCGTGTATTTCATTTGCTCTTAATTGCGTATTGAACGAATCTTTTCACTAAAGTTTCTTTTACAAATTGGTTGACAATATTGTCAACCAATTTATAATACCGTCATGTCTTTTGGGGCATACTTAAGAAAGATACGAAAAAGAAAAGGGGTCTCCCTAAAATCTCTAGCCAAAAGACTAGACGTCAATTTTGCCTATTTATCTAGAATAGAAAACGAAAAAGTCCCACCTTCGGTAGCTCTTGTTAAAAAGTTGGCAAGGGTCTTACGCTGGGATACAGATGAGCTTACTCTGCTTGCAGGACGAGTTCCTCCCGCATGGTTGGCTGCTATAGAGAAAAAGCCAGCGGAAACAATTAAGAGGCTGCGGAGAGCTTTTTCTCCTGAAAAGGTAGCTGAAGAACTTGCCTCGTATACTGCACCTACAGAATTCCGCAAGGCAATTGAGGATTCGTTTCCTTTTGAAGAAATAAGCGAGATTGCCGAGCACGAAAGCTGGCGGAAGGAGATATATCGTCCAATCTATCATGTCCATAAGTGGTGGGCACAGAGGCTTGGCACTGTATTTCGTGCGCTAATCATCGGGGCATGTACACCAGAGGGCAATAATATTCTAAATCTCTTCTATAAGCCAGTGCGTTACCCGGGGTTTGTTATTTATGACCCATTTATGGGAAGCGGAACAACCCTTGGAGAAGCACTTAAGCTGGGTTGTCGGGTGATTGGCAGGGATATAAATCCTGTTTCCTTTTTTATGGTTCGTAACTCGCTAGAAAATTATTCCTTGGAAGAAGTTCAAACAACATTCAGTGCTATTGAGGTGGATGTTGCAGATAAGATAAAGGCATTCTATAAAACGAGACTTCAAAATGACAGTATAGTAGACGTTCTTTACTATTTTTGGGTCAAGACCACTACTTGTCCAGAATGCGAGCATGTAGTGGATTTGTTTTCTTCTCGTGTTTTTGCACAACATGCCTATCCTACCCAATTCCCCAAGGCCAAATCACTATGCCCCAATTGTGGTGAAGTTAATACTATTAACTTTCAAGACCTTACTGCTTGTTGTAGTAAATGTTACTTCCAGTACAACCCCCATGTGGGACCAACCAGAGGTAGTAAGGCTGCCTGCCCAAATTGCAACCACGAACTCTCAATTGCTAAGACTTACCAACTATCGGGACGTCCACCAACTCACAGGATGTACGCAAAGATGGTCTTGCTTCCCAATGGCGTGAAGGAATATGTTCCCATAAATGATTTTGATATAAAACTTTTTGAAAGGGTGAGGAAGGAACTCAAGGATTATAAGAATCCTTACCCCATAGTAGCCATAAAGCCAGGGTATAATACAGACCAGGTTATAAATTACGGATATACCCATTGGCATCAAATGTTTAACGATCGTCAGCTTCTCTGCCTGCATATCTTAGCTGAACGGATTAAAAAAATTAGTGATGAAAGGTTGCGAGGTCTTTTTACTTGTCTGTTTTCAGGGTGTCTAGAATTTAACAATATGTTTTGTTCATTTAAAGGAGAAGGGACTGGAGCAGTTAGGCACATGTTTTCTCACCACATTTTAAAACCAGAAAGAGTACCACTTGAGGCAAATATTTGGGGGACGCCCAAAAGTTCTGGTGCCTTTTCAACCCTTTATGCGGGCAGACTCACTCGTGCAGTCCAATACCGTGAAAAGCCTTTTGAGCTTGAGCTGTCTCAAAGAAATGGAAGAATCGTCTCAAAAAAGATATTTGGCCTTAGTCAAACCATAGGAACTCGTATAGCCAGAACATATAATGAATTTGCTACGAAAAACCTGGATACATATCTTTCATGTGGTAGCTCGTGTAAGACAGATATTGCGGATAATTCGGTTGATGTTGTAGTTACTGATCCACCTTTTTTTGATAATGTTCATTACTCTCAACTGGCAGACTTTTTCTACGTTTGGCAAAGGTATATACTAGGCACAAAAGAGGTGTTTCGTTGTGAAACTACACGTTCAGATAGAGAAGTCCAACAAACCGACCCTGAAAAATTTGCAACAAACCTTGCCTATGTTTACAAGGATTGTCATAGGGTATTGAAAAAGTGGGGACTCCTGGTTTTCACGTATCATCACTCTAGGCAGGAGGGATGGATTTCTGTACTGAAAGCCCTGAACCAAGCTGGTTTCTACATTGAAGCAAGTCATCCTGTCAAATCAGAAATGTCGGTTGCAGTGCCAAAGCAACAGGCAAAAGAACCTATTAATTTGGATATAATTTTTGTGTGTCGTAAGCAAGAGCCAATTACACCGTTTCATAAACTACAGCCTGATTTGATAGAAGAGGCAAAAGAAAAGACTCAAACAACCGTGGAAATGTTCAATCAAAGAGGTAGGAGGCTAAGCCGAAACGATATTAGAGTAATTTTAATGGCAAAGATTTTAACCCCACTCTCTCGACTGCAAAGTGCATTAGTTATGGAGAAGTTTTTAAGAGCGAATGAGGTATCTGTTGATGCCGTGAGTGAGGAAATTTTTAAGGGACAAAAAGTGTTTGTGAAAAGACAGAGACAATATCAATTGGGCCTATTTTAGGCAGGTGTATACACACTGAAAGGCCACACCTTACCTGTTTTATCCTTCTTTTGAACAGTGGATAGTAGTCTTAGTCCAAACCTAGATGGATTCTCCAAACAGAATTCTGTGACTAAAACATTCTGGTATCTGAACTGAGGATGTGTAAGCGGATTTGGGAATCTATACATCTTACGGGTACGAATAAAGGCATCTCCATAACTTCCAAACCCTCCTTCTGATACATTGCGGTGCCCCACGGCTAAGTCAAAATCTCTATTCAAGAAATCTCCATCTACAAAGGCAATAGAAACACCTTTCACATGAAGTGAGGATTTAGCGTCAGATTCATATAAAATGAAGGCATAATAACATTTTAGCTTTTTCTCTCTAAACTTTATAAAGCCACAGGGGATGCAACTGTTAAAGTCTACGTCTGTCCTACAAGGTGCTATCTTCAAATCCTTATCTTTTCGACGACACTCAAGGGATTTAACCTCCAATCCTTGAGATATACTGTTTGATGTAAGAATATAGTCAGGATGTGAATTTCTGCCTTGCCTGTAAATTTGGAAATGCCCATGTAACTGTTCCTCAACCCAGTCCTGTACAAAATATTCTTTGTCTGTTGAACTGCGGCGCTTCATTTTTGTATTCCAAGCCGCAATTGGTTTAGCTAGTAACAAAAAGATAGTTACCACAAAATTTTTATCTATCATCTTTTGAACCTATCTTTTAATCTCGCTATCCAGAAATCATCTACCCGCTTGTTGAATATCTCCAGGGCCTTTTCCCCGGCCTCCTCCTGACTCTTCAGGTTCAGCTTCTCCTTGGCCATCTAGTCCAGCATCTTACTCTTGCCCACGTATTACCTGCTGGCATCCTCCAGCCCTACACCCTCCCCAGTCCCAAAAAATGGATAGGGACATCAACCCCCCTTTCCCACCTAGCGTGCACAGATTGTAGCCCTTTCTAACTCCAACAGTCTCTTCTTTAAACTTATCCCCCCAGTACCTGAGTACCCCGTCAACTCTCCCCTTGAGCCGACTACCCTGTGGCAGGGGACAATGGGCGGTAATGGATTCTGTCCGCAGGCCCCCCCTACCGCCCTGACAGCCGCAGGACGCCCTACCTCCCTGGCCACCCAACCGTAACTCCTGACCTCCCCATAGGGTATCTCCATCAGTTTTCTCCACACGTCCTGCTGAAAGGCAGTACCACAAACTAAATCTAATGGCACGTTGGAGAAACTGACTTTCTCTCCGTAGAAGTACCTCTCCAGGAGTCCTTTTGTCCCACCTGGAGGGATTCCTCCCTTTATAGGTATCACCCCAAACCTCTCCCCCACCCCCTTCAAGAAGGACCTCTCCCCCGTATCAGGAAAAGAGGTCAAGAGTAACCCCCTGGTACCCCATACGACGTGTACCAGACCTATTGCCGTCCTAAAACTGGTATAAAATAACCCTCCTGAAGAATGCGGAATGTTAAATTCGGCATTCGGAGTTTCTTTATCCCGCATTCCGTACTCCGCATTTATCATTCCTCACTTAGCCCTCACTCGCCCCTCTTCTTGCTCGTCATCAGCCTGACGGCCGAATATACCCCCAGGGCAATGGCCGTCAGGGACAGGATACTCAGGAGCATACAACCCGCAAGGTTCACGGCCACCCAGAAGTAGGAGAGTTTTCCCGTAATCCATGGGCCTATCGCTATCTTAAACTCTGCCAGGAAGAAGAATATGGCCGCAAGGACAATTATCCCTGGGATGAGGTATTTAAGGTCCTTCGCCTGTGGGGCCATGGAAACCGTAAAGATAATGGTAGCGATGATAAAACCTACCCACTTAGGGTCCCGGGCATCTGCCGTCTGCCAGATCCCCAGGGTGGTAAACTTTATGGTGTCAACAAGGTCCTTTGCAAATTCAAAGAAGCCCTGCCCCGTGAATGCTATGTCTTTGGGCAAGGAGGCATTGACGTTCACCGGGCTACCCAGGGCAATAGAGATGCCCATCCATACTGCGGTACATGCCACAATGGGGGCAAAGACTATGAGGAAGTCACCAAAGACGGGTACCTTGGGCGTATCGTACTTTATCTCCACGTCTTTCAGCCTCAGGAGGTTAAACTCCGTGATGGTGGCCCCTGTAATCAGGCAGAGGACGGCGTGGCTGAGTTCATGTACTACGGTGCCGGGGTAGAGGAATAGATTGAGCCATTTGAAGTACTTTGACCACAAGGCCTTTATCCCGAAGCTCAGGAAAATGATGGCTATGAGCCATACTGCCAGGGCAACGTAGATATCAGACCTCCTAATGACAGAAGACTGTAGTCGGTAGTCAGAATTCAGTAATTAGTATTCCGTCTCCTGTCTTCTGACTACTAGTTTCCGCAAACCCTCACCTGCCCTGAACCAGACCTGCCCTAGAGCGGAGCGAAGGGACGGTTCAGGGCCTGCCCTAAACCAGAAGCGGTTCAGGGACTGCCATGAACCGCTTCTGGTTCATGGCCTGGGCTATTAGATTATCAAAGGAGGCCAGCCCTGTCAATCATGCAATTGGACAATTGACAACCGCCTTTACTTTAGGACGTCTCCCATCTAAAATCTATCCAACACAGGACGGACCAGAGGATGAAGGACATAGAGATTAAAGACCTCAAGGTGCTCAAAGACCACAGGGGATGGTTCGTAGAGCTGTTCCGTAAGGAGTTCGGGATAGAAAAGATGGCTCAGATAAACCTTACGGTAGCCGCCCCTGGGATGGTTAAGGGCAACCACTACCACCTCCACAAGACAGAGTGGTACTGCGTAATAAAGGGCAGGATGAGACTGGTACTTAAGGATATGGACAGCGGAAAGGTGTCAGAGATAACCCTGGGGGATGACAAGCTAAGGATAGTCAAGATACCCCCCAGGGTCATCCATGGATTCAAGAATACTGGAGAGGGGGACATGTACCTGGTCTACTGTACGGACACCCCTTTTGACCCTCAAGACCCCGACACCTTTGCTGAGGTGGCGCTAGAATAACGTACTGGCGAGATAATTAAAATAGTATAAGAAAATAGGGGATGTGTCCCCATTTTAAATTAGTAGGCATTTGAATGTTTTTCTGAGACCTCTGAAAAACTCTGCTCACATGTCATTCTGAGGGAGCGAAGCGACCGAAGAATCTCCTAAACGACCAGATTCTTCGCTTCGCTCAGAATGACACATGCTGTTGGAGTGACTTTTTCAGAGGTCTCTTTCTCTTGTTTTCTCAAAACCAGATGACACAGAAGTTTCCTGTGGGAATTGTTCGTTGAGCATTAGTCGGGCTATTCGCAACTTGTCGTATGAATATGCGCCGCCAAGTTTTTTAAAAATAGGCGAGAGTTTATTAGTGCCGAGTTCGCAAAACGCCCTATGGATTTTGGCGATTGCCTCCTCAGACCCGCGCGCTAGATGCGCAATATCTTGTACCGATAGTTTATTGAGTGCCCGAAGCGCCTCCAGATGTTCCAGGATTGTTCCTTCAGTCCGGCCGCGCATCTTCGCAACCTCAGCGATCGTCTTTCCAGACCGAATAAGGGCAAGGGTGCGTTCCCAGCGCCGCTCGCCTCGGGTGTTTCCGTCCTCGTGGGCCGTGTGTAGAGGGCGAGACGCTATCGTCGCACTAACGCGGCTTTCTGGGATAATTTCCCCCCCGCACAGGTGAATGAACCGCTCGTGCATTGCTGTAATCTCGTCTCCCGCAACCTTGCTGAACGTGCGCGCCGTCTGCTCCGACTGAGTGCGGAACTCCGCATCCTTTTCCGATACTTCGGGGTGCACCTGAAACGCACGCTCATTCCAGCCAAGAAGATACAGACCCGAAAGCCGCCTGACGCGCGAGAGTGCGACATACCCTTGCCCGAATTCAAAGACATTGCTTAAATCCATCACCGCTTCGTCCAAACTCATCCCCTGGCTCTTATGCACAGTGATTGCCCAGGCAAGACGAAGTGGCAATTGCGTAATCTGCGCCCGAATTTTTCCATTCTCTTCCACTGCCCAGTCCATCGGCTCAACCTCAATCCGTCTTCCGCTCCGTGTCTTCACGATTGGATAGCCACTGTGCTTATCAAATTCTTCAATCGCACCAAGCGTGCCATTCACGAATCCTTCTTTCGGATTATTTTTTGTGAACATCACGGCCGCTCCGACTTTGAGGTAAAGCGTCTCTGGCGAAAGGCATCCTCTCTTAAGTGCGGAGGCGAGCACGTCCGGACCTTGCGAAGACATGGTAAATACTTTTGACTCGCCAGGAAGATTAGCGAGTATTCCGTCATTGACACGGTCCACATCTACATTATGCGAAAAGAGTTTCGGTGCGCCATTCGGTGCGGCACGATGACCAATTCTTCTGCTTTTAATGTGGCACAAGTGGTCTTCACCGAAGGCGTTGCGCCGAATTGCTGAGAGCAAAGTAAGAAAATCGCTGTCGTCCTGCCGGTACTGCTCGGTGAGATAGCAGACGACCAAGTTTGCCCGTCCCCACGCAAGAGAGTCGTAAACGAAACGGGCCGGCAACTCTTCAATGAACATTGTTTGCGAGTCGTTCCCCACTCCTGTTTTTACAATCGGCGGCAATTGGAAAAAGTCGCCGACCAGGACGACTTGAATACCCCCGAACGGCCCTGAACTCTGTTTGATTTTGCTACAAATAGCATCGATCATGGAGAGGGTCTCAGGAGGAAGCATGGACACTTCATCTATGATAAGGACTTTGGTGCGATTGATGCGATTTACTATGTATGGATTGGATGAGATTTTATCAAGATCGCCTTTGTCCAATTTCGTTTTAATTCCTATACCGCTCCACGAATGAATGGTCATCCCGCCGATGTGCGTTGCGGAGATGCCCGTTGAGGCCGTGATTGCCGGCTCTATACCTCGCGCCCGCAAATACGCTACATACTCGTTGATCGTATGCGTCTTGCCTGACCCGGGCTCACCAGTCAAAAAAACATTTGCACCCGTCTTCAATATTGATAGCGACTGAGATTGAATCATATAACAGTAGGATGGGCTATGCCCACCCTACACCTTTTGCACCTTTAATTGGTGGGCATAGCCCACCCTACATTTCTGAGCCAGATTCACATCTTATCCACAAGCTTGTTCACAAGGTTTTGCATCAAGAAGAAATAGCCTTTGGTCTTACTATAGATGAGTTGGGCAACCTCTTCCTTATAGGTATGTGCGGTCTCATTCCTCCTGTCTGTCATTTCCAGGAATTCTGCCGCCTCTTCCTCTTTTAAGAACCCTAAGCTAAAGGCCTCTCTAAAGCAGGACTTGGGAGAGTTGCAGATGATACCCTCTTTATTCCCCAGGTATTCCCTCAAGAATTTCCATACGGCCTCAAAGGTGTACTCAAACCTCTGGATAGTGGCATCTCTCACGACAAGAGAATATGGCTCGTTAATCACCTCTTCGAGAGTTTTTAAGGCCCTCTTGGCGTCTTCGTATCTCTGTCTTAGTCTTTCCAAACTATCGCCCCTTTTAAGGCACTTTTCTTAAACCCTTCTGAGACCTCAGAAAAGTTTACTACTTCTACCTTGTAAGGGATATTGGAATCCTCAATCCTCTCTCTCAAAATGGCCAGTTCCCTATCGCTCAACTCCCCAGAAGGTACAATACCAATATCTACATCAGAAAAAGGGGAGCCCTGTCCTCTTGCCCTTGAACCAAAGAGGATTATCTTTACTTCTCTATCCTTCAGGAAGTTTATCACCAGCTCTTTTAGCCTGAGGAGATATTTTTGCTCAATTCCCACGGGTATACATCCCCTATTTACCACAATCCTGATTTATTTCCAACGATTTTTAACTGAACTTTTTGGTACTAGAGAGTAAGGGTAAAACTTTTAAGATAAAAATAAGACTGGTGGAGACGAGGGGATTTGAACCCCCGACCTCAGCGATGCGAGCGCTGCGCTCTCCCAACTGAGCTACGTCCCCACCTTAAATCAGGGATTAGGGGTCAGGGAACAGGGATTAGCAAAAACAAATAAAATGATACTAATTATACCCGTTAAAAGGCAAGGGAAACAACTGTTAATCCTGAACTTTTATGGTGTGAGTTAGCTAGGGACAGAGCCCCAGTTCTATATTCTGTCTACTGTTACGGTAACCCCTGGAAACAAAAAAGGCCTCCTTTACAGAAGGCCCTTCAAGCCAGCCCTACAGGCGTCTTCGTTGCAGTCCTTAAGCGGGCAGAACCTCGGTGAAGACGCAAAACGGGCTGGATAATTCTTTATCCGCCGCAGGCGGATTATTTCAAGGCAACTTCCAGGTCTACTTTGACCTCCTTCTTGGCCTCTATGGTAACGTCCTTGGTCAGTTTCTTCAAATCCTCTTTGCTGGCCGCCTCATGCCAGACGTTCAGCTTGTAGGCCCCGGCGGGGACATCCGCAATTGTGAAGCTCCCATCCGCCGCAGTTACTGCGCAGTAAGGGTTATCCCTCACCACTATCCATGCGTTCATCCACTTGTGGACGTCACACCCTACCTTTATCACCTCAGGGTAATCAAATTTCTTGTGCACTGGTTTCCCATCACCCGGTATGCTCTCATTAAAACTGCTATTCTTCATAGAGTAAGAGTGCAGGTTGTGCATTAAAGGGTCACCGTTCCTCAGCTCCACTTCGCCCCCAGCGGGGATGACCTGCACGTGAGGTATGAAACCGCACTCCTTCTGGTCCAGGGTATATTCTCCTCCACTTGAGACCGGCGCTTCCCCTGCACCGCCATGGCCATGGGGGTCAGCCGCCCCAGCATTGGGGCCTGCAAAGGCCTTCCCCTTGGCTACGCCTACCAGATACACCACGGCGTTCTTTACACCCTTAGTGCCCTTGTCCACTATTATCTTCTCAGAGAGCCTGGGCAAGTGCTTACCGCACACCTCCGGGTCTTTATCAATAAGCAACTCCTCTGGTGCCGGTGCATCCCCGGACAACTTCACCACTCCACTAATGACACCCCCATCCTTTACGTCTATAACTTCATAGGCCTGGGCGAGGCAGGCATAAGTAACAACCCACATCCCAAGCGCCATACCTGTCAAAACCCTTGCTAGCATCGGTTTCCCTCCGGGTGCAGAATCACTGTAGCCCGCCTGAGGCGGATTTTCAACAAATCCTAGGCAGCAACAACCTCTTGGGGGGTTGCCCTGTTAAGGGAATGGCAACGCCCTCCGTCAGGCCAGAGGACCCTGATGGCCTCCTTATCTCCACAGACCATCTCACACATCCTACAGGCCACACAATCCTTTGTCCGTACGTTCCTGGCAACCTTGTAAATAGTCCCAGGTTCCTCATCCATCATCTCCAGGCAGCCAGCGGGGCACACATCCACACAACGGTTACACCCACTGCACCGCTCTGGGTCTACTACCGCTATCGGTCTCTCTTTTATCTTAAAGGTCTGCCTTCCCTCATTATCATAAATACTATTTGATGGGCAATAACTGCCGCATACGCCACAATCTATGCACAGTCTGGAATGAATATAATGAAGCTTCTTTGCCTCCCCGGTAATAGCCCCTACAGGGCACTTCTTCGCACAAAGGGTACAACCTATACAGGTATCCTTAATCATATATGCCATATTTGTCCTCCTTAGCAGTTAGTCTGGATATCCAGCTATACAGCTCTAGTCGGGGAACTATCCACAATTAGCGTACCAATTCTTGATAAGTAACTGGTAATTATCATAATATATTGGAGACAAAATGGTTAGGACTATACATCTATAAACAGGCAAGAAAAGGCCATGTGTAGTCCTGGTCACACTTTGTACAGGGCTATAATCGCCTTAAAGATATAAGTCTCTGATAACACATATGTTACTGAGATACACCCTTATACGCCTTATTTACATGCTAGAGTGTACTACCTGAGACAGTTGGGGGGGGAGGGGCGAACGGCCGTTCGCCCCTACGGCGGATGCCCCTACAGCTATTTTCTCACCTCTTAGCCAATTCCGCAGGTGACTTGGTCAATAAATCCCCAGGGCTCATAATCAAATCCTTCAGGGCCTCCACCTGGTCTCCGGCGCTGCCTGGGAATGTGTCCTGGAACTCTCCCCATGGAAACTTGGGCATCTTTGTGCCTACCTGTATCCTCTGGGGGTCGGTAAGCCACTCCTTTATCCAGTTGGGTCTCAGGCGTTCCCTGGCCAGGGACAAATCAGGCGCCCAACCAGAGGGGTCTCCGGAGGGCTTCAATTCCCCACGGACATGGCAGGAGCCGCAGTTCACGTCCTTGGAGTCCATGAGGTGTTTGGCCTTCATATAATAGTCTGCATCCTTGGAGCACCTTGAGTCCACGTAGGCCCTCTCTCTCTCCTGTAGTCGTTCATAAGGATACTCCTGATGTTCAAGAAGGGCAAAATATTTGGCCAGTGTGTTAGCCTCCTCTTTACTAAGACCAAAGGTGGGCATCTTTACGTTTAGCCAGGGTCTCAGAGGTATGGGGGCCTGGACGAACCTGTACAGCCAGTCGGCCTGTACCCTCTTTCCCTCTCCATAAAGGAAGGGGGGGGCAAAGGCCCTGGCCTCCTCAGGCACCAGACCCTCCTCTTCTTCCATCTTCCCTATAATCAGTGGGACTATCTCCCCTCCCATGGTAGGGACACGCCCCTTTACCTCCGTCAGCTCTACTGCAATGTTCTCTCCCAGTTTCTTCCCCATCTCCGGGTAATCCCGCCAGAGCTGGAAGAACAGGGTGCCCTCCTCCTCCATCTTGGTCATACCCTCCACCTTGGTGCCGTCGGCCAGGGTTAGCCTCTCCAGTGTGAAGGGATGGCATCCTACACAGTTATATCTCCTGATGAGGAAGGTGCCATCCACGACGGCCTTGTCCTGCTCTGAGAGATTGCGTTTAAATTTAGGAGAGACCTTCTCGCCCGTAAGCCCCATGATAAACGTAACAAGGGCCTGTGCCTCCTGGTCGTTCAACCCGCCGTTGGGCATACGGAGCTTATCCTCTGGTTTCTTGTATTTACCCGTATCATATATCCTGGGGTCTTTAAGTTTAGTAGTGAGCCAGGCCATCCTTGCCTTTGCCACCTCGTCCCTGGGGGTTTCCAGCCCTATCTTGTGCATAATCTCATGTTCAAGCAAGGCAAAATCAAACCGCTCTATGGGCTTGACGCCCTCGTCTGAAAGGTCTGCCCCAATCTTACCCCTATCTTCCATACCCTTTATCCTGTGACAGCCAAAGCATCCGTATCTGGCCACCAGGGCAAAACCTGCCTCGGCCTTACTGGGGTCACCGAAGTCCTCATGTTTACCGCCTGGCTCTTTTGTCCTGAGGGTGGTGAGGTAGGCCGCTATCTCTCCTGCCTCTTCCTTACCCAGGCGGAGGCTGGGCATACGGCCCTGGGGCTGGTGTTTCTTCGGGTCGGCTATCCAGTCCACCAGGTAGTCGTAGCGGGCCTTCTCTCCTATATTGGTAAGGTTGGGGGCAAACTGTCCCCCCCTGTCTCCTATCTTGTGACAACCCAGACACCCCGTCTTCTCAAAGCGGTTCTTGCCTGATTGCACCATCTCCGCCTCAAATTTGGGCACATTTAAGGGCTCGGAGGTCTTCTGAGCTATCTGCCAGAGGTAGGAGGCTACGTTTCTTATCTCCTCCGGGCTTAGGAAGAAGCGTGGCATCTTGGTGTCAGCCCTGAATTCTTTAGGGTTATTTATCCAGGGGGTAATCCACTCTGGGTATACCTTACTGCCAATCTCGTCAAGGGTCGGGCCTATGTAACGGGTCTTGTCCTCCCTCTCCAGGGCCCCTACTGAGTGACACCCAATACAACCATATTCATGGAACAGTTTCCTCCCCAATGACACCACCTCACCCCCGGGGATGTCTATCTCGTAGTCATGGCACTTGAAGCAGGTAGCCTGGTTGTATTTGCCCCTGAGGAGGGGGGTGAGGACATACTCCAGTTCTCCATGGGCCTTTTGGGCAGTGGTGGTGGCGTAACCCTGCCCTCTATGACACGGGGTACAGCCAAAGGTCTCTATGGGATGGGCGTCCAGTATGCCCCTTTCTGGCAGCCCAGGGGCAAGGGCTGGTAGGCCTACCACCATGGAGTGGGTCTTGAGGGGTTGTTGGATCTCCTCAAAGCCCTTTGTGGCCACACCGGCGTGACAGCTATGACAGCGGTCTATGACCCCCAACTCGTCATTCACTATCTGTTTTATCTCTACCTTCTTCTTTTTTAACGCCTCCCTGAAGCGCTGTATACCCTTTAGGCGGTCCTCGTAGGCCAGTAGTTTCTCCTCCAGGGCCTCTTTTTCTCTGGACATCTCCTTTAGTTCCGCCCGAAGCTCTTTCTTGCGTCTTTGCATGGTGGCCATCTTGGTAGAGAGTTCTTCAATGCACGGCTCTAGCCCCTGGGCATCGTGGAGGAGTTTGCTTTTACTCGCCTCCTCGGCCTTTTCCATCACGTACACGGTGGCCTGATACTCACCCCTATGGAGCTGTAATTCGTGGATATGCTCGGCCAGTTCTTTATCCAGCCTTTTCAGTTCGGCTATATTTTTATTCCTCTCCGGATTGGCCTCCAGGGCCTTAATAACCCTATCGTACTCCTGTCTGAGCCCCTTGTACTGTTCAGTAGCCTGGGCCTCGGTGGCCACCTTCAGCTCCTGCTGGGATTTCCCATCGGCCACGGCCAGGAATTCCCGCTGATAGTGCTTCCAGGGCCTCCTCCCTATTACCTCATCGTACATCGCCCACAGGGTACTGATAAGGAGCAGAGAGATGGTCAGGGCAAACAGCCACGCAAAAGATTTTTCTTCTATGGGATCTCTTTTACTCATATGTTAAACCAGGGTGTAACCAGGATATACTTGATAGAAAACATGAGCCTGAGGACTATCTTGATGGGCAAGGCCATCATAGTCCAGAAGAAGAAGCCCACCACGCCGTAGCGGATGAGTCCCAGACGGTGTATTATGGGTGCCTCCTGCCTCTTGAGCCAGAGATAGGGCAATGCCGTCCCCAGCCCGAAATAGGCCAGGATTGTAACTATCCCCAAAAGGAGGCCCGCCGTCTCCGTCTTCAGGGCCGTAATACCGCTAATGTTTGCCAGGAACTCGTTCCAGTTAATGTTCACCTCTGCCACTACCCTGTGGGGGTCCCATTCCTGGCCCGGCCAGAAGAACATCCACCCCGGCCCACGGCAGAACGTGCCAATGACTATCTCCAAGACCCATAACACAAAGAAACCGAACCAGTATACCAGTATGGCAAAGGGCCTCTCGGCAAAGGTGTAGTAACCATTACCCTTGGGGTTTACGTCCACATAAGGTATGACCATCAGCCCCACTATAATAAAAGTGGGGAGCAGTACCCCTGCAATCCATGGGTCAAAGTACACCAGCATGTCTTGTAATCCCAGGAAGTACCAGGGCGCCTTGGAGGGGTTGGGGGTAAGGGTGGAGTCTGAAGGCTCCTCCAGGGGTGCGTCTATAGGGATAGACCAGAACATGAGCAGTGCCATAACGGCTATGGCACATACAAACTCCAGCTTCACCAGATGGGGCCAGCAACTGACCTTTTTGGGTAGCCCTTGCTCTTCCTCCGGGTACATAAAATCTATTACGTCCACCACATCCCCTTTGGACTTTCCACCCTCCGGTCTCGGCCTGCCGGCCGCGGCCCTTCTTATACGGTCATTTTTAAAGGCCGCCCAGAAGGAGAGGAACCAAAAGAAGAAGACGAGGAGGAGCATCCCCACGATGGGGATGTTATCCGGCTTACTGGCTATCTTAAATATATTGTGCCACATGGACTTTACCTTAAACCTTTTCCGCCTGAGGTGGATTGAACCCTTGAACCCAAATTTTTATAGTGGCCCTGCCGTGCCACCGTCTTTTCTAGTCCTCCAGAAGTGTACGGCCAGGAAGAGGATGGCAGTTACAGGCATGGCCACGCAGTGCCATACATAGGCCCTGAGCAGGGCATTACCACCCACCACCGAACCACCGAGGAGGGCAAAGCGTATGTCGTTGTAGGCCGTAACTCCCAACTGTTCCCCAAAAGGTCCCTCGTGGCCCAGTAGTGGCGTAGCCCTGGCCATATTGGTACCCACCGTCACGGCCCAGAAACCCAACTGGTCATCCGTCAGTAAATAGCCCGTAAAACTAAGGAGCAGGGTCAAGACCAGCAACAATACCCCTACTACCCAGTTAAACTCCCTCGGAGGTTTATAAGACCCGGTCATAAAGACCCTGGTCATATGGAGCCACACGGTGATGACCATCAAGTGGGCGGCCCAACGGTGCATGTTCCTCAGTACCACCCCGAAGGGGACGTCGTACTCAAAATACTTCATGTCCCTGTAGGCATTAATCTTATCGGGATGATAATAGAAACACAGGAACACCCCGGTAAAGCAGAGGACTAAAAAGAGCAGGAAGGTTATACCACCCATACACCAGCTATGGGTGAATTTCAGCGCATGTCTCTTTACGTAAGGTGGATGTAGATGGAGGAATACGTTGCCGAAGATGGCCAGGACGCGGTTCTTTGTGGTGTCCTCAAAACCTCTACGGAAGATGGACTTGTATACCTGCGATTCAGTAATGATTTCCTTTATCTTTTCTCTTTGTTCTGTCAACATTAGTCTTTCCCTTGAGGATAACGCCCAGGCAGATACAGTATTGAGGACTTTATACCTTGAGGAAGGCCCCTTGTTTCTCCCATTCGCCCCTTTCCTGCCGGAAGCGAATGGACTTATCTACGAGCAACTGCCCATCGGCCGCCAGGGTCACCTTCACCCTTTCCAGGGGTCTTGGCGCCGGGCCCTCGTAGTTTATCCCCTCCTTGGTAAAACCACTCCCGTGGCAGGGGCACTTGAATTTATTCTCCCCCTCCCACCATACAGGCGTACAGCCCAGGTGGGTGCACTGGCCAAACAGGGCGTAAAAACCCTCGCCCTCTCTTACTATCCATACCCTGTACTCCTTCTGGAACCTCGTGCTTACTACGCCGACCGTATACTCCCACGGGTAACCTGCCTTAAAGGTCATAGGAGGCTCAAAGAGGCACCGCGGGAAGAACAATCTCATAAAGGAGACCATCCATGCAGATAGGAAGAGGGCAAAACCTGCCCAACCCAGCTTTAAAAGAAAGGAACGCCGGCCCCCTATCCCCAGCCCAATTTCCTTTTTAAGGGGGCCAGCTTCCACAACTGCAGCTTTCTCGTCCACCTTCGCCGTATTCGTCTCCACTAACAATCTCCTTCAGTGTCTATCCTTAGAGTTTTATATCAAAGGAAGGAGCTGGATTATTGAATGAATCCATTACTTCAGTCCTTGTATATCTTCTCCACAACTGAGCGGCTCCGTCTCTCTTTTCCATCCCTCTTCCGGCGCCGATACCTTCTTGGGAGCCACTCCGAGATACTGGCAATCAAAATCCACAAACTTTTCTAACAACCTCCCCAGGGTTATAAAGTAGTCCATGTGCGAACTAACCGTGAGAGTCATAGAGAAGGCCTCTGTCCATGTGCCAATATGTCCTTCCACAAACTTGGCCTGGGCCTCACGGCAGAGGTCGGCCTTATCTTTCTCACCCTTTTTTATTGCATGGTACTCCTTAAAGCAAAGGACGTACATGAACTCCAGCTCAGTCCCTATAAAGTCCGCCAGTTCCTTTTGTTCCTCTGCGAGACGGAAACCGAAGGCATTGTAAAAGCCCTGGATGTCTGCCAGATCCTGGCTTTTCATAAAGACATGGGCAGAGGTGTAAAACGTCTCATGATGGGGACACAGGAGACCCATGGAGAATATCCTGTTATAGCCTCCCTCCACCTCCCTCAGTCCGAGGGGGGCTATCTCCCTCTCCATAGCCTCACAGAGGGCCTCCACGGATTGCAAGAGTCCCTCCCCCAGGCAGGCGGCCGAACCCTTTAGCTCGTTGGAGGTGGCACCTGCCTTTATCTCCCCCAGAACCTCTTCGGTGGGATAGGCGAAGCCCCTGGACAGGATGCCATAGAAACTGCTCCTGGCCAGGGCCTTTTGGGCCCTCTCTTCGTCAGGGGATTCTTTCACCACAACCTCTTTCCCAGCTTCTTGCATCAACGTCTCCTTGTATAGTAGCCGCAACCTTTAGGTTGCGTTACTTCACGCAGGCTAAAGCCTGCGACTACGGGTATTTTTAAGTAACGTTCAGGTACTTCTCATCCCTGACGAGCACGGCCTCGTTGACGGGTACCCTCATAATCTCCTTATGCTCCCTGCCGTAGGCAATGATGGTGTCTGCGGTGACCTCGTAGCAGTAGATGAGCTTCTGCGTTACACCAAAGAGCTGCAGTACGGACAGGAGTTCGTGGGAAGGTTTAGTGTACTTGGCAATAGCCTCGTCCACACCAGGGCCAAACATCTGATGTAGATAGCCCCTCGGGGCCCACCTGGGCGGTATATAATACACGTTAGGCTCAGTCCCGAACTGGGGATACAAGGGCAAGGCCACCTTCTCTTTCCTCACCAGGTAATGGACAGGGCTATCCGGGTCATCCACCCAGCCCTGTAGTCTTATCTTCCCCACACAGGCTGATATACAACGGGTGACCATGGGGTCTCCCTCGCTCATGGGGTCTTTCCCCTCCACCCTGGGATAACAGGCTATACACTTCTCAGAGACCCTGGTCTGCCCGTTAAACATAGGTTTCTTATAGGGACACTGTTCCACGCACTTCCTGTAACCCCGGCAGCGGCTCTGGTCTATGAGGACTATACCGTCCTCTGGCCTCTTATATATGGCCTTCCTGGGACAGGCCGCCAGACAGGCAGGGTAGGTGCAGTGGTTACAAATCCTCTGCAGGTAGAAAAAGAATATCTGGTGTTCAGGGAGCATGGCCCCTTCCTGTACGCCATTAACGGTCTTGGGGGAACGGTTGGCGGTATCTTCAAAGAAGTTAGGGGCGCGCCATTCCTTATCCTCAGGGACGTATCCCAGGGCCTGTTGTCCGCTGGCGTCAATCCTCTTGCCGGCGGCCTCAAATAGGGTCTCCCCTTTGTACTTTCCATGGGGAGAATCATGTGCCTTACTGCCGGCATCCCAACCTGGTTGCGGGCCAAGGAGCTGGAGGGCCTTGGAGTCCCAGGACTGCGGGAAGCCTCCAAAAGGCTTGGTCTCCACGTTGTTCCACCACATGAACTCCTGCCCCTTAGAGAAGGTCCAGGTGCTCTTACAGGCCATGGTACAGGTCTGACAGGCTATACAACGGTTTATATTGAAGACCGCAGCGAATTGTCTCTTTGGGCGGGCGGCCTCGTACGGGTATTCCATCTCCCGCCCCAGCTGCCAATTGTAAACCTTTGTCATTAGATTCCTCCTAATCCTAAGTAGGGGCGACCCGCCGGGTCGCCCCTACACAATATTTGCCTCTAGACGATGAACTTGCCGGCGAGGTAATTCTTCATGGCCTCGTTTTCCTGGGCCGGGGTCAGGCCCGTCCTGGCAGGCTCCCATGCCCCCCTACTGTCTATGCCTCCATCCTCGGCCTTGTATACCCTTATCAAGGTCTCCTTGGGGCAGGTGTTGGGGGCATGAACGTCTATCTCAAAGCCCTTGCCAATCCCTTGTCCCAGAATGTTCTTCCTCACCAGGCTGTCAGTCATCATGGTAGGCTGTAGCCAACCCCTGGTCAATGACTGCTGGGAGCCGTAACGGAAGTTGGCCTGGTAGCCTGTGTCAGCCGTAACGGCCCTGCCGTCTGGCCTAGTCTCATGGGCCTTCACCGTCTTCCAGAGGGCCATGAAAGGTGAATGCTTCATCATGGTTACCCCTCTTGGATAAGCTGGATTGTATTTCACCCTGAGCATCAGGCGTGACACCTTGTAATTGGGGTCGGTGGGCTTCCAACCCACGTAGGGCCTGTCATCAGGGTTGGCGTCCGCATATACATAGTCGCCATCGTTGATGCCCAACTCTCTGGCATCTTCTGGGTTCAGATGGATTTGGTGTTCGCCCACCCCTGGGGTTCTCTTGTCCATACGGTAGGGGTCTCCGTAGTTGCTGTCCCATATAAGGTTCCAGTCTGAGTTGCTCCAGGAGGAGTGCACCCTGTGCCTGGTCTTGGGGGTGAGGCAGTAGAAACGATAACCCTTCTCCCACAGGAAGTTCTTGGTCTTCTTAACCTCTTTCCAGGACATCTTCACGTTCCTTACAGACCGCTCATCTGCACCGGTGGCGGTCAAAGGTATACCGTAATCATTGGGCCTTATGGCCGGATGGGTGCCCACTATGACGTTGGGCAGATAGGGTGTGGCCTCCACTGGTTCACGGAAGACTATGAGGTTCTCTCCGTATTCAATGAACTCGTCCTCGTCCCTGTAGAACTCAAGCCTTCCGGTCTTGTTGTAGAAGGGCTTGGATTCTTGAATCTGCTCCCAACCCGTTATCCTCGGGTAGGTGCGGAAGAGCAGTAGGGCGCCACGGTCTTGCTTGAGGAGTTCATCTACCTTATAACCCTGGGTAGTAATACAGGCGTCAAACATCCGCTGTATGTATACCTCTGTCTTCCCTTCCAGGATAAACTTCCAGTAATCCCTGTAACGGTTGTCCCCGGTAAGCTCCGCCAGCTTGCAAGCCACTCCCGCATATATCTCGCTATCTTGCTTAGTGTCGTAAAGTGGTTTTATCCCACCCTTCCAGACTTGGAGGAAGGGGTTGGAACAGGAGGCGGTAAAATCTGGCTGTGTCAGTTCCATCCAGCTGTGGACAGGGAAGACGATGTCTGAGACCTCACAGCTACCCGTCCACTCCCAGTCCTGGGCCACTATCATCTCCACCCTCTTATTGGTGTTGTAAATCATCTCATAGGCCCACTTGGCGTTATTGATGAGGTTCACGTTGGCAAACCATATAACCTTGGTGGGAGTGGGCATGTGGGTTTGGCCGGTAAAACACTTCCCATTTACCTTCAGGATGTTGTCCTGGTAGTTCCAGTAGCACACTTCTTCTGGTTTGAAGTACTTCTTTACCTTGATGTCCTCCACCTTAGCATTGGGGTCCAGGTTAACGTGGAAGGGGTCCTCTCCCATCATCACGTATGACCCCGGGAAGACGGAAATCTTGTAATTTCCTGCCCAGTGGCCGGGACCTCCCCCTGGCTTGCCGAAGTTGCCGGTGAGCGCCAGTATAAGGAAGTTGACCCTGTCCTTTATGTCGCAGTGGAAGTAGTGGTTGGTACCCTCGCCTGTATGAATCATGGCTGGCTTTATGGTGGCAAAGTCCTTGGCCAGCTGTTCTATCATCTCCTTGGGGGTGCTGGTTATCTCCTGGACGGTGGCAGGGTCGTACTCGGCGCAGAGTTCTTTGTAGAGCTGGAACGAGGGTTTTACCTCTATCTCCTTGCCATCCGCAGTCTTGACCTTGAAGCTCCCTTCCAGGGCGGGGTCAATGCCTATAGCGGCAAAGTGTTTGCCAACGTCTTCCCTGGTTATCACCTTGGGGCCATTGCTCTTGGTATCCCAGACCACAAAGTCGCCCCAGTCTTCTCTCATCTGAGGGTCTATAATCTGCACCTTCTTGCTGTAACCGGTGAGTTCCTTGTTCTTATAGCCAGAAATAATGTCTGCGGCCCGCAGGATTTTCAAATTATCCAGCCTCACCAGTAGTGGCAAGTCGGTGTATTGTTTTACGAAGTCCACCTCGTACCAGTTGTTCTTTATCAGTAGATGGACCACTCCCATCATGAGTGCCACGTCAGAACCTGGCCTTACTGGTACCCAATAATCGGCCTTTTGGGAGGCTGGGCTGTACTCGGGGGAAATATTTACAATCTTCCCGCCCCTCTCCATTATCTCTATCCACCAGTGGGCATCGGGCATCTTGTTTTCCACCATGTTCTTTCCACTGAAGACCATGAGCTTGGCATGGCGGAAGTCGTTGAGGTCTGAGTCAAAGGTCTGTATGCCTGAGACCATGGGATGCCCAGGACCCAAATCTCCGTGCCACGTATAGTTAGACCAGTTACGCGCACCACCCTTGCCGTCATAAAGGCCCAGCATATTGCAGAAGCGCACAACTGAACCGTAAATACGGGTCATCCCCAGAAATCCCATCCCTGGGCGAATCTTTATGCAACGGGCACCTGTACCATGGGCGGCCTCAATCATCTCCTCCGGATAGCCCTGCTTCCTGAGGAGTTTGGCCCCTTCCTCACCTCCATAGGTAGACATTATGCGGAGCAGGCCCCTGGCCACGAGGGTGAAGGCGTAGTCCCAGGATGCCCTTACCCAGGTATCCCTGTCCCTCTGGAAGTATTTCTCCTGGTTCTCTGGAGTGTTGGGGTCAGGGAAGCCATTTTCTGCCCACTCCATCCAGCCCTTCCGTACCATGGGATATTTTATCCTGTAAGGGCCGTATACCCGCCTGACCAATGTATATCCCTTAAGGCAACCACGAGGGTTCCACATTGGGGTGCATTTGTTACCATGGAGATCTTCCACCAGGTGGCTGTCGTAGTTCTGCTCTATCCTTGTTACAACGCCGTTCCTCACAAAGGCTTTTAGACGGCAGTTATGGGTATCGTTAGGTACACAGCAGAAGGTAAAGGTCCTATCATAGGAATACTGGTCCCTGTAGACCTTCTCCCAGTTTCTATCGGGGTAGTGTTCAAGGGGGTTAGGAATCTCCGTCTGGGCCTCCAGGAAGCGGAGCTTCAGGCCCGTGGCCATGGCGCCTCCTGTGGCCATCCCTGTATATCTTAGGAAGTCGCGTCTGGAAATCTCCATTATCTCTTATCCTCCCTCTATGGTTGGTCAGGTCAAAATCCTGCCTGAAGCTTCCTGTCCTCGGGTATAAACGGTAACGCTACATTTTTAATCTAAACCAGGTAGATACAAACTTTATACCGTCCCTGTCCTGACGGGCACCATCCCATACGGCAAAGGATACGGGGATGGTAGCACCCTTTGAGAACTTTACGTCCCTGGTCTCCTGAGACTCCAGAGGACGCCTTAAGACCACCTGCCACTTGTTATCTGACCAGTCGCCTCTCCCCTGGACACCCTGCGAGCTGACAGGCTGGGACTCTAGACTCCCAAAACCTACGGCATTCAGGTCTTCTACAACGGAGGGACGGTGGTCGCTGGAAAACAAGTTGCCTGCCGCACGACCAGCTAGGTAAGTCTTATCCTGTACCTCCTTGGGGAAATAATAGGTATCCACGTGCATGTTCGGGTAGACGTGCTTTATGTCGGTATAGGTGCCAGCATCTGCCTGCCAGTCTCCCTTCCAGTGCCAGATGTTGACAGGAATCTCCAGCCCTGTCATGGTCTTGCCATTACCCATCCCTATAAAGGGAAACTCACCGCTGGGGGAGAACTGTACGGCTGCGCCGTCTCTAAAGGTCTGCGGTTGGGAATAGCCCATGTTCTGGGTAGCGTCGTCCCACTCCAGGTGTATGGCCACATCCTTGCCGTTGTAGAGGGCGCGGACCCGTACGTGCATGGGTAGAATCTCTGGCTGCCAGAGCCTGTTAAGTGGTATCTCGTATTCCTTGGCTGACTGCCAGACCGTAGCCTCGGGGTTATCGTCCGGGATATCCTCGTTAGTCTGGGTGGCCACTATGGTGGCGTCGGCCGGTGGGGTAGCCAACCTTACGTCCGGGTTCTTCAGGGACTGGACGTATTGGACTAATGACCAGCGGTCCGCATCCGAAAGCTGTTCACCGGAGAAGGCAGGCATTGGGGTGCCGCTCATCCCGGTGGCAAACCTCAAATAAACGTCTCTGTTGGTATTACCACCCTTGAATACGCCTGTGGTAAAATCTCTCACCTTTATGGGCCTGCCCCAGTCGTCCACCTGCTCCTGAGCCGATGGGCCGTCCCCTTTCCCAAGCCTGCCGTGGCACTTTACGCATCCCAGCTTTTCCTGCTCATAAACGGCCTTCGCCTTTGCAAGGGTCTCGGCGGCCATGGGCGGTTCGGGGGCGACGGTTAACGGGTGTGGGGCTCCCCTGAGTTCAAAGAGATTGTAGGTCTTTCCCTCTTCCTCATCAAAATATAATGCGAGGGTCTTTATGTGTTGTATGACGTTCCAGCGCTCATCGTCTGCGATATAGGCAAAGGAGGGCATGGCGCTCCCCTGGACACCATCAGCAACGGTCTTAAAGAGGTCGTCATCGGTGGGCATCTCTCCGGATGGGGTGGAGCGGAGTTTGAACTTGCCGCTCGTAAAATCTGCAGGTTTGGGGTACAAGAAGACGGAGGCTAGACCCTTGCCATCTCCCTTTTCTCCGTGACAGCCCTGACACCTCTTTTCAAAGACCCCCTTCCCTGCACCTGCATCTCCCTTAGCAAAAACAGGGGTATGGCTGAGGGCTATTAACCCTAAACTAATCAGAAAGACGACTGCCCATCTCGCATATCCCATAACTCCCTCTCCTTTTACCTAAGCAGGGGCAACTAGTGAATTGCCCCTACAACTTTGAGGACAGTTTATATTCTTCAATCGCCTTGCTTAACACCTGCACAAGGAGGTCGCCTTCGGCCTCCCCATCCATACAGAAGAAGGCCCCGACCTCGGTACAATATTGAAGAGACTGGGGCGTCCAGGAATCAGCACTTACGACCACTGGCATCTCCGGGGAGATGGCCTTTATATCCTGGAGCGTGTCATGGACACTGATTGTGCCGTTGGCCTCTTCTCTCATCAGTACTGCAGAAAAACCTCCCCTGTTGAGAGTGGCCGATTCGGCTGATCCCACCCGCCTGAGGCAAGAATCCCTGCCACCTTCCCTGAGGGCCTGGAGTCCAGAAAATCTATCCTCCACGGTCATGGTCTCGTAACCTGCCTTGTTCAATAGGGACTTAATCCTCTCCTGGTGATCCCTGTCACTATCCAACACTAATATCTTTTCCCCCATGCAATCTCACCCAAATATATATAAGTTTTCCACCTCGCCCTAGACACGGTAGCAATTGACATACCATTTAGTAACCATGCCTCAAGCCTTTTCTTAACTTCTTGAGAGTAAAGGGGTTGGTACAACTTCTGTGAGTGCAAATGAGGACGGCCCTGTTACAACCCCGTTGGCAAGCCGTGGGGCGACAGGTGTAAGTGCTTAATAATAAAAGACCTGGGTGGGTATACTCTAGTATACATGCCTGTGTACTAGAGTGTGCGTTCTGTGTGGAGTCCAGCCACTGTGCGGCTGGAATAATCATAAATGTGTATTTCTATTTTGAGGTAACCTGAGGTAGGGAGTCTCGCATGGTCAGGACTTCTTCGGAAAGGTTCAGTTTCTTTATGATGCGGTGCAAGGCAGTCCTGGTTATACCGCTCTTTTCGGCCGCAAGGGTAATATTACCGTTACACCTCTTGAGGAGGTTGGTAAAGTATTCTCGCTGGAAGTGGCGGAAGACCTCCTCCTTAGCCTTATCGTAAGTGACACTGCTATAACCCTCGGCCTCTACTAACCATGGGAGCGGTTCCTGCCTGAGCAGGATGTCTGAAGGCTGTATATCCACTCCTTCTGCAACTAGCATGGCCCTCTGGATAACGTTCTCCAGTTCCCTGACGTTACCTGGCCAGTCATACTCCATTAAACGCCTGAGGGCGCCTGGGGTAAGACCCTTCTTTTCTTCCCCTTCTGCCCATTTCTCCAGGAAATGACCTGCCAGGAGGGGTATATCCTCTTTCCTCTCCCTCAGTGGGGGGACGTTAATCCTCACCACGTTGAGTCTGTAGTAGAGGTCCTCCCTGAACGCGCCGTCTTTAACGGCCTTCTCCAGGTCGGTGTGGGTTGCAGAGATAAAACGGACGTCTATCTTTAACGGCTCGGTAGCACCCACAGGGATAACCTCCATCTCCTGTATCACCCGCAGTAGCTTACTCTGGAAGGCCAGGGACATGCTACCTATCTCATCCAGGAAGAAAGTCCCCTGTGTGGCCTGGACTAAGAGGCCTTTTTTGTCGTAATCTGCCCCGGTAAATGCCCCCTTCTTGTATCCAAAGAGTTCGGCCTCCAGCAGGTTCTCTGGTAAGGCGGCGGTATTAATCCCAAGGAAGCGGTTCTTGGAGCGGGGGCTGTGCTGGTGTATGGCCCTGGCAATAAGCTCCTTGCCGGTACCGCTCTCCCCCTGGATGAGTATGGGTACTTTAGAGGGCGAGACCTTCTTGATGGTCTCAAAGATTTCCTGTATCTTCCAGTCACGCCCAATGATATTCTCAAAGACATGGGCCTTGTTCACCTTCTCCCTGAGATATTCTAACTCCTCATGGAAGCGCTTATCCTGGAGGGCCCTCTGTACCACTATCAATAGCTCATCATTATTAAATGGCTTCGTAACGTAATGATAGGCCCCCTTCTTCATGGCATCTATGGCAGACTCTATAGAACCATACGCCGTAAGGACTATAACCTCTATCTTGGGACGAAACTCCTTTACCTTTTCCAGGAGGGAGATTCCACCAATCCCCGGCATGCGGACGTCTGTTACCAGTACGTCCACCGGGTTTCTCTTTATATACTCCAGGGCCTCTTCCGCCGTAGGGGCAGTACCTACCTCCCCTATCTCCCTCAGCACAAGGACGAGGCCTTTCACCATATCTGGATCATCATCCACTACGAAAATAGAAGGGTTGTACATCCTCTTCTCCCTACACCCTACTCCCCTGTACCAATCAGGTACAGGGCTTTACCCTGCACCCTTGCCCCGTACCAATAATTAGGTACAGGGCTTTGTCCTACACCCTTGCCCTGTACCCTTGTGGTACAAGGGTGGTGCAGGGCCTACCCCCTACTCCGGGCAGGTACCTCAGGCACTATTCGCACGCCACTATTTCCAACTCCAGAGACTTTCAGCCCTTACCATAGAATCCCCTTCCCTGGCAAATTCTCCCTTAACGGGCAAGACCACCGTAAAGCGGCTACCCTTGCCCACCTCACTCTCCACCTGCATGAAACCACCGTGCCTCTCCACAATGTTCTTACAGGTGGAAAGTCCCAGCCCGGTCCCCGCGCCCTCTGGCTTCGTAGTAAAGAAGGGCTCAAAGAGCCTGGCCATATGCTCAGGGGCTATCCCCGGGCCATTGTCCTCAAAGACCAGTCTCACGGCTTCCAGGGTACTATCTTCTTGGAGGACATCAGAGGCTACCCTTAACCTGCCGCCTTCCTCCAGTGCCTGGATAGCATTAACTACTATGTTCATAAACACCTGCCGAAGGAGGTCAGGGTCTCCCTTAAAGAGGGGAAGCCCCTTGTAAAGCTCGGTCTCCAGTCTTATCCCCTGCTTCTCCACTAAGGGACGGCACATAAATAGGACGTCCGTTACGCAGTCGTTAAGGTTTATATCCCTGGGATGGACGGGCACCATCCTGGCATAGGAAAGGAGGCTCTGGATAACCTTCTTGCATACGTCTGTGTTCCTCTTTATAGTATCCAGGTACTCCTGCAGGGGATTATCGCTTGGGACCTTCTTAAGGGCCATTTGAGTGAACATGGAGATGACCCCAAGGGGGTTATTCAGTTCATGGGCTATCCCTGCGGCCAGTTTACCAATAACCGTCATCTTTTCCTGGTGCATGAGCCTCTTTTCCATCTCCCTCCGCTCCGTTATGTCACGATTCACCAGCACCGTACCCAGATGCTTGCCCTCGGAATCTCTTATCGGGGAACAGGTACTCTCGTACACCCTTCCCCCTGCCTGGAGTATCCTGTTGGAACTGGAGGGGTCTTCCACCTGCTCCCCAAGGGCCTCATGACTATAGGCAGGATAACATGCAGAGAGGGTTAACTCCTTAACGTCTGCGGCGGAGGCGTTATAAAAGTCTATCTTTCCTCCATTATCCACGTAGATGACCCCCTCCTTCATGCATTCAATTATGGCCTTCCACTTATCCTTCTCCGTCCTCAGGAGTTCTTCCTGCAGGGCCTTCAGCCTGCGGCTCCGCTCCCTGAGCTTCGTAGCCACGGAGACGGTAAAGTAGGTGGAAAAAAGCACCGTGGTAGCAAACACAAATAGTATGCCCGTCAGATAAACAGGTTCCTTCCACCACGCCGGGCCAGCCAGACTCACAAAAGGATTTTTATATTTTAAAAGAGGATGGTGGGGTAGAACCCCCGTATATTCCAGAGACACGAGCACCCCAAATAGTAGTATGGTCGTGAAGGCAAAGAAGTAGCTCTCTCTACGCTCTAACAGGATGCTGGCCAGTATGGTATGGAAGACAAAATAGAACAGGAAGGGGTTCTCTGCGCCCCCTGCGAAGTGGAGGAGCGCTAGGAGACCCAACAGGTCACATATAATCTGTACCCTGGCATTAATAGTTGCCCACTGTGGATGTTCCTTGGCACGGTCTGCATGGATGGAAAAAAGGACGTTTAAGACCAATAGGATTAAAGAAATAACAACAAACGGGGTGGGGGAGTCCACAATCCCCCAATCATAAGCAACCCACACTACCCCAAGCACCCCGGCCACCGCAAACCACCTCAAGCGGATAAACCAGTAGAGTCGCTCTATAAGTTCTTCTTGGAAAAGGTCTCTTGATGGATTCACCAGACTACCCCTCTCAGGAGGAAAATATTGATTCGCCAGCTATACCTTAACTATTACAAGCTGTTACAAGGCCAGGCGGCAAACTGGTATGTGCACAGAAATTATAAATTTATTATTATGGAAACCCAACCCCTGTGTCAAGTAAATTGTAAGGGGGTAAAGACTAGGGAGTAGGGAGTAGGGAGTAGAATAATTAGAAATTGAAGATTGGAAATTTTAAAATTTAAAATTTCCAATTTCCAATCTTCTGTCTACAATCCCTTTAGGAGGTATACACTTGAGGGTGGTAGCTATAGAGACCTCTGGAATGGTGGGTAGTGTGGCCGTGTGCGAGGGTAGCGTTGGGGGGGGCCTTACCACCCTGGGGGAGAGGTCTTTTGAGAGGGGGGCGGTATCTACCCCTTCGCTCCGCTCAAGGGCAGGCCCAGGTGGGCCTGGCGTCAAGAGACACGGCCAGGCACTACTCCCTTCCATAGAGGAAATCTTCAGGGACCTGGGCTGGCGGCCAGAGGATACCGACCTTATTGCAGTAAGCCACGGGCCAGGTTCCTTTACCGGTCTCAGGGTAGGGATAACGTGTGCCAAGACCCTGGCCTATGTACTAAGGAAACCCCTGGTAGCAGTACCCACACTGGACGTCCTGGCGGAGAACGTTACCCCCGGTGATACACCCATCTGCCCAATCCTGGATGCCAAGAGGAGGGCGGTCTATGCCTGTATTTACAGACCAGTAAATGGCGTATGGCAGAGACAGACCGACTGCATGGCCATTGAGCCCCATTCCCTGCTACCCCTCCTCCCAAGACCCGTCCTAATCTTTGGAGATGGTGTACCCCCTTACAAGGAACTCTTTCACGTGGATGGGATTATAATTAAAGATGGTGGACTGGGGACGGCAAGGGCAAGGGTCGTGGCCAGGTTGGGGGTTCAACTCTACGAGAAGGACGAGATTAGCGACCCCTTCCAACTCCAACCCCTCTATCTCAGGAGGCCAGAGGTGGAGGAGAAAATATAGGGGCAGGCCCTGAACCAGCACGGTTCAGGGCAGGTCTCATCCGCCTGAGGCGGACCTATCTCCAGGACAATGGGAATAAAACGCTTTTGTCACAAACTGAGACCCCTGCAAAACCCTACTCACATGTCATTCCGAGCCGAAGCCCTGAGCGGAGCGAAGGGGAAGCGACCGAAGAATCTGGCACGAAGTGTCACCCTGAGCGAAAGCGAAGGGTCTAGAGATTCTTCCCCTTCACTTCGTTCAGGGTCAGAATGACAGGTAGTGCTGTGTAGACTTTCGCAGAGGTCTCAAACTGCCAATGCAATGTGCGGGCTCATGTCCCAGGCCCAGCAGTTATGCACCTTGACAAAGCCTTTCAATTTAGTAAAATGCATTTTTTACTAGAGAACCCTTTCTTAGGTCGTGGGGATAAAGAGATTTAACTGTTCTAGACCTTAAAAGGCTCACGGTAGAGGCTTATGCGGCAGGTCGTTAAGCAGTGAGAAATCTCTAGCCTTCGTGGATGGACATGGAAGAGGATGACAAACTACTGAGGGAAATCTCTCAAAAACTTAGCCTGATGTGTACTAAGCTTGAGAGGACGTTTGATACTACTATGGATGCTTTTGTACAGCATAACGTAAAGAAGTTAGAGGAGGCTGAGGTACCAGCTAATGAGATTCATAAGTTAGGAGAGGAGATAATAGCCTCGCTCAGTGATGTATCCGTCAAGACTAAAGAAGAAAAAGAGCAATTAAAGGGAGTAGTCTCGGCGGCCACTCACCTTCAAAGGGCGGTAGATGCCGTCAGGGGGATGTTTCCTCCGGTGAAGATTAAAGTGAATGAGGACCTCCTTTTCAGCGATAAGGCCATTGGGGAGTTAAAGTACCTCTCTGAGAATACCCGCGAAGTCATTAAAAATGCCGGAGATGCCTTTTTGACCAAGAACCAGTTTCTCCTGGGGCATGCATTAGAAAAGGGGTCTCATCTGAATGAGATTGCCGACAGCTACGCCCTTGAACATGAGGAAAGGCTTATAGCAGGGGTCTGTATGCCTAAGGCCTCGCCAGTATTTCTGAACATGCTTGAGTGCATAGTCAGGCTCAACTGGTACACAATGATGGCCCTCAAGAAATTCTTTTTCCTCAGGGAAGAGTGAGCTGTAGCCCTTCAATCCGTAATGACGAGTGTATTGGTGTTAGGTATATTTGGCAGAAATGACGGTACTCCGCGACCAGCCCTTCAAAGGGCGCTGGGCCTTGGGTTTTTTATGGTAGGTTCAATCGTGGGGGGTTACCTTGTAGGCAGCTATTTAGATTCTCGCTTTGGTACTGCCCCGCGGTTAATGCTGATATTCCTATTTTTGGGGATTGCCTCGGGGTTCCTGGAATTTTATAGGGTAGCGAAAAAGCTTCAGGAGGAAGAAGAAAAGGCCGGGAAGAAGAGATGATGGGGTCTCAGGAAACAAAGACCGATATGTTAGTCCTTGACGAGGGTTTTCCAAAGAGGGTCTTTAACACGAGCCTCTTTTTCATGGCCATGATAGCCCTTTGTTCCACCTCCTTCCGGTCCTTTCAAATCTCTTATAGTGTACTTATAGGTTGTGCCATTAGCCTGGGGCTATGCAGACTCCAGTGGTGGACAGTGCAGCAGTTTTTCCAGAGGGGAAATCCGTCTGGAAAGCAGTTCTTTGCCTTGATAAACCTCCTGAAGTATTTTGTGTTATGCGTAATTTTCTATATCATGTTTAGTTACCTGCAGGTGCATGTAATTGCCTTTCTGGTGGGGCTAAGCCTTGTACCGATGGTGCTAAGTTCAAAGATGCTAGGGATAGTGTTTGTGAATTATCTAGACAGCTCGCAGGGGTCGCAAACTAAGGGTGTAAGGAATTAAGGTATGGAAACAGGGATTAAGGAACTGCCCACTTTTTTAGACCTCTTCCTGGACATGCACCGACACTTCCTTGGGCTGACACTGCACCAGTGGTTGCCGGTGATGATGTCTATGTTGATAATTGTCTCCCTGGTGTCGTTCTGCCACCTTTACACCCGCCGGCTTGAGAGGGTTCCTGGGAGCGTACAGGCCCTTCTGGAGCTGGTGGTGGAGTTTCTTGATGACCTTGTGAAGGCCAACATGGGGAAGGTGGGGGCGGCCTTTGTACCCTTTATAGGCACTTTGTTCATCTATATATGGGTAATGAATATAATAGGGCAGGTGCCGCTCTTTCGCTCTCCTACGGCCAATTATAATACCACCCTTGCGCTGACCCTTTTTGTCTTCTTACTTACCCATTACTACGGCCTCAAACATAACGGCCCCCTGGGCTATCTTAAACACCTGATGGGCCAGCCCAGGTGGATGGCGCCCCTGATGTTCCCCTTGCACCTGGTGCAGGAGTTCATATCCAGGCCCCTCTCCCTTTCCATGCGATTATTCGGGAACCTCACAGGGGAGGACACCGTACTGACTATATTCGTGGGATTCTCCCCATTCCTTCTGGGTTTTATCCCCATCCCTGTACAGCTCCCCATGGTAGCACTTGACCTCTTGTGCGCTACCCTTCAGGCGGCAATCTTCGCTATTCTTGCCACCGTGTATATCTCTAGTGCCATTGGCACAGAGGAGGAAAAACATTAGAAAGGAGGAATCTAAATGATTTATTATGCTGGACTAGTACTGGCCATTGCCTTTGTGGCAATAGCGGCGGGTGGTTGCGGTGTAGGTGCAGGTCTAACCATCTCAGGTGCCCTTAGTGCCATGGCCAGACAGCCTGAACTCTACAACCGATTCCAGATGGTGATGTTTATTGGTCTGGCATTTGTTGAGACCTTCACCATTTATTCTCTTGTGGTAACCTTCATCCTGATGGGAAAACTTCCCACCCCTGACGTACTGCTTGAGCTGGTTAAGCAATCAATTAAATAGGAGAGGGCCATGGAACTCTTAAAAACCTTAGGAGTAGACTTTAAGCTGGTAATTGTCCAGGCCCTTGGCTTCTTAATCCTGCTTTACCTGCTCAGGAGGTTCCTCTTTGACAAAATATTTGCCCTCCTGAAGGCAAGGAGGGAGGAAATCAGGGATACCTACGAAAAGACAGAGGGGGACAGGCAGGAGGCCGCCAGGTTAAAGGCAGGCTACGAGAAGAAGGTTTACGAGACAGAGGCCGAGGCTGAGAAGAAGCTTACCGAGGCGGTGAAAGAGGCAAAGAAGCTCGGCTCTGAGATAGTAGAGAGGAGCAGAGAGGAGGCCGAGGCAATAAAGCTAAAAGCGAAGGAAAGCCTGGAACTGGAGAGGAAAAAAGTAGCTCAGGAAATCAGAGACCAGGTGATAGCATTGTCTCTGCTTACCTCGCAGAGATTGATTCAGCAGTCTTTGAACAAGGAAGCGGCAGAAAGACTGGTGGATGGATTCATAAAGGAGATGGAGGGTCTGAGGTGCTAGACAAGTCCGTAGCCGTGGGTTATGTCCAGGCCCTTTTTGAGACGGCCAAGGCTAGGGGCCGCTTCCCGGAGACCGTGAAAGACCTGGAGAAAGTGGCGCAACTCCTCCGCGAGAACCCGGAACTGAAGAGAATACTGCTCCACCCGGCAATACCCAGGGAAAGGAAGTCAGCAATGATAGACAGCCTGCTGGCGCCCCACCTGGACCCCCTGGTAAGAAACTTCCTCCGCCTGATTATAGATAAAAGACGAGAGGGGATATTGGAATTTATATTGGACGGCTACAAGTCTGTAGCAGACCTCATTGGCGGGGTCGCACGTGCAACCGTACAAACGGTAATTCCCCTTATGGAGGAGAGGCTGGCAAGGATTGAAGAAATCCTGAAGAGGCTCTCTGGTAAGAGGGTGGAGATAAAAACGGAGATTAACCCGGAAATACTGGGCGGTTTGGTCATACGTATGGGCAATACGGTAATTGACGGTAGTGTTCGCGGCCACCTTGTGAACCTGAGAAGAAGGCTAATGGAAGGCAGGGCGGCCTAGCTTTTAAGTCTTTATTTACAGGAGTGATTAACTATGGTCTTAAGACCCGATGAAGTGGCCTCTATCATCCGGAAAGAGATAGAGGGCTATGAAGAAAAGCTGAAAATGGAGACCGTAGGTACCGTCCTCCAGGTAGGTGATGGAGTGGCAAGAATCTACGGTCTTGATGATTGCATGGCAGGGGAGTTAGTGGAATTCCCTACCGGTGTATACGGTATTGTGCTGAACCTGGAGGAAGACAACGTGGGGGCTATCTTGCTTGGTTCAGATAAGGGCATAAAGGAAGGGGACACAGTAAAAAACACGGGCAAGATTGTCCAGGTTCCGGTAGGGGAGGGGCTTCTAGGGAGGGTAGTTAATGCCCTCGGTCAGCCCATAGACGGTAAAGGAACGGCAATCTCAGAAACCTTCAGGCCCATTGAGAGCCGCGCCCCCAGCGTCGTGGAGAGGATGCCAGTAAAGGAGCCATTGCAGACCGGCCTCAAGGCCATAGACTCTATGATACCCATAGGCCGTGGGCAGAGGGAGCTAATCATCGGCGATAGGCAGACGGGGAAGACGGCCATCCTTGTAGACACCATCATCAACCAGAGGGATACGGGCGTAAAGTGCATATACGTAGCTATTGGCCAGAAGCTTTCTACAATAGCAGACCTGGTAAGCACCCTTGAGAAGTATAAGGCCATGGAGTACACCACCGTAGTGGTGGCCTCGGCCAGTGACCCTGCGCCCCTGCAATACATCGCCCCTTATGCGGGCTGTGCCATGGGTGAGTACTTCAGGGATAACGGTCAGCACGCAGTGGTGATGTATGACGACCTTTATAAGCATGCCATTGCCTACCGCCAGGTCTCACTCTTACTCAGACGGCCCCCTGGCAGGGAGGCATTCCCTGGGGATATTTTCAATCTCCACTCAAGACTGCTGGAAAGGGCATCTAAACTCAACGAAAAGCTTGGAAGTGGTTCACTAACCGCACTGCCAGTGGTAGAGACCCAGGCGGGGGATTACTCCGCTTATATCCCTACCAACGTAATCTCTATAACCGATGGCCAGATATACCTTGAAAGCGACCTCTTTTACTCTGGCATAAGGCCCGCCGTACACGTGGGCCTGTCTGTATCAAGGGTGGGAGGTAATGCCCAGACGCCTGCCATGAAAAAGGTGGCGGGGATGCTGAGGCTCACTCTTGCACAGTACAGGGAGCTGGCCGCCTTTGCCCAGTTTGGCTCAGAACTTGATAAGACCACTAAGGAACAGCTAGCCAGAGGACAAAGGCTCGTAGAAATCCTCAAACAGTCCCAGTACCAACCCATGCCCGTAGAAGAGCAGATAATGGTCATCTTTGTGGGCATAAATGGCTATCTGGACGACGTCCCTGTGGATAAGATAAAAGATTTTGAGAACGGCTTCCATAGATTTATGAGAGAGAACTATCCAGCCGTAGGCCAGGAAATCAGGCAAAAGAAACGATGGGACGACGAAGTTACTCACCGGCTAATCCGTGCCATAGAGGAATACAAGAAGGAATTTTCCAAGAGGAGTTAAAGCACTTTGCAGAGCACAAGGGAAATTAAAAGCAGGATAAGGGGCGTCACCAATATCCAGCAGATAACCAGGGCAATGGAGATGGTGGCCGCCAATAGACTCAGAAAGGCCGAGGCAAGGCTTATGGCATCAAGGCATTATACAGAGAGGATGAGCCAACTGCTTAATTATCTCGCCAGTAACTTTATCGGCAAGACCCATTATCTGCTAAAAGAGAAGGAGGAGGTTAAGGTAATCAAACTCATAGTGATAACCTCTGACAAGGGCCTTTGCGGCGCCTATAACACCAACATCCTGCAGTACGTCCAGAAATTTATAAGGGAAAATCCCAATAAAGAAATCCAGCTCACCCTCATTGGCAGAAAAGGATTCCTCTTCTTCCAGAAGAGGAATCACCCCATAGAGAAATACTTCCTTGAGGGTGTGGAAAAACTTGAGCAAGCTGATATAACGAAGTTTGTAGATAATCTCATAAGAGATTTCCAGAAGGGGACTTACCAGGAGCTACATCTGTTCTTTACAAAGTTTGTCACAATGATGAAGGGTGCAGTCACAGGCGTAAAGCTCCTGCCCATAGAAGGCGAACCGGAAAAGGCGATAAGGCCTGATTACATCTTTGAACCTTCTGAAGAAGAAATATTCAATGCGATGTCCCCCAAATACCTGGAGAACTACATCCAACATGCCATTTGGGAATCTCTCACCTCAGAGTATGCGGCCCGCAGGGTAGCGATGATAGCCGCCTCTGAGAACGCAGAGGAGATGATAGGCGAGCTGACTCGTTCTTATAACAAGGCCCGCCAGGAAGCCATCACCAGGGAACTCATGGAGGTGGTCTCGGGCGCAGAGGCCCTCAGGCCTTAAAAAGGAGGTATGGGTTGAATAACAATATCGGCGCTATAACACAGATAATAGGTCCCGTAGTAGACATAAGGTTTAGCCCGGGGAACCTTCCAGCTATCCATAATGCCATAAAGATTCAAGAGCCAAAAAACGGTACGACCCTTGTGGTAGAGGTTGCACAGCATATTGGTAGTGATACTGTAAGGTGTGTGGCCCTTGCCTCCACTGACGGGCTGGTCAGGGGAACGAAGGCGGAGGATACGGGCAAACCAATAGAGGTGCCCGTGGGCAAGGCAGTCCTTGGCAGGATATTTAACCTCCTTGGCGAAGCTATAGACGAGATGGGAGAGATAAAGGCGACCGAGAGCCGCCCCATACATCGTTCTGCCCCATCCTTCCAGGAAAGGGAGACAACTACTACCCCCTTTGAGACGGGGCTAAAGGTAGTAGACCTCCTGGCGCCCTTCCCAAGGGGCGGAAAGGTGGGTATGTTCGGCGGGGCAGGAGTAGGTAAAACCGTCCTCATAATGGAGCTCATCAGGAACATTGCTACTGAGCATGGTGGAGTTTCCACCTTTGCGGGCGTGGGGGAGAGGACGCGTGAAGGAAACGACCTCTATCTGGAGATGAAGGAATCGGGCGTACTGGATAAGACAGTCCTGGTTTTTGGTCAGATGAACGAGCCCCCGGGAGCGAGGCTCAGGGTAGGGCTAACTGCACTTACGATGGCTGAGTACTTCAGAGACGTAGAAGGCCAGGACGTACTCCTCTTCATTGACAATATCTTCCGGTTCGTCCAGGCAGGCTCCGAGGTCTCGGCACTCCTGGGAAGGATGCCCTCTGCCGTGGGCTATCAGCCCACCCTTGCTACAGAAATGGGCGACCTGCAAGAAAGGATTACCTCTACAAAGAAAGGCTCCATAACCTCAATGCAGGCCATATATGTCCCGGCAGATGACTTTACAGACCCGGCACCCGTGGCCACCTTCCCGCATCTGGATTCCACTATATGGCTATCGCGGCAGATTGCAGAGTTGGGTATATATCCGGCCGTTGACCCACTGCGTTCCACTTCCAGAATACTTGACCCGAAGGTAGTAGGGGAAGAGCACTACCAGGTGGCCAGGGAGGTGCAGAGGATCCTTCAGAGGTACAAAGAGCTTCAGGATTTTATAGCCATTCTGGGTATGGAGGAACTCTCTGAGGAAGATAAGGTCCTGGTAGGCAGGGCACGCCGTATACAAAAATTCCTCTCCCAACCCTTCTTCGTGGCAGAACAGTTCACCGGCTCTAAGGGTAAGTATGTCCCACTCCAGGAGACTATTAAGAGCTTTAAGGAGGTAGTAGAAGGGAAATATGACCGCCTGCCCGAACAGGCCTTCTATATGGTGGGTGGAATTGAAGACGTAGTGGAGAAGGCTAAAAAGTAGGGGCAGGTTTAAAACCTGCCCCTACAAAAGACTATGTCAGCTAAGACCTTCAAACTAGAGGTACTTACCCCACTAAAACCTGTTTATCGCGGGGAGGTTACCAGTATAGTCGTGGAAGGGACTGAGGGATCTTTGGGCGTACTCCACGGTCATTGCCCCCTGTTTACCGGTCTGAAAAAGGGACTTTTAAAAGTAGAGGAGCCCGGAGAAAAAACCTTCTATCTTACCATAGATGGGGGCTTTCTGGAGGTCAAACAGAATCGGGCTGTGGTTCTAACCGAATCGGCCAGCTTGAAAACGTAGAATGCGGAGTGCGGAATGCAGATTTCCTGAATCCTGCATTCCGAATTCTGCATTCCCCATTCCGCATTAGCTAAAGACCTTTCATCACCTCTGAGCCGGCCTTGACGGTAGCCTCTATGTCCTCTCCCCCATGGGCTACGGACACGAAGGCGGCCTCAAACTGGCTTGGGGCGAGGTAAACACCCCTTTCTAGCATACCCCTGAAGTAGGCGGCGTAACGTTGGGTATCGGAGGTCTTGGCTGAATCCCAGTCCGTAACCTTGTTCTCCGTAAAGAACGTACATAGCATAGAGCCTACACGGGTATGGAAGGTCTTTACGCCGCTGTCCCTTGCCGCCCTTTCAAGCCCTTCGGCCAGGTTCCGGGAGCTCTCCTCCAGTTTTTCGTAAAGGGACGCATCCTTAAGGGCCTCCAGGGTGGCAACCCCCGCCGCCATGGCCACCGGGTTGCCCGATAGGGTGCCTGCCTGATACACGGCACCCAGGGGGGCGATTTTATCCATTATATCTGCCCTCCCTCCATAGGCCCCAACGGGGAGCCCTCCGCCGATAATCTTACCCAGGGTGGTGAGGTCTGGACGTATCCCGTAGAGTTCCTGTGCCCCCCCAGGGGAGACCCTGAAGCCGCTCATAACCTCGTCAAATATCAGCACTATACCATTGGCCCTCGTGAGCTTCCACAGCCCCTCCAGATAGCCTGGCACGGGTGGGACTACGCCCATGTTGCCGGCCACAGGCTCCAGGATTATACAGGCTATCTCCCTCCCCCTCTCCTTGCACAGGGTCTCAACGGACTGGAGGCTGTTGTAGGGGAGGACGACCGTGGTACTCGCATATCCTTGGGGGATTCCTGGGCTTGTGGGTATCCCCAGGGTAGCCGCCCCGGAGCCGGCCTTTATAAGGAGGCCGTCCACGTGGCCATGGTAACATCCCTCAAACTTTACGACCAGTTCCCGTCCCGTGAAGGCCCTGGCCAGGCGGATGGCGCTCATGGTGGCCTCGGTGCCGGAGTTCACGAACCTTACCTTTTCTATGGAAGGCACGGCCCCTTTGATGAGCCTGGCAAGTTTGGTCTCTAGCACAGTAGGGGCGCCAAAACTGGTGCCTTTTGATGCAGTGGACTTTATCTTTCTTATCACACCTGGATGGGCATGTCCCAGGATTAGCGGCCCCCAGGAACATACGTAGTCTATGTAACTATTCCCATCTATATCCGTAACGTGGCAACCTGAACCTGATTTGAAGAATATGGGGTGCCCCCCCACCGGACCAAAGGCCCTTACGGGGCTATTGACCCCTCCGGGTATGTGTTTTTGGGCCTCTTTAAAGGCCTTTTCTGACTTCCGGGTGTTGAGTTTTTTTGTAGTTGCTTCCAAACCGGATTCTCCACAAACTAGACGAATGGGGGCTCACTACAAGAGATTTTGTATTCTGAGACCTCTGAAAAAGCCCACTCGCTGTCATTCTGAGGGAGCGAAGCGACCGAAGAATCTCAGATTCTTCGCTTCCCCTTCGCTACGCTCAGGGCTTCGGCTCACTCAGAATGACACGAAGTAGTGCGGTGCCTTTTGTAGAGTTCTTATTCTATAAAATTGAACAGGTTTGTCAAGGTGCGAAACGCACAACTGTAGGGGCAGCATTGGGGGGCATCCGCCTCAGGCGGAGAAGGAATGACGGGTGCGTAGAGTTTTGCAGAGGTCTCTGCTACCTTTCGCAAGGAAATCTTATGAGCGCCATGGTGCCCCTTCCAGGGGCACTCTCTATGCCCAGGGTACCCCCCCATCGCGATACGATAAAACTACTCCAGAAGAGTCCTATGCCCGTTCCCCCGGTGCTGGTAAAGGGCCTGCAGAGTTTCTCCCTTATCTCTTCCGGAATTCCAGGGCCTGTATCACTTATTTTTATTACTACAAAATCCTTTTCCATGGAAGTAGATATGGCAATATCCCCTTCCCCCTTTAAGGCGTAACCTGCGTTAATAAGTATATTTACGAGTGCCCCATGTACTTCAATGGGGTCGACATTAATTTTCTTGCAGTTTCCTAGGTGCGTGTCTATCTTCACGGCCCTTGAATCAGCCCCTTCAAAGATGTAACGCAGTGAGGAGACTGCGTTCGTTACAAGGGAATTAACGTCCAATAACTGCGAGACACCCTCTACGGACTTGAGTTTGACATAGTCCTCCAACTTATTCATAATAGCCACGCTGTCCTTCAAGGTCGTTCTGACGGTCTCAAATGCCTTCTTTCTTTCCGGTTGGCTGACAGTCCCACTCTCAAGCAATTGTACGTTCCCTGAGATTATTGCAAGAAAGTTCTTCAGTTCATGGCCCAGGCTGAAGACCAACATCTCTTTTTCCAGTTCAGCCCGGTATCTCTGTTGCTCCAGCATACGGGAGGTCTCCAGCCTCCTCAGCGATGCCATCAGAATCTCAGACTCTATGGGTTTTTCTACATAGTTAAATACCCCTGCCCTCAGCGCTTTTATTGCGAGTTCCACATCTCCGCAACTGGTCATAAAGATTACGTCCACCGCTTGTTGTCCCTTAGCATACGCCCCTACATCATCACAAGTCATACCACATCCCAGATGGTTTAATTTTCCTATAACCTCAAGCCCATCCATATCGGGAAGGCAATAATCTACAAATACTATTCTTGGGGAAGTTTTTTGAAACTTATCTATCCCCTCTTTTCCTGTAAGGGCATAGTCCACCGTGTAGTACTTCTCAAGCAAGGCAGAAATACCCTTGCATATAAACCTGTCATCATCAATAACAAGTATGTTTTCTTTCACGTGCCAGATTCCCAAATCAAGTTAGGGACGCACGAGATAAACTCGCACGCCACAGTAGCCCCCCCCTCCATCCCCTAAGTAAGAGAGAGCTGGCGTCTATAAATGCGAGCCTCCATTAACAGTTCAGCGATAATCAGAAACTAGCTATACTGCCACCCTTCAATCGCTATCCCGTACAGTAGTTTCATAATTGAGACATTATATGCATTTTAGGAACACATCGTCAAGTATTATGTCTCTTTTTGTAACTATAATACACAGGAGGTTGTCATAAATGTTGCTAGATTGTATATTTAGTCACATGAGAATAACTGAGAAGATTTATGCCTTCTTGAGACGGGACAAGTGGACACTGCAGAAATTCGCTAAAGCGACAGGTATCTCCAGGACAAAATTGTGGCGGGTACACACCGAGCAGGGTTCCTTTAGCGATACGGAGATATTAAGGCTCAGTACGGCATTTAAGGTAACTAGTGATTACCTCCTTAAGGCAGACTACTTCCCTCCCCACCTGGAAGACAGGTTAAGCAAGGTCTTCCGTAAAGTCTCTCTTAAACAGGCTGAGGGAATAGGAGAGGTATCTGACATCTTACCTGTAGCTGGTTATGTCTCTGCCGGCGATACGAATGTGGTCTACGGGGATGCTGGTTATCCGTCAGGATACGGCATAGACGAAATCAGGAGACCCGATGGGGTTACTGACCCCCACGCCTATGGTCTTTTTGTAGATGGTGACAATATGACACCATTTCTCCCGGAGGGTTCGCTCGTCGTGGCCGTAACCGATACCCCTGCCAAGATAGGGGACATCGTAATCTGCCGTGAGAAGACAACAGGGAAGGTATATATCAAACACCTGAGACGCAATGGCGATATTGTGGTGCTGGAATCATTTAACGCACAAGGGCATGACCCGCTAACGTTCAAAAAAGAAGATATATCCTTCTTGCATCCCTGCGTGTGGTTCAAGCGGGCAAGGTGATAATACGAGAGATTAGGGGGCAGTGAGAAGGAATATAGGATTCAGTAGTCAAAATAAAGGGTTTTTGTGGAGTCCAGTCCGCCTTAGGCGGATCGCTGGAGATTGTCCATTGACATGGTCAATGCTGAAAGTCCGCCATGTTTGGGGAGGATTGAAAATCCGCCTCAGGCGGGGACTCCAAAATTAGAGCTTCATTATCTCTTCTGTCTTCCTGGCGATGGAATCTTCGGCCTTCTTCTCGTAGTCTCGTGTGAGTTTCTGGACGTCGTCCCTGGCCTTCTTGGCGTCGTCTTCTGTCAGGAGGGACTCGTCTTCTTCTTTGTCTACGTGTTTGTTGGCGTCCCGGCGGACGTTCCGCATGGAGACCTTGACCTGTTCGCCCAACTCTGAGGCCTGTTTGGCCAACTTCTTGCGCCGCTCCTCGGAGAGGGGGGGTATGACGATGCGGATGAGTTTGCCGTCACTCTGGGGATTAAGGCCCAGGTCTGACTGGAGGATGGCCTTTTCAATCTCCTTCAGCAGGGCAGGGTCGTAGGGTTTTATCGTGAGGGTCTGGGATTCAGGGGTGGCGATGGAGGCCAACTGTTTGAGCGGGGCCGTGGCCCCATAGCAGTCTATCTTTAGATGTTCCACCAGGGCCGGACTGGCCCTGCCCGTGCGGAGGCCCTTGAGTTCTTCGTGGAGGACTGTCAGTGCTTTTTCCATCTTCTTCTCTGTATCTTTGCGAATTTCCTCTCTGCTCATCTTAGTCAATAGGCAGTCTGTTTACTCCCTACTCCCTGTCCCTGAAAACATTGTAAATTGGAAATTGGAAATTTAAAATTTTAAATTTCCAATTTGCAATTTACAATTTCCAATTCTTTTCCCCCCTACTCCCCTATGTAAGTACCTATGGGTTCTTTCTGGATGACCCTTTGTATATTCTGTCCCTTCCTAAGATTGAAAACGATTATGGGGAGGTGGTTCTCCATGCAGAGGGTGATGGCGGTGGCGTCCATGGCCTTGAGGTGGCCGTTGAGCACCTGAGAATAGGTCAGCCTGTTATAGAACCTGGCCTTGGGGTCAACCATTGGGTCTGCCGAGTACACACCATCCACCTTAGTTGCCTTCAGGAGTACTTCTGCCCCCAGTTCTACGGCCTTGAGGGCGGCTGATGTGTCTGTGGTGAAGTAAGGGTTTCCCAGTCCCCCGGCAAGGATTACGGCCTTCTTTTCCTTCATGTATCTAAGGCACTGTTTGCGATTATAGGGCTCCACCATCTTGTCTATTTCTATGACGCTCTGGACGTGGGCCTCTACACCCAGGGACTCCAGGGCATCCTGGAGTACGAGGGCGTTGATTACGGTGGCAATCATGCCCATGTAGTCGGCCTGTACCCTGTTAACCCCCAGGAGGCCCAACTCATTACCCCTGACGATGTTGCCTCCTCCTACCGTCACCGCCAGTTCAACGCCAAGGTCATGGGCCGCCTTGAGTTCCAGGGCCATGACCTTTACGCCGTCTTTATCTATTACGTTATTTTCAGATGAAAAGCCTTCTCCGCTTATCTTTACTACTACACGCTTGTAGCCTTTTTTCGTCATATGGAGACCGTAGCAGGTAGCAAGTAGCTAGTAGCGAGCATTGGGGGCAGAGCCCCAATGCTATAGCCCTGGTGCTCCGCCACCAGGGCTGACTACTGGCTACTGTCCTACCTCAAACCTGGCGAACCTCCTAACCCTTATATTTTCTCCTACCTTGGCGACGCAGATGTTGATGACGTCTTTTATCGTCTGGGTGTCGTCTTTGATGAACGGTTGGTCCAGGAGGCATTTTTCTTTATAGAAACTCTCCAGTTTACCCTGGATTATCTTTTCCTGGATTTGTGGGGGCTTGTCAGTGGCGGCCTTCTTGAAGGCCTCTTTTTGCCTTTCAACCTCCTCTTTGGGTACGTCTTCGCGGCTGACGGCCAGGGGGCTGGCGGCGGCTACCTGCATACAGAGGTCCTTCATGAGCTGTTCCACCACCTCGTTTCTGGCCACGAAGTCGCTCTCGCAATTCAGCTCCAGCAGTACCCCCACCTTGCCATTAAAGTGGATATAAGAACCGATGCGGCCCTCGTTGGTGGTGCGGGCGGCCTTTTTCTCAGCCACCTGGAAGCCCTTTTTCCTGAGGATTTCGGCAGCCTTATCCATGTCTCCGCCCATCTTTTCCAGGGTGTTCTTACAATCCAGGATACCGGCGCCTGTCCTCTCCCTCAGTGTCTTTATGCTCTCGGCATCTATTGGCATGCGTATTTCTCTCCTATAACTAGGGGTTAGGGGGTGGGGAGTAGGGGGTAGCAATCACTTTTTTCCATTCCCTACTCCCTACCCCCTAATCTTAGGCTACTTTAGACAAGGAGGTCTTTCCTTCCAGGAGGGCGTCGGTTACCTTGCTGAGGAACACCTCAATGGCTCTCATGGCATCGTCATTACCTGGCACGCATATATCTACCAGGTCGGGGTCACAATCGGTATCGGTGAGACAGACCGTGGGTATACCTAACTTATTGGCCTCCTTTACGGCAGTAATCTCCCTCTTGGGGTCTATTATTATGAGTGCCCCGGGGAGTTCAGCCATATTCCTCAGGCCGTGGAGGTTTTTTTGCAGTTTCTTAGTCTCGCGGACGACGGCGGCAACTGTCTTCTTACTATACTTTTTGAACTCTTCACTGGCCTGGAGGTCCTCCAGCTCTTTGAGACGTTTGAGTCTACTGAGGACGGTGTTAAAGTTGGTCAACGTACCTCCAAGCCATCTCTCAGTTACAAAGGGCATGCCTGCCCGTTGTGCCTCTCTGGCCACAGTGGCCCTGGCCTGCCACTTAGTCCCTACGTAAAGTACCCCTTTACCGGTGATGGAGAGCTTTGAGAGGAACTTGTGGCCAGTAATAAGTCCTCTGAGGGTCTCTCTAAGGTTTATTATATGTATAAGGTTATGCTTGCCAAAGATGAAAGGCCGCATCTTTGGGTTCCACCTGCTGGTCCTGTGACCAAAATGGAACCCTGCTCTCACAAGTTCTTCTAGGGTAACTATTGGCACTTACTCCTCCTGGGATTAAAAAAATCCTTCACAATGTAGCAGAAATACCAAAAATGTCAATATACGGAAAGGGCCTCCTCAAAGTTGACGGGGGCATCCTGGGGTATGGACTCTATGGGGATGGGGAGCTTCGGGTTGGTGGGAAGGGGGTCTATGTATTTCTTCCTGTAGGCCTTGCTCTGCATCCTGCAACTGGGGAAACGCTTATTAAAGTCTGGATGGGTTACCATCTTCTTCCATATGGCCTGGATGGGCATTTCCCTGACGTTGCCGAAGTTCACCGGGTTAAAATCACAGGGGTTAATGTCGCCGTAGGCAGTCATGTAGAACTGGGAATTGGCTCCGTAACAGCCTACCCCAAGCGGGGAGTTTATGAGGGCCATGGCGTTTACCCCTATGGGCGTAGTCTCATAATATTTCCTGGCAAGGGCTATGACCTGTTTCCTCTCCTGTGGGGTGAGTATCTTGGAGGCGTCTTTCAGGTATTTACCTGAGGGAATGCAGTCAAAGATGGTTACCTCGTGGAACCCCTCCTTGACGGCAATCTGGAGGAGCCTCTCCAGGTGCCCCTCCTTAAGATTTTCATGGGTGGCGTAAGTGGAGATGCCGGTGAGGATACCTGCCGCCCTGGCCAGCCTTGCCCCCTCAAAGGCCTTCTCATAACAGCCCACTACCTTGCGGAACTCGTCGTGTATTAATGCCTCGTTGTGGTCAATAGAGATATTCAAGGAGTATAGCCCGGCTTCTCTCAACCTTTTTACGTTCTCCCTGGTGAGGAGGAGGCCGTTGGTGAATATCATTGGCACGGCCTTTGACTTGTCCACGTAGCGTATGAGCTCGTAGAGTTCCTCCCTCAACATGGGCTCGCCGCCTACGTATATGATAAGGCTCGCCCCTAGCTCCAGGGAGCCGTCCACTACCTTCTTTATCTCCTCCACCGAGAGTTCCCGGCGAGTGGGGTCCTTGAAGGGGTCGGCACTGCAGTGGACGCACTGGCACTGGCACTTGTGGGTGATGGCCAGGTTGGCCGTTACGGGGAAGGCCATCTTATAGACCATCATCCTTACCTTTCTTGCAAGGAACCGCATCCCGGCTGGAGTAGGATGGGGTGGGTTGTAGATATTGTATACGTTTGCCCCGTTTACCCTTGCGATTACCTTCAGGGAGTTGAGTCTCTCAAAGAATTGCTGGACGAAGGGGTTGAGGATATCCCCCAGGGTACCTCCTGCCCTTCCTGTAATCTTGCCATTCTCTATGCCTGCCTCTACATGGAAGAGGTCGTATAGATTCCCCTTCGCTACGCTCAGGGCTTCGGCTTTGCTCATTACAGGGCTTTCCATTAGATTCGCTCCGCAAGTTGTAGGGGCAGTTCGCGAACCGCCCCTACAAGCTTTAGGCACCCATTAGCTTAAGGTTTGCCTCTATGTCTTTAAGGACTTCTGTAGCCACCCTCAAGGCCCTTAGTCCCTCTTCTCCAGAGACTGCCGGCCTCTTGTTCTCTCTAACGCATTCTACAAAACTTTCCAGCTCTTTCTTTAACGGCTCCTGGTGGTTCATGGTGATGTGTTTAATCTCCAGGAGGTCACCAAAATCAAAACTCTTGAGGTCTGCAAGGTTCTTTATCCCCAGTTTCTCCGGGTTAACGTAATCCAGGGTAAGCTTGGGGGACTTCTTATAGATTATAGCCTCTTGTTTTTCATAGTCCAGGGAAATGTAGGTATTCTCGGAGAAGATGCGTATCTTCCGCATCGGCCTGAATGATACCCGGCTGGCGGTAAGGTTGGCCACACAGCCGTTCTCAAAGGATATCCTGGCATTGGCAATGTCTTCTTTGTCAGAGATAATACAGGTACCCACGGCCTCCACCTTCTTCACCGGTGACCTGGCCAGATGGAGGATTATGTCAATATCGTGTATCATAAGGTCTAGCACTACGCCTATGTCTCTGGTACGGAAGTTAAATGCGGAGAGGCGGTGGCACTCAATAAACCTGGGCCTCACGGGATAGCCCTCTACGGCCTGCAGGGCCGGGTTAAACCTTTCTACGTGTCCTACCTGTAGAATCACCTTGTTTGCGGAGCTTAGTTCTACCAACTCTTCGGCCTCTTCCAGACTCAGCCCCAGGGGCTTTTCCAGCATCACGGGTATCTTCCTCTTGAGGAAGCGGGAGGCAACCGAATAATGGGCGATGGTGGGTACTGCTATGCTTACGGCGGAGACCTTATCTACCACTTCTTCCGCATCGGGAAAGAATCGGACGTTCAGGCGGTTAGCCACCTGCTCTCCCCTCTCTCTATCCGTATCTACGACACCTACCAGTTCTACGTTGGGTAGCTGAGAATATACCCTGGCGTGCTCCTTTCCCAGATGCCCCACGCCTATTACGGCAACCTTTATTCTTTTATCTCCCATTATTGCACTGGGCTGTTCCTGAGGATTTCCCTGTACCTGCCAAACTTTCCTTTACTACTGTCTCTAAGGAAGTTTACAAGCGTCCTTACCTCCGGCGTCAGGCCATCCTGTTCGGCCATCTCCTCCAGTATCTTATTCTGATTCAGGGCCTCGGGGCGGAAAAGGCGGTGAAAGGCCGCTTTCAGGGCTTCTATCTGCTCCTGGGAGAAACCTGCCCTCTCCAGACCTACTGCGTTCACCTGTCTGACCCTGGCGGGATTGCCTTCCACCAGCATGAAGGGGGGTACGTCTTGCACTATCCTCGTGAGACCACCTACGTAGGCATGTCGGCCAATGGTAGTAAAAGGCTGTACCCCTACTAACCCCATGAGCTTGGCATAACTTTCTATCTTTACGTGTCCCCCCAGCAGTACTCCATTGGCCAGGAGCACGTTGTCCTCAATTATGCAGTCATGGGCCACATGGGAGCAGGCCATAAAGAAGTTGTCATTACCAACACTGGTAACGCCACCACCCACCCCCGTGCCACTGTTTACGGTAGCGCATTCTCTCACCGTGTTGCGGTCACCCATAATCAGTTGAGTCTCTTCTCCATTGTATTTCAAGTCCTGAGGTTCTGCCCCGAGGCAGGCCGCCGGGAAGACGTGGTTTCCCTTGCCCATGGTGGTGTTCCCGGTAATGGTGACGTTATTTCGTATGATGGTACCATCCCCAATCTTTACGTGCTTATCAATAAAGGAGTGGGCTCCTACTTCTACGTCTCTACCCAGTTCCGCTCCCGGGTGTATCTGTGCAGTGGGATGTATTTTCAAACCCTGACCTCCTGCCCCGCCCTTAAGGAGGATTCTTGATTAATAAGGGAGTAAAGTCTCTGGGCCATACGTACGTTAAGGGAGTGGCCCGACTTTACGCCGAAAACTTTGGCCCTTAATGCAGTCCCGATTAGGTAAAGGTCTCCCAGGAGGTCTAGTGCCTTATGTCTGACAGGTTCATCGGTGTAGCGCAGGTGGGCCGGGCTCCTTTGCACGGGAGTGATGGCACGCCCCCCTTCCTCTATTAGAAAACTGTTTTCCTCAGTAACCCCTCTGCCTAACCCAAGTCTCTGAAACTCCTCTATCTGGCTAGCCAGGCAAAAGGTCCTGGCAACGGAGAGTTCCTTAATAAAACTTTCCTCGGTAACTAAAAGACCGAAGGACTGCCGGAGAGAAGACATCTTGCCAAAGTCCAGTCTAAAGGAGAGCACTAATCCATCACCGTAAGGGAGGGCTACCAGACTGGCACCCTCTTCCTCCACGGCGAGGGGTTGCTTCAGGCTAAAGGATTTTTTGGGAACGAATTGTTCTACCACCTCTCCTTCCCGGAGTAGCTCTACAAAGACCCTGGAGCTTCCATCCCCCGCAGGCATTTCACTATCCGTCAACTCCACCAAGAGGTTCTCTATGCCTAGCCCTGCAGCGGCGGCCATAAAATGTTCCACCCCTTCTACCTCCGCCTCTGCCCCTCCCAGGATGATACGCCTCCTGTTGTCCCTGAGGGAGGTTACGAGGGCAGGGATGGGTGGAGTGCCTTCCAGGTCTAACCTCTGGAAGCTTATCCCACTACCCGGGGGTTGGGGTTTTAGTCTTAGGGTAACTTCCCTGCCTCTGAAGAGGCCCGTGCCATGGTACTCAACCTCTCTCTTTATTGTCCTTTGCCACTGAGACAAGGGCCTACCCCTTCTTATACCTACGGTTGAGACTCTCTACTACCTTATCCGTAACGTCCAGGGCATTGGAGAAATAGAGCACTGTCCCGATACCTATCTTCAACCTCAACTCTACAAGGTCAGCACTCTTGGTATCTATGTCCTCCTTTTTTAAGATAAGGTCAAAGCCCTCTTTCTTCCCTACCTCTTCCACCACTGCATTTATATCCTGGAAGAGTTCCTCATAAAACTCCTTTTCTGCCTTGGCCAGATTCTTCCTGGCAACCTCGTCCTCTATCTGGAGATAGAGGAGCACTTTCTCCATATCTTCTTCCTTTTTCTTCCTGGCTGTACTACCTGCTTCCAGGAGTTGTATCTCGTCTCTAAGGGCCATGGCCTCGTCCTGCTTGGCCTTGAGGACCTCCTCCGACCTGTTCCTGATGTCACGGAAGTCGTTTTCCAGCTCTTTCCTCTTGTCGTACTGGTCAAAGACCTTATTGAGGTTTACCACACCCACCTTCATCTCTTTGCCCATGGTGGTACCTGGCAAAGAAATGATTAGGGCAAGAAAAGGCACAAAAAAGCTTAATAATCTCATTAGTCTCTCCCTTTCTAAATGGCTAATTAGCCCCAGCTCCAGCACCGCCAATGTTAATGCTCATCAACTTAGTGTCGTCTTCGGACTGTTTCATTAAAGGAATACCAAAGTCCAGGCCTATAGACATGCGTCCCAAGAAGGGCAATGTAATCCTTACCCCTGTCCCAATGGAGGCCCTCATCTTGCCAAGACCGAGGTTGTTATCGGCCTTACCTATGTCCACGAAAAATGCCCCACTGAGAAACCTCTTAATGATAGGGAAGGTCTCTTCCACCCCTGCCAGGAGGAGTGTGTCTCCTCCTATCTGTTCCTTAGTCTTACTGTCTACCGGGGCCACTCCCCTGAAATCAAAGCCTCTTATGGAGCCGGTACCTCCTGCAAAGTACCGTTCAAAGACGGGCACCTCTTTTTCCCCTGAATGGGGCCTTACTACCCCCATGGTTCCCCTGAAGCTCAAGACGTGTTTACCCCAGCGTGGAAATTCAAAGATGGTTTTGTACTTAGTGGCTGAGATTCCAAACCTTACTATATTGACGTCTAGCCCGGAGCCCTCTATAGAAGACTCCACCATTGAGCCCTTTGTGGGGAAAATGGGGTTATCTCGTGTGTCCCTGGCGGCCCTTAGCTCTGCACCAAGCTCTGTCATACTGCCTTTCAGGTCTTTCACCGCCTGGGGGGCGCCACTGTCCACCTCTTTCACTAGGATATTTTGAATTTCTGGGGAGAGGGAGAGACTAATATTTTTCGTAATCATCCTCCCTAAACTGAAGCGGGTACCCCTTCTTTCCTCTGTGTAATCCTCTCTCGTTCTGGTAAAGAAGAAGAAGGAGCCACCTGCAGAGTATGGGGAGTCAAAGATAGCAGGATTTGTTAAGGACACGGTTGCCTCATTCCTCTTTAGGCCTGGGCTTAATCTAAGGTTTAAAACGTGTCCCGCCCCTCGGAAGGCATCTCCTGATATGAAATCATGGAGGCTTTTGGGGGCGTCAAAGGCGTTGAAGTTCCTGTCTGTGTAGGAGATATCTCCAAAGAGACCGGAGTTCAGACCAAATCCCCCGCCAAACCTCAGGAGTCCGGTCCGTCCTTCCTTTACCTCCACCACTGCATTGGCGAGGTCGGGTCTGCTCCCTGCTTCATTATAGATACCCACCGCGGCAGGGTTCTGTGCGTCAAAATAGCCTGTCCCCTCAAGTCTTTCTTTGCTGTCGTGTATCCTTACGCTGTCAAACCTCTCTCCGGGTAAGAAACTCAAATCTCTCCTGATTACGTTATCCCTGGTCTTCTCATTACCCGTAATCTTTACCTCCTCAATGAACACCCTCTGTCCTTCTACTATCTCATAATACACATTTACAGTAGCCTCTAATGCATTATAGGAACGTTTAGTCCCTACCACAGCGGTGATATAACCTTGCTCTCCATACAGGGTCCTGATTTGCCTGGCATCTTCTTCCATACCTGGGGGAAGGAAGGGCCCGCCCTTCTGCAGCTTCATCGCCCTCAGGAGTTCGTGGGTCGTAAAGAGTTTATTGCCATTCACGGTTATCTCGCTGACATGATACCTTTCTCCTTCCTCTATGGCGAAAGTTATATAAATATCCGACCTGTCGGGACTATAAGTTAATTGTCCATCTATCTTGATGTCCAACCAGCCTCTATTTATGTAGAACTCCTGCAGTTTTTCCTTATCTCCTTCAAACTTGTCGCTGTCAAAAATGCCTTTGAAAAGTAGTTTAGGGAAACGCCTCTTGCGGGTCTTTGTCTGCTTGAGGAGTTTCCTGGAAGAAAAAGAGGAGTTGCCACTAAATTTTATCCCCTGGATAGTGGCCCTGGGGCCTTCTGTTATCCTGTACACCACATCTACCTCTCCGTCCAATCTTTTAATGTCGCTCCTTATGTCTACGAACTGAAAGCCCTTCTTTGAATAAAGCTCCTTAATCTTCTCTTCTGCCAGTTTTACCAGATAATACTTGAGATAGTCTCCCTCTTTCAGCTCCAGCACCTCTTCCAGTTTTCCCCTGCCTAATGCGTCGTTACCCTCAAATATAATTGCCTTTATTATGGGTCTCTCGGCAACCAGGAAGGTCAGTTTAAGGCCGTCTTCGTAGTCTTCCAGGACGACTTCCACATTATCAAAGTAACCCATGGCCCATATGCTGGAGACGTCTTGCGACACGGTCTCCGGGTTATAAACATCTCCCTCCTTGAGCCTTACAGCGCCCTTTATGGCCGCTGTACCCACCCGTTTGTTACCTTTTATGTCTATTTTCCTGATGACCCTTGTCTTCTCTGTTGTCTGAGCTAACAAATGTCCCTCTCCCCCATAACAAAAGACAAAAAGACAACAGAGGGCAAGGCACCATCTCTTGTGGTGACCCATTCCATGTTCGCCTTGGTGAATCTGTCTATGGCACGGCCTTCTTCATGAATCCTCATGACAGGCGGCACTCTCAAAACGCATGCAGTCCGTTAGGAAGGTGAGTTTCACTGTACCGGGGGGGCCATTTCTTTGTTTAGCTATTATCACTTCGGTTAGTCCAGGGTTCTTCTCCGGGTCGTAGAATCCTTCCCTGTGAAGGAGGAGTACCAGGTCTGCGTCTTGTTCAATGGCGCCTGATTCCCTGAGGTCAGACATCCTGGGTTTACGGTCTTCCCTGGACTCTACGGCCCGGTTCAACTGGGAGACTGCTATGACAGGGATTTCTAATTCCATTGCCAGGGACTTTAGTCCCCTGGAGATGATGGAGACCTCTTGTTGGCGGTTTTCGGCCCTAGGAGGTTGCAGGAGTTGCAAGTAGTCCACTGCCACTAGTTTTATCCCTTTTTGGGCCTTCAGCCTGCGGGTCTTAGCCCTGAGTTCCATGAGGGTAAGCCCGGGGCTGTCGTCTACAAAGATAGGGGCATTTGTAAGGAAGTCGGCGGCCGTAGTAAGCTTGGTCCATTCATCTCTAGAAATGCCCCTCTTGCGAACCTGGTGGGCATTCAACTTGGCCCAACTGCAGAGCATATTTTGTACAATCTGCTGGGCCGCCATCTCAAGGGAGAAAAACGCTGACGGTGACTTCTCTATCACCGCCACGTGTTCTATGATATTCAGTACAAAACTGGTCTTACCCATACTGGGCCTTCCCGCTACTACTATTAGCTGAGAGGGTTGTAGTCCGCAGGTAAGGTCATTGAGGTCCTTGAAGCCCGTGGATAGCCCTGTGAGCTTTCCTTCTTCCCCTTTTTGTAGTATGTGGAAGGTCTCACTGATGAGGTCGGCGATATGTATCGTCTCCTTACTGAACTTCTTCTGGGCTAGTTCAAAGATAAGTCTTTCAGATTTGTCCAGGATTTCGTCCAGGTCTTCTTTGTTGTCATATACCTCTTTCTGAATCTTTGCCGCTACCTCTGCCAACCCCCTCTTAATGGAACTGTCCCTTACCAATTTGGCGTAGTACTCGGCATTGTCTATGGCGGGGACAGCCTCCTCTAACTCCATCAGGTATTCCAGTCCCCCTACCTGGTCCATGGTACCCTTGCGCCTTAATTCCTCCTTAAGGAGTACAAGGTCCACAGCCTGCCCCTTCTCATGGAGTTCCACTACAGTCTGAAAGAGTTCCTTGTGGGCGGTCTTGTAGAAGCTGTCCTTGTTAAGGTACTGTATGGCAATATCTATTACCCCATTGTCTAGCAACATCGCCCCCAATAGGCTTGCCTCTGCCTCAACACTGTGGGGTGGTGATTTTTCTATCAACTCTATGGCCATTTTTAAATACCGATTTCGGATTTCGGATTGCGAATTTCGGATTGTGGGTTCAGGATTGTGAGATGAAACCCAAGACCTGAAATATTGAGATTCACCTCACTCACTGCATGACTCCCACCATTGTACGGCATACGAAATCACTCTTCCTTTGTGACAGAGAGTTTTATTTGGGCCGTGACGCCATGTGGGAACTTAAGCTGGACGGTATAAGTACCGCACTCCTTTATGTTCTCTTCCAGGGTCACGGCTGATTCCTCTACTGTATAACCCTTTCTGGAAAGTTCCTGGGTTACAACGCCTGGACTTATGGAACCAAAGAGCTTCCCCTCGTCTGTGGCCTTTGCCCTGAGGGTGAATTCCTGCCCGGAGAGCCCCTGGGCCATTGACTGGAGGTCTTTCCTCTCCGTTTCCCTCCTGCCCTCTTCCTTTTTCTTTCTAATCTGTGCCTCTTGCACCTTGCCAGGGCTTACAAGGGCAACTAGTCCCCTGGGCAAGAGATAGTTTCTGGCATAGCCATTGGTAACGTCCACTACGTCCCCCACGCTACCCAGTTTTTCTACGTCCCTCATCAGGATTACCTGCATTGGTGTCCCCCTCCTAAGCCGAATACGGCAAGAGGGCCAAAAATCTGGCCCTCTTTAAGGCCATTATGGTAGAGCGTTGATGCCTGGCGCAATTCCCCGAACGCTTTCTAGAATAAAGCTTTCCCTGAGAACCAGTAAGTTTTTGTAGGGTAGGTAAGTCCTTGTAATCTATTTCTTTTGTTCCCATCCTACAGAAGCGGCATTTTTTATTGAATTTTGAAAACCTCTTTATCGTGTCCTCTCTTCTTTCTCGCATGGCTTAAAAGGGTATCTCCTCCTCGTTGATGTCTGATTTTCGGGGAGTGGTTGGTTCCACTCCTGTCTCAGGGGGGCGTTTCTTTGTGGCCCCCACGAACTCAAAATTCTCAGCTATGACTTTCAGGGCATTCCGTTTCTGTCCTTCCTTGGACTCCCATTGTTGAAACTGAAGCCTGCCCTCTACGAGTATAGGGTTGCCTTTAGAGAAATATTCGCTTATGACCTCTGCCCGGCGGCCAAACATACTCACATCCACAAAGCAGACCTCTTCCTTGGCTTCCCCCGTGGGACTGGTCCACTTCCTGTTAATTGCCATACCAAAGGCCACTACGGCTGTCCCCTGGGGGGTGTAGCGTAGCTCCGGGTCACGAGTCAGATTACCCATCAAGAATACCTTGTTCAGGCTAGCCATAGTCTTTCAACCCTCCACTTTAAACCTTATTTCTAGGTAGTTACTGCTGCAGGAGTAGGAGGCTGTCCCACAACGGGTAGTTCCGGCTTCTTTTCCACCTTCAGTATAAGATTCCTGACGATAATCTCAGAGAGTTGACACTCTCTCCGTATGGAGACAATAGACCCCATTGGTGCCTCAAAATATACCAACATATAGGTGCCTCTCTTGTGGGGACCTATTTTATAGGCCAGCTTCCTCTCTCCCCATTTCTCCGTACTTAATACCTTGGCCCCGCCTTTTTGAATGACTTCCTGTACGCGTTTTACCACACCGTCCCAGTCATTGCTGGCCACGTTGTTATCAATGAGAAACATCGCCTCATAGGTTCTCAAGCTATTTACTCCTCCTGGTGCCATTCTAATCCTTTGCTTTGATAGAAGACAAGCCCTTCGCTTTGGCCGCTAGTTAAACCTCTTCATGCACTCCTCTACTCCCCCTCTTATCCAATCCACCAGGGCCTCATTGGCCCTCTCTAATGCACCCTCCAGTTCCTCCTTCTCCTCCTTTAGAAAGGGGGAGAGGACGTACTCCCTGGCCTCCCCATGGAGGGGGTGGCCAATGCCTACCCTCAGGCGGGGGAAGTCCTTGCTTTCCAGACAAGACATAATGGACTCTAGCCCATTATGTCCGCCACTGGAACCTCTTCTCCTTATCCTCAACTTGCCCAGGGGGAGGTTCAGGTCATCACAGATTACCATTATTGAGTCCACAGGACAAGAGTAGTTTTTCTGGAGTTCCCTCACCGTACGGCCACTCTCATTGACGTAGGTAAGAGGTTTTACCAAAAGGACGGTCTCTCCATCTACTATCTTCTCGCCCACCAGGGCATGGAACCTCTTGCTCTCCACCTTTACCCCTAGCTTCTCCGCCAATCCATCCACTACCATAAAACCCATATTGTGCCTGGTCCTACCATACTTAGGACCTGGATTCCCAAGACCCACCACTATCTTCATAGGGCAGTAGACAGTAGGCAGTAGACAGTAGACAGTAGGCAGTAGGCAGGCGAAAGTACCTTCTGCTTACTGCTTACTTCATACTGCTTACTTCTCTTCTTCTGCCTCCTCTTCTTCCTTAGGTTTCCTGGTAATTACTTCGGGCTCCTTGGCGGCCTCCTCCTCTTCCGCGACGGGTTTGGCCACCTCCTCCACTGGCTTCCTCACTATGGCCACAGGGACGTCCAGGTGCTCATGGGCAAGCTTCACCCCGGAAGGGAGTGAAACATCCCTTAAGGTAACGGAGTCTCCCAACTTTAACCCGGAGACGTCTGCAAATAATTTATCTGGAATGGCAGTGGGTAGACACTCTACAAGTACATCCCTTAAGGTCTGTTCCAGTACCCCTCCTTCTGACACACCGACGGGGGTGCCTTTCAACTCCAGGTGGACTTTCAACTCTATACGCTTGTCCATGGCAATGCGCACAAAGTCTGCGTGGAGTATCTCCCTACCCATGGCATCGTATTGTAAATCTTTTAATAGGGCCGTCTCCTCCTGGTTATCCCAACGAAGGCTGACTATCCTTGCCCCGGACTTTAGCACCTCCTTCAGTGCCCTTTCCGCCGCTAAGAGGACGACATTGTCCTTCCTCAACCCATACAAGACCACCGGGACCTTTCCAGTCCGCCTTAACCTCCTGGAACCCCTGGAACCCAAAAGGGCCCTTGTTTCTACCGCTAATACGTTACTTGCCATCCCTCTCTCCCTCTAGACAAAAAGTGCACTGACAGATTGGTTTGTGTGAATCCTCCTGATAGCCTCGCCCAGGAGTTCCGCTATGGTTAACACCTTTATCTTCTTACCCAGGGATTTGGCCCTATCGTTCAGGGGAACGGTGTCCGTAATGGCTATCTCCTTTATCGGGGCCGCGGCCAACTTTTCTGCCGCAGAACCACACAGGATCGCATGGGTAGTACCCACATAAATGTCCTTAGCACCCTTATCCCTAAGCACCCTAGCGGCCTGTGCTATGGAACCTCCTGTGGCTATTATGTCATCTACCATGATTACGTTCTTCCCTTCCACCTCCCCAATGACGAACCCTATCTCCGTCTCCTCCGGCCCTATCCTCCTCTTATCCACCACGGCCATCCTTATGTTCAATTTCTTAGAATAGGCCTTGGCAATCTTTATCCCTCCCACGTCCGGGGAGACTACCACTGCGTCAGGGATTTCTAATTCCTTATAGTAGTTAGCCAACACGGGGAAGGCATAGATGTGGTCTACGGGAATGTCAAAGAAGCCCTGAATCTGTGCCGCATGGAGGTCCATGGCCAGCACCCTGTCCACCCCTGCCTTGGTGATGAGATTGGCCACCAGTTTGGCAGTAATGGGTACCCTGCCCTCGTCCTTACGGTCTTTTCTGGCATATCCGTAATAAGGGATAACCGCCGTAATCCTTGCCGCAGAGGCCCTCTTTATACAGTCAATCAGTATGAGCAACTCCATCAGGTTCTCGTTTGCCGGAGGACACACTGATTGGACCAGAAAGACGTCTGCGCCCCTTATATCCTCGTTTACTTTCACGTCTATCTCCCCGTCAGGGAACCGCCCGAGATAGGCATCCCCCAGGGGTATGTCTAAGTAGTTGCAAATCTTCTGGGCCAGGGCGGAATTAGAATTCCCGGTGAAAATCTTCAGACTATCTAGCCCGTCTACAAGCATTTTGGAATCCATATCCTCACTCTCTTAATATTAAAAAGACTCTTAGAGATTTGGACCTATTTCGGCACCATCCCCAAGTATGGCACCTTCCTTCAGATACACAAAGGGCCCTACACGGCACCCCTTGCCAACCACTGTCCCTTTACTGATGTAGGTAAAGGGATATAAAACCGTACCCGCTCCTATCTCCGCCCCCTCTTCTACAAACGTGCTGGAAGGGGCTATCACCGTGACTCCATTATCCATAATGCGCCTCAAGGTCTCCTCACAGGCTGTCTGGGAAAGCCTGGCCAAATCAGCCTGGGAGTTTACTCCAAGGAGTTCCCTGGCGTTAGCTATGGGCATAGTCTCTACCCTCCCACCCCTATCGTTCAAGAGTTCCACCACCTGAGTCAAGTAGTACTCCCCCTTCCTATTATCCGGGGTAAGCCCTTCCAGTGCCTTTAAGAGGGTACCTGCCTTAAAGCAGTATATACCGGCATTTACCTCTCTTGCCTGCCTTTCCTCTCCCGTAAGGTCCACCTCTTCCACTATCTTTGTCACGCGCCCCCCCCCGTCCCTGATTACCCTTCCATACCCTGTGGGGTCCTCGGGATGGGTAGTCAGCAAGGTAACCTCTGCCTGCGTCTCACTGTGGAGCCTATATAACTCCCTTAAGGTCTCGGCCTTCACCAGTGGCGTGTCCCCATAGAGCACGAGTACGTCTCCCTCGCTCCCCCGTAGCAGGTGGCTGGCTACTTTTAGGGCATGGCCAGTCCCAAGCTGTTGGGACTGCTCCACCCACTCAACGCCTAACCCCTCCACTACCTTTACCACCTCCTCCTTATAACTCCCCACCACTACTACCATCCTTCCTATCCCTGCCCCCCTGACCGCCTCTACCACCCATTCCAATAGGGGCCTACCGCAGAGTTTGAAAAGCACCTTGGGATAGGGAGAATTCATGCGGGTGCCCTTCCCAGCGGCTAGTATCACCGCCGTCCGTTCATAACCTGGTTTCTGCACGCTTTCTTGTTATTTCCATTTTTACCTGATTACCTTTTTTGCTTCTCCCTTTGGGCAGGGGTAACCCCCGCCCCTACGTTCGGTGGATTAGGTGGCTACCCGGGGAGGACTCGAACCTCCAATGAGAGAACCAAAATCTCTAGTGTTACCAATTACACCACCGGGTAATGGTTGGCCTCCAGCACCGCTCCCCTATGGGCAGAGCCTACCAATCTTGCATACCTGGCCAGATACCCGTTTACCTCGGGCCTGATGGGCTTCCACCCCTCCCGGCGTTTCTTCAGGATATTTTCAGGGACGTTCAGTTCCAGCCGGCGAGCGGGGATGTCTATTACTATCTCATCCCCTTCCTCCACCAGGGATATAGGTCCGCCCACTACGGCCTCGGGGCTGACGTGCCCTATACATGGGCCGCGCGTACCCCCCGAAAAGCGACCGTCGGTAATCAAGGCCACAGAGGTATCCATACCCATACCTGCCAGGGCCGCCGTGGGAGAGAGCATCTCCCTCATCCCCGGCCCTCCCTGGGGCCCTTCATATCGTATTACCACCACACTGCCTGGCCTTATGTCTTTATCCATTATGGCCTTCATAGCCCCTTCTTCATGGTCAAATACCCTGGCGGTGCCTTTGAACCTTAAGGCCTCTTTAGCCACTGCACTCTGCTTTACCACCGCCCCTTGAGGGGCAAGGTTGCCATAGAGTACGGCTATCCCGCCTTCCTCCCCCTTGACCTCCTCCTTACTCTTTATCACCGCCGGGTCTGCTACTTCTGCGTCCTTTGTTATGTCCTTAATCATTTTCCCACTTATTGTCAGGCAGTTGAAGAGGTCATCTTCAAGCCTCTTCATGGCCGCAGGGACGCCTCCGGCATAATAGAAATCTTCCAGATAGTACTCCCCCCCCGGCACGAGGCTTACCAGGTGGGGTATCTTCCGACTAATACGGTCAAATACCTCTAACCCCAACTCTATCCCTGCCTCCCTTGCTATGGCTGGTATGTGGAGGCACGTATTTGTAGAACCCCCCAGGGCCATGTCCATTATAATGGCATTCTCAAAGGCCTCCCTGGTCATTATCTTTCTGGAATTAATACCTTCTTTCACCAACCTGACTGACGCCTGTCCGCTCCTGAAGGCTATCCTGTCCTTCTCTGCGGAGACGGCCAGACTCGCCGCACACCCGGGCAGGGACATCCCCATGGCCTCCGTCAGGCAGGCCATTGTATTGGCCGTATAAAGCCCCTGACAGGAACCCGCCCCAGGACATGCCTCCATCTCCAGCCTATCCATCTCCTCCTGGGTAATCTCTCCCTTACGCCTCCTGCCCACTGCCTCAAAGGTATCCGCAACCATGGACAGCCTGCGGCCCCTGTAATGGCCGCACAGCATGGGACCTGCCGTCACCACCACACCAGGGATATTCAACCTGGCAAGGGCCATGAGCATCCCGGGGGTAATCTTGTCGCAATTGGTCAGGAGCACCAGCCCGTCCAGGCAGTGTGCATTAGCCACGCACTCAATGGCGTCAGCAATTATCTCCCTGGAGGCCAGGGAATAACGCATCCCAGGGTGCCCCATTGCTATACCATCGCAAATCCCTGGTACACCAAAGAGGAAACTCACCCCGCCAGCCGCATATATACCCTTCTCTATGGCTGACTCCAGCCGCCGCATGTGGACATGGCCGGGGATAAGCTCCGTGAAGCTGGTAGCTACCCCTATGAAGGGCTTTGCCATATCCTCCTTGCCCAGACCAGTGGCATAAAGGAGGGACCTGGCGGCAGCCCTCTCCAACCCTTTCTTTACCGTGTCGCTACGCATTTAGACCCCAGGGGCCAGAGACTAGGGGATAGGGACTAGCAATCTTCTTTCTCTAACCCCTAATCCCTAGCCCCTAACCCCTAGTTTATAAAACCTCCGAACTGAGGATGTTATCATGGCCCTGGTGGCAAGTCAAGAGTTAAATTCAACAGGTTGTGGGGAATAGAGATACGAGCAACCGTACAATATGGATGTGACCTGGGGGAGGGCCGGTGATAGGGGGGGACGCCCCGTCCACCTCAGGCAGGTCGCCCCTACAGGTCTCCCACTACCACCTTTCCGGTCTTTATCACGGTCTCCACATGACTTACACCAAATTGGTAAGTCAGGCGGGTATAGGTAGGCACATCTAAAATCAGGACATCGGCCCTCTTGCCCACCTCCAGACTGCCTACCCTGTGGGCATAGCCCAGGGCGTGGGCCGCATTGATAGTGGCGGCACTTATGACCTCTTCAGGGGTCATACCCAACTCCAGACAGGCCAGGGTCATGATTAGTTGCATGTTCGGGGTGGGACACGTCCCAGGATTAAAGTCAGTACCAATGGCCACTGGCACCCCAAGGTCTATCATCACCCTTGCACTGGCTCCGCCTGAGGCGGACCCCCTCCTGAGGAAGAAGGGTACGCCAGGTAGAAGGACTGCCACCGTTACACCTTGAACCTTTGAACCTTTAAGCCTTTGAACCCTTTTTGCCCTTCGGGCCATTTTCACCATGTCCTCCTCCGAGACATAATCCAGGTGGTCAACGGAGGTCGCCCCTAACCGAAGGGCCAGTCCCGCCCCTCCCAGGTCTTTGAACTCCCCTGCATGGAGCTTCAGGGCAAGACCCAGTCCCTTGGCCCTGACGAGTATCCTCTCCGCCTGGGCCAGGTTAAAGGCCCCCTCTTCCAGAAACACGTCACAAAACCTGGCCAGGGTCTTAACTTCCGGCAACCACCCCATCACTGCCTCCACATAGCCCTCCGGGTCGTCCTTATACTCTGCAGGCACGGCATGGGCGCCCAGGAAGGTGGGTATCAGGCGTATAGGGTGTCCCTCCCCAAGTGCCTCAATGACCTTCAGTATCTTAATCTCATTTTCTAAATCCAGCCCGTAACCACTCTTCACCTCTGCCGTGGTAGTGCCGTGGAGGAGCATGGTATCAAGGTGCTTCTTTGTTATCGTCATAAGCTCCTCCTGGGAGGCCGCCCTGGTGGCACTGACCGTCTCCAGGATGCCTCCCCCTGCCTTGAGGACGTCAAGGTAGTCCATGCCTCTGGATTGCGGAGTGCGGTGTTCCGCATTCCGAATTCCTAATTCCGCATTACAAATGCCCCCTAGCCTCATTACCCATTCCCTGTCCCTCCAGCCTGCAAAGACGGCGTGGGTATGCGGGTCTACAAATCCTGGCATCACCACCTTCCCTGAGGCGTCTATTACCCTCTTTGCCTTACCGGCATATTTAGACTCTATCTCCCTGGACGGGCCCACTGCAACAAATTCACACCCCTCTATGGCCAGTCCACCGTTTCGTATGAGACCCAGATCTCGCATCTCCCCACCCGTCCTGGGCATGTGCGGGGCATCGGCTAGTGTGAGGAGTTCAGAGGCATTTACTACTACAAGGTCGCATTGTTTGCCGGTTTTCTTTTTCATAACTCTATTCGGGCAGTTTTACGCCCTTTCTCCTGGCAACCTCAATAGCCTCCTCATATCCTGCATCCACATGTCTGGCTATCCCAATCCCGGGGTCTGCGGTGAGGACCCTCTCCAACCTCTCCGCCCTCTCGCTGGTACCATCGGCCACGACTACCATCCCTGCGTGGAGGGAGTTACCGATACCCACCCCACCCCCGTGATGGAAGCTGACCCAGCTGGCCCCGCAGGCCGTGTTAAGGGCAAAATTGAGTAAGGGCCAGTCTGCGATGGCGTCGCTTCCGTCCCTCATCCCCTCCGTCTCCCTGTAAGGAGAGGCCACTGAGCCACAGTCCAGATGGTCCCTGCCAATGACGATGGGGGCCTTAACCTCTCCCTTTCCCACCAATTCATTTATCACATTGCCAAACCTTGCACGGTCTCCGTAGCCCAGCCAGCATATCCTGGCAGGGAGTCCTTCATGGGAGACTCTTTGGCCCGCCAGGGTTATCCAGCGTCTGAGGGGGCGGTCCTCCGGAAAGGTCTCAAGGAGTGCCCGGTCCAGACGGGCTATGTCTCCTGGGTCTCCAGAGAGGGCCACCCAACGGAACGGACCCTTACCCTGGCAGAAGAGGGGGCGTATGTAGGCAGGGACAAAACCAGGATATTTAAAATTTCCGTCTCGTCCCCTTACCTCTACCCCTGCTGACTCCGCCTGGCCCCTGAGGTTGTTGCCGTAGTCAAAGCAGATGGCGCCACGCCGCTGGAACTCCAGGATGGCCTCCGTATGGAGGGCTATGGCCTCTAAGGCCCTATTCCTGTAGCCGTCCCTGTCTTCCTCCCTCAGCCTGTCCATATCTGAGACCTTACCAATAGGTACGTAGCTATAGATGTCGTGTGCCGGGGTCTGGTCTGTAACTACGTCCGGGACGATTCCCCTCCTAACCAGTTCAGGGTGTACCTCTGCGGCATTGCCTACCAACCCTACCGATAGCGGCTTACCACTGTCCCTGGCCTCCGTGACCCACCCCAGGGCCTCGTCCAGGCTGTGGGTAACCCTATCACAGTAGCCCTGGTGTACCCTCTTAAGAATCCGCTCCTCCCGCACCTCTACGTCCAGTATCACCCCCTCATTCATGGTCACGGCCAGGGGCTGTGCCCCGCTCATCCCTCCCATCCCGGCAGTAAGGATGAATTTACCCTTCAGACTGGAAAGGCCGTACTCCTTCAGTGCCAGGGCGGCAAAGGTGTTATAGGTACCCTGGAGTATCCCCTGCGACCCTATGTATATCCAGCTACCGGCAGTCATCTGACCAAACATGGTAAGGCCCATCTCGTCGTATCTGTCAAAATTCGCCTGGGTGGCCCAGGCGGGGACCAGATTGGCCGTAGCAATAATCACCCGCGGAGAATGAGTAAAGGTCTTTGCAACGTAGACAGGGCGCCCAGATTGGACGCAGAGGGTCTCGTCCTTTTCCAGTCCTTGCAGGGCCTTCAACAGGCGGTTATACTCCCTCCAATTCCTGGCCACCCTGCCTGCCCCGCCATACACGATTAGCTCCTCGGGGCATGTAGCCACCGCAGGGTCCAGGCAATTCATGAGCATCCTCATGACGGCCTCTGTGTCCCAGGTCTTGCAGTGGAGTCCTGTACCGGTGTGGGCCTTGATGGGAAGGGAGGGTCTTTCCTCGTAGTACATGGGCCTGGGCATGGATTGCTCCTTTCCGCAGGAGTAGGGGTTTGATTAATCAAAAAAACCCCTACAGAGAAATGCATCCACACGATACAATATCCCAGGAGTCCAGTCAAGGTGAGGATACCTAAACCAGTATCATGAAAATAGTAGAATGCGTGCCTAATTTCAGCGAAGGAAAAGACCTGGACAAAATCAGGGCCATCGTCAGGGAGATAGAATCTACCCCGGAGGTGAAGCTCCTGGGGGTGGAGCCTGACCCTGACTACAACCGCACCGTAGTGACGTTCGCCGGTACCCCTGAGGGGGTGAAGGAGGCCGCCAGGAAGGCAATCGCCAGGGCAGGTGAACTCATAGACATGTCCCGGCACAGGGGTAGTCATCCCAGGCTAGGGGCGGCGGACGTAGTGCCCTTTGTGCCTATCCGTAGGGTTACTATGGAAGAGTGCGTCAGGCTGGCGGTGGAACTGGCCAGGGAGGTGGGGGAGGGGTTGGGCATACCGGTCTATCTATACCGTGAGGCGGCAAGGAGGCCAGAGCGTAGGGAGCTTGCCAACATTAGAAAGGGGGAATACGAGGGGCTGGCAGAAAAGTTGTCCAGGGAGAGACCCGACTTTGGCCCATGCGAATTTAATGAGAGGGTGAGACGTAACGGGGCAACGGTCATCGGGGCCAGGAAGCTCCTCATTGCCTACAACGTAGACCTCTCTACCCCTGAACTGGCGATTGCCAATAAGATATCAGGCAGGGTGAGGGAGACAGGCGTAATTAGAAAGATTAACGGGACAGAAAGGATACCAGGACTATTGAAACAGGTGCAGGCCATGGGAGTGAGACTCAATACAGGTATTACGCAGGTCTCCATGAACCTCCTGGATTACGAGGTTACCCCTCCACATGTGGCCCTGGAGGCGGTCCGTAGGGAGGCCGAGGCCATCGGGGTAGAGGTTACGGCCAGCGAAATAGTGGGGCTTATTAGCCTGGAGCCTCTCCTTATGGCCGGGAGGTTTTATATAGGTAGTAGGGGCGACCGGCCGGTCGCCCCTACAGAGGAATTGATAAGGACAGCAATAAAGGGCCTGGCCCTCAGGGACTTTAAGCCAGAAAAGAAGGTGATTGAATATGCCCTGGACCTTGGATAGACACCAAGATTTGAGGCGCAAGCTAAAGCCTGCGGCTACCCTTACTGCATACTGCTTACTGCCTACTACTTGCCACAGGGCGTGGGAGCAGGCCTACCCTCTCTACTAGCTGGGCTACCACCTCCTCCCATTCAATCGCCATGATGTGTATACCGGAGAGCCCCTCTATCTGCCTCAGTTTTCCGATTATCTCTACACAAATATCCATGCCTTCGGCCTTGGATTTTTTCTGCTCAAGGCGCGAGATGATAGTGTCTGGGACGTCCATGCCCGGGACGTGCTTCTTCATATACTTGGCCATGCCGGCAGACTTCAAGGGCGTCACCCCTGCCAGGATGAAGGCCCTCTTGTGGAGACCTTTCTCTCTAACCTCTTCCATCCATCGGGCAAATTTGTCCACGTTATAGACAATCTGGGTCTGGATGAACTCTGCCCCGGCCGTTATCTTCTTGGCCAGCCGCCTGGAACGGAAGGCAAAGGGGTCTGCAAAGGGGTTCTCCGCCGCACCCAGGAAGAACCTCGGCTCTCCCTCCAGGGGTGTCCCTGAGAGCATCTTCTTTTCTTCCCGCATGGTCTTGAGCATGTGGAGGAGGTGTATTGAATCCAGGTCAAAGACAGGTTTGGCCCCGGGGTGGTCTCCGAATTTGGGATGGTCCCCCGTAAGACAGAGGAGGTTCTTCATCCCCAACGCCCATGCCCCAAGGAGGTCGGATTGGAGGGCAATCCGGTTACGGTCTCTACAGGTCATCTGCACCACTGGCTCCAGGCCCATCTCCAGGAGTATCTGGGCGGAGGCAATACTGGACATCCTCACCACGGAGGTCTGACAGTCGGTGATGTTGACGGCATCCACGTAACCATTAAGGAGGTTGGCCTTCTTTTCCACCACTGCCCTCTCTGCCCCCCTGGGAGGACCAAGCTCGGCCGTAACCACAAATCTCCCCTCCCTGAGCAATTTTTCCAAGTGACTGCCTGAGGTGAGGACCGGAATTGCAGGGGCAGGTTTAAAACCTGCCCCTACAGCTTGTGGATTCTTCCCGGTCATGGCGTCTTTTTCTCCACCCGAAGGTGCTCCATCACCATACTCTGGGGCCTGACTGACCAGTCCTTGGGCGGCCTGATATCGTCAAGCTCCTCCCCGATGCCTAATTCCTCCATACGCTCATAAATAAGCTGCCATACACAGGGGGTCTCAGGGGAGACCTCACAGCGGCCCCCTTGGGAGCCGCCGCACGGGCCGTTCATCATGTTCTTGGCACATCTTGCCACGGGGCAGAAACCGCCGGTCTCTGCCACAGTACAGTCGCCGCACCCTACACACCTCTCCCAGTAGAGTCCTGCCTCTATGGTCGCCCCCATGAACGTGGTGTCCACCCCCGGGAAGACCTTTACCCTGGGATACCTCTCTGCAAGACACTGCACCCCAACCCCACAGGCCAGGGACACTACCACCTCCCAATCGCCAACCCTTTCTTTTATAGAGTCTATGAACTCTGGCTCGCATTGACGGGTGAGGGTAACCTCCGTCACCACCATCTCCTTGCCCTCCCTCTTGGCCCAGAGTCTGATTAAGGAGGCCAGCTCTTCAGCCTGCTTCTGTCCACCTATGGAGCGCACCGTTACACACCCACCACAGCCCATGACGGCCACCTTCTTATAGTTCTGGATGAGCTTCTTTATGTCTTCAAAGGATTTAGGTCTGGCGACAATCATCTCTTTATACCTTTATTCATTGGTTTGAAAGACCGGCCCCAGTTTCTTAATCTCTTCCACGGAGTCCCTGAGAATTTTGAAAAATCCTTCCTCCGGGATAGGAGAAATCCATTGGAGCCTCTGTCTCTCCACCCCCATCGTCTCCAGTAGTCTTGCGGTGTGGTCTAATCTCCTCTTGGCCCAGGCGTGGCCTGCGTCAAAGTGACAACCCCCTGGCTGGCATCCTACAATCAAGACTGCATCGGCCCCCATCTCAAAGGCCCTAATAAAGGTGCTGGGTTCAAGTTTGCTTATGCAGGAAACCTCCACTGCTTTTACACCATTTCTTCTGAGTTCCTGGGCTACGGCTGGGGGGTTAGAATCGTACTGACATACGAAGGCTACAATCGTAGGGGCATATTGTAATGCGCCCCTGCTGGGAAGCTGACCCATGACTGATTCTAACGTCTTTTCCCCCATATCCTCGTATCTATCCCTGAGGGAGATGGCGTTTGCAGGGCATTCCACCGCACAGACACCGCAGGACTGGCAGTCTGGCCCTATCTCCGCCCTCTTCCCCCCTAAGGGTATTTGAGGGACATCGTAAGGGCAGACCCTTACACAGGTAAGACAGGCGGCGCAGAGCTCCGGGTCAACCACCGCCCCTGCACCACAGTTCAGGCATCGTTTTGCCTCTCTAACCGCCTGTTCTTCAGGAAAGCCCAGTTCCACCTCGTTGAAGTTCGTTATCCTGGGTGCTACGGGCAACATGGGCATCCTCTGTCTTACCTCTCTTTTAATAAGTGAAGTCCTGGCAGGAGATAATTCCTCTATTGGCTCCAGGGTGACAGGACTCTGAAATCTCTCTCCCCTGAGGTAGCTATGGATGGAAAGGGCGGCCTGCCTACCGTGGGCGATGGCCTGTACCAGTGTACCGCCTAACGTGATGGCATCTCCACCGGCAAAGACCCAGGGCACGTTGGTTAGCATGGTACCCTCGTCCACCTTTATGGCCCCTTTTGGGCTTACTTCTATACCATTCCTGGCAAGGAGTCCCAGTTCGGGGGATTGGCCTACGGCGACAAGGACGTTATCCACCGCCAGGGTAAATTCAGAGCCTGGGAGGGGTATGGGCCTTTTCCTGCCACCAGTATCAGGCTCTCCAAGCGTCATTTTGATGCACCTCAGCCCCATTACCCTATTTTTGCCGAGGACCTCTACCGGGGCGGCAAGGAGGATGAAATTTATACCCTCCTCTTCTGCCTCTTTTCTGCCCTCCGTCTCGCAAGGCATCTCTTCCAGGCCCCTGCGGTATATGAGGCTGACCTCTCCTGCACCCGTACGTAGCGCCGTCCTGGCGGCATCCAGGGCGGTATCCCCTCCGCCAATAACGGCCACCCGACGGCCTACCCTTGGGCCTCCGCCCAGTGAGACCTTACGGAAGAACTCCAGGGCCGGGATTACCCCAGGGAGGTCTTCCCCCGGGATACCCAGCCTTAGAGGTTTATGGGAACCTATGGCGAGGAAGAGCGCCTTGAAGTCCTCTTTCTGCAAGTCCGCAAGGGTGATGTCCACTCCTACTTTTATCCCGGTCCTGAGTTCTGCCCCCAGGGAGAGGATATTGGCGATGTCTTTATCCAGGGATTCCCTGGGCAGACGGTAACGCGGGACACCCACCCGTAACATGCCCCCTGGTTCCTGGAGTTCTTCAAAGATTACGCACTTGTATCCCAGGAGACAGAGGTCGTTGGCCGCCGATAGTCCTGCCGGTCCTGCCCCCACGATGGCCACCTTCTCGGCGTACTCTTTCTGGGGGTTAGTAAAGCTGGATGTAAAATCTTTATCTGAGAGGAACCGCTTCAGCCAGCAGATGGCGATGGGTTCGTCCACCGCCGTCCTCCTGCAGGCCTCCTCACAGCGCCTCGTACAGATGCGTCCACAGGAGGCGGGGAAGGGGTTCTTGGACCTTACCAGTTGGAAGGCCTCCTCAAAGTGCCCACGGGCGATTAGTTGCACATAATCCCTGGCGTCTTGATTTATAGGGCAGGCTGTGATACAGGGGGCCTCCCCTCTTATTTCTGCTTTCAATCTCACTCCTTCTGGCGGTGGGAAAGACTTATAAGACTTCTGAAAAACTCCGCTCACATGTCATTCTGAGGGAGCGAAGCGACCGAAGAATCTCTTAAAAGACCAGATTCTTCGCTTCGCTCAGAATGACACGAAGTGTTGCGGTGACTTTTGCAGAGGTCTCATATAAATGTTAATAAATTCGTTGAGATTTTTCCAGAGGAAATTTGACGAGGGGGGAGTGTTGTAGGCAATGACAGGCAATAGGCAATAAAAACAAAAACAGGCAGTTTTCCCAGAGAGAGGGGGGATTAAACAATACCAGTCAGACTAATGTAATGGGCAAAGGCACTGAGAACCATTATCCCACCGACTGCAAAGAGTATCAGCGACCAGCGGAGGTAAGGTATCATAAATCTAAGGGCGCCGGTTATCTGGCCATTATCAAGTACTGCACCAGGTGGTATCTTAATCTTTAAGACAGGATAGGCGCCCACAAAACCGGCTATCATGACCAAGAGACCGCCTATGAGACCCAAGATTTGTACCACGGATACTGTCATTTCTCTCCTCCTTTCGGAGAAAAAGGTTAGGGAGATTATTAAAACGTACAAGAACGAGAGAAATCTGCCATCAGACTCCTCTCCCTCGTTAGAGGCAGGTTGCGTGGTACTACCTACTACAACTCTCCAAATTTGAAAAGAACTAGGCCACAGTATTATTACAATTGTAATGCTTTGTCAAGAAAAAACAGTACCATATTGTAAAATATATGGACACGGATTACAGTTGTGCATGGACTATTTATTCGCTTAAACCAAATGGAGGGTATTATGAACAGATTGGACATAAAGGCCCTGGGTCTGGCAGTGGGGATTTTTTGGTCACTGTACTGCGTCATCCTCGGCCTCATCTCCATGTCCTTTGGCTGTGGCACGGCCTTGCTGGAGATAATAGGCTCTTATTACATCGGCTACAAACCCACCCTCTTAGGCTCCCTGGTGGGCGGTGTCTGGGGACTAATAGATGGCTTTATCTGCGGGGCCGTGGTGGCATGGGTGTATAACAAACTCACAGCGACTTAACGTGCAAAAAAGAGATGCTTCGCTTCGCTCAGCATGACACTTACTCATGCCTTCTGGCAGGCTCCAGATACCACTGGTCTTCCTCGTCGGCATAATAGAGGTTATATACCTCCTTTTCCTCTGTAAGCACCCTAAAACTACGGATACTCTTACCGCCCCTCTCCTCATGGGTGGTGTATATTACCTCTTTTACCTTGAGTTCCCGATCCCCCAGGCAAAAACTCATCGGCCTCTCTTCGGCCCTGTAGCCTGAATAGGCCCTTACTTTTATGGGTATATCATTATTCATTATTCATTGTTTAATAGGGGCAAAGCTTTTCACGTAGAAGAATTTCTTACTCAGCAGGAACTTGGGGTGAACATTATTGGGACGGAATCTTAGGGCAGCATTTTTAAACTTAGCAATCGTGTTTCTCAAGAAAATACCTAAACGACCTATTTTTCTGCTTCGCCATTTCCGTAGAGAAACATTTCAGAACTTCTAACATAAAATCTATCCTAGAATAAAACTTCTTAGGGATTAGACCATTAAATGCTTCTTTTGTAAGGTTGTCTGTAGTAGAGGGTGGAGTAAGTCTAAGTTTTTTTGAGTTTGCTTTATCTAATCCAGCAAGATACCAGCCTTCTATCTCCTTTATAACAACCATAATTCTATCATTGTTAATGTTATTTAATTTCTTTTGTATTCCTTCTTTTTTCGCTGTTACACACGGTGCATCATTAATATCTTTTACATAAATATAATCAGCGTCCATTGCTTTAATACTCTTAAGGAAGTTATCAATTCTTTCTCTCTTAAGTTTTGAATATTCTATTACTTTTACCAGGCCATATTTTCTCTCAAATACTGGCTTTACTATCCCATCAAAGAACCTTACATCATCTGGACCCTCAACCCAAATGAATAATCTCTTATACGCCGTGCTCATACTCCTAGTAAATCTTGTATGAAGAGTTCTTCAATTCCTATCTCGTTCTTAAGAAATGTCTTTACTTCATCTTTATCAGCCGGTCTGGAGATTATAGAGAAACCTTCTTTATCCCTTGAGACAAGGAAAATGTTTTCAACTCCCGCATGTCTTATCACCTCAGGATTATGAGTAGTAACAATGATTTGCTTATCCTTTGAAGCCTCTTTCATCATGCTTATTATTTTTGAGATAAGATGTGGGTGTATATTCCTCTCCGGTTCCTCAATAATGCTGAGTGGCTTTTTATCAAAATATAAGGCAATGATTAAGGCTGTTATATTTATAGTCCCATCAGAGATCAAAGAAGCAGGAAGGTACTCGTCTTTAAAATAACTCTCTCGTAATTTAAAGAGTAAAGACTTATCTGCAAATTTTTCTGTATCTACCTTCTCCACAAATGGCAAGAGGTCTCTTATCAGATTAGAAAATTTTCTTTTTCTTTCCTTATTCTCTAGGATATTTTCAAGAATAAGGGCTAAATTGCTACCATCCTCTTCCAGTTCAGCCTTTCCAGTAATTGGTACTGCCCTTTTAGGTAGCTTGGGGTCAAAATCATATACTGAAATTTCACCGAACCCTTTTCCCACCGCTAACGTAGGTATAAATAATAATGGGGTTTGGAGGAGAAGAGTTTTAGGTGGCAGTTTTTCCTCAAGTAAAAATCGGGGCAAAGGTATATCTTGCTTACCTAATGTTTTGCTAACTAGATTTACATCGTAATCAACTTTTCCATTAACATTGGAAAAGATAACTTCTCCTTGCCCGAGTTCTTCTTTCTCTTCTAACTTTTTTTCATCTAACTTTTGTTTTCCTAATCGAACGTACTTATATTTAAGTGTAAACTTGTCCTCTGAGATCTCAAAACCTAGTCCTTTTCTCCTAAACTTCATATCAAATTTATAAATTGTCTCATATATCTTTCCTCCTATCATTTTTTCCCGTCCAAACTTAGCTGAAGGTTCTAGAACAGAAACAACTTCTAATGAAAAGTTCTGCAATGAACCAACACTTATATTCCTAAGATATTTTACCCCCCCTTGCATAGATAATGCATTATCTAGACCATCGGTTGCTATGTCTCTAAGAAATTTAAAGACCTGTATGAAATTAGATTTCCCTGAGGCATTGGCACCAATCAATACATTAAAGGCACCAAGTTCTACCTCTAAGTCCTTAAAACTCTTAAAGTTTGATATTCTGATTTTCTTTATAGCCATAATTGAACTCCTTTATACAACCGTTTTCTTTTTTTGACAACGGTAAAAATACTTAAGTGCTTGCCTTGCACACTGCCCCAAACCTGCCTGCCAACTGGTAGCCGCATCCCAGGCACTTTCCCCCTTCCATCTCATGGAGGGTAATCTCATAAACAAACCGCTCTATAAGGAGTCTCCCACAGCCCGGACAGTAGGTATTCTCCCCAGGGTGGCCAGGGACGTTCCCAATATAGACATAATCCAACCCTATCTCAAGGCCAATCTCCCTGGCCCTCTCTAATTTTTGTATCGGTGTAGGAGGAAGGTGAGAGAGGTGTAGGTACGGATAAAACCTGGTGACGTGCCAGGGGGTATCCATGCCCAGGGAATCCTTTATCCAGCTGGCAATACCCTTTAGCTCCTCTTCACTATCGTTAAACCCTGGGGTTACGTTGGTCACCACCTCCACGTGCATACCCCATTTATGCTTCGCTCGTTCTGTAACCTTTAGGATTCCCATGAAATCCTTGATATGAGCTACCCTGTGATAGGTCTCCTTTGAGAAGCCCTTTATATCCACACGAAAAATGTCAAGATAAGGCCCAATAGTATCCAAAGCCTCTTCTGTCATGAAGCCGTTAGTGACGTAATTGGTAAAGAGTCCCTGTTCCCTGGCCAGTCTTGCCCCCTCCAGGGTGTATTCAAACCAGAGGGTAGGCTCGTTAAAGGTCCAGGAGATTCCCAGACACCCCCTTTCTCTGGCCAATTGTACTGATTCTTCCGGGGAGAGGAATTCATAGGTCTCCTCCGGGAGTTCCACCCTGTCGTGGGCTATCTCCCAGTTCTGACATCCAGGACAAAGGAAATTGCATCCAAGACTCCCCAGGGATAGCCACCTGCTACCTGGGTAGAAATGGAACACAGGCTTCTTCTCTATAGGGTTTGTGGAGATAGAGGCCACCCTGCCATACGTCAGGCTATAGAATTTACCACCTCTGTTAAGGCGGGTACGGCAGAAGCCCCTCCGGCCCTCGTTGACTACGCACCTCCTCTGGCAGACGTCGCACTGTACCTGCCCGTTTAACCTGTGATACAAGAGTGCCTCTTTCATGAGACCTCACCCACCAGGGGAGAATTTCTTCACCTCTCGGGCAAACTGGATCCCCAGTCGTTGACATGCCTCCAGTTCTCCTGCATCGGGTCTATACTTTACGGCAAGTCCGGGGACGACGTGCTCTATGCCGGCCTGCCTCACGGCCTGCTCTATCACCTTTACAGCCCCACCGCCCCACCCGTGGGAGCCGAAGGCACAGGCCACCTTCCCCTTTGGACGCAACCCCTTGAGACCCTCTATAAAGGAAGCCGCGGCGGGAAGCACCGTGTTATTGATGGTGGAAGAACCAATCATCAACCCCCTGGCCTCCAGTAACTCCCTGAAGACGTCTGCATGGTCTACTGTTGAGAGCTTGAAGAGCCTGACTGGTACGCCCTCTCTCTGGACCCCCTCGGCTATGGCCCCGGCCATTATCTCCGTGCTCTCCCACATGGTCTCGTAGGCTATCAGTACCCTCTCCTCCGCCTCCCCACTAGCCCAACGATGGTATTTCTCCAGGATTCGTTGGGGTTCTTTACGCCAGATAACTCCGTGGCTAGGTGCAATAATCTCTATGGGGAGGGACTGTATCTCCTCCACCTTCCTTTTTATCAGGGCCGTAAAGGGAGAGAGCGTGTTGGCGAAGTATTTGGCCGCCTCCTCCCAGACCACTGCCTGCTCCGCCTCGTCCTCAAACCTCTCGTAGGAGGCAACATGCTGTCCGAATGGGTCATTTGAGAGGAGGAGCTTATCCTCCTCTACATAGGTAAACATGTTGTCAGGCCAGTGCATCATTGGGGCCTCTATAAACCTCAGGGTCTTCTTGCCAATCTTTAGCTCGTCTCCGGACCCCACTACAAGGAAATCCCAGGTGGCAGGGCCGATTCCGGCAGGGGTATGATAGAGCCTAGAGAGTATATCCTTACATTTACTCGTACAAACCACCCTGGCCCTGGGGATGATTTCCATCACCCTGGGGAGGGCGCCTGAGTGGTCAGACTCGGCGTGGTTGACTATCACGTAAGTAATCTTCTCAACGGGTACCAACTCCTTTATGTTTTTAAGGAGTTCTTCGTAGAACGGGCCGTAGACGGTGTCCACCAGTGCTATCTGTTCGTCCAGCAGTAGGTATGAGTTATAGGTGGTGCCGTGATGGGTGGAATAGGTGTTGTGATAGAGTCTAAGGTTCCAATCAATGGCCCCTACCCAGTAGACTCCATCCGCTACTTTTATTGGCATATCTTCCTCCCCATAATTTTATTCGTAACGCAGGGCCTCAATGGGGTTCAGCTTGGAGGCCTTGTTGGCAGGGTAGATCCCAAAGATAACCCCTACCAGGACTGCGAAACAGAAGGCGACGAGTACCATCAGGGGGGATATAAACACTGGCCAGTGGCCCAGGAGGGACAGGAGCTGAGAACCACCTATACCCAGGGCAAGGCCTATCAGCCCCCCTATGCAGCTCAAGACTACGGACTCTATCAAGAACTGTACAAGGATGTCATTCCTCTTTGCCCCTATTGCCATCCTTATCCCTACCTCCCTCGTCCTCTCGCTTACAGAGACCAGCATGATGTTCATTATCCCTATGCCTCCCACAATGAGAGAAACTGAGGCAATACTGCCGAGGAGGTAGGTAAGTACCTTACTTGTGGCCTGTTGCATCTCTGAGACTTCTTTTAGGTTCATTAGAGTAAAATCGTCCGGCGCCTCTTTGGGCAGATGATGTCTCTGGCGGAGGAGGTCTTTTATCTGTTGTTCTGCCTCTGGTATGGCCTCTTGTGAGACGGCAGAGGCGAAGATTACGTTGATGTAGCCCGGTAGTATGGACCCGATAATCTTCCACTCCGCAGCGGTAAAGGGTATGAATACCTGGTCGTCCTGGTCCTGTCCGCTACCCGCAATGGCCCCCCTTGGGGACATTACCCCGATTACCCTGAAGGGCACCTTCTTGATGATAACTGTCTTCCCCACGGGGTCTTCCCCCACTCCGAACAAGTTCTCGGCCACCTTGTACCCGAGGACGCATACCGTGTCTGCCCTCTCCATGTCCCTGGGGGTAAAGAAGGTGCCATTGAGTACGGACCAGTTCCTGATAATCTGGTATTCGGGTGTAACCCCTGCAATGAAGGTATTCCAGTTTTGGTTACCGTATACGACCTGGTTCATCTCCCGCTTACTATAGGAGGTAATGGCCACGGCTGGGCATTCCCTGGTAATGGCCTTTGCATCTTCTACGGTGAGGGCATAGGCGGTACCCGTGCCAGCTCTTGCCCCTCCGGTCGTGACGCTGCCAGAAAAGACGAGGAGCATATTACTCCCCAGGCCCTCTATCTGGGCCTTGACCATCGCCCCTGCCCCCTGTCCTATGCCGACCATGGCTATCACTGAGCCTACGCCTATAGTAACCCCCAACATGGTCAGGGCCGAGCGGAGCTTGTGCTGTCTCAGCGTCCTTAATGCAATACGAAAGACTTCCAGAGAGACCTTCATACTATCCCTCCTCGGGTAGGGGCACGTGTCCGCCTAAGGCGGATGTCCCTACGGTTATCTCGGCAGTATCCTCTACCACCTTCCCATCCCTGAAGAGTAGCCTTCTTCTGGCGTACTGGGCAATATCCGCCTCATGGGTAACCAGTATGATAGTTATGCCCTGACTGTTTAGTCTCTGGAATATGGCCATGACCTCCGCCGCACTCACGCTATCCAGGTTACCAGTGGGTTCGTCCGCCAGGATGAGGATGGGCTGGTTAACTATGGCCCTGGCAATGGCTACTCGCTGTTGTTCACCGCCGGAGAGTTTGCTGGGCGTGTTATTTTCCCTCCCTTTCAGACCCATGGCCCAGAGCATCTTCAATGCCCTTTCCTTCCGCTCCCTTCTAGATACACCTCCATAGATTAGAGGCAGTTCTACGTTTTCCACGGCAGACATCCTCGGCAGGAGGTTAAAATTCTGGAAGACAAAGCCTATCTTCCTGTTCCTTATCTCTGCTAATTGATTGATGTTAAGGGCGGCGACCTTCTGCCCGTCAAACATGTAGTTACCGCTGGTGGGATAATCTAGACAGCCAAGGATATTCATAAAAGTAGACTTCCCGGCCCCTGAAGGGCCCATTACCGCCACAAACTCACCCTCCTCTATTTTTAAAGATACCCCCCTCAGGACACGGACCTCCACCTCGCCCATTCGGTATACCTTGTGCAGGTTTTCTGTAATTATAAGCGTCCCTTTTACCATAGCAGAACTTTTCCTTAACTTCTGTAATTGGGGACGGAGCCCCAATCCTATCTACTAAAATAACCTCCTTGTCATAGTAGGCCCTTTCCCTTTAAGTTCCAGGCCTATTGCTAGTGGGTCCCCTTCTCTGAGGTCCCCCTGTATCATTTCTGTAAATTTATCATCTGAGACGCCTGTCACCACGGGTACGGGGTTAAGTCTCTTCTTCCCCTTTATCGCATATACTACGTGCGTGGGGCCTTTGTACCCTTCTTTGGGGACCTGTACGTTTGGACCTTTGGCCTTTATGGTGTTGGGTGGCTTAAAACGTAGTGCAGGGTTAGGTATCTTCAGTACATCGCGCTTTTCTGCCACTGTGATTGTGGCATTGGCGGTCATGCCTGGTTTCAGTTGTAGCTCTTTATTTTCCACCCCAATAACCACATTATAGATGACCACGTTCTGCGTGACCTTTGGAGAACTTCTTATCTCAACTACCTTCGCCTTAAAAGTGGTATCCGGGTAGGCATTCACGTAAAAGGTGGCAGACTGGCCCTGGCTTATCCTGCCAACATCCGCCTCATTGACATCCAGGTGGGCCTCCATCTCCCTGAGGTCTCTGGCTATCAAGAAGAGGGTAGGGGTCTGGAAAGTGGCCGCCACGGTCTGTCCTACGTCTACGTTACGAGTCAGTACAAGGCCATCAATAGGAGAGTAAATGTAGGTGTAGCTGAGGTCAAGCTCTGCTGATTCCAGGGCGGCCTCTGCCTGCTTTAGTTCTGCCAGGGCAAGCTCATGTCTGGCCCTTGCGGCCTCTAACTCTGCCGTGGCCATCTCGTAGTTAGTACGGGCAGTGTCCCTTTCCTGCTCTGTAACCACCCCATCTTTAAACAAGGTCTCAAAACGGTTGTAAATCCTCTGTGCATCCTTTACCTTCACCTCCAGTTCCGTAACATCGGACCTGGCACTAGAGACCTTGGCCCTGGCTATTTCCAGGTTGGCCCCGGCCTGCCTTGCCCTGCTCTCAAAAGGGGCGGGGTCTATGCGGGCCAGCAGTTGGCCCTTTGTTACGACGTAATCAAAATCTACATAAATCTCTTTTATTTTGCCTGAGACCTGGCTACCTACCTGCACAGAGAGTAGCGGTTGTAACGTACCACTGGCAGTAACCACTGAGACAATGTCTCCCCTCTCCACCCTGGCCGTATGATACTTCGTAGCCTCCCCCTTTGACATCAATACGCCTACCGTACTGGCCGCGGCTACTATTGGGATAGCAATGGCTAGTATAATAAACAGTTTTTTCATGTACTCTCCGCAGGGTCATAACACAACATACCCCTAACTTATTATTTTACCCCTTATGTCCCAAAAGGAGAATAGGTTTTGGTAAAATTGTTAGAAATTGTAGGGGGAAGGGGGAGGGGCGTTGAGACGAATCCCATAAATGGGAGTTTTGCGCAGGTCTCAATACATAAGGAAAGAGAAAGCTAGTGGTTGGGTCTCCGCAGCCCTACTGCTTTTTAAGATAGACCTTAAATGCCTCGGGGAGCTTTTCCAGGACGTCCGTAGCAATCAGGGAGATTTCCCCCTTTTCGGCGGCGGCGAGGTCACCGGCCAGGCCGTGCAGGTAAACCCCTAACTGGGCAGCCTCAAATGCGGTAAGCCCTTTGACGCCTAATGTGTAATCTTGAACCCTTAAACCCTTAAACCCTTGAACTTTTATTATCCCCTGGGCCAGCCTCGTACCAATAAGGTACGGGGCCAGGAGTCCGGCTATGAGTCCGGTTAAGACGTCTCCAGTGCCGGCGGTGGCCATCCCTGGGTTGCCAGTAGTATTTATAAATAGGCGTTGACTATCAGCTACAAGGGTCTTGTGTCCTTTAAGTACTAATATCAGAGCAGGATACCTCTTGAGAAACTCCTCCACCGCCCCCCTCCTATCCTTTTGCACCTCATCGGCAGAGGCCCATACGCCTGCGGTGCTACCGCCCAGGAGCCTGGCCATCTCTCCAGGGTGGGGGGTAACGATACAGTCCCTCTGGACTTTATTCAACACCGATGGTCTGGTTGAAACGGCGTTAAGGGCATCGGCGTCCATTACCATGGGTAATGGGATATTCTCCAGTATCCAGAGGACTAACTCCTGGGTATCCGGGTTCCTTGAGAGTCCAGGACCAAGGGCGAGGACGTCAAACCCCCGTGCCAGTTCGTTTATTGCCCACCTCGCCTTGTATGAGAGGGTCTTCTGGCGGGTCTCTGGTAATGGGCGGGTCATCACTGCAAGGGATACTCTAGAGGCCACTATTGGGTAGAGGCTCTCTGGAATCCCGAGGGTGACCAATCCTGCCCCACCCCTGAGGACGGCCTCACTGCACATACAGGCCGCCCCGGTCATCCCCACAGAACCTGCCAGTACCAGTACCCGCCCATAATCCCCTTTATGGGCGTCGGCCTTGCGTATGGGAAGAGTAGGCAGTTTTAGGACCTTACGCATAAAAAGTTTGCCTCCCAAAGGCGTGCGAGACAAGCTCGCACGCTACATAAGTATCTTTTCTGTCTCCCTGGCCATGTAGCGTACGATAGACCCGCAGAACTTCCTCCTCTCGGGTGTTGCAAACTGTCCCTTCTCCCTCCAGACCTTTGTCACCTCGGCACACTGGGTTGTCTTAAACTTCTGTTCATAGGCATCAACAACCATCTTGGCCCGCTTGTAGGCCTCTTCTGTACCTTCTTCGGGTCTTAGTCTTCCATACTTTAGACCTACGGCCATGATAGGGCCGGTTACGGCCCCACAGGTAGAGCCCTTGCCTCCAAAGCCAGTACCAAACCCCGTAGATGCCTTTATCAGGGCCTCCGGTATCTCTATTATCTTTAAGTCATTGAAGGCGTGCAAGATACTCTCTGCACACCCAAGACCTTTCAGGTAATATTCCATTGCCAACTCGCCTACGTCTTTTTCTTCCATAGGTTACCTCGTCCCGAAAGGGCCATAAACCCTGTGCTACCTAAACCATTTGTAGGGGCGGTTCGCGAACCGCCCCTACAACTTACCGTATATTGCCTCTTCAAAATGACTCCATTGATTTTCGTAAACCTCGTCTTTAATGTGCCTGGGATTCTCCCTATCAAATTGCCATTGCAGGGGGTTGTTTATAATGTATTCACGAATGCGGTTCAACTTATCTTCATTTCGGATAATATGTTCGTAATAATTTCGCTGCCAGATGGGGATTCTGCTGGCGTTCCGAATTTCGTTGAAGCGTTTGGTAGAAACAGTCTTGAATGCTCCTATCAAACGACCTAATGGTTTATGTTTAATCCCATTTGTAGGGGCGGTTCGCGAACCGCCCCTACAATCATTGATAATAATGATGACCCCGTGAAGATGATTTGGCATAACAGCGAATTCATCCAAGACTACATACGGGTATTGTTGGGCCAACCACTTCCAACATTCTCCCACCACCTGCCCACATCCATTCAACCGCATTACACCATTAACAATATCTCCAAACATAAATTCCCGGCCCTTTGAACAAACTGTTATAAAATAAGCCCCTGCCTGGGAGTAATCATACCCCGCTAACCGTATAGTCCGGCGATTGGGATGAAAGGACACTATATTTATCCCGTATTATCTGTCTTCGCTAGCCTTCTCTTTATTCTCACTTTTTGTTAGAAGTTCCTTGGTTTATCAGCGAGGCGACATAGCCGGCACCGAAGCCATTATCAATGTTTACCACGGACACCCCTGCGGCACAGGTGTTGAGCATGGTGAGTAGTGGGGCAATACCAAAGAAACTTGCACCGTAACCCACACTGGTGGGGACGGCTACTACCGGGCAGTCAACCAGTCCTGCTACCACCCCGGCCAGTGCACCCTCCATCCCTGCTACTACCACGATGACCCTGGCCTGGGTTAGAAGTCCTCGGTGGCCAAGCAGTCTGTGAATCCCTGCCACTCCCACGTCGTATAATGCCTCTACCCTGTTCCCCATCAGTTCTGCGGCAACCCTGGCCTCCTCTGCCACTGGTATGTCAGAGGTGCCAGCAGTAACTACGAGGATGAGTCCTTTCCGGGGGCGTCTGCTAGACCTCTTAATGGTAATGGCCCTGGCCGACTCGTGGTATCTTGCCTCTGGGAACTCCTTTAACACGGCCTGATAAATCTTCTTGTCGGACCTGGTGGCAAGGAGGTCCCCCTTACCTTTAATAATCTGCCTGGCTATCGCCACTACCTGCTGGGGGGTCTTCCCCTGGCAGAAGATGACCTCAGGGAAGCCACATCGTAGGGCCCTGTGGCTGTCCACCCTGGCAAAGCCTATGTCCTTGTAGGGGAGGTCCTTGAGATGACGGAGGGCCTCCTCAAGGGAGACCTTCCCCTTTTGGACTTTACTTAGCAAATCTTTCAGGTCGTCTATATCCATAGCCTTAGTAAATAGGTAACAGGGGACAGCAAACAGGTAACAGGCAGAAAAACTTTCTTTCCTGCATCCTGTACCCTGTTTCCTGTAACCTTATTTCTGCTACGCCGCCGCTTCCACCTCCAGGGAGGCAAGCTCTCCCTCCAGATATTTATAGTAGGCCAGGCCCGCCACAATGGCGGCATTGTCTGTACAGAGTGCGGGAGGAGGGAAGTGCGGTCTGATATGACGTCCTTCCAGGGCCAGTGAGAGTCTTTTCCTCAGTCTGGAGTTAGAGGCTACACCCCCTCCGAGGGCCACTCCCTTTACTGGGTATTTTCTCAAGGCCAGGAGGGTCTTTTCAACCAGGACGTCCACCACGGCCTCCTGGAAGCTGGCCGCAAGGTCAGCCAGTTCTTTTCGGGGTAGGGGCACGGCATGCCGTGCCCCTACAAGACCCTGGTAATGGTAAAGCACGGCGGTCTTTAGTCCGCTGAAGCTGAAGTCCAGAGAGCCAGGCTCCAGGTAAGAGCGGGGGAAGGGTACACGCGTGGGGTCTCCTTCTCTGGCAATGCTGTCAATGGCCGGACCACCTGGATAGCCCAGGCCAAGCAGTTTGGCTACCTTATCAAAGGCCTCTCCTACGGCATCGTCAAGGGTGGCCCCCAGTAGTTCGTGCCGGGTCTCTTTACTGCTCAGGAAGAGGCTGGTGTGCCCCCCCGAGACCACCAGACTGAGACAGGGGAATTCCATAGCCTTGCCGTGTTCTAGTTTAGCCGCAAAGATGTGGGCGTGGAGGTGGTGCACCGCTATTAAAGGTATCTTGAGTGTCCAGGCCAGTGCCTTGGCCGCTGTTACCCCTATGAGGAGTGCCCCAATGAGGCCGGGGGTGGTGGTTACTGCTACTGCGTCCAGGTCGTTCAGGGTTATCCCTGCGGTCTTCATGGCCTCGTCCAGGATAGGGAGTAGGGACTCCAGGTGGGCACGGCAGGCTATCTCTGGTACTACTCCTCCATACTTTAGATGGAGTCTCTCCTGGGTGCTGACGAGGTTGGAGCGGACGGAGAGTCCATCTTCTACTACTGCGACAGAAGTCTCGTCGCAAGAGGTCTCAATGCCCAGGATTAACATTTTTTAGTAGGGGCGATTTATGAATTGCCTCTACAGAGCTAAGGAGATACAAAGAAAATTTTCCCTCTTTTATGATTTCAATGGCCCGATGGAGTTGGAGGTCTACAAATGTATCCTCCTGGGGTAATCGTTCTCCAGTTTGACTGGTAATGTTCACCTTGCTAAGGTACTCGTGGAGCGCCTTAGTCTCGGCAGGGGTTAGTTCCACCTTTACGTCCGGCTCTATACCGATGTGGTCAATGGATTTACCCGAGGGGGTGTAGTACAGGGCGGTGGTGAGCTTCAGGGCGCAATGCTCCTCTTCCACCCCGATGAGGCTCTGTACCGAGCCTTTTCCAAAGGTCCTGGTGCCCACAATGAGTCCGCGTTTGTAGTCCTGTATTGCACCGGCCACTATCTCTGCTGCGCTGGCGCTTCCATTATTTATCAGGATTACAAGGGGGAGGTCGGAGTAGGTACCATTTTCCGTAGCTAAGTAGACCTGATTTTGTTCTTCTTCCCTCCCTTTAGTGGATACTATGACTCCCTGGGAGAGGAATCTATCCGATACCGCTACGGCCATGTTTAACAGTCCCCCGGGGTTGAAGCGCAGGTCAAGGATAAGGGCCTTCATCCCTTTACCCATAAGTTCATTAAGGGCCTTGTCCATCTCCTCCAGGGTATTATCCTGGAAGCTGATAAGGGCCATGTAGCCTATCTTTGCCTCCTCGTCCACTATCCTGGCACCCCGTATGCAGTGGACCTGGATAATGTCCCGGACGATGACAATATCTACCGGTTGTGTCTCTCCCTGGTGGACTACAGTGATGGTTACACCTGTGTTAGGTTCTCCCCTGAGACGCCTCACGGCATCTCTGAGGCTCATGTTCTCAGTAGACGTCCCTTCAATCTTTATTATCCTGTCCCCCACCATTACCCCAGCCCTAAAGGCAGGACTGTCCAGGATAGGGCTGATGACGTAGAGGACACCGTCACGGACGATAACCTCAATACCCAGCCCCCCGAACTTTCCTTCTGTCTCTACCTTCAGTTCTTCCAGTTCCTCAGGGCCAAAGAATTGGCTGTAAGGGTCTAACCCCTCCAGCATACCCCGGTAAGCCCCTTGAAAGAGTTCCGGGAGTTTTATGTCCTTTACGTATTTCTCCTGGATGAGTTTTACTACCCTTACGAACTCCTCATAATTCTTGTAATACTCGTCGTATGATGGGGGTACGCCTCCCTGAACCGTACTAGGTTCGGGGCCCGGGACAGCTACCACCTCTTCTGCAAGACAAGGGGGGCAGAGGAGGAATAAGAGGGCTACTATGAGAGCGGGCATGTTTGGCGTCATAAACTTCTACTTTCTACCATAGGCCCTGAGGGCGGCCTGGAGGATGTCGTCTGGGGTCAGGTGGTACTCCTTAAAGAGGAGTTCCGGGTCTCCCGACTGACCGAAACGGTTATCAATACCTACTGCCTCCATGGGCACCGGGCATTCCCTGGCCAGGGCGAGGGCCACAGCGGCGCTTAACCCTCCCTCAAGGACGTGCTGTTCTGCAGTTACCACTGCACCAGTCCTCTTAGCACACATTACCAGGGCCTTTCGGTCTAAGGGTTTAATGGTATGGAAATTGATTATGGTGGCCTCTATCCCACGTGCGGATAAGTCCTCTGCGGCCTTCAGGGCATTAGGTACCATGATACCACAAGCCGCTATGGTTACGTCCTTGCCTTCCCTTAAGATATTAGCCTTTCCTATCTCAAACGGGGTACTCTCCTCGGTTATCACAGGAGAGGGTGACCTCCCCAATCTAATGTAAACAGGCCCCTGGTGGTCTACCACTGCCTTTATGGCCTTCCTGGTCTCAATAGAGTCGCAAGGCTCTATTACCGTCATGGTGGGGATAGAGGACATGAGGGCAAAGTCTTCTATACATTGATGTGAGGAACCATCTGCCCCTACCGCCACTCCTCCGTGAGTGGCCGCTATCTTTACGTTGAGGCCGCTGTAGCATATAGTGTTCCTCACCTGTTCCCAAGCCCTCCCGGTGGCGAAGATGCAGAAGGTGCTGACAAAGGATATCTTGCCACAGGTCGCCAGCCCCGCCGCCGTATTCATCATATTGGCCTCGGCAATACCCATATCAAAGAAGCGTTCAGGGAACTTCTTGCCAAATTTTAGTGTAGTCGTGGATTTGGCAAGGTCGGCGTCAAGTACTACTATATTCTTGTTGGTCTCGCCCAGTTCCAGGAGGGCCTGTCCATAGGCATCCCTGGTGGCCTCTTTTTTAACTGGTTGTTGTTGCTGTTGTTGTTTTGGAGTGGTTACTGTCATGTGGTCCTCTTGATTATATCAGTTCTGCCAGGGCCTTTTCTGCCTGTTCGGGGGTGGGGGCCTTGCCGTGCCAGTCCACCTGATTCTCCATAAAAGAGACCCCTTTGCCCTTTACGGTCTTGGCAATAATTATGGTAGGCTTACCTTTTATGGCCTCGGCCCGGTCGTAGGCCTCCAGTATTTGGGCCATGTTGTGCCCGTCAATATGTATTACATGCCACCCGAAGGCATCCCACTTCTCAAGGAGGGGGAGCGGGGACATGACGTCGTGGATGGGGCCGTCTATCTGGAGGCCGTTGTTGTCCAGTATGGCACATAGGTTATCCAGTTTGTAATGTCCTGCGGCCATGGCCGCCTCCCAGACCTGACCCTCTTCTACCTCGCCATCTCCCAGCATGACGTACACCCTGTAGTCCAGGCCATCTATTCTAGCGGCCATAGCCATACCTGCGCCTACCGAGAGACCCTGGCCCAGAGAACCACTGGATATCTCTATCCCCGGGATCCGCTTCATGTCAGGATGACCCTGGAGGCGGCTTCCGAGCTGGCGTAGTGTGTCTAGCTCGCTTATGGGGAAGTAGCCCATCTCGGCCAGGATGGCATAAAGGGCCGGACAACTGTGCCCCTTGGAGAGGACGAACCTGTCCCTCTCAGGCAATTTGGGGTTTTGGGGGTCGTGTCTAAGTTTCCCATAATAGAGGGCCACAAGGAGGTCTGTGGCAGAGAGAGACCCTCCTGGGTGGCCAGAACCAGCCTTGGCCAGCATGCGGATAACGTGCCGTCGTATCTCTTTGGCCTTAGTCTGGAGTTCCTGAGTGGTGAGCCCGGTGTTCAATGTATAGTCTTGCCTTTTAATAGCAGTTATGACGCATCTTTCAAAAGTGGGCAGAGGCGGGATTGAACCGCCGACACCAGGATTTTCAGTCCTGTGCTCTACCAGCTGAGCTATCTGCCCATAGAATAAAAACTTACGATAGAATTATAGTAGTAGCTCCACCCTTTGTCAAGGTCTTTTTGCCCAGCCTGTTGAGGACCTCCTCCTTGTCCTTATCCATCTGGGCCTTTAGGGCTTCTGTGCTGGTAAATTTTAGCTCTCCTCTGAGCTTGTAGATAAATCTAACCTCCAGTACCTCCCCATAGAGGTCTTTGTCAAAATCAATAACGTATACCTCGGTGGTCGCCTCTCCCCCTGGCCTCTCAAAGGTGGGTCTTGTGCCGATATTGGTAAGGGAGAGGTAATTCTTACCATTTATGGTTACCCATGTGGCATACACACCGTCAGGGGGTTTTATCTCGTGATGGAGGTCAAGGTTTGCCGTGGGATAGCCCAGGCCCTTACCCCTCCCGCTCCCCTTGATTACCGTACCAAGGATAGAGACGGACCTTCCTAACATCCCCTCCGCAGTCTCTAAATCTCCCGTCAGGATGGCCTCCCTGATACGGGTACTGCTAATAATGTCTCCCTTAAACTTTACGGGGGGACAGGTACGCAGTTGGAACCCGTAACGCTGGGAAAGGCTGGAGGCTAGGGAAAAATCTCCGCCTTTATCTTTTCCGAAACGGAAATTAAAACCCATTACCCACCCCTTTGTGCCCAACCAACCGACAATCAACCGGCTTATAAAATCCTCTGCCTCCAGGTCAGCCACCTCGTTAAAATCAAGGACTGCGGCGAGGTCTACCCCGAGACGCTGAAAGAACACTAATCTATGCTCCAGAGAGGTAATAAAACTAAGGGGGCTTCCGCTTAATATACCCTTGGGGTGTCTCTCAAAGGTTATTACTATGGACTCACCTCCCCTCTCGGCTGACCAATCCCTGGTCTCCTGGATAATCTTCTGGTGGCCAAGGTGTACGCCGTCAAACCCACCCACGGTAACTACAGGCCATCGGAGTTCCCTGGACAAGGGTTTTATGCCATAAAGGACGTCCATTTTTGTAGATAGTAGTTAGTAGCCAGGGGCTAGGATTAGAAATTTCGGATTTCGGAATTTAGAAATTCTCAATCCGAAATTCCAAATTTGCAATTTCCCTGACTACTGTCTACTACTGCTTACCAACTTGCCTTTCTCCCTTAAGGCATCAACCCACTCCTTGAGGAAGGTCTGTTGTTTCTCTGTAAGGTATCTCCTGAGGAGTTTCTCCTTGTTCTCATCAAATTTGCCCCTCTCCGCCTCTTTCCGGCCGGCCAGCCATATAATGTAGCAGGCCTTTTTCCCGGCCTCCTCGGCCACTACGGCTACCTCCTTTGTTGGGGGTCCGCCTGGGGCGGAGGCTGTCTCCTTGAGACTGAAGGCCCTCTGCGCCAGGTTGGGCACGTCGGCATCCAGAGACTTTAAGTAGCGATAAGCCCTGCCTTCCACCACCTCTGTCCTGGCAAAGAACTCGGTCTCTCCCTTCTGGTAAATAAGCCCCCTATTTTCTCCTCTCAGTTTTTTACCCTCTTCTTCCAGGAACTTAAGCCCTTCTTCCAGGGATTTATTCCTTATCCTGTCCGCCGCGGCGTCTGCAAGTTCTTTTGCCCTCTGGAGGGCCTTCTCCTCCCTCAGGTCCTTTTCCACCTTCTCCTTAATCTCTTCCAGGGGTGGAGGAGTGGCCTCTTTCCTGGAGACCACCTGGAATACATACTTCCCGACTGGTGCGTCCTGAGGAGGACTGGGGTCAAAGGCCTCCCTCTCAAAGGCCTGCTTGGCCAGGTCTTCTGCCTCTCTTATAACCTTCTCGGACTCCTCCCTGCCAAAGTAATCGGTCTCTTTGTAGAAAAGGCCCAACTCCTGGGCTATGGTGGAGAAATTTAGACGTTCCGCCTTCCCCAGACTCTCATAAATCTCCTCATCTGCCTTGCTGATAAGTTTGTTGACCAGTTCCTTTGACTTCTCCCTCTTGAGAGAATCCTTTATCTCCCCCCGCACCTCTTCCAGGGACTTATAGGCAGGGGGTTGTTCCTTTCCTTCTTCGTTAGCCTTCTCTGGTTTTTGTGTCTTATAACGTCTTTCCTTATTATCTTCGTAGTAAGATTTTACCTCCTCCTCGGACACAGAGACCCTATCCTCCAGGTCCCTGTACCGGGCCATAATATACTCAATCTTTACCTTCTCAGTCTCCTTATACCCTGGGTTACCCCGTGCAGGGTCAGGCATGTTATCCTTGTGGGCGTTATAGAAAGAGCTAATCTCCTCCGGGCTTACTTGCACATGGTCCACCAGATCGCCAGCCCTCAGTGCCAGGTATTGCACCTTGACCTCTTCATTCTCCCTTGCGTATCTCTGCCAGGCCTCTTCATTGGTAATCTTTATCCCACTGGCAATGAGGGTGCTCATCTTTTCTACGAGGATGGCCTCCCGAAAGGTCCTCCAGAGCTGGTCTTCGTTAACACCATAGGTCTGACAGAGGGCCTGCATTAACTGGGACTGCGGTGGTACTCCGCCCCTGTGACTCATAGTAAGAAAGGCCATGCTTTGCAGCCTTTCCATAATCTCCTCATCGCTTACGGCAATCCCCATCTTCTCGGCCTGTTTGGACATAACCATCTGTTCCCAGACTATCTTACTAATGGGGAGGTTTCCCTCCCTGAGGAAGACCCTGTGCCATCGGTTTATGGCATCGCCGTACTCCTCCTGATACACCTTCTCGCCCAGTATCAACCCTATTGGTTTCCTGGGGATTAAAAAGGAGGCCGAGTACCCGATACCCCAGGCCGCCATGGCAAAGACCATGATTATATAAACCCTCTTCTTCTGACTCCTCAACCAAGCAAGCATGTAACCAGGCTCCTTTTGAAAAAACTATTTTTCCACTGGAAATATACCCTATTTTTACCACCGCTAAGCCCCTTTTGCAAGTACGCCTTTCAAAGTAGACAGCGTACAGTGGACAGTAGGTAAGGAAAATTGTTATACTACTGTCTGGCTACTGACTACTGGCTACCGACTACTTATTATGATATATGTCGCCTTTTTATGGCACTTTCACCAGCCTTTTTATAAGGACCTCAGTACGGGGGAGTACCTCCTGCCCTGGGTGAGGCTCCATGCCATTAAGGATTACATAGGCATGGGGCTTATACTAAAGGAATTTCCAGAGATACGGCAGAATTTCAATTTCGTCCCGTGCCTGCTCGTCCAACTGGAAGAGTACGCCCAGGGGAAGGCCAGGGACAAGTTCCTGAAGCTCAGTGAATTGGAACCCGGCGAATTGCAGGAAAAGGACGCCCTCTTTCTTATAGACAACTTCTTCTCTGCCAACTGGGAACGGATGATAGAGCCGTATCCCCGCTACAGGGAACTCCTCAGGAAACGGGCCTTCGGGAAAAAACCAGCAGATAGTGCAATAAGAGACTTTAGCCATAGAGACCTCAGAGACCTCCAGGTATGGGCCAACCTCACCTGGTTCCACCCACTGGTAGTAGAGGGAGATAGAGACCTCCAGTCCCTCTTCCGAAAGGACCACGGCTTCTCACAGGAAGAAAAGCGGATGGTACTGGATAAACAGATTGAAGTCATAGACAGGATAATAAAGTTGTACAGAGGACTGGAGGCCTCCGGGCAGATAGAGACCACCACCAGCCCCTTCTACCATGCCATCCTCCCCCTCCTCTGTGAACCCAGGACGGCCCAGCAGGCCCTGCCGCAACTCCCCCTGCCCAGGAGGAGGCTGGAGGCCAAAGAGGATGCGGTCGCCCAGGTGCAGAAGGCGGTGGAGACCCATGAGAGGTTCTTCGGCCGTAGACCAAAGGGCCTCTGGCCCTCGGAGGGGGCCGTCAGTCCACATCTCGTACCCATCCTGAACGGGGCTGGCCTCCAGTGGATGGCCACTGATGAAGACATCCTGGCCCGGACGCTCCATACCGCCTTTGGCCGTGACCATCAGGGGCGGGTGAATCAACCCCAAACCCTGTATAAACCCTACCGCCTGGAATACGAGGGGGCTCAGACCCAGATAATCTTCCGTGACCACCGCCTCTCCGACCTCATCGGTTTTGAGTACCAGAGGTACAGCCCTCATGCCGCAGTAGAAGATTTTCTAGGGAGGATTGGGCCGGGCAGGGGCGAACGGCCCCTCCTTGTGAGCGTAATCATGGACGGAGAGAACGCCTGGGAGTTCTATCCCAATAATGGGCTAGACTTCCTGAGAGAACTCTACAGGAGGATTTCCCAACAAAAAGGGATTGAGACGACGAGGGTGAGCGACTACCTGGAGAGGCATCCCCCTCAGGATACCTTACGAGACCTTTACGCCGGTTCTTGGATAAACCATAACCTGGCCACGTGGGTAGGCCATGCAGAAAAAAACCGGGCCTGGGAGTACGTGGCGGAGACCAGGGACTTTTTGAAGAAGCGGCCTGACTTAGGCGTAAATCATAAGGAACTGGCCCAGGAGTGCATATACATCAGTGAGGGGAGCGACTGGTACTGGTGGTACGGGGACGACCACTCCTCGGCCTACGACGAGGTCTTTGACAGACTCTTCCGCACCCACCTGAAGAACGTATATAAATTTAGCGCATCCGAAAGCCCCAGGGCACTTGACCTCCCTATAATCCAACTCGGCAAGAAGAGACCCTACACCACACCCAAAGGTTTCTTAAGGGTACGGCTGGATGGACGCGTGAGCAGTTTCTTTGAGTGGGTGGCGGCGGGTTATTATAGGGCCTCCAGGGATACCCCGGTAATGCACAGGGCCTCCGGGGGGATTATTAGAGAGGTGTATTTTGGCTTTGATGAAGAGAACTTCCTCCTACGGCTGGACTTTGAAGAAGGGGCCCTGAGTCGTTTTTCAGCACGCGACCAACTGGCCGTAATCTTCCTCCTCCCCGTGGAGGTCAGGCTCCAGGTGAGCGGGGCACCACAACCCATAAAGGGCCTGGAGGTCATCAAGAAAGGTGAAACCACCCCCAGGATAGTACCGGAGGCAGTAGCGGCCGTAGAGGTGCTGGAACTCAGATGTCCCTTCCAGGAGATTGGCCTTTCCCCTGGAGAAAATGCCGAATTTCTGGTAGAGATAGAGCGGGAGGGACAGGTAACGGAAAGACTGCCAGACCACTTTCCCTTCGCCTTCACCACCCCTACCAGGGACTTTGAGAGGATATTCTGGCAGGTCTAAACCAGAATGCGGAATGGGGAATTCGGAATGCGGAATGTTAACTTAAAGGAACGAACGAAACAGTTTGCTATTGACATAATAAAGCTGGTGGAAGATATTCCTAAGAATCGGACAGCGGAGGTCTTAGTTAAACAACTGTTGCGGGCTGGGACATCTGTTGGTGCTAATTATCGTGCTGCCTGTAGAGCAAAATCTAGGGCTGATTTTATTTTTAAAATGGGCATCGTTGAAGAAGAGGCAGATGAATCACTCTACTGGTTGGAGTTGCTTCTTGATGTGAGATTGGTAGGTCAACACCAGCTTCAACATCTGATGAAAGAAGCCAGCGAAATCATTGCAGTTACAGTTGCTTCCATTAAAACCGCCAGGAAAAACAGAAAGGAATGAACACTTCACATTCCGCACTCCGCATTCCGAATTCCACACTAAGGAGACTCTATGCCTGAACTAAGAAAAGAACCCGTATCTGGGAGATGGGTAATCATTGCCACAGAAAGGGCCCTCAGGCCCTCTGATTTTATCACCGCCCCCGCCGCTATAAAGGGTAACTTCTGCCCCTTCTGCGCGGGGAACGAGGACAAGACCCCACCAGAGATTATGGCCTACAGGGAGCGCGGAAGTAGCCCTAATTCCAGGGGATGGAGGGTGAGGGTGGTGCCAAACAAATTCCCCGCCCTCAAGATAGAAGGCGAACTCAGCAAGCGCGGAGACGGCATTTACGACCTTATGAACGGTATAGGCGCCCACGAGGTGATAATAGAATGCCCCCAGCACGTCATCTCCCTCACAGACCTGGAGCCCCGCTACATCCAGGAGGTAATCTGGACCTACAGGGACAGGTTGGTTGACCTGAAGAAGGACAAGAGGATGATATACGGTATGCTCTTCAAGAACGTGGGGGCCGTGGCCGGGGCCAGCCTTGAGCACACCCATACCCAGCTCATCGTCACCCCTATCGTCCCCCTGGTGGTGGCCACGGAAATGGAAGGCAGTCTCGCCTTCTACAAGTACAGGGGAAGATGCCTGTTCTGCGACATGATGAGGCAGGAGATATCTACGGCCAGCCGAATAGTATTAGACGGTACCTACTTCTGCACCTTTGCCCCCTATGCCTCCAGGTTCCCTTTTGAACTGTGGATACTACCCAAGAACCATTCTTCCCATTTTGAGAACATCCAGAAGTTTGAGGTAGAAGAACTGGCGGAGACCCTGTGGACTGCCCTGGCCAAACTGGAAGGCAGTCTTGAGCAGCCCCCCTACAACTTCATCATCCACACCAGTCCCTTTGACCACCCGGAACTGGATTATTACCACTGGCACATAGAGATAATCCCCAGACTCACCAGGGTGGCAGGTTTTGAGTGGGGTACTGGATTCTACATCAACCCCGTGCCCCCAGAGAATGCGGCAGAATATCTTAGACAGGTAAAACCAACCAAGGCGGCATCCGCCTCAGGTGGACTTCCGGTAAAGGAGCCAACAAGATGAACGTTGTTTATGTATCTCCGGAGATAGAACCATTTGCAAGGACCGGCGGGTTAGGAGACGTCCTGGGCGCACTGCCCAGGAGCGTAGCAAAACTGGGCCACAAGGTCTGCCTCTTTATGCCCCTCTACAAGCAGGTCAACCGCAAGGAATTCTCCCTGTCTCCTACCAAGATTACAGTCGCCGTACCCATGCCCAACAAGACCTCCATCGGGCTAGTCTACTCCTCCTGTATGCCCGACACACGCATACCAGTGTACTTTATTGAGAACGCAGAGTACTTTGAAAGGGCTGAGCCTTACAAAGACCCCGCCACGGGGCTTGACTACAAGGACAACTGCGAGAGGTTTGCATTCTTCTCCAGGGCGGTACTGGAGACCATTAAGGCCCTGGGCCAGACTCCGGACGTCCTCCATGCCAATGACTGGCAGTCTGCCCTGGTTCCGGCCTATTTAAAGACCATTTACCAGGGAGACACCTCCTTCCGCAATACCCTTACGGTCTTCACCGTCCACAACCTGGCCTACCAGGGCCTATTCCCTAAAGAGGATATGCCCCTGACAGGACTGGACTGGAGTTACTTTAACTGGAAGCAGTTGGAGTACCATGGAAAGCTAAACGTCCTCAAGGCAGGACTGGTCTTCTCTGACCTTATTACTACCGTAAGCAGACGCTATGCCCAGGAGATACAGACCCAGGAGTTCGGCCGCGGACTGGAGGGCGTCCTCCAGGAACATTCCAAAGACCTCTTCGGGATAGTAAACGGCGTGGACTACAACACCTGGAATCCCGACAAGGACAAACTCATCCCCTCCAGATACGGCCCGAAGAACCTGAAGGGGAAAAGGACCTGCAAGAGACACCTCCAGAAGAAGTGCGGACTCAAAGAGAGGGAGGACGTACCGGTGATAGGGTGGATAGGGAGGTTGGCCGAACAGAAAGGGGTGGACCTACTCCTGGAAGGGTGGGAGGAGCTAATGGGACTAGACCTGGAGCTCGTCCTCCTGGGGAAGGGAGACCAGCCTTATGAGGAGGCCCTGAAGTCCAGGGCCTCCAGGTATCCAGAAAAGGCATCAATAAACATTGGCTTTGATAACCGCCTCTCCCACGAGATAGAGGCCGGCTCAGACATGTTCCTCATGCCCTCTAAATTTGAGCCCTGCGGCCTCAACCAACTCTACAGCCTCAAGTATGGCACGGTACCCATCGTAAGGCATACGGGGGGACTGGTGGATACGGTGGACGAGCAAGTAGGGTTCACCTTCAACTCCAGTAATACCCCGGAGATGATTAGTACAATCAAGCGGGCACTGGAGGCCTACCGCAACACCGCCCAGTGGACTGAACTTGTGAGGCGGGGTATGCTCCAGGACTGGTCCTGGGATAAGAGTGCCAGAGAGTACGTAGAGCTTTACCAAAGAAAAAGAGTTTAAAGGTTCAAAAGTTTAAGAGTTTAAGGAAGGCCCCCAGATGAACCGTGTAAACCTAATCCTTGCCCTGCATAACCATCAACCGGTTGGCAACTTCCACTGGGTCTTTGAAGAGGTATGCTCCAGGGCCTACGAACCCTTCCTTAAAATCATGGAAAGGTACCCGGACGTACGTCTGGTACTCCATTATTCGGGCGGACTACTTGAGTGGATAAAAACCCACAGGCCCAGGGTCTTTGAGGGCATCCATTCCATGGTACGGAAGGGACAGGTAGAACTCCTGGGGGGCGGATTCTACGAACCTATCCTGGTAATGCTCCCAAAGAGAGATAGACTGGGGCAGATACGCTCTTACGCCCGGTGGCTTAGCACCCACCTGGGTGCCGAGGCCAAGGGAATCTGGCTGGCAGAGAGGGTGTGGGAACAGTCCCTGGTAAGCTACCTCAGGGAGGCGGGGGTGGAGTACACGGTGGTGGACGACTCCCACTTCAGACACGCAGGACTGGAGGAGAAAGACCTGGATGGTTACTTCCTCACAGAGGACGAGGGTAAGATACTAAAAATTTTCCCTGGAAGCGAGCGGCTCAGGTACTGTATCCCGTTTGAGCACCCCGAAAAGACCATAGAATACCTCCGCCAGTTTGCACAGCAAAGAGATAATGCCCTCCTGGTGTATGCGGATGACGGGGAGAAGTTTGGGAGCTGGCCAAAGACTTATAAGCACGTATACGAAGACGGCTGGCTGGAACAGTTCTTAGAGACCCTCATGAGGAATAAGGATTGGATAAGGACTACCACCTTCAGGGAGGCAGTGGAGAGATTGCCCCACCGGGGCAGGGTCTATCTCCCTGACGCCTCCTACAGGGAGATGATGGAGTGGGCCTTGCCACCCAGGGGTCTTATGGAGTATGAAGAGGTCTCCAGGGCTATGGCCAACCAGCCCTGGGGGCACGTAGCCAGGCAATTCCTCAAAGGGGGCACGTGGAGAAACTTCAGGGTCAAATACCCGGAGGCCCATCAAATGTACGTCAGGATGCTAGAGGTGAGCCAGAAGGTGGCAGAAATGGATAAATCTTCCCATACGCTGGTCTCTAACCTTACTGGTACAGGGACCGGCGGGTGGCGAGCTCCACTCCCATCTATCGCTGGGGTCTGCCAGCAGGCCCAGAAGGAACTCTACCAGGCCCAGTGTAATGACCCCTACTGGCATGGTGTCTTTGGGGGACTGTATCTCCCTCACCTACGCAGTGCCGTGTACCAGCACCTCCTCCAGGCAGAGTCTCTGTGCGACTCTGGCATGGGGGCTCGCGTGGAGGTCAGGGACTTTGACCTAGATACCCGTGAGGAGTTCAAACTCACCAACCCGCTCCTCAATGCCTACTTTAAGCCAGACAGGGGGGGACACCTCTATGAGCTGGACTATAAACCCAGGGGACTGAACCTCCTCAACACCCTTAGTAGAAGGGAGGAGGCCTATCACAAAAAGATCCTTGAGGCAAGACCTCAGACGCACGTAGAAGACGTTAAGAGCATCCATGACATCATCCCCCAGGTAGAAGAGGAACTCAAGCAGAGGCTCCACTATGATGGCTACCTTAAGGAGGGGCTAATAGACCACCTCTTGTCACCCCAGGCCACCCTGGAGGACTGCCTCCAGGGGAGACTCACTCAACTGGGTGATTCCTTGACTGCACCCTACCAGTACCGATTTGAGGAAAGACCCGATGGGGTCAGCCTAAAACTCTATCGCCATTGCACCATCCAGGGGGAAAGGGACTCGTTATTGATAATAAAGCAGGTGGATTTAGATGGCCTGACTCCCTGCCTTAACATTACTTACAGCCTGGCGAATACCTCAAAAAAGGAGATCGGGTGTAACTTCGGCGTAGAATTTAACCCCTCCATGTCAGCAGGGGAGGCAGAGGGGAGGTACTACTTATTGGACAATATGGAGAGGGTGGGGCACCTTGCCATCGCTGGGAGTTTCTCCCAAAAGAAAAAGGTCTTTCTGGTGGACGAGCACCTGGGTCTGAGGGTATCCCTGGAGTGGGACAAGGCGGCTGAAATATGGCTGATGCCCCTCATGACCGTATCCCAGAGCGAATCGGGCTTTGAAAAGGTGTATCAAGGTTCTACCGTCCTACCCCTGTGGCGACTCTCTATGCGGCCAGGGGATAGATGGGAGTTACGTATAAAGTGGGGTGTAGAGGAACTAGTAAGTAGGGGCACGTTGCAACGTGCCCCTACTGGCTAAGGCGGATTACCCATCTTTATAGCAAATGCAAACACACAAAAGTAAATGCTTGAAGGAACGGGCAAAGTAAAATATACTTGATTTAGGCGGCAACGTCGCCCTACGAACAAAGCGTAAGGTTAAGGGTCTGGCCATGAAATTAGTAGAATTATATCCCGCACGAAAAGAAGTAATCTCCAACATACAGAGGATAATCTCTTCCAGCCTTAATTTAAAAGACATTTACGCCTCCGTCGTAAATGAATTAAAAAAGGTAATGGCCTTTGACAGGGTTAGCATCTCTATTCCCATAGAGGGGGATAACCAGGCCATTACCTTTGTGGCCTCCGTGACCAGCACTATCAACGTCCTTGAGGAGGGGAAGCCGTATCCATTGAAGGGGAGCCTCCTGGAACGAATCCTGCTTACAGGAGAGCCTATCATAGTAGAAGATACTAAGAGTGGCAGTCACAGTACCAATGGCCTCTTTTATAAGGCAGGGATACGGTCTCGCCTGGGGTATCCCCTGAAGGTAAGGGGGAGAGTTATAGGTAGCATTAATTTCAGCAGTATGGAGCCTAATCATTTCTCTACGACCCAATTCCCCCTGTTAGAGGAGATATGCCCCCAACTGGCGATGCTAACGGAAAACACCCTCCTCTTTGAAAAGGTCACGCTCTCTGAAGAAAGATACAAAAACCTTTATAACAATGCCAGACTTGCGGAAGAACAACTGCGTCAGGAGAAGGAGAAACTTGACTACGTTGTAGACGTCCTCGGTATAGGCCTCTGCCTCATGGACAGGGGCATGAACATCCTCTGGGCCAATGCAAATCTCCCAAAGGTATGGGGTCTGACCGAACTACCCAAAGGGGCCAGATGTCGGGACGTCTTTCAATGCACGGAGGCCTACTGCCCGGTAGCCAGGGCCCTTGAGAGTGCCGAGGGTCGTTATAGAGAGATAAAGACACTGGTCAGGGATGGCAGGAGACGATACATTGAGAATACCGCCATCCCCCTCCAGGACGAGAAGGGGGAGATGGGCCGCGTGCTAGTCCTCTCACGGGACATCACGCAGAGGGAAAAGAGGCTCAGGCAACTCTCCCTCCTCAGGGAACTGGGACAGGCCCTTCACAAGACGCTTAACATAGAAAAACTCCTCAACCTCATCCTCACCAGCGTTACGGCCGGACAGGCCCTGGCCTTCAACCGGGCCTTTCTGTTCCTGGTGGACGAGGAGAAGGGGTCAGTCTATGGCAAGGCCGCCGTAGGCCCCTCCAGCGGAGAAGAGGCCGCCAGGGTATGGCAAGACGTCTCCCAGAGATACCCCACCCTGGAAGAACTCCTCAAGGAGGTAATGGAGAGGGAACCACTGGACTCGCCGCTTAACGTAAAGACCCGTCTACTGGTCTATCCCCTGAACAAAGAGGAGGAGATAGTGGTGAGGTGCGTCAAAGAGATGCGTTCCCAGGTAGTAAAAGAGGCGGCTACTGACCCCAGGGTAACCAGGGAGTTCCGGGAATTCCTTGGCTCCAAGGAATTCGTCTGCGTCCCCCTTGTAGTAAAAGGGGGGGCCGTAGGGGTAATAATAGCGGATAACCCCTACAGCATGGAACCCATCACTGATGACCACGTCCACCTGCTAAACATCTTTGCGGGGCAGGCGGCCCTTGCAATGGAAAACGCCGAGACTTACAAATCCCTGGAAGAAAAGATAGAGCAACTCAGGGAGACCCAGGAGAGGCTCTGCCGCTCGGAGCGACTCGTGGCCATGGGCGAGATATCCACCTATATTGCCCACGAGATCCGCAACCCCCTGGTGACCATCGGGGGTTTTGCACGCAGTATAGAAAAGACCAAACCAGAAGAGGAGGACGTGGCTACGGCCGCCAGGATTATAGTAGAAGAGGTCAGCAGGCTAGAAAAGATACTGGGCAACATAAAGGACTTCAGCAAGCCCCAGGAGCCTAGAAAGGTCCGTGTGGACATAAACACCTTGTTGGAAGATACCTGTTGTCTAACGGAGGGGTACCTGAGAGAGAGGGGGATAAACCTGATAAAGAACTTTTCCCCTGGACTGCCTCCTACCTTCCTGGACCCCGCCCAGATAAAACAGGTACTTCTTAACCTTGTAAAGAATGCGGTAGAATCTATGGAAGAAGGTGGCACCCTCACCGTCCAGTCTATTCGGGAAGAACAGTACATAAGAACTGACATCTCAGATACGGGGCAGGGCATGGCCCCGGAGGTGATGGAAAAGATATTCACCCCCTTCTTCACCACCAAGACCTCTGGGACCGGCGTGGGACTGGTGGTAAGCCATAAGATTGTAGATGACCATGATGGGAAGCTCAGGGTTTCAAGCGTCCAGGGAAGGGGTAGTACCTTCTCAATGCTCCTCCCCATCACGGAGTAGGTAGGGGCAATTTATGAATTGCCCCTACAAAAGTTCGGCTGTGTTTACGGCCTAAATCAAAGGGAGGACAAGACCATGACAAACATACTGGTAGTGGAAGACGAAAAGAACCAGGCCCTTCTTTACAGAAATGAACTCTCTGCGGAAGGCTACAGTGTCTCCGTAGCCAGAGACGGCAGGGAGGCGGTGACCATGGCAAAGCTCAACCCCCCAGACCTCCTGGTACTGGACATAAACATGCCTGGTATGGATGGCATAGAGGCCATGGGGAAGATCCTGGGAGAGAACAACAGGATTCCTATAGTTATCAACACCGCCTATTCCAGCTTCAAGGACAACTTCATGACATGGTCGGCCGATGCCTACATAGTAAAATCCGCAGACCTGACCGAACTGAAGAAGGCGATAAAAGAAATCCTGGAGAAAAGAAAGGCACAGTAGCAAGTAGCTAGTAGATAGGTTTTCTCCTGACTACTGACTACTTGCTACTGGCTACTAGCTACTGAATTTAAGAAAATGGTCTCAACTAACAACGAACTATTAAAGCGGATACTGGTAATGATACTGGCAGGAGGGGAAGGGCAGCGCCTCTATCCCCTCACCAAAGATAGGGCCAAACCGGCCGTCCCCTTTGGGGGTATCTACAGGATTATTGATTTTAGCCTCAGTAATTGTCTAAACTCGGGCCTCCATAAGGTAGTAATCCTCACCCAGTACAAGTCTCTCTCCCTGGACCGCCATATCCGCATGGGCTGGTGGGATCTCTTCAATTGCCAGCTAGACGAGTACGTAGAGATAATACCACCACAGATGAGGGTATCAGACCAGTGGTACAGGGGCACTGCGGATGCCATCTACCATAACATATACACCCTGGAGAGGGAACATCCAGAAAAGGTACTCATCCTTGGGGGGGACCATATCTATAAAATGGATTACCGAAAGATGTTACACTATCACATGGAAAAACAGGCGGACCTCACCGTAGGCGCCGTAGAGGTGCCTTTAGAGGAGGCCCACCGCTTCGGCGTCTTGCAGGTGGATGAGCAATACCGTATCCTGGGCTTCCAGGAAAAACCTAAGACGCCCAGGCCAATGCCTTCAGACCCCAACAAGGTCCTGGCCTCCATGGGCATCTACCTATTCAATACGGAGGTCCTTGTAAGAAGAGTGGTAGAGGATGCCAAGAAACCTACCTCCCACGACTTCGGAAAGGACGTAATCCCTGCTATGGTGGGGAGGGATAAGGTCTTCGCCTGCCCATTTGAGGACGAAAACAAAAAACCCATAAAATACTGGAGGGACATCGGTACACTGGAGGCATACTGGGAGGCCAACATGGACCTCCTGGCGGTTGACCCCCTTTTTAACCTTTATGATAAGGATTGGCCCATCCGTACCTTCCAGGAACAATTCCCCCCCGTCAAGACGGTATTGTCTAATGGGGAAATGAGGGGGATGGCCCTTGATAGCCTCGTCTCCCCGGGCTGTATAATTAGTGGGGCAAGGGTAGTACATTCCGTCCTTTCCCCAGACGTGCGGATAGAAATCGGCTCGGAGATAATTGACTCCGTAGTGTTGGAAGGGGTCAGGATTGGTAAGAACGCCAGTATAAAAAGGGCCATTATTGACAAAGGCGTCGTAGTCCCGGATAACACCCACATCGGCCACAACCCTGAGGAAGACCATAGACACTTTACCGTTACCGATAATGGCATAGTGGTCGTGCCCAAGGAGATGCCCTTTATCTAGAAAGAGACAATGGAAACCCAGGAAAAGTCCCCCAGCACCTTTGAGACTACCCCACCACAGCCCTACATAGACCGTGGACCACAGCTGCCCGAACACTATGGAGACGACAAGCTGATGGCCATGGTCAGAGACCCCTCCTACATCTTCCTCTACTGGGAATTGGAAGGACCCCTTGGCCGTCAGGCACGGGCATTAGCGGGGCAGATGGAGGATTGGTCCCTCAAGGTATTTTGCCTCTCAGACGGGACTACCACCTCTGTCTCAGTACGGGCCTGGGCCAGGAACTGGTATCTCCAGGTGTCCCGTGCCAGGAGATACCGCTTTGAACTGGGTTATTTTGCGTCCAACGGTAACTTCATCCCCGTGGTCTCCTCAGGAGAGGTAGAGACACCGAGGGCCAGTCCTGCAGGAGACCTCAGCCAGACGTGGGCCCATTTCTTTAAGGATTTCTCCAGGGGAAAACTCCTGAAAAGACGCCGTAAGGCCCCTTCCAGGCCCAAACAATTATCCACCTCAGGCGGACCCATACCAGGGCTGACACCAGAGATAGTATCCCAGCCTGCCAGCTCCATATCTTACTGGCATGGGGCCAGCCCGGAGGTACTTAAAAAAGAGTATATCTTTAGACCCTGAGGGGCCTTTGAACCTTTGAACTCTTGAATATTTGAGCCCTATGGAATCAGGATACCTAGCCTTAGTCCTCAACGCCCACCTCCCTTTCGTGCGTCATCCTGAGTACGAAGAATTCCTGGAGGAAGACTGGTTCTACGAGGCCGTTGTAGAGACATATATCCCCCTCATCAGGGTATTCAGTGGTCTCCTTGAGGGAGGCAGGCCAGAAAGAGGCATAAACTTTGGGATTACCATAGCCCTCAGCCCTCCCCTTTGCGAGATGCTGGCTGACAGCCTCCTCCAAGACCGCTGCCTCCGCTACGTCTACAAACGTATAGAGCTTATGGAAAGGGAGGTGCACCGTACCAGAAACACCCCCTTCTATGAGACGGCACTGCTTTACCAGGAGAGATTCAAACAGACCAGGCACCTCTTTGAAGACGTTTACAAGAAGAACCTTATAAACGCCTTCCGCTGGCTTCAAGATGCTGGGGGGGTGGAAATCATGACCTGTGCCGCCACCCACGGCTTTCTCCCCTTGATGTCCACTGACCAGTCCAGGGAGGCCCAAATCAGGGTGGGATGCCAGAACTACGAGAAACACTTTGGCAGGCCCCCCAGGGGCATCTGGCTCCCGGAGTGCGCCTATACCCCAGGACTGGAAATCCTGCTGTCTAGGGCAGGAATCCAGTATTTTATACAGGACACCCACGGCATCCTCCATGCCTCCCCGCGACCCGTTTACGGCGTCTTCGCCCCAATCGTAACCCCCTGCGGCGTTGCCGCCTTCGGAAGGGACGCAGAATCCTCTAAACAGGTCTGGAGCGCCAAGGAGGGATACCCCGGGGACTGGAACTACAGGGAGTTCTACCGTGACCTCGGCTACGACGCAGACTATGAATACATACGGCCCTACCTCCACCCCGATGGTATAAAACGGAACCTGGGTATTAAGTATCACAAGATTACCGGCCCGGTCTCCATGGGCGAAAAACAGCCCTACGACCCATACAGGGCCAGGGAAAAGGCCGCAGAACACGCCGGCAACTTCATGTTCAACCGCCAGCACCAGGCCAGGTCCCTCAGAGGCCACCTGGGCAGACCCCCCGTTATCCTGGCCCCGTACGATGCCGAACTCTTTGGCCACTGGTGGTTTGAAGGACCCGAGTTCCTTGACTTCCTATTCCGCAAGATAGCCTTTGACCAGAGGGACATCCGCACCGTTACCCTTAATCAATATCTGGAGGAAAACCCCGTCCTGCAGGTCTCTACACCCTCCGCCTCTACCTGGGGCGACAAGGGTTACAACGAGGTATGGCTCAATGCCTCTAACGACTGGATATACCGTCACCTCCACAAGGCAGAAGAGAGGATGCTGGAGCTAGCCAGAGAGTTCCCGGAGGCAGAGGGCCTCACGGAAAGGATGCTCAACCAGGCGGCCAGGGAACTCCTCCTGGCCCAATCCAGCGATTGGGCCTTTATCATGACCACAGGGACCATGTCCCCTTACGCAGAAAAACGCACCAGGGACCATATCAGCAGATTCAACTACCTTTATCAGCAGATAAAAAGTGGCGGGGCTACTCCTAACAGCATGGATTACCCCCGGTTGGAGGAAGTAGAGTCCAGGGATAACATCTTCCAGGAAATAGATTTCCGTGTTTATACGGCCGGGGACTAATTATATAATATTACTGGCCTTCCTGGGCCTTATGGGATTACCCTCTTGCTGGGGGTGGGAGGAGCCACAACCGGAAGGCGGCAGGGCCACCCACGAAGAAGAGGCCAAAAAGGCCTTCAGTACCATGGAAGAAGGAGAGAGGGCCCCCAGGCCCCAGGAGGAACAGTGGCAGGGCTACTCCCGACGAAGAGAGGACATGGACAGCCAACAGACGGAGGACTATAAGGAACTAAAGGACGTCATGGCCAGTGCCTCAAGGCACATGAAGAGGCTGGAGTCCGCCCTTGGGGGCGGTAATTGGGCAACCGTCAGAGATTCGGCCAAGGGCCTTGAAGACCTGATAGGCCGCAGGTGCGTAAACTCCTACGTAAAGGCCCATAGAGAGGTGCCCCAGGACTTTGTGCAAATGAGTCAGAGATTCAACGACGCCGTACTCAAGTTACTGGTCGCCGAACGGCAACAGGACGCCCCTCTTGCCACTAGCCAGTTCCAACTGATGCAGGAAGGTTGCGAAAGATGCCATCAAAAATACAGAAAGGAGCGGCCCGCCTCAGGCGGATAGGCCCAGGCTAACATGAAAATAAAACCCTACCTTATCCTGTATTCTGTCTCCTGTATTCTGTGTTCTCTCACCCTGGTGGGCTGTGAGCGAGAGAAACCAGAGGTAACCATGAAGGAGGAAGAGGAGCAATTCTTGAAGGAAGAATTACCACCCCTGGAAGAATGGGCCAAGAGGGAATGGGAGGTGGAAAAGGAGGAGATGCCCCTGGAGACCGAAAAGGGCCTGCAGGAGGCCATGGCGGCCACCTCTCTGAACATGAGGAGGCTGGATAGGGCCGTGGAGAAGAAGGACTGGGACGCCATCAACACTTCCTCCAGGAAGATAGAAGACCTTATAGCAGGCCGCTGTGTGAACCTCTACTACCAAAAGAACCCGGCAGGGGTACCCACGGACTTTATCCTCATAGGTGACCAATTCCGTAAGGCCATCATGCTCCTAATCCAGGCAGGGGATAGGAAGGATGCCAATATGACAAAACTCCGCTACGACGATGTCTCCCGTACCTGCTACGACTGCCACGATAAGTTCAAGAAAAAAAAGGAACAGTAAGCACTAAGCAGTAAGGAGTAAGCAGAAATCTTATTTTTTGTCCCTACTGCACACTCCTTACTGCCTACTGTATTCTACTACCACACAGAGAGTTCTCCTACAACCTCTTCCACCAGGTCTTTAATGGTTATTATCCCCACTGCCTTGCCGTCTTTCCCATCGGTAACGATCCCCATCCTCTGCTTGGAGTGTCTGAGCCTGAGTAAGGCGTCATCTACTGGCAGGCTGGCCTCCAGGTAGACGGTGGGTTTCACAAAAGGCCTTACCTCCTTTTTATCCTCCCTGAGGAAATCTAGCAGGGTAAGGATACCCACCACCTTAGACCTCTCCCGTTGATAGACGGGTATACGGGAAAACTTCTTTGCCCTAGCAATGTCTTTGAGGGTCTCCGGACCGACCGTATCCGGGACCATGGTAACCTCTTCCAGAGGTATCATTACCTTACCTACGGGTGTCTGTCCCATGGCCATTATATTACTGGCCATGATGTTTTGATACATGGAGAGGGCCCCCCCTTCCGCCCCTTCCTCCAGGAGGAAACTAAGACGCTGTGGGCTGAAGAAGGGACTCTGCCGGGCCTCCGCACGGATAAAGTACTCTGGCAGGCGACTCGTCAGCCCCAGCAGTATTACAAGGGGTTGAAAAAGCCTTGAGGAGACCTCCACCAGTGGTACCACCTTATAAAAGAAATTATCGGCATGTCTCTGAAAGAGGCTCTTGGGGATGATTTCGCAGAATATCATCAGGACGGGGGCCAGAATCAGTGTGGCCATCAACCCTGCCTCCCCTGGAGAGACCTTGTGGATAAGGATGGAGGTAAAGATAATGGTAGCAAGGTAATTGGCAATGTTGTTTCCAATAAGGATAGCGCAGACAAGTCTCTGCGGCTCTGCCAGGTGTTTCATTATTATCCTTGCCGACCACCAGCCCTTTATCTCCCTGTAATGGAGCCTTATGCGGTTGAGACAGTAGAAGCCCGTCTCACTACCAGAGTAGAGGAAGGAAAGGCAAAGGGCCAGGATTAATAAGTAGTATTCTGTCATGGTCTGTAGGGGCGACCCGCCGGGTCGCCCCTACTCCTCTCTGAATTCTATGAGAAGTCTGGTGATACGTCGCCTCTTAATCTCATCCACCGTGAAGACGATGTTCTGGTAACTAACACTGTCCTCCTTCTGCGGGATACGGCCCAGGAGAGAGACCACAAAACCCCCCAGGGTGTCAGCCTCACTGGATTCCAACTCTACCCCGAAGGTCTCAGACCAGTCCCTGAGGCTGAGACTGCCGTGAACTACGTAACGATTGTCTCCTAACCTCCTTATGGGTTCTTCTGGGAGTTCCGTCTCATCCTGGATGTCTCCCACTACCTCTTCCAGGATGTCCTCCAGGGTAATAAGCCCTGCCGTGCCGCCATACTCGTCTACCACAATGGCCATCTGCTGGTGCTCCCTGCGGAATTCTCTGAGGAGGCTCTCTATATTCTTTGACTCAGGGACAAAAAGGACGGGCTTCACCATATCCCTTAGTCTGGCACCTGGGTTGAGGAACACGTCTTTGGCATAAACCACCCCGAGTATATTATCGCTGGTGCCCTCAAAGACGGGCATCTTCTTGTAGATGCCCCTCCTGGCCAACTGAGCAAATTCCCCTGCAGGACTGGAGATATCAAAGACCACCATATCCACCCTGGGCACCATCAAATCCCTTACCCGCATCCTGCCAAAGTCCAGCACTGCATGTATCATGCTCCTCGCCTTGGGTTCCACGGCCCCGTGCTTCTCACTCAAGGAGAGCATAACCTTTAGTTCCTCCATGGTCACATAAGGTTCGTGCCTGGGGCGCCAACCCAGTATCCAACCCACACCATCCACTATCCACCCCAGGGGTACCCTGAAAGGCAAGAGGACCTTATCTGTTACATAAATAGGGAAGGCTATGTAATGGGCCAGGTGTTCGGGTATCTTTACTGCGATACTTTTAGGAATTACCTCCCCAAAGGTGATAACGATAAGGAGACTTGCCAACCCACTGACGGTAGCCCAGAAGGCCCCATGGGTCTCGTGCTGGAGGGCCCATTGAGACAGGCCGTACGAGAGGCTGAAAAAGGCCACATTAACTACATTGTTACCAAAGAGTAGTGTAATAAGGAGTTTCTTGGGGGAACTGACCAGTCCTGCTATGAGCCTCCCCGTACGAGTGCCTTCGGCCTCTAGCCTCTTAACGTCTTCCCTGGAAAGGGAGAACAGGACAGTCTCTGAGCCTGAAAACAGGGCCGAGAGGCAGAGTAAAGAACCCATTAGGAGGAAGAACCAGAACCAATCCATTGTCATAAGTGTAGGCAGGAGCCCCTGGTCCCTGCAGGGGTATTATAACAACCACAGAAACACCTTGTCAACGAACCATAGGGGCTGGGGGTGTGTCCTGCTTCTTTGAGCAAGAGAATTTACCGTTGAATTCCCAAACTTTTATTGGTAAAATACTGTTTTAGTTAGAGATAAGACCCCTTTAAGACAAGGACTTAGACATGCAAGAGACGTTCTTTAGGGAGAGTACGTTACTTACCCTGGAGATGAGGCTATTTTTTGCCGTGGTGGGACTCTATATCCTGAGCTGTGTGCTCCATCTCCTCCAGTTCTGGATAAGCTCCATCCTGCCTGCGGTGCTATCCAGAGTAGCCCTGCCACCGCTGAGGAGTTTTGCGGTGGGCAGGGTGGCCACCCAAACCCTCCTCCTGGCCGTACTTGCCCACACCCTGCTCATTATACTCAGAGGCATTGAGGAGGGACAGCCACCCGTACAAAATAAATACGAGTGCCTCTCCTGGTTTGCCTGGTGCAATACCGCCACTTATCTCTTTATAAGGAGGCGGTGGGCAGAACTCACTACCCCAGGAATCTTTGTCACCATGCTCTCCATAGCCGCCTTATTCATAGCCATAAACAAGTATAGCCCGGTGGTTACACCCCTGGCCCCTGCCCTGCAAAGCCCCTGGTATTTCTGGCACGTACTGATAGCCTTTGGTGCCTACGCCGTATTCGTAGTGGGATGCTCTGTGGAGTTGTCTTACGTCATAATAAAGGCCCTGGGAGTTACCAGGAGGACCTGGGAGGACTACGGTCTGCCCTCCCTGGAGGTAGAGACCTTCCACAGGCTGTCTTACCTGCTGATACTAATGGGGTTCCCGCTTCTAACCTTTGGCATGATTTCAGGTGCTGCCTGGGCAGATGCGGCCTGGGGAAGGTACTGGTCATGGGACCCCTTTGAGATACTATCCCTCATAACCTGGACGACCTTTGCCATGTACCTCCACACCATGTCTGTACCTCAGTGGAGGCCAGTATGGGGCTCAGTCTTCTGCCTGCTGGGATTCTCCTGCATGCTCGTTACGTTTATGGGCAGTGGCTTCCTTACCAAGCTCTTTGGCCTCTACAGCATGCATGCCTATTAGAAACAGGGGGTAGGGAGTGGGGAGTAGGGATTAGCAATCTTTTCCCTCTACCCCCTACCCCCTACTCCCTAACCCCTAAAAATATGCTCTCCGCCCTTTACGACATATTCAGCTCCACCAAGACGTCTATAGTGCTCTTTGGCATCCTCCTCTTATTTTATCTGGTGGGGAACATCCTGCCTTACGGTGGGGACTACGGGCAGATTAAGGTAACGGGGCTGGCCCTAAGGATTATAAAAGGAATGGACCTCCTTAACGTCTATTCAGGCCCCTGGTTCCTGGGGGTGTCGGGGCTCTTCTTACTTAACCTCTGCCTCTGCACCTATAAGCGACTCACGTGGATGCTCAAGATAAGGAAGCCGGCGATGCTCTCCGTCTCTACCCTCTCTGCACATAAGGCCACGGTGGGGTTTAAGTTGCCCTGCGGCCCTGAAGAGGCCACAAGGCGGGTTGAGGGATTCTTCAGGAAGAGGCTATTCCTCAGGAAGCCTGCCCACCTCATGGGAGAAGTCCACTCAGGGGGAGTCCTTGAACAAGGCTTTATCCACTATGTATGGCTCTCCCTCTCCTATCACATCTCCGTTATGCTCACGGTAATTGGGGCCCTGATAACCTTCCTCTTTGCCTTTGAGTCTAACCTGACTATCTATCCGGGAGAGCCCGTAGACGTTGCCACCATCTCAAAGGATATAAGGTGGAACAAATATATCGGGGGTGAAAAGCATCTGGAGGTGCCCCCTGAGAAGAAGTTCAAACTGGGTCTTGAGAAATTTTCTATTAAATACACCCAGAAGCCCAGCATAGAGGGCTTCCCCGCAAAGGGTTTCGGCCCACGGCTCAAGGAGACCCTGAAGCAAGGGGGGCTGGTAGTCTCTTCTAAGGAGGATGCCCTCTACGCCGTAGAGTATGCCAGCCGCATAGTGGTATACGATGCCAGGCGGCCTGAAAAGGAAGTCACCGTTAAGGTCAACGAACCCTTACGCTACAGGGGACTCACCTTCTACCAGAGTGCCTACGACTACCGCTTTGACCTCTCTGCCAATGGGGTAAAGGTAGAACCCGATGACAAGGGTACGTATAAGCTACCAGGACTGGAGGGGGAATTCAGCACCATGCAGGTAATCTCAGGCACGTTACTCTTAAAAGATGGAAGTCCCTGCACCGTCCGTCCCTTTGTGAAGCTGACCTATACCCCTGGGGAAGGGCAGTCCGCCTCAGGCGGAGAGATATTTAAGATTTACGAGGGGGAGACAAAGGAGGTTAAAGGGGTGCGGGTGGGGGTTGGAAATATCCAGGCTGGGACTGTCCTGAGCTATCGTCATGACCCAGGGGTAGCCCTCCTCTGGATAGCGGCCCCCGTACTCTTCTTCGGGATGCTCTTCAGGGCCTGGGGTCGGTGGCTGAGGGCCAGTTACGTAGTAGAGAAGGTGGCATCCGCCTCAGGCGGACCGTCTGAGGGTAGCCGAGTCTATGTACAACTACAGAGGGCAGGAATTTGGGGGGGCGAGGCCGGGATGATGGAAAAGTTAGGCCAGGCCCTTACCGGACACTAAAACACTAGGGACTAGGCACTAAGCACTAGGCACTAAAAGGGTTTCCTTAGTTCCTAGTGCATAGTGCATAGTTCCTGCTACTTAGTCCCTGGTATTTTCTATATTGCCACAGGAGGGTTAATTTGTTAAAATCAGTTTTTGAGGTGAGAAGATGAAAAAAGACATACATCCTGAATACGTAGAGGCGACGGTGACGTGCGGTTGCGGTGAGACCTTTAAGACCCGCTCCACCAAGCCCAAGATAGTGGTTGAGATATGTTCCAAGTGCCACCCGTTTTATACGGGTAGACAGAGACTGATAGACACCACCGGCAAGGTGGAGAGGTTCCGCCGCAGGTACAGAAAGAGTGCTAAGGCCGTAGAAAAAGAAGAGGCGGTAGTCGCCCCAGGCGGACCATCAGGAGGGACCCTGCCCCCCGAAGAGAAAAAATGAAGGACAATCTGTTACAAAAACTGAAGGCGTTGAACGAGAGGTATATGGCGCTGGAGAGGCTGATAGCCGACCCTGCCACGTTAGCCAATCCTGCCCAGTACGGCACCTATATGAAGGAGAGGGGTAGTCTCTCCAGGATAGTCCAACGTTACCTCCAGTTCACCCAACTCCTCCAGCAAAAGGAAGAGGCAGAGAGGATTGTCTCAGGTGGGGAAGACAAGGAATTCCAGCACCTGGCCCGGGAGGAACTCCAGGGGCTAGAGGCAAAAGAGAAAGAACTCATGGAAGACATCACCAACCAACTCCTCTCCCGGGAGGGAGGAGCACAGGGGGGTGTCATCATGGAGATAAGGGCGGGAACGGGGGGAGAGGAGGCGGCACTGTTCGCCGCAGACCTGTTCCGTATGTACGTAAAGTACGCAGAAAGACAGGACTGGAAGGTAGAAGTCTTTGATAGCAGCCCTACGGAAATAGGCGGGTTTAAAGAGGTCATCTTCTCCGTGGAGGGAGAGGGCGCCTATCAGAAACTACGCCACGAAAGCGGCACCCACAGGGTGCAAAGGATACCTGCTACGGAGACCCAGGGGAGGATACACACCTCAGCCGCTACCGTAGCCGTCTTGCCAGAGGTAGAAGACGTAGAAATCAATATAGACCCAAAGGATTTAAAGGTTGAGACCATGAGGGCCTCCGGGCCAGGGGGGCAAAAGGTCAACAAGACCAGCTCCGCCGTCCGTATGACCCACATCCCCACCGGGATAATCGTAAGATGCCAGGACGAGAAGTCCCAGCACAAAAACAGGTCCAAGGCCGAACGTATCCTCAAGAGCCGCCTCCACGAGTTCTACGAGGAGCAAGAGAGGCAGAAGAGGGATAAGACCCGCAAGGGACAGATTGGCACCGGAGACCGTAGCGAAAAGATCCGCACCTATAATTTCCCACAGAACCGTGTTACTGACCATAGGATAAACTTCTCCCTCTATGACCTGGAGAGGTTCATGTTGGGCCACATAGACGAGATGCTGGAACAACTCCAGGCATACAGCAGGGAGGAACAATTAAGACAACTGGTGGCGACCCATTGATATGAATACCATTCACTATTGATGCCTCATCGTAGTACCCCGCTGAGCCCTCAGAAAGGGTCTAAGAGCCTCCAGGAGGCATTGCTAGAGGCCACTCAACTCCTGGAGAAGGCAGGGGTAGATTCCCCCCGCTTAGACGCCGAGGTGCTCCTCTCAGAAGTCCTAAGCCTGCCAAGACACCAACTCTACGCCAGACTCAATGAACCCATAGACACCGCCTCCCATAGAACCTTCCGTCGTCTAGTCAAAAAGAGGGCCGCCAGGGTACCCCTCCAGTACATTATTGGGCATGTAGAATTCATGTCCATGGACTTCCTGACGGAGGAAGGGGTGTTCATCCCCAGACCTGAGACGGAACTGGTGGTGGAAGCGGTACTACAGAGGGCAGAACTCACCCAATCTACAATTATCATGGACATCGGCGCAGGGAGCGGCAACATAGCCGTCTCCCTTGCCGTCAACCTCCCCCATGCAGAGGTATATGCCTCTGATACCTCTAAAAAGGCACTGAGGCTGGCCCGATTTAATGCCCAGAGGTATCTAGTGGAAGACAAAATCTCTTTCCTAAAAGGCCCCCTCTACGCCGCCTTTCAAGGCCTGGGACTTGAAGGTAGGGTGGACTTCATTGCCTCCAACCCCCCCTACGTCCCGGAGGGGGAGTGGAAGGGGTTGCAGCCGGAGGTGAGGGACCATGAGTCCCCGGAGGCGCTAGTTGCTGGTAAGGACGGTATGGACTGCTACCGAGATATTATAAAGGGGGCATCTCTCTGGCTCCGGCCAGGGGGCTGGTTGGTGCTGGAACTGGGGGAGGGGCAAGCCGCTCCTATTAGCGGGCTTATCCTGAAGGAAGAAAATCTAGGAGGGGTGGAGGCAATAAAAGACCTGCAAGACATAGAGCGGGTGATAGTAGCCAGGAGGGGAGGCGGTATCCGCCTTAGGCGGGCCGAGCGATAAAAAGATGGAAAAGATTACTATTGAGGGAGGAAGACGTCTCCACGGACGGGTGTCTGTTAATGGGGCCAAGAACGCCGCCCTGCCTATCATGGCTGCCTGTATCCTTGCCCATGGCCCCTCAAGGATAAAAGGCATTCCCGACATTGCTGACGTACGGGTTATGATGGACCTCCTCCGCTGTCTAGGGATGACGGTGGAGCGGTCAAAGGACGGAAGCATGGAACTAGAGGTAACGAGGCCTGGGGAGACCGTAACCCTATACAAATTTGTAGAGAAAATGAGGGCCTCCATCTGTGTCCTCGGCCCACTGTTGGGCAGGTGGGGGAGGGCAGAGGTGGCCAGACCGGGGGGTTGTGTCATAGGAGATAGGCCCATAGACCTCCACTTAAAAGGACTCCAGGCCCTGGGGGCAACAATAACCCAGGACAAGGGTAACATTATTGCTGAGGGTGGTGACCTCTATGGAACAGAAATACACCTGGCAGGGTCATTCGGCCCCACCGTCCTGGGCACGGCCAACGTCATGATGGCCGCCTGCCTGGCCAAAGGTACTACAATTATAAAGAGTGCCGCTTGCGAGCCAGAGATACAAGACCTGGCCCACTTCCTCAACCTCGCCGGAGCAAAGGTATCCGGGATAGGTACTAGCTGTCTCACGATTGGGGGGGTGGAAAGGCTCTGCGGTATAGATTATGAGATAATACCTGACCGTATAGAAGCGGGGACCTTCATGGTGGCCAGTGCCATCACCAGAGGGAACATCCTCATAGAAAATGCCAGGATGGAACACCTGGAGGCAGTAACAGAAAAATTAAGAGAAATAGGGGTAACGGTAACAGAAGAAGACGGGGGGTGTAGGGTAAAGGGGACTGGAGACCTGACTGCCGCCTGCACGAGTGCACTCCCCTACCCGGGGTTTCCTACAGACATGCAGCCGCAGTTCACCTCCCTGCTAAGTATAGCCAAGGGCACTAGCGTCATCACAGAGAAGGTCTTTCCTGAGAGGATTGCCCACGTCGCCGAACTCAACCGCATGGGGGCCTCTATTAGAAAGGAAGGGAACACTATCATCGTCAAGGGTGTAGACTACCTCTCGGGGGCGGAGGTCAAGGCCGCTGACCTCAGGGCCGGCGCTAGCCTGGTCATTGCCGGACTGGCCGCCGAAGGCACCACAGAGGTTAGGGGTCTACAACATCTGGACAGGGGTTACGAACGCCTTGAGGAGAGGCTAGCCCATCTTGGTGCAAAAATAAAGAGGGTAGTGGACCAACCTCTATTGCATATGCCAAAGCCTGTGGGTGTAATGCCATAGAATCTTAATTGCCTTACGTTGGCCCCTTGCCTTTGTTTGGTACATTTGTCTCCTTTCTAAGCTCTGTTGCGAATCTTTGGATGTCCTGAATTGACTCCTTGAGCCCATGTTGTTGCCTAAAGAGGGCCAATAATGCCCCCAGACCCAGGAAGAATCCATCCTTTAAAACTTCCCCCGCCCACATTGGAGCTTCCTTATTTTGTGTCGCCTCCTGTAACCAGTTCGTTTTTATGTACGGAGCAAGATATGCGAGTGTACCCGCGAGTAAACAGAAGCCTGTGAAACCTATAATTGAATAAAGAATAACCTCATCCGTCGTTAAACATTTCTTCTCTTTCTTCTCCTTCTTCGCTTGATTGTTATCTTTGTTTTTCTTTTCTGGTTCTTCGCTCGCCATCTCTATCCTCCTTTTTTATCTCCAGTTGTGAAGGTAATGGACAGCTGACCGACACTGTGATGACCGCTAGTTTGGGGCTTTGGAGGCTAAGCCATTGTGAAGGTACCCCTATAATTATTGTGGCCTTGTTGTACTCCTTACCCAAATACTTGTCAAGAAAGAAAATCGTATTAGCTTGTATAACCATTTAACTAAAGGTAACCCCCTTGCATATCCCAAGGCCAGTAAGTATAATGCCTTAGGAATTTAAGAAATCCATGTTTGAATCCATTACTAAAAGTCTAGAGGCTGTCTTTGACAGGCTAAGGGGAAAGGGTCGGCTTTCCAGGGAGAATATCCAGGAGGGGCTTAGAGAGGTAAGGACTGCCCTACTGGAGGCCGATGTCAACTACAAGGTAGTCAAAGACCTAATCCAGAGGGTGACGGAGAAGGCCGTAGGGGAAGAGGTACTACAGAGCGTAACCCCAGGACAGCAGGTCATAAAAATTATCTATGATGAACTCATCAAGCTCATGGGCCCGGTGGGCCAGCCCCTTACCTTCCAGGAAGGCAACCCCACCGTGATAATGTTAGTGGGGCTTCACGGTTGCGGTAAGACCACCACTGCGGCCAAGCTGGCCAAACTGGCCCTCTCTAAGGGGCGTAAGCCCCTCCTGGTGGCGGCCGATGTCCAGAGACCTGCCGCCGTAGAGCAACTCAAGGTACTAGGTAAACAGCTAGGCATACCTGTCTATTCAGAGAACGGGGGTCAACCCCCACTCCTCTGCGAAAGGGCCGTTGAACACGCCATAAAGAACGGACAGAACACTATCGTACTGGACACCGCCGGGAGGCTCCATATTGATGAGGAGCTTATGTCAGAGCTACGGGAGATAAAAGAGAGGACTAAACCGCACGTTATCCTGTTTGTCTGCGACGCCATGACGGGACAGGACGCCGTGAACAGTGCCAAAGAGTTTAACGCCCAGCTGGAATTTGACGGGGCTATCCTTACCAAGCTGGACGGTGATACCCGTGGGGGGGCCGCCCTCTCAGTCAAGGCCGTTACGGGTAAACCAATAAGATACGTTGGGGTGGGCGAGAAGCTGGAGATGCTGGAGGAGTTCTACCCCGACAGGATGGCCTCCAGGATACTGGGGATGGGGGACGTGGTAACCCTCGTGGAGAAGGCCCAGGCCGCCGTCAAAGAGGAGGAGGCCAAGGCCTTTGCCAGGAAGATAAAGGACGAGTCCCTCACCCTGGAGGACTTCCTTGACCAACTGCAGAAGGTGAAGAAGATGGGGCCACTACAGGAACTCATGGGCATGATTCCAGGGATGGGCACCAAGATGGAGGGCATGCAGGTAGAAGAGGCCCAGATGAAGAAGATTGAGGCCGTTATGCAGTCCATGAACAAGGCCGAGAGGAAGAACCCTGACATAATAGACGGGAGCCGTCGCCAGCGGATTGCCACTGGGAGTGCCACCACCCCCCACGACGTGAACCAACTCCTCAAGCAGTTCCGCTTCATGAAAAAGATGCTCAAACAGATGAGCACCACCAGCCCGTTCAGGATGGGCCTGCCCAAGGGCGTCCCCGTAGGTATGCTAAAGGGGAAGAGGAAGTAAGTCATATTGCAGAATCTAGAATTCAGTAGTCAGTCCGCCTAAGGCGGATTGTGTTCTTGATTCTGTATTCTGAATTCTGTATTCTGCATTTTTTACTTTTTTATAAGAGGAGGTATAAATGGTTCGTATCAGACTGAAGAGGATGGGGCGTAAGAACAGGCCCTTTTACAGGATTGCCATTATGGACGCCCACGAGGAGCGCGACGGGAAGACCGTTGAGGAGGTGGGCTGGTATGACCCCCTGGCCAAGGAAGACGCCAAGAGGGAGTTTGTAAAGAAAGACCGCATAGAGCACTGGGTCAGCGTGGGGGCTAAACCTACCGAGTCTGTGGCCGCCATATTGAAGAGGCAGGGGATTGCCTTTAGCAAGTAGACAGGAAACAGGGGACAGGAGGCAGGAAAAAGATTTTTCCTGTTACCTGTAGCCTGTTACCTGTTTACTGTTGCCGAGTCGGCATGAAAATCAAATACGATGTGGTGGTAGTAGGGGCAGGGCCTTCTGGGGCGGCGGCGGCAAAGGGACTAACCCAGAACGGCCTGGGGGTGCTGGTGGTGGAGAGAAAGAGGCTCCCCAGGTACAAGATATGCAGTGGACTCATCAACGAGAAGTCCCTGAAGCTCACCCAGAAACACTTCGGACAAATCCCAGAGGAATGCTATTGCAGGCCAAAGATAATAAAAGGGGTGCGCCTCTGGGAAAACACAGAGAAACACACCAACTGGCCCTTTGGGGGGAAGGAAGGGGCGCCTAACGTCTGGAGGGCACAGTACGACAAATTCCTTATAGATCGCTCGGGGGCAGAGGTAAGGGATGGGTGCCTGCTAAAGGACTTTAAGGTTAATGGCAAAGAGATAATACTTTATTGTCAGGATGAGAGAGAGGGGGACATAGAGATACGTTGTAAATATCTGGTGGGGGCAGAGGGATGCCTGTCATCCATAAGGGCCAAATTGAATCCCCAACTGGAGAGGGAATGTCTCTGGTTCCTGGCCTACCAGAACTATTATGAGGGGGAATGTAATCTGGACCCAGAATGGTATCACGGATTCCTTGACGCTAGCCTGGGAGAGATATACGCATGGTTTAACGTGAAAGACGATTTTATTGTCTTTGGTACCTCGGTCAAGAGGGGGGAGAAATTTGGGCCTTACCTCAAGACTTACACCGAGTTCCTGCAGGAACATTTTGGATTAAAGCTGGGGAGGCTGGTAAGGAAGACTAGCTGTCTGGGTACAAACCTCTGCGCCACGGGAAATTTTTATCTGGGTAGCGGCAACGTACTCCTTGTCGGGGAGGCCGCAGGGTTTCTGAACATGTTCGGTGAAGGCATATCCTCTGCCCTGGCTACCGGGCTACTGGCCGCCCAGGCCATCAATGAGGCTGTAGGGGCTGAAAATATTCAGCCCCTACAGATTTATACTGAGCTTTCCAAGCGTGAGCGGAGGGAGACCCTTGCCTCCTGGAAGCTGGCCAACAGGATAGCGGGGAGGAAACTATTATTAGATTAGGAAACAGGAGACAGGCTACAGAAAACAGGGAAAAAGATTTTTGCCTGTTCCCTGTCTACTGTTACCTGTTACCTAGTATTCTGGTTACCTCATCCACCTTAAAAGTGGAGAAATCCTTTAGCCGTCCATCCTCCATTAGTTTCAGCCCCCTGGCCTTTTCTACAAGGCAACCTATGTCCTCGGCACGTATCCCCTCTGCCCTCAGGGCGGAGAGCACCTTATCCCTGTCCCGCTTGGCCACCGCAATAAGCAGGGACCCGGAGGCTATAGTGCCCAGGGGGTCAAGACCGTAATAGGAACAAAGCTCTTGTGTCTCTGGAAAGATGGGTATCCTTTGTCTATCCACCTCAGCCCCCAGGCCGGCAATCTCTGCCATTTCCCGTATGCCTGTGGCCAGTCCCCCTTCCGTAAGGTCGTGCATGGCGTGGACCCTTGCGACTTTGGCGGCGGTAAGGGCCTCTTTGACTACGCTGATTCCTGGCGCAAGTAGAAATCTTTTTGCCCTTTGTACGAAAGCCTTACCGAAGTGGGTCACCAGTTCCCCTGATTTCTCCCTGGCTAAAAGGGCCGTGCCTTCTATTGCTATGCCCTTTGTCAAGATAATCCTGTCCCCTGGCCCGGCATTGGTCTTCAGGACGAGTATATCCCTGGCCACCTCGCCCAGCATATGCCCAATTAATATTGGTCTATCAAGCCCAGGGGTTACTTCCGTGTGTCCTCCAGAGAGGGCTACCCCCAACTCCTTTGCGGCCCTGGCCATATCGGCAAAGATGCCCCTTACCAGCCTCTTGTCGGTCTTTCCTTCGGGAAGGAGTAAGGTAGCAAGGAACCACTTAGGTTCAGCCCCCAGGGTGGCTATGTCATTGGCATTTATGTGTACGGCATACCAGCCTATGCGTTCAGTGGCGTAGGTGATGGGGTCGCTCTTGGCTACCAGGTATCTGTCCCCCATCCGCCTGAGGCGGATGACTGCCGCATCCTCGCCTACAGAGGGACCTATCACTAGCTGTGAGTTCGTGGCCCCGGTGTACTTTTCCAGGAGTTTGGTGAGCAGTCTAGGGTCTAGTTTCCCCAACGGAAGGCGTTTCATTTGTTAGTTCTCAAATTATCGTAGGGACAGGGCTTTAGCCCTGTCCTGAAGAATACACACCCCTTATCCCCTCCCGCCTGAGGCGGATTTTCAACTTTCTAGAGGGGAAGGGACAGACCTAAAGGTCTGTCCCTACGGCTGTCTACTTTTTTCACTGGATTCCAACTCAAACTTCCCCCTCTTGTGCTCGTACTTGGGCTGGTTAAGCTCGGCCACCCTTGCTATGTATTCCTGCGTGGTTATGGAGGTGTACCAGTGGCCATTATACCTAGCCCAGGTGGTAGCCCCCGCAAAGAGGCCCAGCAACAGGACTGCGTAGAGGGCATAATGGACGTTGCCCCTTGCCCCTCCCACCTTCATCTCCAATGCCCCTGGTACGGGGCAGACATTAAGACAGTCGTAACAGTGCCAGCATTCGGGGGAGATTTCCACCTTTACCTTATCTACGGGCAGGAGCACAGGACACGCCCTCCTGCAGGCCCCGCAGTCAATACACTTCAGCTCATTCCGTGTCACCCTGAACCCGAAGGGGTTATTAAAATGCAGGAAGCCCAGGAATGCGCCATAGGGACACAGATACCTGCACCAGAAATTCTTGGTGACGAAGGATAAACCAACCAATACAGACAACACGATGAGGGTGTTTTGGGTCATATTGGTGAAAAACTGGAGCATCTTTATATCTGCCACCCTGATGTAAGGCACTTCTCTGTAAAATCGCTCCAGAAAACTCCCGTCCAGCTTTACCAGTATCTGGTAGAGGAAGAAGAAGAGCATCAAATACTTCAGGCTCCTCAGTGCCCAGTCGGCTGACTTTGGCAGGGAGTAGTTCTTCCCAAGGGCCCGTTTGCCACCCTTCCATAGCCACTCCGAGAGGGTACCCACGGGGCACATCCAGCTACAAAACCCCCTGCCTATAAGAAAGGATGTCAAAAGCACTGTGGAGAGGATGACGAACCCTGCGGGGTGGATGGGGTCAATCTTCCCGGAGACTAGAAAGTACTTAATCCCTACGAGCGCCCCTATCGGCAGGAAGGCCTCTACACCAGGGGGTCTGGCCGCATAGGGGAGCGTGCCTCCTGACTTACAATACTCCACAAAGAGATAAAACTTGTAACCAAGGAATAGGACAAAGAGGAAGAAGAACAGTTGTACGGCCCAACGGACCCTCTGGGAGTTAAGTTTCAGGTCCTGAATATAGTTTGAGATGTCTTTTAACAAGATATACCCTCACTAAAAATCCAAATTCCAAAATTCAAATTCCAAACAAGGTCTTTCTTAGATTTTGACATTTGAACTTTGGCATTAGTTTGATATTTGGATTTTGAGCTCTGACATTTCCAAAATAACCATTAATGTTCAGTATAAGGCATATTTTTCTAGGTAGTCAAGGGCATAGACTGAGGAAAAGAAGGAATACAGAATCCTGCCCCCTACTCCCTAAACCGACCCTTACCATTTGAAAGCCTGGGAGAAACCTGCTACAATCTTTCTAAAGGGAGGCTTTCCGTGCATTATCAACCCCTTAGCATAGTCTTAGCCTTATTCATCATCACCCTGGTTCATACCGTTGAGCCGCATCACTGGATGCCCTTTGCCCTGGTGGGGAAGGGGCAGAGGTGGTCTATGGCTAAGACCCTGACCATAACGGCCGTGAGCGGGCTGGGCAAATCCCTGGTGAGCGTAGCCCTGGGTTTTGGGGTGACCTTCCTGGGACTCCAGGTTACCAGGTACGTGGAAGGCGGTGAGGTATTAACTAGCGGTTTGCTGCTACTGCTAGGTCTAGGTTTTATTATCTTCGCCAAAGACCACAAGCACGGTAATACCTCTACTAATCCTGTCCTTTCGGATAAGGCCGCGGCACTTTCTCTTTTTACTATGGCCATCTTGTCACCGTGCGTGGAACTCCTCCCCATGTTCCTGGTCGCCAGTACCTTTACATGGCCGGTCCTGCTCCTCATGGCCCTGGCCCTCACCCTGGCCAATATCCTGGGGATGGTCTCCCTGACTGCCCTGGCCTACAAAGGGATAAAGGTACTTAATCTGGAGTGGCTTGAAGATTACGAGAGACAGATAATCGGTTCGTTATTAATCCTCACTGGTTTGGCCCTTATCATCTATCATCATTCCTGATGGAAAAAGAAGGCCTGAGAAATATACCCTCTGTTCATGAATTACTGGAGAGCCAGGGGCTAGCCAATCTAAGCCTTACCTACCCCAGGGGTCTAATCGTCTCTACAGTGAGGGAGGTCCTTGAGGACCTGCGGGGGGCATTGAAACGGAATGAGTCGGAGGTAGACCTCTCGCCTGATGCCATCGTCTCTATGATAAAGGCCAGACTCATGAATAAGACCAGACTCTCCCTACAGAGGGTGATAAATGCCACCGGGGTTGTCATCCATACCTGCTTGGGGCGTTCACCCCTACCCCTAAAGGCCCTGGAAGACGTCCAGGAACGGGCGAAGGGTTACTGCTCCCTGGAGACTGACCTGTCCACGGGGAAGAGGGCGCCCAGGGGGGAGTACCTGGAGACGCTGGTTTGTACCCTGACGGGGGCGGAGGCAGGGATGGTAGTAAATAACAACGCCGCCGCAGTCCTACTTGCCCTGGACACGCTCGCCAGGGGTAAAGAGGTCATCGTCTCCCGCAGTCAACTGGTAGAGATAGGCGGCTCCTTCCGTATGCCTGAGGTAATGGAGAAGGGTGGGGCCATCCTCAGGGAGGTGGGCACTACCAATAAGACCTACCTTGCCGACTATAAGAAGGCAATAACCCCCGACACGGCCCTCCTCCTCATGGTGCATCCCAGCAATTTCAGGATGGTGGGCTTTACGGCCGAAGTGGGTATAGCAGAGTTGGCAGACTTGGGGAGGGAGCACGGCCTCCCCGTAATGTATGACCTGGGCAGTGGAGCCTTGATTGACTTTGCCTCTTATGGCCTTTCCCACGAACCCACCGTCCAGGAGAGTGTGGAAGCGGGGGTGGACATTACCACCTTCAGCACGGATAAACTCCTGGGAGGTCCCCAGGGGGGGGTGATAGTTGGGAAGAGGGACCTTATTAATCTTATGAAAAAGAACCCCCTGACCAGGGCCCTGAGGATGGGAAAGCTATCTATTGCGGCCCTGGAGGCAACCCTGGGATTGTACGCCAATAAGGAAACCCTCACAGAGACCCTACCCATCCTGGAGATGATTGCCCGTCCTGTAGAGGAGATAGAGGGGCAGTGTCGGGAATTTGTCAAGGAACTCTCTGGGATGACCCCTGGAGTAGAGGTCTCCATAGAGGATGGCTTCTCTACCATAGGCGGAGGTTCTCTCCCCGGCGAGGAGATACCCACCAGACTCCTGTCCATAAATCCCAGACCTTACAGCGCCCAGGAACTGTCTGATATGCTGCGAATGAACGTACCCTCTATCCTAGGAAGGATAGAGAGGGATAGGGTACTCCTTGATTTCCGCACCGTGCGGAACAAAGAGGAATCAGGGGAGATACTCTCCGCCCTAGTCAGGTACTATATTATTAGGGAGTAGGGGGTAGGAGATATTTAGTGAAGAGGGCTGTAATTGGTACCGCAGGGCACATAGACCACGGCAAGACTGCCCTGGTGAAGGCCCTGACGGGGATAGATACTGACCGCCTACCCGAAGAGAAGGCACGGGGGATAACCATAGACCTGGGGTTCGCCTACATGGACCTGGAAGGCGCCAGCACTACCGGCACAAAATGGCGGGTGGGCATTGTAGACGTCCCAGGGCACGAACGCTTCGTAAAGAATATGCTGGCCGGGGCCACTGGTATTGACATAGCCCTCCTGGTAGTGGCCGCCGATGACGGCGTCATGCCCCAGACCGTGGAACACCTGGAGATACTGGGACTCCTTGGGCTTAGACACGGTGCAGTGGTTATCACAAAAAAAGACCTGGTGGACAGGGAATGGCTTGCACTGGTTAAAGAAGACATTAAGGAACTGACAAAGGGGACGTTTCTTTGGGGGGCGCCGATGATAGAAGTAGATTCTCTAAAGGGGGAAGGGATCGCAGAACTAAAGGAGGTAATAAGAGGGCTACTGGAAGGTACGGAAGAGGAGGCCGTCCAGGGCCTCTTTCGTCTCCCCATAGACAGGGCCTTTACCGTCCAGGGTTTTGGTTGCGTGGTTACCGGGACGGTGCTTAGCGGTCAGGTAAAGGTGGGGGAAGAGGTGGAGTTACTCCCCGTAAAGGAGGCAGTCAGGGTAAGGGGCATAGAGGTCCATGGGGAGAAAGTAGAGTCCGCCGTAAAGGGACAGCGAGCGGCCCTCAATCTTGGAGGAATAAAGACCTCCGAGGTCAGGCGTGGTTTTGAGCTGTCGGTACCGGGTTATCTAAGCCCTGCCGAACTCCTGGACTGCCATCTCCATCATCTCTCTAGTGCCGGGGGTCCGCCTCAGGTTGAAAATCCGCCATCCTTCGGCTTCGCTCAGGACAAGCCTTTTGGGCGGGCGGATGCCGCCTCTCACCGACCCCTCAGGAATGGAGAACGGGTCCGGTTTCATATCGCCACCACGGAGGTTATGGGCAGGGTGGTGCTCCTGGATAAAGAGGTCTTAATGCCTGGAGAGAAGGGCCTCGTCCAATTCCGCCTGGAAGGGCCTGTAGTGGCCGAGAGGGGAGAACACTACGTAATCCGCTCATACTCCCCATGCCGCACCATAGGTGGGGGAAAGGTCTTGAGGGGCTGTGCCTCCAGGCTTAGACGCTTCCAGGAAGATACCCTCAAGGAGTTACAAATCCTCCTGGAGGGAGACGACAGGGAGGTAATCGGACAGGCCCTCCGTAGCAGTAGAAATTACCTCCTCTCTGAGGAGGAATTGGTAAAATCCCTCAACATTCACCCCTCCAGGGTAAGAGAGGCAGTAACGGAATTAATGGCTAAAGGGATTTTGACTACAATCAGAGAGGATTCCAAGGTGCTGTTAGTGGACAGGCGGAGGTTGGAGTCCTTAAAAATCAAGATGCTGAAGGGTCTGGAAGATTTCCACAGGACTAACCCACTGAGGATGGGGGTGGAGGAGTCGACCCTGAAAGTACACCTCTCCAGGGAGATACCTTCCCCCCTCTTCTCCTTAGTCCTTACTGAACTGAGCCGTGAGGGTCTCGTTACCATCTCGGACCATAGGGTTTCTACTTCAGGTTTTCAGGTCAAGCTCTCTCAGGAGGACAAGAAGATTGCGGAGGAAATGGAGAGGGCCTTCTTGCAAGGAAAGTTTAACCCGCCGGCTCCGGAGACACTGTTAACTCAGGAGTCCGCCTCAGGTGGATGCCGCCCTCAAGGACCTTCGCAACGGAAGACGCACCAGGACCTCCTTTCATTACTCCTGGAACAAAAGACCTTGATAGAGATAGAAAAAAGTCTTTACATCCATGCAAAGGTACTGGAGGAGTTAAAGGGGCTGGTAGCAGGCTTCATAAAGGAAAAGGGCTCCATAACGGTGGCAGACCTCAGGGACCTTGTCAATACCTCCAGGAAATACGCCGTACCGCTTCTGGAATACCTTGACAGTATACACTTTACCAGGAGGGAGGGGGATAGGAGGGTGCTGCACGGTTCAGTAGAAAGTAGACGGTAGGTAGGTGGCAGATAGTAGCCGCAACCTTTAGGTTGCGTTATTTCTCGCAGGCTAAAGCCTGCGGCTACAACTGAGAGTTAGAAGTGGTACTCTTCGTTCTTCCTGTCAAAGTCCTTATCACTAAGCCCCACGTTCAGCTTTATATTTTTGAATGTGAAGGACTCTACCTCATCGTTCTCCCAGAGCCAGAAGGTGACCTTAACGGGCATGAAGTTCTCCGCATCAAAGTACTCCTCTGCTGAACGACACTGATAGCCGTTATGTCTCCCATGTGGTGATACGGCAAAAGCTACCTTATGGGCAGGACGCCCATTGACCTCTTCCGTGCTACAGCTAACCGCCATGATGTCATTATTTTTTCGGGCCTCCTCAAACTGCTTGCAGGACATGGAGATAATCCCAACAAAGCCCGCATCCTTAATAGAACGTTTGCTAAACTTCCTTACCCAGAAGCCTTCCGGGGCCAATTCCAGGGTCTTCTTTATACCGAATAACACCTTCTTGTGGACTATCATCTTGCCGTCATTCTGCCCCTCTACGTACAGGAGCTCTGCACCGTCATTTTCTCCCTTAAGCCATTTGAGATAGACCTTAAAGGGCTTTTGAAACTTTATAAGAGTACGCTCGTCTTTCTCTAGCTCCCCGTGTACGTGCACCTGTTTGTGAATCTCTGCGGTATAATCCTGAAGGTTGGCGTAGCTGTCTTTGGCCTTAGTTAAGAGTTCTGATGCCTCCTCCAGGTGGGCCTGGAGGTCATGAAGATGGGCGGTAGGCCCTCCCACAGTCGCTTTTGACGTCTCACCTGCCCTCGCCTGGAGGTCATGAAGATGTGAGGTAGGCTCTCCCTGACTAGAGGGTGACCCCAGGAGAATCAGGGTACACACCAGAGTGGTTACTGCTGAGTAGAAGTGGCACATAGCATCTAACTCTGTAAGACCATTTAAGCCCTTGAGGACAGAGTCTCCGAAAATTTATTTCTTGCTCACCTTTACTACCCTTACCTTGGGCAGTCCAAAAAGGGACTCTCCTTCCTTCCACCTTCCTTCTTCCTGAAGTACCTTAACCCTCTCCGCCTTGCTAAGGACGCTCCTCTTTCCAGCTAGCTTCCCTTTAACGACCAAACTCTTATCTATGCTCAATGTCCCTCGCTCCTTACCGTTTTACAAGTTACCAAAGCGTATACATCAGGCAATCCCCTGTGCCGTAAAGCAACGGGGCCAGCCCCGTTACTTTACCTTTACAGGGTAACACCCTGCAAACTGCATCTTATCCTCGTATTTAAACCCTTTAAGCAGTTTCTGAAGTTCCTCCAACTGGGTGCTGTTTCTTGAGTCAAACTCTCCCAGGCACACCACTATCTGAGAACCCTGTCTTGCTACAAAGGCATCGTGTCCCGTACGTTCTTTAAGCAGGGTAGCAAGACCAGCCGCCTTCTCTATACTCTTGGCCCCTTCCTTGTAAGAAATGACCCTAAGACTCCACATATCTTTGTCAGAAGTAGCAGCCTTGGGAGTAGGGGCCGCCTTTGCCACAGCAACATTGCTGGGCTTCTCCTGAGATGCCTTTGCCATAGGGGTAGACCGCTTGGGACTCGCCTTCTCAGCAGATGCAACTTTTCCAGATGTTGATTCCGATGGGCCTTTGGTTAAGCTCCCGTTGTCCCCTAACTTAAGTCCCAGGAAAAAACACCCCACTGCCAACAGGACACCACCCACTGCCCCTAGTACTATGGTCTCTAACCCTACCCTATAAGGCCCCCTCCAATTCCTACTGGGCCTACCACTACCACTACTACCAACTTCAGAGATTACCAACAGGTCTTCTCCAGGGCTAACACTACCTGAACCCTTTACCTCTTTCCCAGGAGAACGCTGGCTGAAGACCTCAAAAAAGGTCCTCCCTTCTTTAGTCATTGCCTTCCCCTTTACATAAGTTGTTTATCTTCCTTGTGTTGCAAAAACAACAAACCCTAAACTGGAGAATACCTAGCCTTTCTTTATATCAAAATCTCCCCTGTTGTCAAGCCTTTATTGACAGCCCCAGGATAAATGATATACTGGGTTTCGTTCCAAAGAGTTTCTAACCCCTTCCTGATCCTTACGCATCTTCGCCAAAGACAGGTCTGCCTCAGGGACGACATGACTAGAGAAAAGGACATATTGTCCAAGATTGAGGAGTTGCGCCAGACCATACGCTATCACGACAGGAAATATTATATTGAGGCCCGACCAGAGATAACAGATTACGAGTATGATAAGCTCATCAAGGAATTACAGGGGCTGGAAAAGGCCCACCCAGAATCCATCACCCCCGACAGCCCCACCCAGAGGGTGGGAGGCGAACCCCTCACCGAGTTCTCCACCATTGAACACAGGCTGCCAATGCTCAGTATTGATAACGTCTACTCAGAGAAAGAACTGGAAGAATTCTACCATAGACTCAGGCGTATGTTGGGGGATAGAGAAATAAACTTTGTAGCAGAACTAAAGATAGACGGTGTAGCCGTGACACTCAGCTATGAGGAGGGGCTCTTCCGCATGGGGGCCACCAGGGGTGACGGCTACCGTGGTGACGACATTACCGCCAACCTCAAAACCATAAAAGAGATACCGCTGAGGCTGGAACCCCCAGGAGGAGGGTTAGCAACGCTAGAGGTACGAGGTGAGGTATACCTGCAGAACAAGGACTTTCAGGCCATGAACCTGGAGAGGGAAGAAAAAGGGGAACCGCAGTTCGCCAACCCCAGGAACGCGGCGGCGGGGAGCCTCAAGCTCCTTGACCCAAGGCTTACTGCCAGACGCCGCCTCCGCTTCCAGGCCCACTCCATAGGTTACCATGAGGGTCTCCCCCTGCACAGCCAGCAGGAATGCCTGGATACCTTTAAAAGGCTTGGCCTGCCCGTAAGTCCGCACTACAGGTTCTGCAAAGGTCTTAAGGAAGTAAGACAATACATTGAGGGGTGGGGCACACGGAAGGATGAGTTGGAATGTATGGTGGATGGTATCGTAATAAAGGTAAACTCCTTTGACCAGTGGAAGCTCCTCGGGAGCACCAGCAAGGCCCCAAGGTGGGTGGTGGCATACAAATACCCCCCTGAGCAGGCCATCTCCCGGATAAAAGACATCGTCCTCCAGGTAGGAAAGTCCGGGGTTATTACCCCCGTGGCCCATCTGGAACCTGTCCACCTGGCGGGTACCACCGTCAGCCGTGCCACCCTCCACAACTTTGAGGAGATGGGCAGGAAAGACATAAGACTCCACGACTACGTAACCGTACAGAAGGCAGGTGAGATAATCCCCCAGGTGGTAAAGGTAGTGGAGGAAAGGCGTACAGGTAAGGAGAAGGTCTTCCCCCTGCCCAAGGCATGTCCGGAATGTGGGGGAGAGGTGGGCAGAGAGGCGGAGGAGGTCTCTCTACGCTGTTACAATCCCCTCTGCCCTGCCCAGGTAAAGAGACGCCTAAGATACTTTGCCAGTAGAGGTGCTATGGATATTGATGGTATGGGCACTGCAATAATTGAACAACTGGTAGATAAGGGCCTCATTAAAGACTACGCAGACGTCTACTATCTTAAGTTTGAAGACCTGGTGGGACTGGAGAGGATGGCAGAAAAATCCTCCCGTAACCTTATAAACGGCATAGAGGCCAGCAAGAAGAGGGACCTTGCGCGCCTCCTGTCAGCCCTGGGTATCCACCACGTCGGAACCCATGCCGCCGAGGTACTCGCCCTGCACTTCGTCTCACTGGATAAGCTGATGCAGGCCACCCAGGAGGGGCTGGAAGAAGTACACGAGATAGGGCCCGTTATGGCCAGGAGTATCGTAAGGTTCTTCTCTAACCCCAGGACCAGGGAGATTATTAAGAAGCTAAAGGCCGCCGGGGTCAACACCCATAGCCTTGTGGAAAAGAGGCCAGTAAAAGAACAGAAACTATCTGGTAAAATCTTTGTAGTAACGGGTACCCTGGGAAAGTATTCCAGGCATGAGATAGAGGCCCTTATAAAGGAGATGGGTGGAAGGGTCTCCTCCAGCGTGAGTAAACAGACGGATTTTGTGGTAGCAGGAGAATCCCCTGGTAGTAAACTGGATAAGGCCAGGCAACTAGGGGTGAAGACCATTAGTGAGAAGGAGTTTGAAAAACTTATTGCATAGGGGCAATTCATGAATTGCCCCTACCAAGAACTATGGAAGAACTCATAAAGCGGGCACTGGAGACTGCTAAAGCGGATTACCTGGAGATAAGGGTACAGGAAGGTTCCGGTACCACCATAAATTATACAGGTAAAGAGTTAGAGACTATCTCCGAAAGTGATAGTATTGGTGGTTGTGTGCGGGCACTTGTAAAAGGTGGCTGGGGTTTTGCGGCCTTCAACGATATAGAAAACCTCTCCGACCACGTCCTTGCCGCCGTAGAGCAGGCCACCATGCTGGGGAACTCTACCAGACCCCTTGCCCCCATCCCCGTTACCACTGAGTACGTGAAGGCAAAGGTGGATATAGACCCCAGGGGAGTACCCCTGTCCGAAAAACACTCCCTGTGCCAGAAGTACAACAACATTATCCTCTCCTCTAAGCTCATCCAGACCTCCAGCGTCCGCTATATGGACTCCCACGGGGTAACCTACTTCGCCAACTCAGAGGGGAGCTTCATAGCCCAGGAGACCATCTTTTGCGGGATATCCCTCCTGGCCATCGCCAAGGAGGGGGCAAACGTACAGAGGGCCTTTGAATCAGTAGGAGACCTGCGGGGCTATCAGAACGTCCTGGGGCTGGAGGCAACGTGTGAGGAGATTAACCACCGGGCCGTTGACCTCCTCCATGCCAAATCCGTGGAAGGGGGCCTTTATACGGTGATAGCAGACCCCATACTCTGCGGGGTATTCGCCCACGAGGCCTTCGGCCATCTAAGCGAGGCCGACTTTACCTATGAGAACAAGAAACTCCTGGAGGTAATGCAGCTAGGCAAACGGTTTGGTAGAGACGGACTCTCCATCGTAGATGACGGTACCATGCCCGGAGAGGCCGGCACCAATAAATACGATAGTGAAGGCACACCTACCCAGAAGACCTATCTTATAAAGAATGGTATCCTGACCAGCCGTCTGCACTCCCGTGAGACCGCCGCAAAGATGGGGGAAAGACCCACGGGTAACGCCAGGGCCCTGGGGTACACCAACGAGCCTATAGTAAGGATGTCCAACACCTATATGGAACCAAGGGACTGGACCCTGGAAAGGATGCTGGAAGATACTCCGGACGGCATCTACTGTAAAGAGGCCCTGGGCGGGCAGACCAATATGGAGATGTTTACCTTCAGTCCTGCGGAGGCCTTCAGGATAAGGAACGGCAAGCTGGCCGAGAGGCTAAGGGACGTAGTCCTCACCGGTAACGTCTTTGAGACCCTGATGAATATAGACGCCATAGGGAACGACCTCAAACTCCATGGCGGGCTGGGAGGGTGCGGCAAGGCCGGGCAATTCCCGCTCAGGGTGAGTGATGGAGGGCCGCACATCCGCATCAGGAACGTAGTGGTAGGGGGGAGATAGTATGAGAGTAGAAGAAAAGATACTTGAACTAGCGCTCAAGGTGGCGGAGGCCGCTGAGGTAATATACGAGGAAGGGGAATCCCGCTCGGTCAGCTTTGAGCATAATAAACTCAAATATATCCACAACAAGTCCATCCGTGGGATGGGTCTGCGGATTATAAAGGGGGGGCGGATAGGCTTTTCCAGCACCACAGACCTGAGGACCCCCGAAAGGCTGGTGGAAAAGGCCGTCCGCTCTGCTCAGTTCGGACAGGAGGCCAGGTTTGAGTTCCCTTCCTTGAACAAATTCTCTGAGGTAAAAATCTTTGACAAAAACGTAGTAGATTTTCCCACGGAAAAGGCCATAAGACTGGGGAAAGAGGCTGTTAACAAGGCCCTCAGCGTCTGCCCCGATTACCAGTGTGCCGTAGAGGTGGGGAAGTCTATTGGCACACGGCACCTGTTGAACTCCAGGGGATTGGATATCTCCAAAAACTCCACCTTCCACAGCATGGGTATAGACATCGTACACGCAAAGGAAAAGGGGCTGGTCTGGGTGGGGGAGGGGGAGAATTCCAGAAAGACGGTGGACGGCCTCATGAGGTCTACTGAAAAGATACTGGAAAAACTGCGTCTGGCAGAAAGGGAGGTCAAGGTCAATTCGGGCCTCCTCCCGATAATCTTTACCCCCAAGGCAGTAGGCCTCCTCCTGTCCCCCCTGGAAATGGGTTGCAACGGCAAACTGGTCCAGAAGGGGGCCTCCCCCCTTATAGGCCGGTTGGGAGAAAAGATAGCAGACGAGAGATTGACCATCTATGACGACCCCACGATAGACTTTGCCCCAGGGAGTTACCCCCTGGATGGAGAGGGGGTTAAGGCCCGGTGCACGCCACTCGTGGAGAGGGGGGTGCTCAAAAACTATCTATTTGACCTGCAGACGGCAGGCATGATGTCCACCAGGTCCACTGGGAACGGCATACGCGGCTTTTCCTCCCAGCCTGCCCCATCGTGCTCCAACATCATCGTAGTGCCAGGGGACATGAAACTAGAGGACATGATAAAGGACATAAAGCATGGGATTCTGGTAGACCAGGTACTGGGCGGCGGACAGAGCAACACCCTGGCAGGGGAGTTCTCGGTCAACATAGACCTCGGCTTCCTCATTGAAAAGGGAGAACTAATAGGCAGGGTAAAGGACCGCATGATTGCCGGGAACGTCTTTGAGGCCTTCAACAAACTAGCCGCCATAGGAAGCCAGCCAGAGTGGTACGGGGATAACTACGTCCCGGCCCTCTACTTTAGCGGATTGAGCGTGGTGGGGTAGGAGGAGTAATCTTTGATATTACGCTAGACTACCCCTGAGGGTTTTTGGTAAAAAGTAGTAAAAGAAACCGAAAGGAGGCGAAAATAAACTACCTGGGTGTTGATTTACACAAGCGTAATTTGGGCCTCAGACTAGATTCATAAAAGGAATCCCATGCGAAAACCAGTGGCTATACGGGAATGCCCCAGTTTGCAGGACATTTTGCAGACCCTGAGGACGCACATGCCTGGACTGCGCCAGCGCTACGGCGTTAAATCGCTCGGAGTATTCGGCTCTTACGTCCATGGCAAACCGGGCAAACGAAGCGACCTGGACGTCCTGGTGGAGTTTGCACGGGTGCCTACGCTATTTGACCTGGCGGCCTTACAGCGTGATATGAGCGACCTTTTGGGGGTTAAGGTAGACCTGGTGATGAAAAGTACGCTAAAGCCTGCCATTGGACAGTGTATCCTAACTGAGGTCATATATATATGAGGCGTAAGCGAGTCTACACCGATTACCTGCGAGACATTGCCCATTATACTGAAAAAGTTGAGCAGTTCGTGACAGGCCTGGATTTTGAACGTTTCTCGGTAAACGAAGAAAAGACACTCGCTGTGATACATGCCTTGCAGATTATTGGAGAGGCCGTGAACCACCTCCCCGCTTCCCTCAAACAGCGATATCCCGAGGTGCCGTGGGCGGACATTATTGGAATGCGCAACCTAATCGTCCATGGCTATTTCCTTGTGGACTTAGAGGCTGTATGGAAAACGGCTCAAGAAAGATTGCCTCCCCTGCACCAGGCTATCACAAGGATACTCAGGGAAATAGAAAAGGGTGAATCCCATGCCTGAGCCAAAAGACTGCCCATTGTGGTGGCAGTGTAGTAGATGGGTAGACTAAGTAACATCTCTGGGAAGGAGGCTGTTAAGGCCTTCCAAAAGGTCGGATGGGGACGTAATAACGATAAGAGACCTGAGCGTGGTGGGGTAGGAGGGGTGATTTTGGAAATAATAAAGAACTGCACTAAGCTATTCAAAACCCGGATAATAAAATTCATAAGAAAGCACCATTCTTTTTGAGTATTATACTATTCCTGCTCCATTATTACATAGCTCGTTTATAGATGACGATGTGGTCTCTTTCTTAAATTTCATTTTGTTATCTGCGTACAACGGTCTGGTTGTGCGGCGCCGGCCACCGCTGATTCAGGAAACGGCTCGTTGTCCCACGGCGTCCGCACGAACCAGCTGTTAGCCAGCAGTTTTTGGCTCAAGGTAACTTGCTCCCGATGGCAACAAGCGTGTCATGTAGTTGGTCAAGATCGTAATCCTCTCCGTGGAACTTGAATATGTGTGCGTCTAGTGCGCGAAGAAACGCCTTTTTTGGGAAACCCTTCGTTCCTGTCACAAGGTTCATGTCAAAGAAAGCATTACCATGAAATTCAGAAACCCACTTATCCAGCCTTTCGTCAAAATGTTCTAAGTGGTTCCGCAGCCGACGAAATGGTTTTAAGTTCATTCCCGTCAGGTCGATATGATTAGATAGAATCATGTGACGATCGCTGCCCGGCTTTGGATCAAGTATTTTGTCCACAATTGCTGCATGGCTCAAGAAATGCTGGAGATGGAAAAAAACTTTAATCACTTCCCCTCGTGACTCCGCATTTATAAACGCGATCCATGATCGCTCGGCGAAATCGAGTTATGTACGGGCCTCTTGGGTGTAAACCTGCCACTTCTCCACGATGATTCCTCCAGGCTAACAATGATTATACAGTCTGTATAAAACGGCAAAGACAGACTGTCTTCTTCTGTATAAGAAGTTAAAAGGAGCTTATTAAAGATTTCTTATTTGCTTTACTCCCGGGTATTATAATGGGTAGGGCAAACCAGTCAACATCTTTACAAGACGAGTATGTAGTCTTGACCTTATTCCAGGAAGATGTATCATGGGGCTAGAGTATGAAAGGTGGAAGGCACATTTCCAGGGAGGATAGTGGAGTGAAAACCTATATTTTCCGGGTCATCGTTGAGCCGGATGATGACCGGTGGGCTGCATATTGCCCGGCCCTTCTTCGACAAGGGGCCTCCACATGGGGTTACACTAGAGAGGAGGCCTTGAAGAATATTGAGGAAGTTGTGAAGATGGTCATTCAAAGCCTTCGGGAACATGGAGAACCCATCCCAGAGGGACCAGAGGATGCTGTGCGACTCTCCAGCGAACCCCAGGTAGCTGTGACTGTCTAGGCTATGGCCATTGAGTATGGGCGACTTCGCAGCCTTACTGCCCGGGAACTAACCTCTGCCCTTACCAGAGACGGATTTGTTCTGGACCGGCAGTCCGGTTCTCACCAACACTACCGCCATTCCGACGGGCGAAGAGTTACTGTTTCTTTTCACCGTTCGGGTGAGACCTTTCCTTTGAAAACCCTCAAGAGAATAATTGCAGACCAGGCCTGCTGGAGTGAAGACGACCTTAGACGACTTAAGATTCTACCTTAATATTTCAATTCAGGACGGTGTTGTTTCGAAATTCCTGTAAAAAGAAATGGCGTAAGATACCTGAGTCTTCTTACGCCTCCACTAAACAGGAATTATTAAATGCTGTCTAACAAGGAAGAGAGATTGGACGACAACGAAATTAAAGCACAGGTACAGGCCCGTTTCAGGAGGATCGGCGTAGAACCCTCCTCAGAAAAGAGGGTGCCCATAGGCCCTGAGAGTGCAAAGAACCTGGGCTATGACCCGCAAGAGATTGACTCCTTCCCGCCTTCCGTTACTGAGTCCTTCGCAGGGGTGGGATACCCTTTGGGTTTGGGGCCAATACATGCAGGGGAGAGGGTTCTGGATGTTGGCTCTGGGGCCGGGCTTGACGCCTTCCTGGCATTAAGACGGGTAGGCCCAACGGGGAGGGTCATTGGTATAGACATGACCCCAGAGATGGTGGAGAAGGCGGAGGCCAACAAGCAAAGGCTCGGCATTACCAATGTAGAATTCCGCGAAGGAATGGCGGAAAGCCTCCCCCTGAAAAACGACTCCGTAGACCTTGTCATTTTTAACGGCCTGGTGAACCTCTCGCCCCAAAAGGCCCAGGTGTTAGCAGAGATTTACAGGGTTTTGAGACCCGGGGGGCGTATTCAGGCCGCAGACATAATATTGGAAGAGGGCGTAGACCAGGCCACGGTAGAAAAACTCGGCCAGTGGTCCAACTGAATCAGCGGCGCCATACCAGGGAGGGCCTTCCTGGGACTCTTGGAGAAGACAGGCTTTGTGGACGTAAAGATGGTGGGCAAGACGGGCTACCGTACCTCGCAATACACCACAGGCGCCGCCTTCACGGTAAGAAAACCTACCAAAATGTAGCCGCAACCTTTAGGTTGCGTAATCACGCAGGCTAAAGCCTGCGGCTACTTAGTCCTTAGTGCATAGTGCGTAGTGCGTAGTCCCTGGTGGCTACTGTTTTCTAAATCCCGAGGAACATAACCGCCAGCCCCGTGAGGGCTATTACCCCCCCTGCCATAACGTGAGACCATTTCTCCAGGCTGCGTTGTGGAAGGAGGCTTAGCCCCATGAAGGCCAGCATACTCTGGGCCATCACCATAAAGACGGTGGTTACAGAAAAGGCCGTGGTAGTCAACCATATCCCGCTCCAGCCGTGCTGGACTGCCAGGAACATTAACGGTATAAGAGGTTCGCATGGGCCAAAGACAAAGATGGCCATGAGGGTCCAGAAGGTAACTATCTCCCCCTTATGGAGTCCAGTCCGCCTGAGGCGGATGTCGCTGGGTTCGTGGAAATGGAGATGATGGTCTCTTATGTGCTTTAGCCCCCAGAGGGCGTAGGCTACGCCAAAACCGATGAGGAGGAAACCCGCCACGTTCCCCCTGAACGATTCTACGCCTTCCATATGGGCCAGCCCCATGCCCAGTACAATGCCCAGTACCCCCAGGACAAAACTGGAGCCCACGTGGCCAAGCCCTGCCAGGAAACTCACGACCAGCAGCTTCTTCCTTGACCACCCCTGTGCCTGGGCCAGGGAGGCAAAGGGTAACCAGTGGTCAGGGGCCAGGGAGTGCACCAGCCCAACGCCGATTGCTGATAATATCAGGGCCTCCATAACACAAAATTATAAATAATGCCACTAAGAAATGCAAACTAAATGTGAATCTGTCAGGAAATTTAGCTTTGAAAAAAACAATACTCTGTGGTATATTCATCGCCCAGTTTTAGCATGGGCAACTTTGGTTCTTCATTAAAAGAGGAGCAGAGAGTGAAAGTTAAAAACTGCATGACAAAAAAACCTTCGGTCCTGAGGCCAGAGGATGGGGTTAAAACGGCGGCCTCTTTGTTTATCAGTAAAAAGATTGGGGCAGCGCCAGTAGTGGACAATAAGGGGGCTGTGGTGGGCATTATCTCCATGATAGATATCCTTAACACCTTCAGTCCGGATTTCCTGCCTCTCCTGAGCAGTGTGAGTTTTATCAAAGACTATGGGGCCCTGGATATTAAGATAAAGGACGTAGAGGAGTTGGAGAAGACAAAGGTAGGCGATATAATGGTGAAAACCGTTATTACAGTAAACGAGGATAGTGACGTAATAGTGGCCATTGCCCTGATGCGGAAAAACGGCTTCAGGCACCTCCCCGTAGTCAAGGATGGTAAATTAATAGGCATCATCTCGCAGACAGATGTTTGCAGGAGATTCTTAGAGGTTTGGGAAGGTCAGTTAAAGGGTGAAAATTCGTAGTCATGTCCTTCCTGAATTTTTATTAGTAATCCTTCTATTCCTTGCCAGCCCCCTCCTGGGAGAGACGGAGGTATACTTCTCTCCTGAGACGGACATCCTCCATCTCTTCCGCCAGCAAATAAATCTTACAAAGACAAGTCTGTATGCGGCCGTCTCCTCCATAGATTCAGGGGAACTGGTCCAGGCACTCCTTGAGGCCAAGGACAGGGGGGTAAAGGTGCAGTTGGTACTGGACGAGGAGTATACACGAGAAGACCCCACACAGGCTAAATTCCTGGTAGGAAAGGGACTGGACATCAGGCTTCTCGGTGGAAAGGCAGGGGGCCGCATGAACAATAATTTTGCCATATTTGACGGGAGGGAACTCCTCACCGGTTCTTACAACTGGACGGAGAGGTCACAGGGGTTTAACCTTGAGAGTGTACTCCTGGCAAAAGAACCTGCCGTGGTGGCGGCCTATGTACAGGAGTTTGAACGCCTCATTGGGCAATCGGTGGAAGTGACAGGCCCATCCCCAACGGAGACAAAAAAGGTCCTACCACCACCCCCAAAAGAGCTGGCAGGTAAAGAATTCCTGAGTATCTCCTTCCATGAGATGGAAAAGATGTTTGGAAGAGAGAGTCAGCTGGGCAGCACCGAAAAGAAGAAGGCATGGGAGGACTACCAGGGTAAGTACGTACGGTGGCAGGGGGTAGTTGTACACAAGGGGGCCGCCCGTATGGACTGGAATAAGGTGGGGATAAGGCACGGCCAGGGAAAAGAGGCGGACGTAGAGGTCTCTTTTAATTGGAATAATATGGAGGACATCCTTACTTTGCGGGAGGGGGATTCCATTACCTATATGGCAAGACTCTTACAAAGGAGGGGGCGCGGCGCCCCTTACCGCCTGGACGACGGCGAACTCCTGAAGTAGGGGCGACCCACCGGGTCGCCTCTACCCTAACACCCTACAAACAAAAAGACTTCGGGATACCGGGAATGCTCCCAGTACCCGAAGTCTTTTATAGGATTAAGAAAAGAAACTTTTTACCAGACGCTGGAAGGCTTCTGGAAGAGTTCCAGAACCACAAAGCGGTTTGAGCCCTTCAGGGTAACATCCTGGCACTTCTGAGCGCTCATTCCACCCCATTCGCCCTTGGCACATACGGTATAGTCGCCAGGGGGCAGGGTAAATACACAACTGCCGTTATGCTTTGTAGTATCTGACCTATCCCCTATAGTTACAGCGGCATTTTCTATGGGGGCATTACCCAGGGCTATAACTATGACCTGGACGGTTACGGACTCTTCTGCCTTAAGTGATGGGGCCCCTACCCCAAGGAATAAGGCTAAACAGGTCGCTAACGCTAGCATCTTTCTCATTCTAACCCATTCTCCTTTCTAAACTAAAACCCTCTCATCCCACAAGATACAAATTATTCCTTACCCCAATGTCGTTACATACTTTATCAGGGAAGTATTGAAACCACAGGCGTGTATATAATACGGATACAAATCCATTTGTCAACAAAAAAATTTGTTGTCCGTTTCTTTAATTTGTAAGATTTAAGGGGGGCACTATCTACGCCAAATTATGTGCCAGGAAGAGGCGATTTTCAGGAGAGGCAGGGACAGAGCCATGCCTGCCCTGCACCAGAACGGTGCAGGGCAGGCATTTCTTCCCTTGATAAGAATCTCTGCGGCGGAGTTCGCCTGTAATGGCCTGAAGTACCTCGGCCTTAGTAAGGGACCAGATAGGGGAGATGAGGGCTTCTCCTTCAGTATCCCCTACCAGCCTCTGGACGGTAGTCTCAGATGGGACCCTCTCCAGGAAGTCAGCCGCCAGGGTAACGTACTCCTCCACCCCCATGGTCTTTACTAGTCCTCTAGAGTATTCCTCCGCCATAGGGGTTGAACGGGCAACGTAGAGGTGGTGCAGCTTTACGCCATCTATACCCAGTTTAGAAAGGGCCTCAGCCGTGGCCATCATATCTGCCCAATCCTCTCCGGGCAGACCGAGGATGACGTGGGCACAGACGTTTATACCCAGGGCCTTGGTCCGACGGACTGCCTCTTCAAAATCTTTGTAGGTATGACAACGGTTGACACGTTTAAGGGTGCGGTCGTGGATGCTCTGGAGGCCATATTCTACCCACAGGTGGTAGTCGTCCTTGTAACTGTCAAGGAGGGAAAGCACCTCATCGGGTACGCAGTCTGGCCGTGTGCCTATGGAAAGCCCTACGACGTCTTTGTCCTCCAGGGCCTCATTGTATCTAGACCTCAGCGTTTCAACGTCTGCATAGGTGTTGCTGAAGGCCTGAAAGTATACGATAAATTTTTCCGCACCGTAACGCCTCTTCAGGTATTGCTTTCCCTTCCTTACCTGTTCCCCGACGGGTTGCAGTGTACCCCTGGCGTTGGGGCTGAAACTCTCATTGGCACAATAAGTACAACCACCTGTCCCCTTGTAGCCATCCCTGTTGGGGCAGGTAAAGCCTGCGTGGAGGGCTATCTTGTGTACCTTAAAAGGGAAACGCCCCTTAAGATATTGGCTAAAGGAATGGTATCTACATCCTTGTTGCCAGGGGTAGTGCCGTTTGTGATTCCCCACCGGAAGCTCCTGTCTTTAAAGTATATCTAAGCTACGATTCTCGTCGGGCCACAGCTAACGTATTGGGAGAGACATCTCAATGCGGCAAACTTAACAGATTCTGTAAGTTGTGTCAATCGGGGAGAAGTTACTGCTTACTGTCTGCTAACGGTAGAAATCCATACCTATTAGAAACATAAAGCTATCTATGCCTCTATTGGGCTTGGCTGTGCCTGCATTAGAGATGTGGTGTATGCGTGTCTGGAGACTGAAGGCGGTCCTGTCATTTAGCATATATTTGATCCCTGGCCCTCCCTGTGGAGCCCCGTTAAATTTTGACCCCAGTTCCTTTACATCTAAGTTAGTGTACAAAAAGCCTGCCCCTGCCGAAAAGAAGGGGATAAACCTTGTACCAGTCTCAAAATTGTAGGTGAAGAGGACGTTTACGCCAGCCTCCACGGCCCGGCTAGGGGTGAGGAACATACCGAACATGGGTTCTATCTCAAACTCTAATGCCCCCTTGACCTTATCAAAGTCGGCGATGATGAGCCCCCATTTAGGGAGTAGCTGAAAGTCCGTGATATGCTCACTTTCGTCAGCCATACCATAACTCCCGCTTATCCCATACTCGTGCATCCCTGCCTTAAGGTAGCGGTCTTTCTTCTTGCCCTCTAAATCCAGCTTCCTTTCGTCCAGCTCCACCTGAGCTATCACCTGGGTGCATAGGAGGCTGACTACTGCGGCAATCAGGATGCTTACGACTTTATTACGCATGGGTCCTCCCAGAACGCATACAAAATAACCAAACACGCAAGCTAAATCAAGACAAAAATGGCTAATGTTATGTAAGTCGTAGGGGCGTAGTGCAATACGCCCCTACAGTTACGTCGGGCAGATGAGGTGGCCGAGTTTCTCGGAAAGCCTTAGATTCTCCTCAAAGTCTATGGGGACGTCTATGAGGCAGGGGATGTCCTCTTTGAGGGCCTTTTGCAGTATGGGCAGGAGCTCACCCGGCCTCTCCACCCTGTAGCCCTCCATCCCAAAGGCCCTGGCGTACTGGACGAAATCAGGGTTCTTAAAGGTGGAACCAAATTCTACGCCGAATCGGGCCATCTGCTTCCACCTGATTAGCCCATAGGCATCGTCCCTGAAGATGATGATAGGAAAAGAGGTCCCCAGGCGTCTGGCCGTCTCTAACTCCATACTGGTCATCAAAAAGCCGCCATCCCCCACGACGGCCACCACCTTTTTGTCGGGGTGTATAAGTTTTGCGGCAATAGCGGCCGGCAGACCAAAGCCCATTGAGGCGAAACCGAAGGAGATGAGTACGGTCAATGGCTCCTGTGCCATATAGTTTCTGGCCACCCATATCATGTGGGCACCTACGTCACTTACCAGTATGTCCTCCCTGCCCAGGACCTTCCTTACGTCTTGAATCACCCTTTGAGGTTTAATAGGAAAGCTCTCGTTCGTAGAGTATTCCTCTACCTCCCGAAGGATGTAACTCCTGAGGTTCTTTGTTGGGGTAATGGTCTTCCTACTCACCAGGTCTTTAAGGAGGCGGAGGCTTTCCCCGATATTCCCCATGAGCTCTACGCTGGGGCAGTAGTGGAAGTCCACCTCGCTGGACACGAAGTCTATGTTGACTATCTTTTTATCCCCTCTTGGGTTCCACGCCTCAGGTCCATAGTCAGCAAGGTCGTAACCCACGCCAATAACCAGGTCGGCCCTATCAAAACCACAGTTGGCGTAATCGTGCTGCTGAAGTCCAACAGATAGTAGACACAGTTCCTCCTCGGCAGGTACACAACCCATGGCCATAAACGTATGGGCAACAGGTATCTGAGAGTGTCTTACAAACTCCCTCAGGTACTTGGTAGCCCCGCCTCTTATTACGCCGTTACCGGCAAGGATGACAGGATATCTAGCCTCGTTTATCAGCCTTGCGGCCTCCTTGACGGCCCCCTCGTCAGGGTGAGGATAGGTTATCGCCTGGACCGGGAGGGGCCTCTGGTTCTCAACCTCCTCTTCTGCTACATCGGAGGGCAGTTCCAGATGACAGGCCCCGGGCTTTTCCACCTGGGCCAGCTTAAAGGCCTTCCTTACCATCTCGGGGATGAGTTCGCCCCCCTCTATCTGGGCATTCCATTTAGTAATGGGCCTCAGGTGGCTGACTACGTCTATAATCTGTTTGGATTCCTTGTGGGTCTTCCTTCGGTCTGCCTGGCCAGTGAGGGCCACAAGGGGGGCATGGTCCAGGTTGGCATCTGCAATCCCCGTGGTAAGGTTAGTGGCTCCTGGGCCCAAAGTGGCCAGGCAGACACCCGGCTTACCCGTAAGCCTCCCCACCACACCAGCCATGTAGGCCGCCCCCTGTTCATGCCTGGTGGTAACGTATTTTATTCTAGAGGACCTCAGGGAGTCAAGCACGTCCATCACCTCCTCCCCGGACACCCCAAAGACAAATTGTACCCCCTCATGCTCCAAACATCTAACCAACAGTTCCGAAGCCTTCATCTTGGGTCTCCTCCAGCCAGTAGACAGGATTAAAAATGCCAAATTTATCAGTAGTCAGCTATCAGTAATCAGCTATCAGCAATCTTGCTGACCTGCTGATTACTGACTGCTGAGCTTTAACATTCAGGTTTCTGCCTACTGCTTATTGCCTATTGTTTCAGCAAGATACCTCTGAAAATGGGATAGGTCAAGGGGAATTAAGAATTCAGAAGTTAGAATTCAGTAGTAGGTAATGGACTATGGACTAAAAAAAGTCCAAAGCCTGTAGTCTTAAGTAGTTAGTATTCTGAATTCTGACTACTGACTACTGTATTCTTTTCTTACTACCGTCTTGACTTAAGGAGAGCCACTGGGCATAATGTCTTTATAGCATCGGTAGTGCCTGAGGCTAATTTGCCTATGGTAAACGAACCCCGTGTAAATAAGCCCTGGAGTGAGGAGGCATAATGGCCAATGTAACAAAAAAAGAACCTCAAGCAACCCAGGAAAAGACCTCAAAAAAGGTACGCCTGAGGCTGATGGTTGTCCTTCCCCTTTCTTTTAGCTTTTTTACCCTGGCCTCTGGATACCTGAGCTTTAACCTTAACGGGTACTTCTTAGACACCAGTCGCCCCCTCTCCCTAGACACAGGGGGTGATTTCTGGATATTACTGGCTATATTTGTTATGACCGGGCTAGCTGCCACATCGGGGGCAGTAATTGCCCACACCATCACCACACCCCTAAAGAGACTAAGCTCCAGGGCGGAAACCCTGGCCCCAGAAAGGGCAACGATGACCCAGGTGGCGGGGCCAGTCCCATCAAACGAACTTGACCTCCTGAGCCGCACCCTGGAAGACGTCTTTGATTACCTGGAGAGTATAAAAGATGGTAAGCGTCTAGACGTATTGTCCGAAGGGGTTATAACCCTTGACGGCGAGAGCAAAATCCTACAAGTCAACAAAGTAGCAGAGAGGGTCCTTGGTATCAATTCTAAAGACGTAGTAGGTATGCCCTTCAGGGAATTCTTCCCTGACACTAAGAAGCACAGGATATTCCTGAACCTATTAGGAAACGCCCTTAAGGAAGGCCGCACCCATATCTTTGAGGATATAGAGCTACCAACCACGTCTCCTGATGCAACAGGATCAGACAGAAAGGGCCCACTACTTTTTAAGGGCAGGATCGTCCCAAGGGAAGGCAAGTATGGGGAGCCCCCTGGGGTAATGATAACCTTTCAAGACCCTTCTGAGATGGAACTGATAAAGCAGTGGCTGAGACAGGCCGACCAGATGGCAGGGCTTGGCACGATGGCGGCAGGAATTGCCCATGAGATTAGAAACCCCCTGGCCTCCATCCGAGGGCTAATGGAACTGCTAAAAGAAGAGACGGCCACTGCTGACCCCCACGGGGTCTATGCCGAGAAAGTAATAAAAGAAGTAGACAGGATGAACACCCTGGTGGGAGAGGTACTAGAGTTTGCCCACATAGAGGCCACATATCCCACACCCCAGGACGTTAACCCCCTCCTCAAGGAGGCCCTCTCTTCCATCAAATACCGTTTCCCCGACCGGAAATTAGAGGTGGTGGAGAGATTAACTGGCAACCTTCCTCCTGTCCTGGCCAAGCCAGAAAAGCTTACCAGGGCCTTTGAGAACATAATCCTCAATGCCTTTGAAGCAGCCCCTGAGGGTGGCAGGGTAACCATAACCAGTTCCCATGGAGATGGTTTCGCCTCCAGGAGCAAGGCCTCCGGGAAGGTCTTGCTGAGGTTCCACAATACAGGTTCTTTCATCCCCCCAGCGGAGACGGACCGTATCTTCCTCCCCTTTTATACCACTAAGGCACACGGTACGGGGCTAGGGCTTCCCATCACCCACCGTATTATCTCCTCCCATGGGGGACAAATAAGAGTAGATAGTGACAGGGAGAAAGGGACAACCTTTATAGTAGAACTGCCAACATGTCTGTCATGATGCGGACATGCCCTGCACCATATGGTGCAGGGTCTGCCTCTGGCATGACCAGTAACCTGACCATGAAAGAAAAAATACTTGTAGTAGACGATGACGAGGGAATACGGTTCTTCCTGGGAGAGGTGCTGCGGAAGAAGAACTACGAGGTGGATTCTGCCACCAGTGCCGAGCAGGCCCTTACCAAGGTTAGAAAGGAGGATTATAGTCTTGTACTCATGGACGTAAGGCTTCCTGGGATGAGCGGTATTGAGGCCATAAGGAAGCTGAAAGAACTAGACCTCGCCTTCCCCATAATAGTTATGACCGCCCACGGCTCCAAGGAACTTGCCATCCAGGCCATCCAGGAAGGGGCCTACGACTTCTTTGTCAAGCCCATCAAGCTGGAAGAATTTCTTATAATCCTCCGCCGTGCCCTGGAAAAGAGACAGCTTCAGCTAGAGGTAGACAAATTAGAGGAAAGCCTCAAGAAAAAATATGAGTTTGAAAACATCGTTGGGACCAGTGGGCCCATGCAGGAGGTCTTTGCCCTTGTAAAAAAGGTGGCAGGCACTGATTCCTCCGTAATTATTTATGGCGAAAGCGGCACCGGCAAAGAACTCATTGCCCAGGCCATACACACCCACAGCCCCAGAAGGGATAAACCCTTCGTAAAACTCAACTGCGTAGCCATCCCGGAGGGGTTACTGGAGAGCGAACTCTTCGGACACGAAAAAGGTTCTTTCACCGGGGCCGTGGCCCAGAAGGCGGGTAAGTTTGCGTTAGCTAATGAAGGGACTATCTTCCTGGACGAGATAGGAGACATGACCCTGCCTACCCAGGCCAAGATACTCAGGGTACTACAGGAGAAGGAGTTTGAAAGGGTAGGGGGGACCAAGACCATCAAGGTGGACGTCAGGGTCATAGCCGCCACAAACAAGAACCTCCAGAGGGCCGTAGAGGAAAAGACCTTTAGGGAAGACCTCTTCTTCAGACTGAACGTGGTACCCATATACCTCCCCCCACTCAGAGAACGGGAGGGTGATATCCCCCTGCTTGTAGAGCACTTCCTTAAGGAGGCCAGGGGAAAGGTAAAGAAAGACATCCGCGGTATCTCCCAGGACGCCGTGGAACTCCTCATTGGCTATCCCTGGCCAGGAAACGTAAGGGAGTTGGAGAACTGCATGGAACGGGCCGCGGTCATTACGGAAGGGGACCTCATCACCAAAGACTGTCTACCCCTCTACGTGACCACACAGGAGGGTTCAAAACCCGTCCCATGCGAGGCCAACGGCAATCTAGATAGTACCCTTGCCACTACAGAGAGGAGGCTTATCCTGGAGACATTAGAAAAGACAGATGGGGTACAGGTGAAGGCCGCCAAACTACTGGGGATAACAGAAAGAAGCCTCTGGCACAGGATAAAGAAATATAATATAAAGGTGTAGTTGTAGGGGCACGTTGCAACGTGCCCCTACCTGGACTATGTAAATAGGAGTTTTGCAGAGGTCTTTTATACAGGCACGGCCCACCCCAAACGCTTGTCCTGAGCGAAGCCGAAGGATGGCGGGTTTTCAACATGCCGTACCACCCCTTTTCCAATGGATAAGATACGACTCGGAGAGAGACTAATACAAGAGGGGGCCATCAGTCCTGCACAACTGGCGATGGCCCTCAAGGAACAGGTCAGGACAGGGGAACTCCTGGGGGAGGTAATCCGCTATCTCGGTTACGCAAGCCGGGAAAACATTAAAAGGGCCCTGGCAAAGAATGCAGACATTGACTTCATCAGCCTCAAGGAGATTAAAGTCCACGCAGACATCCTGAAGTTAGTACCCAAAGCCTTCGTCTTAAGGCATAAGGTCTTGCCCCTCGGTATAAACAACAGTACCCTGCAAGTGGCTATGTCAGACCCCTTTGACGTACTAGTCATAGATGAACTCCAATCACTAACCGGGTACGTAGTCCAGGTTGTCACCGCTACTGATGAGGACATAAACCAGGCCCTGGACAGTTTCTACTACACCTCAGCAATAACATTGAAACACAAACCACTTAACCAGCAAGAAATAGATGAACTGGTCAAAAAGGTGGCAGGTAGCGATAACCCCATCACAATCCACGGTGAAAGGTGCACTGGTAGAGACCTATTAGCCCTTACCATCCACTCTATCTCTCCCAGAAGGAGAAAGCCTTTTATTGTGTTAGACTGTACGGCTACACCCCCTACGCAACTGGAAGGGGAACTCTTTGGTTACGAAAAGGGTTTCATCCAAAGTGTCTTACGCGAGGGGAAGGCCCACAAGGGGAAACTTGAACTAGCCGAGGGAGGGACACTGTTTATAGATGAGATAGGAGATATGCCCCTCTCCGCCCAGACTAAGGTACTACGGGCACTCTTAACCGGGGAGTTTGAAAGGGTCGGTAGTACTGAAGCCAGGAAGATAAACGTAAGAATAATAGCAGCCACTAGCAATGACCTGGAGATGGCCATTGAAGAGGGGCTTTTTAATAAAGACCTCTACTTCAGGTTGAATACGATACCCATAGAACTCGTACCACTGCAGGAAAGGAAGGCCGATATCCCCCTGTGGGCAGGATTCTTCCTGGAAAAAATCAGGCATAAGATGAGCAGGCCTGACCTAAGACTATCCGAAGGAGCCATCTGGACCCTTATGGAATACCACTGGCCAGGGCATCTTGTAGAACTGGAGAGTTGTCTGGAAAGGGCAGCCCTCGTGGCCGAAGGAGAACTGATTAACAGGGATAACCTACCCATTTAGGAGTGACGGTGAAGGTAAGGGCACGGCGCGCCGTGCCCCTATAGGGTCTTCTGACCCAGAGGTGTAAGGGTTGAGTATTTTCAACCCCTACACGTCCGGTCGGAGACTTGCCTCACCCTACGTACAGGCAACTTAAAAGGGTCTTGTCTCTTGAACTGGCAAGGTTTAAAATACCCACGGAGGTTTTGTATAGCTTAATGGCCAGGATAAGACTGGGTGAACGATTAGTAAAAGAGGGCACCATCACACAGGAACAACTAGAGATGGCCCTCAGGGAACAGGCCAGGACAGGGTCCCTCCTGGGAGAGGTGCTCAACACCCTGGGGTTCGTTACCCAGGAGAATATTATGAGAATCCTGGCCGCCGATGCGGGGATGGAGTTCGTTAGCCTCAGGGGGGCAACCATCTCCGAAGACCTCACAAAATTACTACCCGAGCCTTTCGCCAGGAAACACAAGGCCATACCAGTCAACCTCAGCAACGGCACCCTAAAAGTGGCAATGTCTAACATCTTTGACGTAGAGGCCATAGACGAACTGCAGGAATTGACCGGCTATTTCGTCCAGGTCGTAGCCACCACAGAGGAGGATATGGCCCAGGCCCTGAATGGCTACTACGGCACCAAGGTCTCCGTTGATGGCATATCCAGCGGAGGAAAACTGGAGACAGAGATAGAGGAGACCGTCCAGAGGCTAGAAAAAGAGGTGGATGTCGTAGACGAAGCAGAATTGGGTACGGCACCCCCTATGGTAAGACTCCTGGATTTGCTTATAGCCTACGCCATCCAATCAGAGGCTACTGACCTCCACATAGAACCAGAGGAGAACCTCGTACGTACCCGTTACAGGATAGACGGCGTGCTCTGTCAGGGGGCCACCATCCCCAAGAAGTTTCAATCCGCCGTCACCATAAGGGTAAAAATCACGTCTGGCATGAACATCTCTGAGGCACGAATACCCCAGGATGGAAAGATAAAGACCACTGTAAACGGCAAGGCAATAGATATCAGGGTCAACAGTTTTCCCACCACCTTTGGCGAGACTATCGCCATGAGGTTATTGGACAAAGAAAAGCTGGTCAGGGGGTTGGAGAGCCTGGGCTTTTTCGCTTCCAACCTGGAGATATTCAAGAAAATGATTAACAAGCCCCACGGTATCATCCTGGTCACCGGTCCTACGGGTTCAGGTAAGACCACCACCCTCTACTCCACACTGACCTTCCTAAACAGCCTGGAGAGAAAAATCATAACGGTGGAAGACCCTGTAGAGTATGAACTCCCCCTCATCCGCCAGTCACAGATAAACCCTAAGGCCGGCCTCACCTTCGCCGCAGGGCTGAGGGCCATCTTGAGGCAGGACCCTGACGTTATCTTCGTGGGTGAGACCAGGGACGGCGAGACGGCAGAGATGGCTGTGCGGTCCGCCTTGACCGGCCACCTCGTCTTCAGCACCCTCCACACCAACGACTCCGTGGGGGCAATACCCAGGCTCATAGATATGGGTGTTGAGCCCTTCCTGGTGTCCTCTTCCCTGGTCGGCGTCGTAGCCCAGAGGCTGGTCAGGATACTCTGCAAGCAGTGCAAAGAAGAGACCACCCCCGACCCCGTTCGCTTAAAGGATATGAATTGGGAGGGGCAACTGACTAAATGTTACAAAAGTAAGGGGTGTCCTAGCTGTAGAAGTACGGGCTACAGGGGTAGAATCGCACTAATTGAACTCTTGGCCATCACCCCGGAACTCTCGGAACTCATTGTAAAAAGGGCGGACGACTTGACTATGAAGGCCATGGCCATCAGTCAAGGGATGAAGACCCTCAAGGAGGACGGACTGGAAAAGATACGACAAGGCATCACCTCCCTGGAAGAGGTACAAAAGGTAGCGGGAATATAGTCCGGGGAGTAGGGGTTGGAGAAATTGCGAATTTGGAATTGCGAATTTATAAATTCCAAATCCGCAATCCGCAATTCCTACACCCCCCTGACTTTTAGGGAACGACGCTAGCAAAATGCCTCAGTACAGCTACACGGCTATAGATGACCACGGAAAGACTGTCAAAGGGGTATCTTCGGCAGGGAGCGAACAAGAGCTAGCTGCCAAGCTTTCTCAGGAGGGTTACTACCTCTTAACTGCTTCCGCTGCAGATGCCAAAGCGAAAGGTGCAGGAAAGTCTTTCCTCAACTGGGGGAAGGTAAAACCACGGGAGGTCATCACCTTTACCCACCACCTCTCGACCGTCCTGAGCGCTGGCATCCCTATCCTGCAGGGCCTGGAGGACCTGACAGAACAAACCACAGACCCCAGGTTCAAACAGATAATAATGGAGGTGAGGAACGACGTCCAGGGGGGACAGAGGCTCTCTGAGGCCCTCAGCCGTCACCCAAAGGCCTTCTCAGACCTCTACGTGAACATCCTTAAGGCAGGCGAGGCCACAGGAGAAGTGGATAAGGTACTGACCGATATAGGTTACTTCCTGGAGTGGTCGGAGGAGCTAAGATCAAGCATAAAACAGGCCACTTTATATCCAAAACTCCTCTTCGGTGCCATATTCCTCCTGGGGGGATTCCTCTTTGCCTTCGTCTTCCCCAAGATTACCGGGATACTGGTGGAACTAGACATCCCCCTGCCCTTACCTACCAGGATAGTAATTGGCCTTAGTAGCTTCCTGAGGTACAACTGGTACTACCTCCTGGCTGGTATTGTCTCGGTGATTGTAACTTTTAGGGTAATCTCCAGCTATCCATGGGGCAGGATGGCTCTGGACAGATTTTCGCTGAGTGTCCCTATCTATGGGGTGCTCATGCGCAGTATTGCCCTCACCAGGTTCGCCCACTTCATGGCCCTCCTTTCTAAGGCCGGGGTGGATGTCATCCAGTCCCTAACCATAGTGGAAAAGGTGGTTGACAACGCAGTAATCGCCAAAGTCATACGCACCTCCAGGGAGCAGGTAAGGACAGGCCGTCAACTGTCAGAATCACTTAAAAAGAGCAAACAGTTTCCACCGATGGTTGTGCGTATGGTAGAAGTCGGTGAGGTAAGTGGAGAAATGGACAAGAGTCTGGAAAAGGTAAGTCAATACTACGACCGTGAGATACCCAAGACTATCAAGACGGTCTTCGCCTATGTGGAACCTGCCATGATGGGCTTCCTGGCCATTATAGTCGGCTTTATAGCCATTTCCATATTCCTCCCATTGTACGGCTCTCTTGGACAACTCATGAATAAGTAAACCGATGAGAGGGTGTAGGGGCGGGTTTTAAACCCGCCCCTACATTATATAACAAGATGTCATTCTGAGGGAGTGAAACAACCGAAGAATCTCAGATTCTTCGCTTCGCTCAGAATGACACGAAGTAGTGCGGTGACTTTTGCAGAGGTCTCTAATATCTAAAAACTATGGCTAGCGCCGAACCCCTCATAGGCCTGGAGGCAACCTCTAAGACAATCAGGCTGGTGGAACTGGTGACCCTGCCCACAGGGATTGAAGTTACCAACTTCGCCACGCTGGAACTCCCCCAGGGGGGGCTGAAAGACGCAGGCCCAAAGCTCCAGTCCCTCCTCCAGGGAGAAGACTTCCGTGGGAAGAAGGTGAATGCCCTCCTCAACTACCCATCCATAGATTACCTGCAGGTCCCCCTACCTCCCATTAAGAGCAAGACAGACCTAAGCCTCGCCGCCGCCAGGGAGGCCAAAAAGGACCTCAAATCGCCCGTAGAGGAATTAATCTGTGCCTATGAGCTTGTGGGAGAATCAGAGGACAAAGGTGCACCAAAAAAAGAGGTCCTCATTGCCCGGGCCAGTACCAAGGACACCAAGGAATACTTCCGGGTATTAAAGGAGGCAGACCTGCACTTTAACTCCATCACCGTGACACCCTCAGTGCTCTTAAATCTCTTCAAGATACGCGGGGGACTAAAGGAAGAGACCCTTGCGGGGATTCTGGTGGGAGAGGAAAAAGGTACCATAGTAATCCTCCATCAAGGCAACCTCCGCTTCCCCAGGGACTTCCCACTGAAGCTGACAGGAGAAGCGGGTGGGCTACAGGCCCGCCTGATAGCCGAGCTAAAGCGGTCTCTACTCTACCTGAAGCAACGGGTCAGGGGGCTTGAACCCCAGCGGATAATCCTCCTGGGAGATATAAACAAACCCCAAGAGGTAACAGAGGCCCTGACTCGGGAGGTGGGCATCAAGACAGAAATGTATCTCCCTCCAGGGCTTGACCTATCCCCCCTCGGGGAGAGGATGGAAGAGTTCAGGGATTCCCTCCAGCAGTTCATCCTCCCCCTGGGTCTGGCATGGAACGGGCCAGAACGTTCGGAGTTAAACCTCCTGGCCCAGGAAGTCCAATCGCAAAAAATGGTCGGTTGGGCCAAAATGGCCGTAGAGGCCGCTACCCTCCTTTTTGTTACTCTTCTAGTACTGCGTTTCACATGGCTCTGGATAGATGGCCACCCACACTGGAAAAACATTACCATGTTAAATGCAGACCTATCTGAGTTACAACCTAAATTGAAAGAGATGGACAGGGTTAATGAGGAGAGAAAACAACAGGAGTTGAAACTGGCCCTACTGGGAAAGATAAAGGGACCCAAAGACGGCTGGGCAAAGATACTTAGAACCATAAGCCTCAACATACCCCCAGAGATGCACCTGGAGCTATTGGAACTGAGGGAGACCCCAACCGATTGGAGCCTAAAACTCAAAGGACAGGTAATTGGGGCCGACGCCTCTCTGATAAACAAACGCTTCAATGAATTCTTTTCCCTCCTTCTCACCTCCCCTGACGTGGGCGAAGGGAGAATAGAATCCGATAAGACAAGCTCTGTGATGAAGGGAAGTACCTCCCTTAGCCAGCGAGACTTTGCGGTGGTCACTAAAGTAAAATAGAGTGAGGAGACTCAATTGGAAATACCTAAAATCAGCCTTGAAAAGATACCTCCATTCGTAAAGACACTGCTCCCTATAGTGCCACTGCTGATAGTCTTCCTGTTAGTGAATTCCCGTGTCCTGGGTGCAAAGGCCCACAAACTGGAAGCGGCTAAAGGAGAGGAAAATAAACTGCAACTGGAAATCGTCAAGAATAAACAAAAACTGGTAGGCTTTAGACCATTCAGTGAACTGGAAGAGAAGGAGGTAACAGAGACGGCAGCGTCCTTCCAGCGCCTGACGAAGTCCTTACGAACAAAAAGGGAGGTCTATGATAAGGTAACAAACAGGGCAGTCTCTTGTGGCATAGTTGACCTCTCCATTGACCCTTCCTACAGACCCAGCCAGGCAGGAGATACAATAAAGGTGGAAACCCAGCTCGGACTAGACCAATACAAGAGTTATATGAAACTCAATTTCCGCTGCGAGTTTAAATCCCTGGGTTGTTTCCTGGAGGGCCTGACCGGAGCAGAAGACTATATAATAATTGAATCCCTAACCGTAAAGCGCGAACTCCCCAGGCCAGGGGTTGAACTGGTATTGAAGCTATTTACGAAGAGTTAGAATATAATATAGGCATGGCAAAGTAACTTTTCTCCCCCTTAATGGGGGCCAGAGGTCATAATGAAACTAATCACGTGGGAGAAAAGGATAGAAGAGGCCTACCAATTAATGTCCCCTTGCAGGCTCTGCCCCAGAAACTGTAAGGCCCAGAGGCTGGAGGGCAAGAAGGGGTTCTGTGGTATTGCCGCCAGGGCGGTGGTCTCCTCCTATGGCCCACACTTTGGGGAGGAAAGGCCCCTGGTAGGACGCCACGGCTCAGGCACCCTCTTCTTTGCAGGCTGTAACCTGGGATGCCTCTTCTGCCAGAATTATACCATCAGCCATTACAAAGAAGGCGAAGAGGTTACCGTGGAGACCCTGGCCAATATAATGCTCGCCCTCCAGGCCTCAGGCTGTCACAACATCAATTTTGTCACCCCTACCCATGTCACACCCCAGATTATGGAGGCACTGGCAATTGCCAGGGATAAGGGGCTAAGGGTGCCTACTGTTTACAACTGCGGCGGATACGAATCCGTGGAGACCCTGAGACTCCTGGAAGGGGCTATAGACGTCTACATGCCCGACTTTAAGTATAGTGAAGGCAGGTGGGCCAAGAGGTTTTCCGGGGCTGAGGATTACCCCGAGGTGGCCCGGGCCGCCTTTAGGGAGATGCACAGGCAGGTGGGAGACCTGGTGATAGAAGAGGGCCTGGCAGTCAGGGGGTTACTGGTCAGGCACCTGGTCATGCCCAACGGTGTGGCGGGCAGTAGGGCAGTCATTGACTTCCTGGCCGAAGAAATCTCCCCGAATACCTACCTGAACGTAATGGAGCAATACCACCCCTGTTACCGTGCCAGGGAATTTGCAGAGATAAACCGAAGGATTACCCACGATGAATACATGGAGGTCTACCTCTACGCCAAACAAAAGGGCCTGAGGCTGGCGGAGTAGGGGCATCCGCCTTAGGCGGACAACGTGCCCCTACGTCCTGCCATCACCCCGCGTGTCCAACTCGGCTGCATTGCAAGAACAACCAACCTCTAGTATAATTAGTTTTTTAGTGGGAAAAGCAATCTTGGTGGAGCAAAACTAATGAAACCTGAAGAATTGAAACGTAGCGATATGCGGGAACTGCAGAGGATGGCCGACCATGTCTGCATGCTCATTGTTGGTACTGACTATCCTGAGATAGACATTGAGATTGAGAAATCTAAGGTACGTCAGAGGTGCGAAGAACTCTACCCCGACAGGATGGACCTCTACGAGATGATATACGAGAGCCGATTCAACAGACTCTGGTATCAATTCAGGGAGGCCAGGGAGTAGGGGCAGACCTGGGTGTCTGCCCTACGTCTCAACAACCTGAATCCTGGAGGGGTCATCAATGCCCAGTCCCAGGCTGGCCGCCGTCTGGATGTATTTAGGCTTCCTCCCCGCCTGCTCAAGGGAAGGCAACCCCATCTCCCTCCGCTTCTCCTCAATAATATTTGCCCCAACGCTATCCATAGCTACAGGGTCTATCCCCATGAGTAGCCCGTTATAGCGCCAGGCCCACTGCGCCTTATAGGCAGGACCGCCGTTACACTGGGCCACTAAGGCATCACAGACCGTCAACCTCACCTTCCCTCTCACATAGGGGTGGCTGTACAACTCGGCAACGTAGGGGTCGCAGTTATTGTCATGATACTTATTGGGATTATGGATTACGCCATAAAAATTCTTCATGGCCATAGACACCCCTGCCAGGTCATGGTCCTTGAGCACCGGGACATTTACGATGGCCGTACATAGGTCGGATATAACCCTGCTAAAACAACTCCCCACCCTGCCCACCACCTCTGGCCTGCTCTCGTAACCTCCCCCGCTCAGTTCGTCCGTCCCAAAACACTTTAGCCCGCCACCCTTACTGATGGTGAAACCCGCCTCTTTAAGCTCCTTACTCGTCCTGTCAAAGATAATGATATTCCCCTCTCTTACACCTGCCAGTTTGAGGCCACGTATAATGGACTCCACCAGTTCCACGTGGGGAGAAAACGCCCTCTTTGCCAGGCAGTTTAGTTTGAGACCCACCACGTCATCGGGTTTGAATAAGCTGGCCCATGCCTTATCAGGGGATTTTATCCCACTAAGCCTCATTAGCCCATCGTCCAGGGCCTTACCAATCAGCCCCCCGTTCGCCTTCCCATCACCCCCCAAAAACTTCTCATGCCTCGCAATAATCAGTCTTGATTTTGCAGGTGGTTGTAAGGGCAGGGCTTCAGCCCTGTCCGATATGGACAGTGCAGGGGCAGGACCCGCCCTGCCGACTGTCTCCAGCCCCAGAAACGAACCCCCCAGGGGACCCAAGACCAGCCCAGCCCCTACCGCCTTCAGAAACTGCCTCCGTGTAGCCCTTGCCATATTATTTTTTACCACTAGAGACCTCAAAAGGACCATTCATAACTGTCATAGAGATTTTTGTAGAGGTCTCATGAAGATGCAAAAAATTTTACCCTTATTCGCACTGCATGTCAACAAACCCTAAAAATGGACTATAGTCTATAATCCATAGTCTAACTTACATCCCTATAATAGAGCCAGTAGGAAAATTAGGAACTATTAACTCAGCAAGAGATTGAAAAGGTCTTCCTTAACCATGCTTTGACAATCCCTCAATAGTTGGTAAAATTCCTTCATGCTGAACGGTCTTGCCCTACCTAGGCATTTTAGCGTAGAAAAGGAGGGGGAAAAGATATTTATCTTTAAGGAAGGGTATGGGGATATAGTGCGGAGTGCGGAATTCCGCAATCCGCAATCCGCAATCCCAAATCTAAGGACTGTCAGAGGGCGTGGGGAGTATCCTTGTGTACCACTGGAGGGGGGTGGTACGGCCATCATAAGGAGGGTGAGGCACGGGGGTTTGTGGGGAAAGGTAACGGGTGATTTGCTCTGGGGCGTAGGTCGCCCAGTACGGGAATTAATAAACGCCAATAAGGCCCTGGAAAGGGGCGTCCCCACGGCAGAAATACTGGGGATAAGGCTGGAAGCGGCAGGGCCACTACTGACCGGGCCTTTTTACAGGGCAGAGGTCTTTTCCAGGGAGTTACCGGAGACTATAGACCTCCTGGGACTCCTTGAATCCTCTGAATCTACTTTAGACGCACAGCAACACAAGAGGCAGGGCTACTCCCGACACAAGGGGGAAATCATAAGGGCTGTTGCCCTGTCTGTAAGGGCCATGCATGAGGCCGGGCTATATCATAACGACTTGCATCTAAAGAACATATTAATCACCAGAGAAGCCCCATTTAAGGCTTACATCATAGACCTGGACAAGTCTAGCCTCCATGAATCCCTCTCCCTGAACCAAAGGATTAAGAACCTGCTAAGGCTGGACAGGTCTGTGGAAAAGTTTAGGACCGTAGGGGCAACCCGACGGGTCGCCCCTACCTGCCTAATCACACGGCAGGACAGACTCCGTTTCCTCAGGGACTACATGGGCGGAAGCCACACCTGGAAGGAGATGGCCAGGAGGTGGCTGGGCCACTCCCGACTTACAGGACGTACCTTTCACAGGTGGTGGTGGAGGGTGTTTGGGGTAATGGGTATAGACCCATACGGGCTTAGAAGAAATCGGGAGAGTAAGGAGCAGACACTGCCCACTTTTAGAGAGGGAAAGAAAAGGACATGAAAAGATTTTTACTCCTTACTCCCTACTCCCTACTCCCTACTCCCTACTTCTATATACTAGCCTTTCTGGGTTCCTATCTGGTGGGGAGCATCCCCTTCGCCTACCTGGTGGCCAGGTGGGCAGGCGGTATAGACATTACACAGTACGGCAGCGGCAATGTCGGGGCCACCAACGTGGCCAGGGCCATGGGGTGGCGTTACGGCTCAGTGGTCTTTCTCATGGATATGCTAAAGGGGTTAATGCCGGTGTATCTGGCCTCAAGCTACGTCGGAGCGGTAGCAGGGCCACTCCCAACAGCCGTCTATCCCCTGGCCATACTCTGCGGTCTGGGGGCAATCCTGGGGCACGTCTTTCCTGTCTATCTCAGGTTCCAGGGTGGCAAGGCGGCGGCCACCAGCTTTGGGGTCCTCATATGGCTGGCACCCAAGGCTCTACTTATAGCGTTTGCTACATGGGGAGTTACTGTATTAATTACGCGCTACGTCTCCCTGGGCTCAATTATGGGGGCTGTGAGTTTTTGCGTGGTAATGGTAACCCTATACCATGAACCCTTTGGACAGGGGCTATACCTGACCTTATTCAGTTTTATTATTGCCGCACTGGTAATCTTGAGGCACAAGGAGAACATCAGTCGCCTCCTGGCAGGGACTGAGAGGAAGATAGGACGGTAGGGGCATCCGCCTCAGGCGGACAACGTGCCCCTACTAGAACACTATTCCAGCATACCCCACAAAATTGACAGCTTCGCCCGTTGGCTCTACGTCGTAACTGGTAGTATAGTGGAGAAGTTCCCCACTACTAATCCCCAGGGCCCTGGCATAGGCCACAGTTGCTGACAGGGCGCCAGGCCCACAGGAGTTCAGGTTCTTGGTGGCCTCTGGGACTATCCCCTCGGCATTCATCGTCAGGCAGAGGTCTATGATACGCTTGTCATTAACCTCCTTCACCCAGGCCAGGGCCTTCTTTCCTGTACCCATGTCCTGGGTGCCATAGTTCAGGCCGTAATGGGTGAGGTCACTGGTGCCTACTACCATCACCTTTTCATCTTTTAACAGCTCGGCAAGTTTACTCCCCAGGAGGGGGGCCTCCTTAGTGGGTGGGACCATGATTGGGACTATATCTGCCTCTGGGAAGAGGTGCTGGATAAAGGGCACCTGCACCTCTATAGAGTGCTCCATGAGGTGGCACTCCAACTTTTCCATAAGGAGGTCTGGACATCCTTTAAGGAGGTGGCTGGCTAGGGTGGAGTTTATCTCTATCTCTCCCAGGGGCGTCTCCCACGAGCCCTCAGGCATGATGGCAGGTTTGTCAACACCTGATACGTGGACAGAGCCGAGGAGGATAAAAGTCTCCGGCTGAGAAAGTCTGTTTATATTGTAATAGACGGTGGCCGCCGTATGCCCTGAATATACCCAGCCTGCATGGGGCACTATGCCGGCTACTATCTTCTCCCTCCGGGCGGGGATTGCGGAGGCCTTCCGCAGATACCTCTCCAGGGCTGACTCACAGACCCCGGCAGTGGCAGGATAGAAACCAATAGCAATAGGACTCCTGATGGTCAATCTCTAACCCCTTCTTTCATCGTAATAGACCTCTGCAAAAGTTGCTACAGTACTGTTTGTCATTCTGAGCGAAGCGAAGAATCTGGCTTTTAAGAGATTCTTCGGTCGTTTCACTCCCTCAGAATGACAGGTTCGTCGGGTTTTTCAGAGACCTCCGTAAGTCTAACAAGTAAAAAGTAGATTTGTCAAAGGTAATCTCTTTGGGAGTTGTTTGTATATAGACATAGGTACCCCACGCCCATACACTTCACACCCTTACCGTTTTTCTCCCTTTAAATTTCCGAGGTTTTTGGTATCATAGCGCCTATAAGATGGAGGATTAGATGTTGAATTTGGACGGTATTACCATTACCTGGCTAGGCCACGATACTATGAAGATTAAGGGGGACAAGGTAATCTACATAGACCCCTTTCAACTAAAGGGTGGGGAGTCCGCCGATATAGTCCTCATCACCCATGAGCACTATGACCATTGCTCCCCGGAAGACGTGGCCAGGATAAGGAAGAAAGATACCGTAGTGATTGGCACCGCAGACGTAACGGCCAAGTATAAGGGTGAGACAAAGACTGTTAAGGCAGGGGATTCTGTTACAGTCCATGGGATTACTATACAGGCCGTCCCTGCCTACAATACCAACAAGAAATTCCACCCCAGGGCCAGTGGCTGGGTGGGGTACGTTGTAAACATGAACGGGAAGAGGGTCTATCATGCCGGGGACACAGACCGCATACCAGAGATGGAGTCCCTGAAGGATATAGACGCGGCCCTGGTGCCAGTCAGCGGGACCTACGTCATGACGGCAGAGGAGGCGGCCGAGGCCGTGAACAGGATGAAGCCCACGGTGGCCGTACCCATGCACTATGGCTCCATCGTAGGTACTAAGGCAGATGCCGAGCGATTCAAGAATCTGGTAAAGGCGCCGACCAGGGTGGAGATACTATGACAAAGGCAGTGGCCCTGCTCTCGGGCGGTCTGGACAGTACACTGGCCGTACACCTGATGAAGTCCCTGGGTGTAGAGATGGTGGCCCTGAACTTCACTACCGTATTCTGCTGTTGTAACCGCGGGGGGAGTTGCAAGTCCGAGGCCAAAAAGGTCTCGGAGGCCCTGGGGATACCAGTAAAGATGCTCAACATCACGGACAGCTTCCTCAAGCTAGTCAAGAAGCCCAAGTACGGTTACGGAAAGAACATGAACCCGTGCATAGATTGCCGCATCAATATGTTCAGGATGGCCGGGGAGTTCATGCGCGAGATAGGGGCTGACTTTGTATTCACAGGAGAGGTGCTGGGTCAGCGACCCATGAGTCAGCGACGTGAGGCCATGAGGGTTATAGAAAGGGAGGCTGGACTGGAGGGCCTGATACTCCGTCCCCTCTGCGCCAGACACATGCCCCCCACCCTCCCGGAGAAATTAGGGCTTGTAGATAGACAAAAACTCCTGGACTTCAAGGGCCGTGGGAGAAAGGGGCAGATACAACTGGCAGACGTATTTGAGCTAAAGGACTATCCATGCCCTGCCGGTGGCTGTCTCCTGACAGACCCAATGTTTGCCCACCGCATAAAGGAGCTATTTAATCACGATATGGAGTGCGAGCTTAATGACATCCACCTCTTAAAGGTAGGCCGGCACTACCGCCTGGACGACAGGACCAAGGCCGTGGTAGGGAGAGAAGAGGAAGAGAACCAACGGATAGAACACTATGCCCGCCCGGGAGACGCCCTCCTTATGCTCACAGATATGACAGGCCCGTTGTGCCTCGTAAGGGGCGACCTGACGGAGGAGACCCTCTGCCTTGTGGCAGGGCTGGTGGTCCGCTCCAGTAAGGCCAGGACACTCCCCAGTGCAAGGGTCGTCATCAAGCTCAACGGTGAGGAGAGGGTTATAGACTCCGCCCCCCTTGACCCTGACAAGGCACAGGAATTACTGGTAGTAAAGAGGAAGAAGACCGCTGTTCCTTCGCTTAGCTCAAGGACAGGCCTTGGAGGGGGTGAGGGGTGTACTGCCGTTTAGTGGTAAGGTTAGAAGTAACAGTGAGGTAATGTTTAATAAATTATGAAAGAAATTAAGACAAGCATACTTTTAGGTGATTGTAGAGAAATTGGCATCATGCAATGATGCAAGGAAGGGCTGAATGATTGATACCTCAAGAATTATTTATTCAATAAATATCGAAGATATCCAAAATGTTGCTGAAGAAGAACTCGGAAGAAAGCTTTCTGAAAGAGAATTAGAGATCGTTAAAGATAAAATTGGCGATTATATAGATTGGTATGGCGCCATTGATTTAGCTATACAAAATGGAATTTTAAATCCTGGTGAAAATGCTACATCGGAATAGACAAAGTTGTTGTATTAGTTAAATTCAATTCATCAACAAATAGTGGAGAAAAAGACTTGGGGATAAGCTGAAATCTAATAGCGGGATATACGTCTTGCACCTACGCCTGCAAGAAGAACAAAGATTGATGGTAGGCAAACTCGGGAGGGCCTCCTTCCCCAAAGGTTTCTACGTCTACGTAGGCAGTGCCCAGAAAAACTTATCACAAAGGATAGAAAGGCACCTCCGCAACGCAGAGACGCCCGGCGGGGCTACCGCCCACTGGCATATTGACTACCTCCTGCCCCATGCTAAAATCCTCTCTATACACGTCTTCAAGGCATCTAAGGAGTGGGAGTGCAGGTTGAGCAGGAGGCTGGCCAGGCTTGAGGGGGCAAGGGTAATAATGAAGGGTTTTGGTTCCTCGGATTGTAGATGCCCTAGCCATCTGTATTATTTTTCTCTTAGACCACACCTTAATAGTATCAGCGTGCGAGACAAGCTCGCACGCTACAGGTTTCGTCCCTCGCAATGACAGGACTCGTAGAATAAGACAGGGTATACCATGACCGACCTCACCCCCATGATGCAGCAGTACAGGGCCATTAAGGAGAGGCATAAGGACTGCCTCCTCTTCTTCAGGCTGGGGGATTTCTATGAGATGTTCTACGAGGACGCAAAGACGGCCTCCAGGGTATTGGGCATCACCCTCACCAGCCGTAGCAAGGGAGACAAGGCCGTGCCGATGGCTGGGGTGCCACATCACGCCGCCAGCGCCTACATCAATAAATTGATAAAAGCGGGTTATAAGGTGGCCATCTGCGAACAGATGGAAGACCCCAAGGAGGCCAAGGGGGTGGTGGAGAGGGACATAGTCAGGGTCCTCACCCCTGGCACACTCACCGACGAGAACCTGCTGGAAGAGAGGGTCAACAACTACCTGGTCGGGATATCGCCCCGTAGAGATACGGTGGGCCTGGCATGGGTGGAGTTGTCTACGGGGAGGTTTGAGGTGGAGGAGACGTCCAGGATGGGCCTTATGGATGCACTCTATAGACTCAGGCCCGCTGAATGCCTTCTACCCGAAGATACCGTCGCGGGGGAGGGCATCCTCCTGGAAGAACTGAAGGCAACCCTGGGGAGTATGGTTACTCCAAGGCCCCCCTGGGAATTCTCCAGGGACACTGCCTACCAGGCATTACTGGAACACTTCAGGGTTGCGAACCTTGAGGGCTTCGGCTGTCAGGATATGGAACACGCACTAGGGGCGGCGGGGGCGGTGCTACTCTACCTGAGGGATACGCACAGGGAGTCCCTCTCCCACATCTGTAAACTCAAGAGACACGGCATCAATAACTGCCTCCTGATAGACGCCACCACCCAGAGGGGATTAGAACTTCTTGAGACTATCAGGACGAGGGAGAGTGCTGGCTCTCTACTGGGCGTACTGGACCTGACCCTTACACCTATGGGGGCAAGACTCATGAGGCAGTGGATACTCTCTCCGCTCTTAAACCCAACGGAGATAAATCACAGACAGGAGGGGGTACAGGGGTTGTTTTCCCAGCAAGGATTGAGGACTTCACTCCGTTCTTACCTGAAAAATATGGCGGATATGGAGAGGATTTCTACCAGGGTGAGCGCCGGGAGGTCCAATGCCAGGGAACTCGTGTCCCTGAAGGACTCCCTGGAACAGGTGGGGAGGATAAAGGAGCCCCTTGTAGTTGCCCAAGATAGTAAGGCAGGTGCAAGACCTGCCCTGAACCAGCACGGTTCAGGGCCTGCCCTGCACCGTTCTGGTGCAGGGCCCGCCCCTACTATACTGAAGGGCCTGGGGGAGAGGTTGGACACACTGGAAGAGGTGAGAGGACTCATTAGTACGGCACTGGTGGCTAATCCCCCGCCGGGACTGAAGGAGGGCGGGCTAATCAGGGAGGGCTATCATGCAGAGTTAGATGAGTTGCGTAACATAGGACGAAACGGGAAGTCCTGGCTGACTAATTTTCAGGTGGAGGAGATACGCCGTACCGGCATATCCTCCCTCAAGGTGGGCTACAACAAGGTCTTTGGCTATTACATAGAGGTAACCAACACCCACAAGGAACGCATACCGCAGGGCTACGTACGCCGTCAGACCCTGAAGAACGCAGAGCGTTACATAACCCCGGAGCTGAAGGAATACGAATCCAGGGTGCTTACCGCAGAGGAGCGGGCCAAGGGGCTGGAGTATGAGCTTTTTGAAGAGGTGAGGAAAAAGGTGGCCTCTCATACCGCCAGGCTTCAGGAGGTGGCAGGTGCGGTGGCTGAACTGGACGTGCTGGTTTCCCTGGCCCAGGTGGCGGTAGAGAACAATTACATTAGGCCTGAGATAACTGAAGACCGCAGACTCTATATTGCAGAGGGTAGACATCCTGTACTGGAAAAGACCCTGGGCAGGGGAAAGTTCGTCCCTAACAGTATTGATATAGACGGGGAGGTTAACCGGGTGATGGTCATTACCGGACCCAACATGGCCGGAAAGAGCACTTACATCAGGCAGGTGGCCCTGCTGGTACTCATGGCCCAGATGGGTAGTTTTATCCCTGCCAGGGAGGCAAGGATGGGCGTGGTGGACAGGATTTTTACCAGGGTGGGCGCCTCTGACGAACTCTCCAGGGGGCAGAGTACCTTTATGGTAGAGATGCAGGAGTCCGCCAATATCCTGAACAACGCCACAGGGAGGAGCCTTATCATACTGGACGAGGTAGGCAGGGGCACCAGCACCTTTGACGGGCTAAGCATCGCCTGGGCCTTGACCGAGTACATATACAAACACCTGGGGGCCAGGACCCTCTTTGCCACCCATTACCATGAACTCACAGAATTGGCCCTCTTATTCCCAGGGATAAAAAATTACAACGTGGCCGTGAGGGAGTGGGGGGAGGAGGTGGTGTTCCTGAGAAAGATTGTGGAAGGGGGTACAGACAAGAGCTATGGGATCCATGTAGCCAGACTGGCCGGGGTACCGAAGGAGGTAATAACCAGGGCAAAGGAGATACTGGAAGAGCTGGAGGCCAATTCCCTGGACGCCTACCAGAGACCTAAACTGGGGACGAGTAGGGGCACGTTACAACGTGCCCCTACCACTACCGAGCCCCTGCAAATCCCGCTATTCTTCCCCAAAGAACAGGGTGTTATAGATGATATTAAGGGACTGGACGTATCCCTGCTCACCCCCCTGGAGGCGCTGAATAAACTGGATGAGCTAAAGAAGAGACTCCAGTGAACAGGTAGCCGCAACCTTTAGGTTGCGATTCTAACGCAGGCTAAAGCCTGCGGCTACTTCATAAATTCCTTGATGAAGCCTTCGGTGGTTGTTATAATCCGCTCAAGAGTAGTTGGCCTCTGGAGATAGAGGTGTACCTAACGGAGATTAGCTGTGTTTAAGAGAGATGTTATACCTTCCATAGAGCCGTCCTTGGGCCGAAACCCTGACCCTGAAAGGGGTGAGAGTGAAGGGATAGAGAAGGGACGAGGGAGGCGGACTTTATCGGACGACGGCCGCAGTACCTGGGGTAAGCGGTTTAAACGAAAGATAGTAGCTTTCTATGAGTTCCTGGGGGAGTGGATGTACCGGGTCGTGTGGGTACTCTCTTACCCGGTGATGAAACTCTTCTTCAACCTGGAGGTTAAGTATCCAGAGCGGATTCCTAAAGAGGGACCAATAATACTGGCGGCTAACCACCACAGTCATCTAGACCCCTGGGTACTCCAGATAGCCTTCCCAAGGAGGATAACCTATATGGTGAGTTTTGCCTTCTATAGGGGACTGGGTTGGTGGTTCTATCGTATGCACAAGGCTATACCTCTAAAGGAGAAGGGACTCAACAAGGAGGCATTTGTCAGGGGGCTGGAGGTATTGAAGGAGTCAGGGGTTATAGCCATCTTCCCAGAAGGATGGGATAATGGTCGTGTGGAGGCCTGGCATGGGAACCCCGGGGTGGCTATGCTTTCCTCCAGGAGCCATATCCCCGTCTTACCTGCTAAGATATCCGGGGCTAAGGAGGCCCTGCCCAAAGGGGCAATCTTCCCTCGTTTTACAAAGATAACCGTAACTTACGGGGAGCCTATCCCTTTCAATGGTGCAGAAAAGCCCAACAAAGAAGCGCTGAGGAGGATGACTGACTTGATAATGGAGAGGATAAAGGGGCTGTCATGAAGATATTTAAGGATTGGGGCAGTCCTTTGCGAACAGATTCGTTTCCCCTTCTCCACCTCAGCCTGCCCTTGAGCGTAGCGAAGGGGAGGATACAAGACTTTGGCTCGCTCCTCAAGCGGTTCACTCCAGGAGGGGGGCTTCCTTTAATTAAAGATATCTCCCTTTACGGTAGGGAGTTCACCCTGGGGGATGGTCCAAGGGCATGTCTGTTAATCCATGGTCTGGGTTGTGGCCCCATCCAGATGAAAGAGTTGGGAGAGCGACTTGCCCCTTCTGGCTTTACCGTCAGGGGGATACTCTTACCCGGTCATTGTGAAGGCACGGAGGCCCTGGGAGCCGCCCACTGGCTAGACTGGTACAGAAAGGTAGAAAGAGAGTATTTAAAGTTGAGGCAGGATTTTGAGCACGTCTCCGTAGTGGGCTTTTCCACCGGGGGGCTCCTGGCCTTGAAGTTAAGCAGTCATTACCCAGTGGATAGGGTGGCCAGCCTCTCAACCCCTATGTTTGTAATTAGTGAGCATTTTCCCCTTAAGAGACTGCTGGAGGTGACGGAAAAACTCTTTACCCGGGTAAAGACCGTCCGCAAGAGATGGCCCATACATTCCGAGGAATTAAAGGGTAGTCTCATGTTCCCCACCGTTTCCCATTTCCCCATAACGACAATAAAAACCCTGGGCGAACTCATTAAGGTAACCAAGATATCGCTTGACAACGTCCACTCCCCCCTCCTGGTGGTCCACTCAAGGAAAGACCTCGTTGCCGCCCCTTTCAGCGCCTTTTATATATTCCACTATGCCCGCTCTATGGAGAAAAAGCTTGTATGGCTACAACGCAGTAATCATGTGATGATGTTTGACAGAGAAAAGGCCCTACTCTTCAAGGCGGTGAGGGATTTCTTAAGAAGCGGAGAGGATGAGCCCCAAAGACCATCTTTATCGGGGGTTAGTCAGGAACTAGTGGCCAGGGGCGAGGGGGCAGGGGTTAGGGGCTAGGGAAAGAATAAAGAATACAGTAGTCAGTAGTCGGAATTCAGATTCCGTATCCTTTTTCTTCTTGCTACTCCCTAATCCCTATTCCTTTATTGGAAATTGGAAATTGTAAATTTAAAATTTTAAATTTCCAATTTGCAATTTACAATTCTTTTCCCCCCTAACCCCTACTCCCTACCCACTAGTTTTTGCCCTGCGGACTGCCTATTGCATAGACGTAGTGGTCATTAGCCCCAAAGTATATGGTGCCGTCGGGGCCTATGGCGGGGGAGGACTCTATCCAGTCCTCGGTCCTGAAACTCCACGCAAGTTGACCCTGCTGGCTGAGTGCATAAAGTTTCCCCACACGTTGTCCCCCCTCGTCCAGTTCTCCGGTACCGAAATAGACTGAACCATCTGCACCCAGGGCTGGAGAGGACTCAATCCAGCCCCCCGTCTTGTAGTACCACTTCAAGTTCCCGTCCGGTGCGATTGCATAAAAATTCTTGTCGTAAGAACCAAAATAGATGGTACCATCCGGCCCCAGGGCTATGGAACACTGGATGGCCTTCCCGGTCTGTACCCTCAGCACAACCTCCCCTCCGTGCGTAAAACCATACAACCTGCCATTCTCAGAGCCTATATAAACCCCTCCCTTAGGACCTGCGGTGGGTGAGGAAAAAGAGGAATAAATATCCCTACCATACCGTTTACTCCACTTAAGCCCCCCATTTGGGCTAAAAGCAAATAGTAGTCCTACATTCGTACCAAGAAATATTGTACCGTCTGGAGACAGGCATGGGCTAGGGCTTATGGGGCTGTGGGTGTCGTATTCCCAGAGGCGTCTCCCTTCGGGGCTAAGGGCGTAGAGTTTATAATCACTGGAGCCAATATAGATAGTCCCCTCTGGGCCAATAACGGGGGAGGAGAGTATGCTGTCCCCCGTCTTGTAACTCCAGAGTAGCGTGCCATCGGGCCTTAAGGCGTAAAGGTTACAGTCTCTAGAGCCTATGTAGATATTACCGGTGGGGCTGATGGCAGGAGAGGAGGTTATACCCTTTTGGGCAGAGAAACTCCATTTCTTCTTACCCTCTGGCGTGAGGGCATAGAGCTGGCCGTCCTCAGAGCCTATGTAAATGGTGCCATCCGTACCGATGGCGGGAGACGAGGTAACTTTACCCATTACGGGGAATCGCCACCTGAGCACCCCCTCTTTGGTCCCACTATAAGTGCTACTGCCAGAATGCGAGGGGTCGTACCTGAACATTGGCCATGGGGGCCAGGGGGTATCACCCGTTGTCCCCTGGCTCGCCTCGGCCACTACAGGCCCGTAGGGTAGGGGCGTATCGCAATACGCCCCTACTAAAAGACTCGCCAGGAGATACCCCAGGAGATACCGTTGTACACTACCAAGAGGTGGGGTCATGTCTAGGGTCATGCCAAGAGTAGGGGCGGATCCGCCCGCCTCAGGCTGGGTCGCCCCTACTGTATGGAGAATCCTCCATCCACAAAGATGGTCTGGCCCGTTATGTAGTCAGAGGCCTGTGAGGCCAGGAATATGACCACCCCTGCGAGGTCTGAGGGCTGGCCTGTCCTCTTCATCGGAATCTTTCCCGTAACGGCCTTTCTCACTGCAGGGTCTTCCAGCATGGCCTTGGTCAGCTCCGTCTCCATAGTCCCCGGGGCAATGGCGTTGACGTTGATGTTATATCTGGCCCATTCCACCGCCAGGGCCCTGGTGAGCTGGATTACTCCGCCTTTACTGGCGCAATAGGCGCTGGCGTTGTTGGCCCCCAATGCGCCCAGGGCCGCCGCCATGTTTATCACCTTGCCCCTTTGCCGCTCCACCATGTATCTCCCCACCGCCCTGGAACAGAGATAGGTGCTGGTGAGGTTAGTGTTTATTAGATTGTGCCAGTCCTCGGGGGTAGACTCCACGATGGGTTTTCCCAAATACGTGCCCACGTTATTCACCAGGACGTCAATCTTTCCGAACTCTTCTAGTGTCCTGGAGACCACTGCCTCTACCTCCTCCGCCCTGGTAACGTCCGCTATCACGGGGAGGGTCTTTACGCCAAAGTCGGCTATCTCTCTGGCCGCCCCTTCCAGTCTCTCCTTGTCCCGTCCCACGAGGACCAGGTTGGCCCCTACTTCTGCCAGGGCCATGGCCATTGACTTACCCAGGCCCCGGCTGGCCCCGGTAACAATGGCCACTTTATTCCTTAATTGAAAGAGTTCTATGCACATATAGGTTGTAGGGGCACGTTGCACGTGCCCCTACCATATTTCTATTTCTTAGCGAATTGGCGGACGTAGACCACCAATGCCTGCACCTCTTCCATGTTTAACTTATCCTTAAAGGGGAACATCTTCTCAGAGCCGTTAAGTATCTGCTCAACGAAGCGGGTGTCTGGCCTGGTCTTCTGCCACTCTACGTCGGTGAAGTCCGGGGTGCCGAGACCTTTCCCCAGGTCAGTACCCTTGCCATCTTCACCATGACATGGGATGCAGTGGGTCTTGAAGAGCTTCCTGACATCTATCTCTGCCCCTTCGCTTATGCTCAGGACATGCCTCGCAGTCCCAGAAAGGCAAAGAAAAAATCCCACCAGAATAATTATAAGCAATACGTTACGCATATCTCCATCCTCCGCTATCTTTTGTTTAAGCGATAATATACGAGACCGTAGACAAAATCAATATCACTCTTGTAAGGTAGAACTAATATGTTAAAATTCTTGCCTGGGGTTCAGAACCTTCAGTCTGGCCACTAAACAAGGTTAAAATGAGAATCACGGGTAAATCAGTCTGGATAGTTTCCGGGCTTCTAATCAGTGGTATCTGCCTCTGGCTCTTTCTTAAAGATATGGAGTGGGGCCGTGTTCGCATGGCCCTGGGAGAGGCGGAATATTTTTATGTCCTGCCCAGCCTATTAGTGTCCATTCTGGTCTACGTCCTGCGGGCGCTTCGCTGGCAGAGTCTTGTTTCTGAGGTAAAGAGGGTCTCCTTTACTAACATATTATCCGCCACCGCCATTGGCTTTATGGCGAATAATATCTTACCTGCCAGGGCTGGAGAGATAGTAAGGACAGTAATCCTTGGAAAGAAAGAAGGCCTGGGAATGGCCACAGTCTTTGCTACGATAGTGATGGAGAGACTGCTGGACTCTATGAGCCTGATTATCCTGGCCACTGCGATCTTTGCCCTTATCCCTTCTTTGCATAATGCCGCGAGCGCAAATCCCACGCCACGGGAGGTTCAGGACGCTCACTTCTTACTCCAGTTAAAATCCGGAGTAGGGATACTAGGGGCAACGTGTGTAGTAATCCTCCTCTTATTCATTATCCTGGACTTGTACTCCAAACAGGCCATGGACGTTATTGGCCGACTCCTCTTCTTCCTGCCCCACAACCTTAGGGGAAAGATTATAAGTCTCCTGGAATCCTTCGTCTTAGGGCTGAAGGTGTTGAAGAGTGTGAGACAGGTAATGTGGCTATCTGCCCTCTCTTTTGGCATCTGGTTTTTAGGCGTCGCTGGCTTTTATGTCCTGGGCTACTCTTTTGGGATACAGATACCTTTCACCGGAATGTGTTTAGTGATGGTATGCACATCCCTGGCAGTAGCACTGCCTCAGGCACCTGGCTATATCGGGGTCTTCCACCTGGCAGTACTAAAGTCCCTGGAGCTTTTTCATGTAGAGACCTCAGTAGCCCAGAGCTTTGCCATTGTCTTATGGACAGTTAATTTGTTTGTAACCCTGACTACGGGAAGCTTCTTCCTGTGGAGGGAGGGTATGAGTCTTGGGCAGATGGTAAGGGAACCCGCCTCTCCCCCGACAGAACTATAAAGCATTGGAAATTGTAAATTTAAAATTTTAAATTTCCAATTTGCAATTT
>JACQVQ010000007.1 GCA_016209685.1 Planctomycetota bacterium | reverse complement strand
CTCTTTCTGTTGTATCTATGTATGATGCTAAGTCTAGGACTGAAGCTGTTCTTCAATCAAGATTATTTCTTCACTTTAATAAAAGAGAAACACAAACAAATTATTGCAATTTGCATCGCACTTATCCTGCTTAAGATTGGTATCTCACTCTACTGTTTCAAATCAGTCTATCGGTTTGATATGGACCTCCTGACCCTGATTGCACTTGCCCTCTTTGCCATCTTCGTTTATGTATATTCCAGGGGACTGATAAAACAAAAGATATTTACCGGTATTACCTTGTTCCTGATATTTGCCGACATATCCTACTACAGCCACACCCTTGAAAGATTCGTCCTTAAACAAAACTGGCTAGAGCCCATACTGTCCTCAAAGAAGCTGGGAAACGTCATTGAAGGTAAAGATGCGAAAAACTATTTTGAATATTTCAGGGTACCCTTTGTTATCGCCCACACCAACATCACGGCATGGGAACCCATCGCATTTACCGAGAGTATATTCAAGGCAAAAGGGGCCCTATCCAGGGGTAACAACCACCATCAGTTCACCACCAAAAAATATTACGACTATATGACTCACGCCTCCCTGCAGAACCAATTCATCCTCTCCGGAGTATCCTACCCAATCCTACGCTTCTTCCCCATGGAAAAGGTCAAATTCATGCCCGACAAGGAACTCCTCAGATACCTGGAGACCGACAACGAAGGGGCGCTCTCACAATACCTGTTCATTTCAAAAAGCACCAGCCCCCAGAACCCTGAGACCACCGAGCACAATAAGTTCAATAGACTGGACGACTTTGAAGACGTACCGTGGCTAAAGAAAGAATACGTCTCTCAGTATTATGCAGACTATCTGAACCGCAGGGCAGAACACCTCACGGAAATAAAAGAGAATATCAATAAATATCTGGAAACACCCGTGTATCAGCTAGAAGTAAGACGCTTTTCACCCAACAAACTCACACTCAGTGTAAAGAACCAGCAAGAGGGCTATCTCTACTACAGCGACGGGTGGAGCAGACACTGGAAGGCCTTTGACGGAAAGAGGGAAATCCCGGTAGAGATAGCAAATTACAACTTCAAGGCAGTCCACTTACAAGGAGGAGGGCACACCATACGCTTTGTCTACGACCCCAGGCCCTACCGCTACAGCCTCATTGCCTATTGTGTGGGGCTGTTGGCCTCTGCTTCTATATGTACAGCGGTCTTGATACTCACCTACAGAAAAGAAAGATTGGGATGACGTAAGACCTCTGCAAAAGTTGCTACAGCACTATTTGTCGTTCTGAGTGAGCCGAAGCCCTGACCCTGAACGAAGTGAAGGGGAAGGGGAAGCGAAGAATCTAGTTAAAGTTTAATATTTCCGATTTGTGGTCATAACCTACCCGAGTCCCTGGTGGACGAAAGGAGAAACATGCCAGTCCTCAGCCTATTCACCATAGAGATTAAGCCAGAAGGCGAGCAGGAGTTCTTGAAAGACCTCCGGGAAATCCTCCCCATAGCCAGTAAGGCCAAGGGACTCCTCTCCTCAGAGATGTTTACCAGTTCCGACAACAAGTACAAATACCTCTTTGTTACGGAGTGGGAGAACGAGGAGGACATACAGGCATGGCTAATCCAGCCCGACCACAAAAGACTTATCATTAAGAGCAAACAGACCTACCAGGTGCGGCACACCAGGAGACGGTTCTTGCAGATACCGAAGAAAAAATGAAGGGATTCAATGAGGAGATGAACCATGCTAGTTGAATATATTCAAGGGGCATTAGAAAAGGCGGAGTATAAGAAATTGGACGACGGGAACTGGTTTGCCGAAATCCCAGGTTTTGAGGGGGTTTGGGCCGACGGAAAAACAGTTGAAGAGTGCAGAAAGGAACTCGTGGAGGTCTTGGAAGAGTGGGTTATACTCAAGTTAAGGGATAAAGACCCTATTCCAGAGGTGCAGGGCATTGCAATAAATATCAAGGAAATAGCGACTACCTGGTAGCTAGTTGCTTCTTTTGCTCAGGCTCGTATAATCTGGAGATTGTCCTCAGGTGGAAGTGGAATTTTTCGGGGGACTCATATTGATTTAGCAGATAGTAAAAGGTAGGTAGTGAAAAGAGAAAGATTTGTTCCTGTTTCCTGTCTACTGTATTCTGTCTACTGGTTTTCCGCCTTCTCCACCCTCGCCGCACACACCTTATACTCAGGGGTCATGGTGACGTTATCGTAGGCGCCTACTGTCAGGCGGTTGGCGGCGGCCTCGGCGTAGTGCATGGGCATCCAGACAACCCCTTCCTTTATGTCAATTACCTTGGCCCTGGCCAGCACCTCCCCTCGGCGGGAGATTACCTTCACCATGTCGCCGTCCTTTATGCCGTGCATATCGGCGTCAAAGGGGCTTATCTCTACAAAACATTCGGATTCCATCTGACTGCACCCGGCACTGCGGCGGCTCATAGTCCCCGCATTATATTGGAAGAGGGTTCGGCCTGTGGAGAGGATTAACGGGAATTCGTTGTCCGTCTTTTCTGCAGGTGGACGGCAGGGCGGTGCGTAGAACTGACCCAACCCACGGCTGAAGGTGTCTTTGTGCATGTACTGTGTGCCTGGGTGGTCTTTAGTGGGACAGGGCCACTGGAGACCAACCTTTTCTATCCTGTCGTAAGAGATACCACCGAAGAGTTTGGGTGCAAGGGACGCCAGTTCGTCCCATACCTCGCCGGGGTGGTTGTATTTCATGGGATAACCCATCCTGGTGGCAAGCTCACAGATAATCTGCCAGTCGGGCCTGGAACTGCCTATGGGTTCAACCGCCTTCTTTACCCGCTGTACCCGGCGCTCGGAGTTACTAAAGGTCCCGTCCTTCTCGGCGGCCGAGGCGGCGGGGAGAATTACATGGGCGTATTTGGCCGTCTCGTTCATGAATATGTCAACAGCCACGACGAATTCCAGTTTCTTGAGTCCACTTATTATATGCCCCTGGTTGGGCTGGCTCATGACGGGGTCTTCACCCATAATTAACAGGGCCTTAAGTTTCCCATTATTAGCGGCATCAAACATCTCAGGGGACATCAGGCCCTTGGCGGCTGGCAATTTTACACCCCATGCTTTTTCAAACCTCTCCCTGGCAGCCGTGTCGTCTACCATCTGGTAGCCATGGAATTTATCAGGCATGGTGCCCATGTCGCTGGCGCCCTGGACGTTGTTCTGCCCCCTCAGGGGATTTACACCCGTACTGGGTCTCCCTATGTGCCCGGTGAGCATGGCCAGGTTGGCTATGGTACGGACGGTCTCCGTGCCGCAGACGTGCTCTGTGATTCCGAGGGTGTAGAATATGGCGCCCTTGTCCGCCCTGGCGTAGAGTCGTGCGGCCTCTTTTATGTCTTTGGCGGGGATGCCCGTTATCCTCTCTGCCTTCTCAGGTGTAATGTCATTACAGTGGGCCTTAAGTGCCTCAAATCCCTCCGTCCTGGTGCGGACGAATTCCTTATCCTCCAGCTCCTCTGAGATAATGACGTTCATTATGGCATTGAGGAGGGTACAATCAGTCCCCGGTCTTAGCTGTAGGTGGTATTGGGCCCTCTCGGCCAGCCATATTTTCCTGGGGTCGGCCACGATGAATTTAGCACCCCGTCTGAGGGCGGCCCTCATCTGGAGTCCTATGATTGGATGTGCCTCCGTGGGGTTGGCTCCGAGTAGAAAGAGTACGTCGGCGTAGGGTATCTCCCCTATGGAATTGGTCATAGCACCACTACCGAAGCTTGCGGCCAGACCGGCCACGGTGGGGGCGTGTCAGGTACGGGCACACATGTCCACGCTATTGGTTCCCACCACCGCACGGGCGAACTTCATCATCAGATAGTTCTCTTCATTAGTGCACCTGGCGGAACCAATGCAGGCTATGCTTTGTGGACCGTGTTTCTTCTTTATTTCCAGTAATTTGGAGGCAACGAGGCCCATTGCCTCCTCCCAACTGGCCTCTCGGAATTCGGATTTCGGAATTCGGATTTCGGAGTTCAACACCTTGCTTTCCGCACTCCGCACTCCACATTCCGCATTCCGTATAAGGGGTTGGGTGAGGCGGTCAGGGTGGTGGACGAAGTCGTATCCGAACCGTCCCTTTATGCAGAGATTCCCATTATTGGGTACCGTGCCTACCTCAGAGGTTACCTTTACTAGCTTGCCTGTCCTTGTATTGACGTTGAGGAATAGGTTACAGCCCACGCCGCAGTAGGCGCAGACGGTCTGGGTCTTTTTGAGTTCCCAGTCCCTGCCCTTGCCCTCTGCCTGTTTCTCCCTGAGTGCCCCCACCGGACAGGTGGAGACGCACTGCCCGCAGAATTCACAGGTAGTCCCCAGGAGGGTATCGCCGTAGGCCGGGCCTACGACGGTATCAAAGCCTCGGTTTATAAAGTCCAGGGCCTCAGCCTGTTCCACCTCATCACATATCCTTACACATCGCCCGCAGAGGATGCACTTGGAGTCATCCCTCAGTATCATGGTGTTAGGGTCTGGGGCTATACCCCTCTGGGGGGACCTGAAGAAGCGGCTCTCTTTTATGCCGTACTCATAGGCCAGGTCTTGCAGGGTACAGGTACCGCACTTGTCACAGGTCATGCAATCCAGGGGGTGGTCAGACAGGATGAGTTCCAGGATGAAGCGGCGGGTATCCATTACCTTCCTGGTATTGGTCCTGACCACCATGCCCTCCTGTATCTCTAGGGAGCAGGCGGTCTGGAGGGTACGTGCCTTTTCCACCTCCACCAGGCATACCCGACATGCCCCGAAGGGTTTCAGCCTGGGGTCGTGGCAGAGGGTGGGTATCTTTATCCCTAATCGTGTGGCCACTTCCAGGATGGTTTGCCCTGGGGCGGCCTCAACTGGTCTATCGTCAATGGTGAGCTTAATCTTCTGCACCAGTGTTCCTTTCTGATACGTAAGATAATAACATCTTAGGGCTTTTTGGTCAAGGTGGGATTGTAAGGGCGTATTGTCGTGCCTAAGGCAGATTCGCCGTGGCGAACAATACGCCCCTACAGTATATACCTGCTCAGGTCCTCGTCCTTGAGTATGGGCTGGAGTTTGGTGCGGACGTATTTGGCGTCAACGGTAAGCTCACCGTCGGGAGTGGCCCTGCCACCTAGTTCAGGGGCGTCAAAGGAGACGTCCTCAAGGAGCTTCTCCATGACGGTGTGGAGGCGTCTGGCGCCGATGTTCTGGCTCCTCTGGTTCACCTGGAAGGCTATCTGGGCTATCTCCTCAATGGCATCTTCAGTGAAGTTTACCTTTACCCCTTCGGTCTCTAATAGGGCGGTGTACTGCTTGATGAGGGCGTTCTTGGGTTCCCGGAGTATCCTGATAAAGTCTTCCCTGCCCAGGCTCTCTAGTTCTGCCCTGATGGGGAAGCGCCCCTGGAGTTCAGGGATGAGGTCCGAGGGCTTGGAGACGTGGAAGGCCCCTGCGGCAACGAACAGTATGCGGTCAGTCTTGACCATGCCGTAGCGTGTGACTACCGTAGTGCCCTCAACAATAGGCAATAGGTCCCTCTGTACCCCTTCCCTGGAGACGTCTGGTCCACGCCCGGCCACCTCCCGGCTGGCAATCTTATCTAGCTCGTCAATGAAGATTATCCCCGTGTTCTCTGCCCTGTCCAGGGCCTCTCTGATGACCCTTTCCCTGTCTACAGCCTTTTCGGCCTCCTCCTGGATGAGGATGCGCCTGGCCTCTCCTATGGTAATCTTTTTTGTCTGGGTGCGTGGGGGGATCATCTTTTCCAGTATGTTCTGGAAGTCCATACCCATCTCCTCCGCCCCTGCCACTACCCCATGGAAGATAAGGGGTTTTTCCTGGAGGGTAAGTTCTACTGTACGGTCCTCCAGTTTCCCCTCCTGTAGTTTTTTCCTGAATTTTTCACGGGTCTCCAGGTATTGTTCCCCTGCGGTGGATGGTTCCTCTGTCTCAGTAGGGGCACGTTGTCCGCCTGAGGCGGATGCCCTACCCCTTGGAGGTGGAGGTATGAGGAGGTCTAATAGTCTGTCTTCTGCCCTCTTTTCGGCATTGGGGCGTATTTCTTCTATCTTTTCTTGCTTCACCATGTTGACGGAGATTTCCACCAGGTCCTTTATCATGGACTCCACGTCCCGTCCGACATAGCCCACCTCCGTATATTTAGAGGCTTCCACCTTGAGGAACGGCGACTTTACTAGGATGGCCAGGCGGCGGGCTATCTCTGTCTTCCCCACCCCTGTGGGGCCTATCATGATGATATTCTTGGGCAGTACCTCCTCCCTGAGGCCAGGCGGGAGTTGGAGTCTCCTCCATCTATTTCTTATGGCAATGGCCACCGCCCTCTTTGCCCCCTTTTGCCCCACTATGTATTTGTCTAACTCCTGGACAATCTCTCTGGGGGTGAGTTCCTTCATCCCATTCACTTTATTTCCTCAATAATCAAATTATTGTTAGTAAACACGCATATCTCGGAGGCTATCTTCAGGGATTGTTCCACAATCTCTCTAGCGCCTAGATTTGTATTACGGAGCAGTGCCCTGGCTGCGGCCGTAGCAAAGGGGCCGCCTGAACCAATCCCCAGTATGCCGTCTTCTGGTTCAATTATGTCCCCACTGCCGGAGATTAGCAGTGAATTATTCTTGTCCACCGCCACAAGCAGGGATTCCAGCCTCCTCAGCACCCTGTCCGTCCTCCACTCCTTGGCCAGTTCGTAGGCACTCTTGAGGATATTACCCTGAAACTCCTCCAGCTTGCCCTCAAAACGCTCCATCAGTGCAAAGGCATCGGCCGTGGCACCAGCAAAACCCACCAGCACCTTGTTGTGGTAAAGGCTGCGAATCTTCCTGGCATCCTGCTTCAGTATGGTGTTCTGGATGGAGACCTGACCATCTCCCCCTATGGCCACTGCCCCATTACGTCTCACGGATAATATGGTGGTAGATTTAAACATACCAGCTTTATGCTAACACCTGGGCATGAGTATATCAAGCCTTAAAGACTAGGGAATAGGGGGCAGGGAGGGAAAAGAATTGTAAATTGTAAGTTGTAAATTAGAAATTTTAAAATTTCCAATTTCCAATTT
>JACQVQ010000006.1 GCA_016209685.1 Planctomycetota bacterium | reverse complement strand
GTTGCCATCCCTCAGGCCGTACAAAATCGTCTCAAAGTCTTCCATACTGCTAAGGATAGCCCTGTGTGCGCTGTCCCTTGCACCCCCTTGCAGGGCGGGGTATCCATTGACCTGCAGGGCCAGTTGATAACTGCGGTAGCGTATCTGGCCTGCGTAGTTTACAACTGTTGCGTCTCCCTTTAATTTAAATACGGCATGAATCCCTAAAACCATGAGGTTCACAAAGATAACGGTCAGGGGGACGAGTATGAAGACCAGTTTTAGGGTTATACCCTTTGTTACCGCCCCTTTTACCTTTTCCATTGGTTCAGACCCTTTCCTTCCTGTAAGTGTATTTGTATACTTGACTTGCGTCGGGGGGAGGGGGGGGGGAGACTTTTTGTCCTGTATTCACTTGTAATCCCTTGCCTTTGTCTTTGTAGGGGCGAACCTATGTGTTCGCCCCTACGGGCAGACACATGGGTCTGCCCCTACGGTTGCGGCTACCTGGAGCCACGGTTCAATACAACAAAATCAGCTTTTTACAAACCTGGAAACACTGGTTGTATGTTTTTACCTTATTTTGTTTAGTTTGGCAATAGGGGAGCTACTGGAAAAATGGGAGCCAAACATCCCCCCCAGCCCTTTGCTTGAATTTTTCGGAGATTTACTTAAACCCGCAACTTTTATACCGTAGTAAGAAGTTTTAGTGATTTTGTGGGTGATTCTAAGCCCTGTGTTAATGATAACGTGCATCATAACTTCCCTGTTTTCAAGAGACGTATCTGATTTTACACATAAGATACCACATTTCTTGTAGCTTAAGCTACAGAAATTGTAGGGGCAGACCCTGAACCGTGCTGGTTCAGGGCAGGTTGGGGTGGGTGGTAGGGCGTAGGGGCGAACGGCCGTTCGCCCCTACCAGTATTTTATAGAAAAGTTTTTAAACTCCCCCGTTGGTACTTCCCAGGAGACCTCCACGCGGGTTACGGCGGCGCCCGGGGGGCCCTTGTGGCTCCACCGGATTATCTCTTCTATATCCCCCCTCTGGCCTTCAAAGAGGGCCTCCACCCGGCCGTCCCCCGTATTCTTTACCCAACCGGTAAGCCCCAGGGCCTCTGCCTTATCAAAGGCATTGGCCCGGAAGAAGACTCCCTGCACCCTGCCCTCCACCAGGACATGGGCTCGGGCCTTTTCGGGGTGTGGTTTTTGCGACTCCTTCATCTGACTATAGATAGTAGCCAGGGTCTGGGGATGTTACGCAGGGCCAGAAGACAGTAAGCAGTATGCAGTAAGGAGTAAGCAGAAAACTGCCTACTGCTTACTGCTTACTCCCTACTCCCTACCCCTGAAAACATTGGAAATTAGAAATTGGAAATTTTAAAATTTCTAATTTACAACTTACAATTTCCAATTCTTTTCCCTCCCTACCCCCTATTCCCTGTCCCCCTACTTATTCCCATAGATATGCTCGCTGTCGGAGGCGGAGGGGAGGTAGGCCAGTCCGAGGTAGGTAAATACTACGGCCAAAAAGGCCATTACCAGGCAGGTGGACTGTATCAGGGGGATTTTTGCCCTGTCTATGTTCATCCTGGGCAGTGCCAGGGGCAGGTGCAGGTAGCCGAGGTAGATGAGCCAGGTGATGAGGGACCAGGTCTCCTTGGGGTCCCAGGACCAATAGGTGCCCCATGCCTTGTTGGCCCATACGGCCCCTGTGACCAGGCCAAGGGTGAGGAAGGGGAAACCAAAGGCCACTATCTTGTAGGAGAGTTTCTCAAAGCCAAGCGTGGTCTCACCGGGGTTTTTCCCACTGCGTACCCAACTTCCCAGGAACAGGAGTGCGGTGATAAAGGATATGCCCAGTGCGCCATAACCAATAAAGTAGGTAACTACGTGGATGGTCAGCCAGTTGCTCTGGAGGGCAGGCATGAGGGGCCTGATGGTCTCGTCCGTGGTAGAGGCGTAGAGGAGCAGGAGCATAATCATTACGGCGGACAGGGCGCCCACTATCCTCAGCCCGTAGAGGTACTCAAGGACTAGATATGCAAAGCCAACCGACCAGGCATAGAAGACTAGAGACTCATAAAGGTTAGAAAAAGGGGCATGGCCCGCCTCTACCCACCTGTTCACTACCAGTATAGAATTAAGGAGGAAGGCCGCCACGAATATGGCTACGGCCCCCCTGCGTAAAATCTCCGGCCTCCATACCTCTTTAATGACATAGGTAATGGAAACTATGACAAAGGCTACCAGCGTAATGTTAATGTTAATGCTTCCCATTTAAGTCCCCTCCTGTGTCGCCGTATCCGAGACCGACGTCCTGCGCCTGAGCAGTGGTTTTATGTAGAATATAAATATTATACCAAAACAAAGGGAGGAAAAGCCAATATAGACCAGGAGGACCCCGGGGTCCCGGGCTACCTGCAGTCCTGAGAGTTTCTCGTTCTGGGGGTCATAGCTGGCCTGATAAAAGGTGTAACCACCGTATTTTAAGGGGTCGTTTACCTCAATGGTCTTCTCCGCTACGGTCTTTCCCTCTTTCACTATCCTGAGTTTGCTCTTCCAGTCCTTGATGTTCTCCCCCATCTGTTTGTAGAGGAGGAAGAGGTTCCCATCCTTATAGGCCGTGGCCTGTGGGGCCTCGGCGAAGACCCAATCGGTAGTCTTGCCCCTCGGCCCGTCCATCTCCACAAAAAGGGCCGGTTTCTTGAGCTCGTCAGACCTCTTCACCACGGACTGCTTTACCCCGAAGGAGGGGTAGAACTTGGAGACCTTAATCTGTTGGCCAGAGTTGCCGACGTCATATTTTTTCTCCAGCTCCCATGGGAAGCTCTCCACCACCTTATCCTCTTTTATGTAGGCAAGCAGTCGCTGGTCGTTTGGCCCCTGGAGTATCCTGACCTGCTGACTTACAAAGGAGAGGTCCTGCGGCACCTCACAGAGGAGCTTCAGCTCTTTATACTTGGTGGGGTGCATCTCGTCCCAATCAGGATAACTGGCGAAGACCCACCGGCTCTCCTTCCCCTGGGGACCGTCCATCTCCACCTGGATGGCAGGGTTATTGGGCTGTTGTTCTTTTAAGGGTTTCATCCTCTGGGTGAAATCCAGGGTGAAATCCAGTATCTTTAGATTATATCCCTCCCACGTAAAGTCCTTACCCACCTCTGCCTGAAACTCCTGTGAGACGCCCTTCTCCTTCAGGCGGGCAATGAGCTTGGGCCTGGAAGGGCTGGAGGGGTTTGCTGCCTGGGCCTTCTTGAGTTCTTCCTCAGAGTTTACCCAGCGGTATTCTAACCTGAGGTCCCTCTTTCTATCTACGTACCAGTTGCGGTCATTCGCTACCAGCCAGCCTTCCACGGCCACGGTCTCTGAGCCGTAAAGCTGTACAAAGATGGCAGGGTTCTTTACCTCATCGGAGGTATTTATGGCCTCCTCCAGTAAGGCTGCATCCGGGATGTAGTCCTTTATGGTAACCACATAAGGGCTCTTCGGTACTGGCTGTGGCTTGCCCATCTCTATAGGGAGGGACTTCTCTTTATGCTGGTCCTTTACGTAGGAAAGGAGGTCATACTTAGGGGGGTGCTTCTCCGTAATAAAGGCGTCCAGGTGTATCTCAAATGGCAAGGGTTTAGGGGTACCGTCCCTGAGATGGAACTGCTCCATCTTCTGCCCCTCGGCAATCCACATCACCCCTTTCTGCCCAACCCTCAGCCCTATGATGCTCCCCAGGAGGATGAGGATTATACTGATGTGGGTAAGGATGAACCCCGTCTGTAAGAGGGTACCGCGCCAGCGGTCTATGGTACAGCAGGCCAGGTTGGCAACCACCAGTACCAGAAGGAGGGTAAACCAGTAGGAGCTGAATATATGCGTAAACTGGGTGAGCTGGAGGAGGCCAGCCAGGCTTTCCCCGAAGCGGGCCTTATACTCCTCGGGGGCCTTATCCTGGACGATAAAGGTGCCCAGGCCGCAGGCCAAGGCTATGAGGAATATGAGGACTACTGCCAGTTTTACCGAGGTAAAGAAGCCCCAGAGGGGGCTCCCCTCAGACTGGACTGCACTCTTTTTACTTACCATTAACTTCCTATGTAACGTGCGACACGCATGAGGCGGATATCGCACGGGTTTTCCATTAGTTTAAGACGTGTGCGACAAGTCCGCTCCGCCTAAGGCGGATGGAACCGTCCGCCTAAGGCGGACATGACTCGCACGCTACACCATAAACCCTAAAACATGTCCTGAGTGAAAATGAAGGAACAAAGACCCTTTATTTAGAGGCACCTTCTCCTTCTGCCTTAGTCAAGGCAACCAGGAGGAACTCTACCCTGCGGTTCTTCCTCTTCCCCTCGTCGGAGGCATTACTGGCTACAGAGCGGTTGGGACCGTAGGCGGCGATATATACCCTCCTCTCGTCCACCCCCTGGGAGGTCAGGAACTTGAACACGCTCAGTGCCCTCCCGGCGGCCAGATGATGGTTAGTCTCCCACAGGTACTTGGTCCGCACAATCGGGTCAGCGTCTGTGTGCCCATCAACCCTCAGGCCCTCCCTGGGATTGGCCTTGAGGTGTTCTACTATCTTGCCCAGGGCCGTCTGCCCTTCGGGTTTCAACTCGGCCGTGCCAGAGTCAAAGAGGATTATCTCGGGGAGCTGGATGACTGGCCCCTCCGGGGTCTCCCTGACCGAGGCGCCGTGGCCGATGGCCTTGGCCAGCTTATCTAGCTCGTCCATCAGCCTCTTCTTTTCCTCCGCCTCCTTGTTGGCCCTCTCCTGATACATTGCCATGTCTTTCTTCAGGTGGTCTATCTCATCCGACTGGTCCCGGATGGTGATAGCCTGGCGGCGGTTAAGGCCCCTCAGTTCCTCCGTCTCTGCACAACCCACTGCCAAACCCATCAGTATCGTTACAAGGAACAACTTCAAATAAAACCCAACTTTACCCATTTTTTTTCTCCCCTGGCACCGTTGCCCACCCCTTTAAAATACCTGCAAGGTATATGTGCTATTCTCTCCCAGGATTCCGTATCCTGTATTCTGCAGATTAAACCTTAAATATATCACAGAAATAAATCTTTTCAAGGTCTTTTTCCCTTGTCTACGAGGTCTCTTATTGTATAGTAGCCGCAACCTTTAGGTTGCGTTATTTCTCGCCCGCCTGAGGCGGGCGGCGACAACCTACTTCTTCTCGTACACCTCTTTTGGACTAAAAACCTGTCTTTCCCTTACCTCCAGTTCACCGCTCCTGGGGTTAAAGCCCCTGTAGTAACAGGAGCGGTAACCGGCATGACAGGCGGCCACCTTCTGCTCAACCCTGAGGAGGAGGGAATTGCCCTCGCAGTCCACAAAGACCTCCTTCACGGCCTGGGTGTGGCCAGAGGTCTCTCCCTTGAGCATCAGACGTTTCTGAGAGCGCCTGTAGACGTGTACCTGGCCCGTCTCAATGGTCTTTTCCACCGCCTCTTTGTCCATGTAACAGAGGGTTAGTACCTTACCGTCAAGGGAATCTACAATGATAGACGGTATCAGTCCCTGCTCGTTGAACTTGATGTGTCTTAATAGGGTCATTTCAATCCCTCTCAAATATTGTAGGGGCAGGGTTACCCTGCCCCTACTTACTTCAGGCCGTTTTGTGAGAACCAGTAATCCACCGTCCTCCTGAGGTCCTGTGCATGTATCTTTGGGTCACGGTGGGCAATTATGGCTGAGATGACTGCCAACCCATCCGCCTTATTTTCCAGGGCCTCGGCCGCCGTCTCCTTGTTTATCCCTCCAAGGGCAATTACGGGTATCCCGACCCGTTCTTTTACCTGGAGGATTGTTCCGGAACCAATAGGTATATCCCCTTTTTTAGAGTGGGTGGTGAATACAGGACTGAGGGTGATGTAGTCTGCCCCTCCTTCTTCTGCCTCCAGGGCCTCCTTCATATTATGGGCAGAGAAGCCTAGTAGGGGCGGGGTTACCCCACCCCTACCTGAAACGGATAGGTCAATGAGCCTCCTCACCGTGCCCAGGGGCATGGAATGGCTCCCTATATGGACCCCTTCAGCCCCTACAGCCAGGGCGATATCCACCCTGTCGTTGATTATCAAGGCCGCTCCGTGCTGAGAGGTTAGCTCCCTGAGTTCCCTTGCCAGGGAGAAGAGGTCCTTGCTCTCCAGGTCCCTCTCCCTGAGCTGAACGGCAGTTACCCCCCTGTCGCCATCGGCGTTGCCGCCTAGGGCCAGCCCTACTGCCCTTATCAGGGGCAAGCGGGAGGCGTTCCGGTCTGTAATAAGGATAAGTCTAAGTCTTTTAAGGTGGTCCACCGGATTATACCCTAATCTGAATGGGCTCCTCTATCAGGTCTTTATGCCGCAGGAGTAAGGGTTCCGCAACCCCCTTCAAGAATTCCTCCACCTGCTGTGGGGCCCTGCCGATGAAATTTCTGGGTTCCAGGAGGCTGGGGAGTCTCTCTTTGATAGTAGAGAAGGCAGGGTCGCTGGCTATCCTCTCCAGGAGGTCGTTTTCCCCTCCTTCCTCCCTTATGACCCTGGTAGCCTCCATTGCATGCACCCTCAGGCGTTCGTGGAGTAACTGGCGGTCGCCCCCAATTTTAGTGGCCTCCATCAGGACACGTTCCATGGCCAGAAAGGGGAGTTCCTCCCTGACGTGGCGGTCAATCATCTTGGGGTAAACGGTCATGCCGGTGGCAATATTGTGGACCAGGTTGAGGAGGGCCTCTGTGGCCAGGAAGGCCCCCGGGAGGCTCAATCGGCGGTTAGAGGAATCGTCAAGGGTCCTCTCAAACCACTGGCTGGCCGCCGTGAAGGCGGGGTTGAGGCTGGAGCAGATGACGTATCTGGAGAGGCCCGTCACCCTCTCTGAAAGCATAGGGTTCCGCTTCTGGGGCATAGCGGAGGAGCCTACCTGTTCCGTCTCAAATGGCTCTTCCATCTCCCTGAGGTTCTGGAGTAACCTGAGGTCGTTGGTCATCTTGTGGGCAGACTGGGCAATCCCTGAGAGGCAGGCCAGCACCTGGGCGTCTACCTTTCTGGGATAGGTCTGCCCCGCCAGCGGATAGGACTCCTTGAACCCCATCTTTTCCGCCACCAGGCCCTCCAGGGCCTTTATCTTCTCCTCTTCATCAAAGAGGGCCATGAAACTGGCCTGGGTGCCCACTGCCCCCCTGGCCCCGTGGAACCTCAAATTTTGAAGCCTGAACTCCAGTTCCCCGAGGTCCAGTATGAAATCCTGCAACCAGAGACCGATACGCTTGCCTACCGTGGTGAGGTTGGCAGGCTGGTAATGGGTAAAGGCCACGGTTACCAGGGAGCGGTGTTTGAAGGCCTGCCGGGCCAGTTCGTTTATCACCCCTACCAGTCTCCGTCTGAGGACCTCCAGCCCATCACGGATTATTACCAGGTCTGCATTGTCCAGGATATAGGCACTCGTGGCCCCCAGATGGATGATGGGCTTGGCCTTTGGACACTGGAGGCCGTAGGCGTGGAGGTGGGCCATGACCTCGTGTCTTATCCTTGCCTCTATCTCTCCTATCTTCTCATAGTCTATATCCTCTACGTGCCGCCGCATCTCCTCTATCTGGTCTCTTGAGACCATTGGGAGGCCAAGCTCACACTCTGCCTCTGCAAGGGCAATCCACAGCCGCCTCCAGAGGACGTGCTTCCGCCTCTCTGAGAAGGCATGAACCATCTCAGGGCTGGCGTAGCGACCCACTAGGGGGTCTTGGGATGGAATAGGTTTTTCCTGCAAGCTCTACTCCAGTATCAGTAAGCAGTAGCAAGTTGGCAATGACTATATGCCCAAGCTCGTCCTTGTAAACAGGGCCTCAAAACTGAGTCCCTCAGCCTCAATATTCTTCCTGCCCCCTTCTTCCCTGTCAATTACGCAAATTACCTTTACCACCCTTGCCCCTGCCTCCTGTAGTATCTTAACTGCCTTCAGGGCCTGATGGCCAGTGGTTACTATGTCCTCAACCAAGACAACCGCATCGTTCTGGTTGAGCCTGCCCTCAATCTGGCGGGCCGTCCCATAAGGCTTCTTGGCCTTCCGGACAATGACGAAGGGTGTATGAGTCTTCAGGGATAGGGCGGTTATCAGGGGGACTGCCCCTACCTCCATTCCTGCTAATCTCTGGGTACCTGGGGGTACCATCTTAGAGAGGTAATCCGCTACCCACCCTAGGAGCCTTGGTTCAGCCTCAAAGAGGTACTTATCAAAGAAGTACTTGCTCTTCTTTCCCGAGCTGAGGTCAAAATCTCCCGTGAGGTATGCAGTGGCCACGAGTTCCTTCCCCAGGGATTCTTTATCCTTTGGCATAGTTAAAGGGATGGGTTATAGAGTCTCAACCGCCCAATTCTACCAGATTAGGCCCTGAAGAAAAATACATTTCTGGGGGGGGGTATAGGGGGCAAGTCCCTTACCCGCAAAGACTGAGAGTAAACCAGCCACTACTTCGGCTGATTTATCCTTAGCCACTCCTCTATAGGGAGGACGGGCCTGAAGGAGCCTGTCTGGGTAGGCACGAGGGGCAAAAAGAATTCCACCACTGAGGCATAGTCCTTGGCCTGGACAATAATGTAATAGTCGTGCTCCGTTACCGTAACATATGCGCCAAGGATTTTAATCCCCTTTCCGGCGGCCTCGTCACGGCTCGCCCAGAAGTCGCTAAGCATCTTCGCCCCCTCTTTACTCCTCCCAGGGCAGTTTTCAGGGGTATGGGTCCAGTGGGCTACATATATCGTGCCCTCACTATCCGCCGTACCCCACTCTGCCAACGTAGTAGATTCCAGGGAAAGAAACAGTGCTAGAAATAGTGCCAGAAAAGTAGTCCCTCTGTTAACCATTCTCATCTCTCTATTGCCTCCTTAAATCTAAATCAATTAATGCCCTGTTATATAGAGAGAAAATGGTACTAAAAAGGGCTCTTTTTGTAAATATTGGAACCTAAAATAAAAATCTTAACTCCTTGAAAAGGATTAAAAAGTATGCAAAGGAAAGACCTTCTTAAAGTTGTGGATGAAGAGGGAAACGGGGAGGAGGACACAAGAGAGGGTCAGGAACCATTTTACACCCAGGAAGGGCCTGGTCAGCCTTATCCTTGAATAGTCTGGGAGGTATTGATTCAAGAAACGATGCAGGGAGATAGAGAAGACCACGCAGACAAACTGCGTCATAAAGTAGGCCACCATGAAGCCGTTCAGGGTATTAGAGGCCAGGCTTATGATGTACTCATGGAACAGGCCGCTGAAAAGGAAGGCGGCGAATAGGCCACGATAGGGGTGCCTGCGGCCTCCAAACCTCTTATAGACGTTGTCCCTTAGCCACTCATGGACCGGCACATTCCACCTGGCCCAGAACTCCCCGGGAGAGCAGGCCCTGGCATGTTCGTGGAAGAAACCTTCCACCTCGTAGCCCATCATCCTGTGGATACCTACACCCAGGTCAACCAGTCCCACACACAGGAAATAATATTCTGCGCCAAGCGTAAGATAATCAAGCTGGGGGGAGAGCCTCCACCATCCAGAGTGGCGGTTCAGGAGCAGGAATGTCGTCCCCAGGGCCAGGTATAACAATCCCAGGTAAAAATCCCCCCTCCCTCCATTTCCTGCAGGGGGGGTCAGGGTGCTTGTGACAAAGCTTTTCCTTATATCTACAGTATAGAGACACTCAAAGGAGTGAAAAAATCTCTTAAAATTTCTGTCTTTTCCGGGGAGGGACTCGTACCTGTAGTAATAATCAATGAGCTTGAAGGCATGGAGGCAGGTGTTGCACAACAGGAGCCACTTGAGCCAGGGGTGTTCTTTCGGCAGAGATATTGGGACGAGCAGTTGTATTAAGATAGCAGGCCAGAAGAACAGGCCCTTATTCCAGGAAGTATTCAGTCTCGCAATAACCCAGAAGCCGTAGAACCTGGAGAGGATATTTGTAAAAAGAACGGCCAGCACAAGGAGTAGGGTCTGTGGGTTCATTCAGTCTCTCATAGCAGGGACGGGCATAAAGACCTGTCCACTTCCCGTGAAGGACAGACATAAAAGTAGTAGGGGCGGGGTTACCCCGCCCCTACTGCCGCCGTAACTCCCTCGTTAATGGGGGTGCATGTGGTGGGCTGGGCCTGGTCCGCCTGAGGCGGACTTCTTTTCAGGTATCTCCCCCACCAGGGCATCCGTAGTGAGGAGGAGGGCGGCAATGCTGGCCCCGTTTTGTAAGGCACTCCTTACCACCTTGGTAGGGTCAATGATGCCTGCCTCTATCATATCGGTATATCGTCCCTCCGCCACGTCAAACCCCTGGTTCCCACGTCCCTCTGATAGAGACTTGACCTTCTGGAGCACTACCTCGCCATCGTGGCCCCCGTTCTCGGCCAGTTGTTTGATAGGTACCTCCAGGGCGGCCCTCAATATCTCACGTCCGGTGCGTTCATCCCCCACCAGTTCAAGGGTACCCAGTACCTTTGAGGCCCTGAGTAGGGCAACCCCACCTCCGGGCAGTATGCCCTCTTCCACGGCGGCCCTGGTGGCATGGATAGCGTCCTCCAGCCTGGCCTTTTTCTCCTTCATCTCCGCCTCTGTGGCCGCCCCTACGTTTATCCTGGCCACGCCGCCTGCCAGTTTAGCCAGTCGCTCCTGGAGCTTCTCCTTGTCGTAGTCGGAGGTGGTGATTTGCAGCTCATTCTTAATCTGTTCTATGCGGCCCTGGACGGCCTTCCTTTCTCCTGCCCCTTCTACGATGGTAGTAGTTTCCTTATCTATAACCACCTTCTTCGCACTCCCCAGGTCCGGGAGGTCTAACTTGGCTAGCTGGATGCCCAGGTCTTCAAAGATGGCGTTAGCCTTAGTTACCACGGCGATGTCCCCCAGCATGGCCTTCCTTCTGTCCCCAAAACCTGGGGCCTTGACGGCGCAGCATGGCAGGATTCCCCGGAGTTTGTTCACCACAAAGGTGGCCAGGGCCTCTCCTTCCACATCCTCGGCAATGACCAGTAAGGGGCGTCCTGCCCTTACCACCTTTTCCAGTAAAGGAATAAGCTCCTTGGCCTGGGAGAGTTTCTTTTCATGAATAAGTATTAGCGGCCTTTCCAGCACCGTCTCCATGGTCTCGGGGGAGGTAATGAAGTAGGGGGAGAGATACCCTTTATCAAATTGCATCCCTTCCACCCAATCCACCATAGTCTCCATGGACCGTCCTTCCTCTACAGTAATGACCCCCTCCTTACCCACCCTCTCCATGGCATTTGCGATGTGCTGGCCTATCTCCGTATCTCCATTGGAGGCGATGGTAGCTACCTGCATAATCTCCTTTTTGCCAGCCACAGGGGTGCTCATCCTGTTAAGTTCTGCCACTACCTTTTCAGTGGCCTTTTCTATACCCCTGCGGATGGCCGCGGCATTAGCACCTGCGGCAACGTTCTTCAGCCCCTCCAGGAAGATGGCCTCTGCAATGACAGTGGCGGTGGTGGTGCCGTCCCCGGCTACGTCGCTGGTCTTAGAGGCTACCTCCTTGACCATCCTGGCCCCCAGGTCCTCATACGGGTCTTCCAGTTCAACCTCTTTGGCAACGGTCACCCCATCTTTGGTTACGGTAGGAGAACCAAAACTCTTGGCTATAATTACGTTTCTGCCTTTGGGCCCAAGTGTAACCTTTACTGCCTGGGCAGCCTTACTAATGCCTCTGCGGATAACCTCAGAGGCCTCCTGTCTGTAAAGTATCTTCTTTGCCGCCATCTCTCTGTGCCTTCCTCTCCGTTTATAGTAGATTATTCCAGGACAGCCAGGACGTCATCCTGGGACATAAGGAGGTATTCCTCCCCCTCTACCTTTATCTCTGTCCCGGCGTAGGAAGTAAATATTACCTTATCCCCCTTTTTCAGGGAACTCTTCACCCGCTCCCCACTATCCAGGAGTTTCCCTTCCCCGACCTCTATTACCTTCCCCTGTTTAGGTTTCTCCTTGGCGGTCTCGGGGAGGACAATCCCCCCGGCGGTCTTCTCCTCTGGCTCCAGTCTCTTTATTAACACCTTTTCTCCTAGTGGTTTTACCTTTGCCTTCATGTATCCTTCTCCTTTTCTTGTCTCTGGAGTGACCCTGGCCCCGTACCGCAGGGTACTGGGTTAGCCACTCTTGAAAACCCTCTAAGACCCACCTGCCGTGCGTCGGTATCCGCCTCAGGCAGCAAATCAGGGATTAGGGAAAAAGATTGCTGGCCCCTGACCCCTGACCCCTAACCCCTGGTCTGGGCCACCTTTGCCAGGATAGTATTTTTTTATCAAGCGTTCCACTGCAAATAGGATTACCTCCAGGTTCACTGGTTTGGATATTACCGTATAGGCATTTGCAGAAAGGGCCTTTAGCATAAGCTCTTTTGTGGTCTCCCCTGAAAGGAAGATGCACGGCAGTATCAGTCTCACCTCACGCTTTATGTAGCAAAAGGTATCAAGGCCGCTGATGTCTGGCAGGTTGGTATCCATTATAAGGGCGTGCAGGATAACCTCCCTGGCTATCTCAATGGCCTCTCTCCCGCTGCCTGCCAGATAAGTATTATAGCCTTTGGGCTCAAAGGTCTCCTGGAGACACCTCCTGTAGCCCTCGTCCTCGTCAGTAATAAGTAGTGCGTACGGGACTTCTTCCGGGGTGGTCTTGTCCACCCTGGGTGGATTTGTATGATAAGTAGCCATCATAGCCGTCCTTGATTATAAAATACAGACCCTATTATAAAACACAAGCTATCGCAAAATATATACCAGTTGACCCCTGCTTGTCCAGTCATATAAGGTCATTGTAGGGGCAGGTTTAAAACCTACCCTGCCTCAGCCCTTGATGAAAAAGCCGTTAAGCTCACCTAAGGAGGGCCCTTACCCTGCCACATTGGCAGTTGTAGGGGCAGGTTTAAAACCTGCCCCTACTGTTCCAGGGTGGCCTTTAAATAATATCTTACTGGTTTTTCTGTGGCCTCCAGGACGGTAACGGCCACGACTACCTCCTTTTCCCCGTGGAGGCTGCCGTGGTTATCTACCAGGATATTGGCCTCCTTGCCCTGATGTTCACTGACCCTGGTAAGAGAAGGGTTCTCCTTATTGGGCTCTATTACCTCTATCAAAAATCCTGGAGAATCACCTTTCGCCGTTATGCTAAGTCCGCCTGAGGCGGGTAAAGAAAACCTGATATAGTCAATCCCATAGCCGCTTACCTCGCCCTCCCTTTCTGACGGATAAGAGGTAACGTCCTCACAAAAAGGACCAAAGGGCAGAGACAGGGACTTATAGGCATATAATCCATTTTGTACCCCCGGGTCATTAATGTAAAGGGCCACCATCCAGTCGGCAAATAGGGAATTAAAGGTAGGGGCAGGTTTAAAACCTGCCCCTACGGCCGTGTGTTTAAGGGCGTCTTCAAAACCCTTTATTCCCTGTCCTGGTTCCCTTACCCACCTGCCAATAAATTCCAGACCCAGCCTGTCGTAGATGTAGGTGGCCCAGAGGAGGCAGGCCCCGTAACTGGTGGCTCCATGACCGGGGGCAACCAGCGGCCTGTCCGTATGCTTAAGGAAGGTCTCCACGTGGCGTTTGTCCGTATAGTAACCACAGAGTATCATGCACAACTCCGAGAGGGCCTCGTTTACCCACCCTTCTTCTTCCGGGTCGTAACGCCAGTGGATGAGGTGCTGGAATTCATGGGCCAGGACGCCCAGGTGGTATTCACTGGCTGGGTCATGGGCATCTACACAAAGCATGTCCAGTTGGTTACTACCCTTTTCATTGGTCTGGTCCAGGTAACGGAAGAAACCGTCAAAGTGGTGACCCCTGAATTCCCCCAGCTCGGAGATAAGGATATATATCTTTGGGTCGCCGTCCTTATCGGGAGGCTGACCGAAGGCCTCCGTGGCAATCTGATATATCCCCTTTTGGGGGTTGGTGGGGGTAGAACGGTCAAAGGTCTCTATAATCCTGTCCACATCGGCCTGGGTTACGGGTCTCAGCCAGTCCACATCGTTTACAAACACGTAAAGGTTCTGCCCAATCCCCCGGCAAGTGGCCCTCACCTTTATATCCTCCGGGGGCATCTTCTGCACATACCAGGTCCAAAACTCCCTGTTAACCGTATTCAAGACAGGCTTTGGCCCGGCATCGGCGGCCGTTGCAGGGGCAGGCCCTGCACCGTTCTGGTGCAGGGCAGGTTTCAAACCTGCCCCTACTATTATGAAAAGAGAAAAGGCCAAAAAGCCTGCAAGGACACGCATAGACTTTAACTCTCCACAGTCACCGTAGAGGTATCCGCCTGAGCTAGAGGTTTCGCCCATAGGTCAAAGGCGGTGAAATCATGAACCCCGGGGCTTATTAAGAGGATATGGAAGGACATGGGTTGTCACATAGTAGAGCGTGTCATCGTAAGCCGTAGCCCTGAGTCCACCTGAGGCGGAGAAGGGACAGCAAAGCAATCTATCTATAATACCCTATTGACAAGGCCAGGGGGTAAATCTATCATCTAACCTATACGGGCGATCCGCTGAGGTGGATTGCCCCTATTTATGATACGGTGAAAAGTCTATCCCTTCCTAGCTCTTATGTCAAGGAATACCAAACCGTCTAAGAAGCTCAGTCCGCCTGGTAGGGGCACGTTGCAACGTGCCCCTACGACGAGGCAGGACCAAAAAAGCCTGACCCTCGGTGAACTTGCCCGCAGGCTCGGGGGAAAGGTGGTCGGAAATAAAGGCATATCTATCCGTGGGGTTATGACCATTGACGAGGCCCAGGCGGGAGACATTACCTTTATTGCCAACGAAAAATACTCAAAGAAACTAGCCACCACCAGGGCCTCAGCAGTGATTGTGTCTCCCGCTCTCAGCGGTCAGCAGAGCGGGGGCCAAGGGCCGAAGCCCGCCCTCCTGGTTACCGAAAACCCCTACCTGGCCTTCGCCAGGGCGGTAGACCTCTTTAAGCCGGAAGAAGTCCATCCCAAAGGTATCCACCCTACCGCCACCATCTGCCCCACCGCCAGGCTGGGACAGGAGGTGAGCATATATCCAAGGGTCTTCGTGGGCGACCGTACACGGCTTGGGGACAGGGCAGTCATCATGCCCAACGTTTACGTCGGGGAGGACTGTCAGATAGGGGAGGATACCATACTATACCCCAACGTGGTCATCTACCCCGGTACTGTGATAGGGAAGCGGGTACGGATACATTCCAACACGGTTATAGGCAGCAGTGGCTTCGGCTTTGCCCCGGAAGAGGAGGGCTACTTCTCTATCCACCAGGTCGGAAACACTATACTGGAAGACGAGGTGGAGATAGGGGCGAATACTACGATACAGCGCGGGGCCCTTGGAGCTACAAGGATTGGCAGGGGTACCAAGATAGGGAGCCAGGTGCAGATAGCCCACAACGTGGAGATTGGAGAGAACACCCTGCTCATCGGCCAGGTGGGTATCGCCGGAAGCGCCAAGATAGGTAGTCGTGTCATACTGGCAGGAGGGGTAGGGGTGGTGGGGCACGTCACCGTTGGGGACGACGTGAAGGTGGGGGCAAGGTCTGGGGTGACCAACGACCTCCCAAGCGGAGGGACCTATCTGGGCTACCCTGCCGAACCCATTAAGAAGATGCGCCGCACCCAGGTGGCCATGCACAGACTGCCAGCGATGATGGAACTCCTGAGGTCTCTAAAGAAGAAGGTAGCGGAGCTAGAGAAAAGGTTGGACCTAGAGTGAATCCTGAAACAGTAAATACTATCCCGGATGTAATGCAAAGAGAATTAGAGGCAGAGGAAAACAGGTATGATTCAGTTCTAAATAAAGCAAACACCTCAGTAACCATATCGGGCATCCTGCTTGCGGCTGTTTCTTTTCTTATACACGACTTTGGAGATTTGTTACCCTGCTTGGCGCTACCTATCTTAGTGATTAGTGCATTATGTCTATTTTCTTCTATAACGATATCCCTCTTTGTTATTCGGACAGAATCTTTTGAAAGGATAGACTTTAATGTGCTTGTAGGAGAATTGAAACAGGATTCGTTAGAAGTAAAAAGTCGTTTAATCGCAACTTATAAAGAAGTACTAGGGAAAAATAGTAGGATTGTAGGTTATAGGGCAATGCTTGTATGGTGGTCGGCCTTGTTAATTATAGCAGGTGTATTTCTAATAATATCTAGTATAATTTATCTATATCTTGCAGGCCCAAAGCATTTATAAAGAAATTTCTAAAATATTATTAAACTGAAACATTTGGAAAAGAGTTTTCCATGACTGAGCAAGAAAGAAAACCAAAGGAACAAGCTCCACCTCCAGAACCAAGACCGTACCCCACGAGACCGGCTGACAAGGTTTATCCTTTACCCAAAAAACACTCCGATTGGGAAAAGAAGATAATAAGGAAATAAGACATTTTATCTTCTTAACAAAAGCTGGTCTCTAAGAGGGATATTAAGGTGGAAAAGATAGGCCTCATAGCGGGTAACGGACGCTTCCCTCTCCTCTTTGCCCAGGGGGCCAGGGAGAACAACGTCCAGGTGGTGGCCGTGGGGGTAGAGGGGGAGACCAACCCTGAGATAAAACACTACGTTGAGAGCCTCCACTGGATAAAACTCGCCCAGCTCGGTAAGCTGATTAGGATTCTCAAGCAAGAAGGCATCACCAAGGCCGTTATGGCCGGGGGGCTGACCAAGTCCAGTATGTACTCCCGTTTCCGTTTCCTGAAGTTCAGGCCCGACTGGAGGGGCATAACCCTCTTCTACAGGAAGGTGAGGGATAGGAACGACCATACCCTCCTTGCGGCAGTGGCAGACGAGTTGGCGAGGGACGGCATAGAACTGCTCAGCTCAGTAACCTTCGTGCCCCAACTGCTTGCCCTAAAGGGATGCCTCACCTGGAGGAGTCCCTCCCAGAGGGAGACGGAGGATATAGAGTTCGGCTGGCCCATTGCCAAGGAGATAGCCCACCGCCAGATAGGTCAGAGCGTAGTGGTCAAAGAGAAGGTGGTGCTGGCCGTAGAGGCTATTGAAGGGACTGATGAGGCACTGAGACGGGGGGGCAAGCTTGGCCGTGAGGGGGTGGTGGCCATAAAGGTCGCCAGGGAGAACCTGGACCTCCGCTTTGACATCCCCACCGTAGGCCCTGAGACGGTTAAGACCCTTAAAGACGCAGGGGTATCCTGCCTGGCTATTGAGGCGGGGAAGACCCTTGTCCTGGACAAGGGGGAGATGATTAGACTGGCCGATAAAGAGGGTATAAGTATTATTGCCCTTTAAACTACCACTACACTCTTGGCCCACACAATAGAAGATACATCGGTAGATTAATTAGCTAAAGCATTGTATAATGCCCCAAAGCAATGAACAAAAAGCTAGAGATAGAATTCCCTGAAGAGATACTTAGACACCTTGGCAAAACAGACAAGGAAGCTGTACGAAAAGTAAAACAGTCAGCAGTTTTAGAACTATTGCGTAAGCATAAAATATCCCAGGGTAAGGCCTCGGAGTTTTTGGGTATAAACCGAAACTCCCTTTTTGATCTCATGGCTAAATATAATGTCCCTACTTTTGACCTTTCTTCCGAAGAACTTGAACAGGAACTCTCCACCCTTAAGAGCTTCAGGAAGAAAGGGCATTATAAATGATTGTCTCCAATGCAGGGCCACTCATTAGTTTTGTCAGGGTAAATAAACTAGCTCTCCTCCATAAAATATTTCAAAAAATTGCTATCCCACCAGCAGTTCACGCAGAATTAATCCAAGGGTTTAGAAAACCCGGTATGAGCGAAACAGGAAAACTCCCCTGGATAGAAATTCTCAGCTTGGAGAGCCCTGAAGATATTAATAAATTACCTCATACCCTGGGCGATGGAGAAAAGGAGGCCATCCTTCTTGCCAGGGAAAGACGTTTACCTCTGCTTATAGACGACCTTGCCGCCAGAAAGGCAGCAATCAAAGAGGGCGTTAGGATTATCGGCACATTGGGTGTACTTATACATGCAAAGGAGATTGGGGAGATAGAAAACTTGAAAGAAGTCTTGGACGAGTTTTTGCGACATGACTTTCGCTTAAGGAGGGAACTTTATCAAAAGGCACTACAAAAGGTAGGAGAAATATAAATAGCGATACAACCAAGGAACAATAAAAATAAAACAGAACAACAAAAAACTTCCTATTCCTCTTGGGGCACTTAATGCCTCCTGGATGAAGACCTTTATCTAAACACCTACTGGACTAACCAGCCCAATCTCCTCATCGGTAAGGTAGCAGGCGGGGTCGGGGGACCAGACGTCCCCGTAGTAGGCCTCGGCGCGGGCGCGGAAATTCCCTCCACAGACATTGAGCCACTTACACATGGAACAGCGACCCTTTACGTACTTGTTCTTGTCCTTCAGCTTAGCCATGAAGGGGTTAGATGTATCTTCCCATATCTCGCTGAAGGGGCGTTCCCTTACGTTACCCAGGACTATGTGGCGCCAGAACTGGTCGGGATGCACAGTGCCATCCCAGCTTACACAGCCAATACCCTTCCCCGAACTGTTGCCCTCATTCCACTGGAGGAGTTGGTAGACCTCTTCTGCCCTCCTGGGGTCCTCCCGCAGGAGACGCAGATAGATGTAAGGGCCATCGGCGTGATTGTCCACGGTAAGCACCTCAATCTTGCGCCCCTGGTCATGGAGTTCTTTGGCCTTGTCCATAATCAGGTCCACGACCTGCCTCGTCTCCTCGTGGTTGAGGTCTTCCTTAATGAGTTTTGAACCCCTACCTGCATAGACCAGGTGATAGAAGCATACCCTGGGGATGCCCTCCTGTTTTATGAGTTCAAATATGTCTGGTATATCCAGGGCGTTGCCCCTGTTAATAGTAAAACGGAGTCCCACCTTGATACCCTCAGCCATGCAGTTACGGATACCCTGGATGGCCATATCAAAGGCCCCTTCCACGGCACGGAAGCGGTCATTGGTCTCCCTCATCCCGTCCAGGCTGACCCCCACGTAAGACAGCCCCACAGACTTTAATTCCCTGGCCTTTTCCCTGGTAATGAGGGTACCGTTGGTGCTGATTACGGCCCTTAGCCCTTTGGACTTGGCGTGGTGGGCCAATTCCAGGAGGTCTGGCCTCATGGTAGGTTCTCCCCCGGAGAAGAGCACTACCGGGACGCCGTACTGGGCCAGGTCGTCCAGGAGGGTCTTACCTTCCTGGGTAGTTAATTCATTGGGATACTCAATGTCTCTGGACTGGGAGTAGCAGTGGATGCACTTCAGGTTACAGCGCTGGCCCGTACTCCAGACTATCACGGGCTTCTTGTCACTGGAAAATTGCAGCAGGTGGGAGGGTAGCCTCTTTGACTCCCTGCCGTAGCGGAGGGCGTCAGAGGGCTCAACGGTCCCGCAGTATAATTTGGAGATACCAATCATGCTAATCTAAACATTTACCACAGGATGCAGAGTCCGTCAAGCCCTAACCAGGGGAAGGTCTACCTTGCGAAGGCGTAGAGCTTGCCGCTGTCACAGCCCACGTATACCGTGCCTTCGGCGTCTATGGCCGGGGAGCTGGCTATGGAGGCCCCTGCATCGTAGCTCCATTTCAGCTGGCCGTCCGGGCCGATGGCGTAAAACTTTCCGTCCCAGGAACCGACATAAACGGTACCGTCCGAACCCAGGGTCGGGGAGGAACTGACGCTGTCCCCTGTCTGGAAGGCCCATTTCTTCTGCCCCTGGGGGCTTACCGCATAGACCTTGCCATCCTTGGCACCAAAGTAGACCGTCCCATCAGCTCCCAGGGAAGGGGAAGAGTATATCCAGGAACCCGTTTCAAACTTCCACTTCGGCTCTCCCTGGGGAGAGAGGGCGTACAGGATGCCATCGTTGGCGCCGAAGTAGACCGTCCCATCAGGCCCAACACAAGGGGCGGTATCCACCTTGTCCCCTGCCTGGAAGCTCCACCTCTTTTTTCCTGAGGCCGGGTCAATTGCATGGAGTTGCCTGTCCCTGGAACCTACATAGATAGTGCCATCGTGGGCTACTGCAGGGGAGGAGGCTACGATACTGTCCCCCGTCTGGTACGTCCATTTAAGCGCCCCCTCCTGGTTAATGGCATAGAGCTTGCCATCCCAGTTCCCAACGTAAACGGTGCCATCCTGGCCCACGGTTGGGGAGGACAGGATTTCTCCGCCCATCCTGAATTTCCATTTCTCCTTCATGTCCGGCCCAACGGCAAAGAGGACCTTATCACGGCAGCCAAAGTAAACGGTGCCGTCCTGGGCAACGGCAGGGGAGGAAAAGATGGCGCTCTGCGCAGGGTAGAACCATTTGGTATGGCCGTCCGGCCTTATGGCGTAGAGATTCCCGTCCATACCACCCACGTACACGGTACCATCCCCCCCCACGGTTGGGGAAGATATAATGTGGTCTTCTGTGGGGTAACTCCATTTAACGTTGGCCTTCTGGGCCCCTAGAAAGGTGCTCCTGCCCGTATGCTGGGCATCGTGCTTGAAGAGGGGGTATGGGTTCTCTACGGATTGCGCCCCCTGTACCCCCTCCGCACTATACAGGCCACAGAGAAAAAGGGCCAGCAGGTTGAAAATCCGCCATATTTTGGGCGGGCAGTAAGCAGTAATCCGCATCAGGCGGACAAGGGTGAATTCGGATTTCGGATTTCGGAATGCGGAGTTAAATTCCGCACTCCGCACTCCGCATTCCGCATTCGGAACACTCTGCAATCTGTGGTGGCATCCGCCTGGGGCGGACTCCCTACTAGCTACGGCCCCTCTGCCCGAAAAAAGCCCGGTAAACAAGTCCCGTACTGGTATGGTACGAGATAGGCAAATTCCCATATCTCCCCTCCTTGTCAGCTACCAGCAATCAGCCGTTAGAAACCCGAAGTCTGAAGACCGACAGGCCAAAGGTTGAAAGCTGTCTCCCCTCCCTTTCTAGGGAATAATCAACACGTCTCCTGGTTCCAACGTCTCTCTCTGACCGAAAACGTCCTGGTTGGCGTTGTATATCTTCTTCCATTGAGACTCATCGCCGTAGTACGTCCTGGCCAGCTTATAAAGGGTGTCTCCCTGCTGAGCCCGGTGAGCCCTGCCCGAGGAGGGCCTGTAGGCCTTTGCGGCAGAGACTTTTACTGCCGGCTTATCCGCCTTTGTCGCCTGTCCGCCTGCGATGGAGGCAGAAACCTCTTTGGGGATAGGAATAGTCAGCTTCTGGCCCACCGCGAGGCTGCGCTGGTTAGAAAGCCGATTGGCCTCAGAAATGAGGGTCCACTTTGAATCATCTCCATAATACCTCCTGGCCAGGGCCACGAGGGTGTCGTTGGCCTTTACCGTATGGGTAGTAGGCAGAGAGACCGCCGGTAGAGGAGATGTCTTAGTTACCACCTGCCCCTGTTCGCCTACGGCAGGCATTTCAGCAGTGGGCGCCACTGGTGCCTCTGCGGCCCCTGGGGGAATCCCCATAGTCGGTGCTGATGCCCCCTGGGCTAAAGGCGCCCCGACTGTACCCTCTTTGGGTAGGGCCTCTGCCTGGGCCTGCTCCAGGGCCTTCTGGTTCAGCATCTCAGAGGTCTCGTCCGCCACTTTGGTCACCACCGCGGCCTCTTGAGGCTTCTGCTCCCCCTTCCTTATGCCCAGAAACACCCCAAGGATGGAGAACATCACCACTCCCAGGATTATCCCTATCTGCACCTCAACCCTTCTTATAAAACTCTTCCTATTCATGTACTCCTCCTAACCACATAAAAGCTCACCATAGGCGCATCTGTTCGCCAGAGGCGAATCTGCCTCAGGCACGACCTATGGCATGAGGTGCCACCCCTTTTATCCAGTAGACAGGTAACAGGCAACAGGAGACAGGAAGAAAAGATTTTCCTCTCTTACCTGTAACCTGTTCCCTGTTCCCCGTTTCCTTGTTCTATGCCCGGCGAGGATGGGCCGTCCCGCCCATAAACCTCTTCCAGACCTTCCACGGGAGCCAGAGGGGAGCCGTCAGGGCCAGGAATATCAACCCAAAGCCCCTCCTCACCGCGGGCCAGTATACCAGTACGGGACTAGCAATAAAGATAGAGGAGTAAGTCCCCACTGCTATCCCCACCAGCATGACGAAGGCGAAGCCCTGGAGTTCGCTTCCTCCCAAAAAGTAGAGACTGGCTACTACAAAAAACACTGTCAAACTAGTTAGCACAGTACGGCTCAGGGTCTGATTGACGCTCTCATTCACCAGCCCGGCGTCCACCGCCTTCTTCCCTCCCATATTCTCCCTGATTCTATCAAAGACTACTATAGTATCGTTAAGGGAGTACCCAACAAGGGCCAGGAATGCGGCGATCATGGGGAGGTTCAATTTAAGTTCTCCAAAGACGTCTGAGAAATATCCAGCCACGGCCACGGCCCCGAGGGTGAATAATACGTCGTGTACCAGGGCAATGACGGCCGCTACCCCAAACTTCGCCTCTCCAAAACGGAACCATATGTAGATAATTATGGTCAGGTTTGCAAAAATCAGGGCAAGATACGCCCTGTTCTTCATCTCCTCGGCCACCGTTGAGCCAATGCTCACTACCCTCTTCAGGGGGTCTGGCATCTGGAAGGCCTGTACCAGTTTGGGCCTCATGGCGTCAAATTCTGCAGATTTCACCCGGAGCTTTACTGCCCGGTAGTCCTGGCCCGCCTCCAGAGGCTCCGCCAGGGCCTGGTTATAGCCTGCTCCGCTCAGGGCACCTTCTATCCTGCCCTTGGACAAGGGCTTGCCCAGGTTCATGCTCGCCAGGGTTTCTCCGTCTGCGTCAGAAACCTTCTCAAAAGTCACCCCAATTGTCTCTCTATATAAATTGTCCCGGAAGGCCGATATTACGTCCTCTTTAATCTTTTCCTGTAACTTCTCCGCCCTGAGCGGGTTTAGCTCCATACCGAAATTCTCTGCGGCCGCACCCAGGGGCATTATCCTCGTTATACCCAGGCGTCCAGGCTGGACGGTGGCCCTCCATGCCCCCTCCTCCAGGGGGTTTTCTAGCCCCACTCTCAGGGAGGTCTCGGTAAGGAAAATAAACGAGGGGAGCCTCAACTCTCTGGGCATCTCTCCCTTCATGGATGCCAACGTATCCCTGGGCCCCGTGAGTTCTAGCCTGGTGCCCGTAAGCTTCCTGGCCCTTTCCTCCCGGAGGCTCACAAAGACCTGGCGATAGCCCCTTTTCCAGAGTTCTGTCTCCAGGAGCTTTGGGTCTATTGGATTATTAAGTTCCAGCCCCAGGGTGCCTTGGGCCCCAACCATCGCCCCCTTAGGCGCAGTTTGTGTCTCTACCTCCTTCAGTTCACCCCACTGGAGGGTAACGCCCTGGAAGGCCAGGCCGGGGACACCCTGCACAAGTTTTTCCAGCTCACCCACCCTTGTGTTCTCATTCTTCAAGGCGGGTAAAGTAAGCTCGTACTCCCTGCTTGAGACACCCAGCGGTATCAGGGTAACGATGTCCTCGTCAGCATAACCCGCCCCGGCCAGCACCTTCCTGAACTCGGTCTCTTCCATGGGCTTTTTGAGTTTTAAGGATAAGGCAGTGGGAAGCTTGCCAAATTGTACGCCTTCCAGCCTCTCGCCCAGTACCTTCTGGAAATCCGCCTGGAGTTTCTCCCTTGTCTTGTCATCGGAGAGGCCCTTTATACGGATGCCAAACTCCGTTGGCTCTGCTACCAGTGCCCCCGCCGTCCAGACGCCCTGCACCTCTGCGCCCTTATACCCTAACTGGGCAAGGGTGCCCCTTACCTCCCCTACCGGCGTGGGTCGGGCAAGTTGCAGGTGGATAAGGGTACCGCCCGTGAAGTCTATATCGTATTTATCAATACCCCTCCACTGGAATGCTGCCAGCCCCACAGTTATAAGCAGTACTGAGGCAGTACAGCATTTCTTGAAATAGTCCATGAAGTGTATGGATGGTTTTTCAAATAGCCTGAGCATCTTGAACTCCTTTGGTTGAAAGAGTTCAAAGATGACCCTGGTAACGAAGACCGCCGTGAAGAGGTTAACAAGGATACCTATTGACAGGATAATACCAAAGCCCTTTATGGGACCGGTACCTACTGCATAAAGGATGAGGGCCGTAATGAGGGTGGTCAGGTTAGAGTCAATAATGGTGGTAAAGGCCCTCTCGTAACCCGTCTTCATGGCCAGGGGGATGGGTTTGCCTTTAGCCTTTTCCTCCCTGATACGTTCAAAGATAAGGACGTTGGCATCTACCGCCATCCCTACCATGAGTACAAGACCTGCAATCCCGGGGAGCGTCAAGGTAGCCCCCATTATTGCGAGGGCCCCCAGTACAAAGAGGATGTTCAGGACAAGGGCCAGGTTGGCTACCATCCCAGAACCCAGGTAGTAGACCGCCATAAAGCCCACTACCAGGGCACTGCCCACAAGGCCAGCCACGAGCCCATTCCTGATAGAGTCTCTCCCCAGGCTGGGGCCCACGCTCATCTCCATCTCCATCTCCAGGTCAGCGGGGAGACTCCCTGCCCTCATCACTGCTATCAGGTTGTTAACCTCGTCCTGGGTAAAGTTGCCTTCTATAATCCCCTTGCCCGGGATGCGTTCCCTGATGGTGGGGGCAGAATAGAGCACCCCATCCAGGATAATGGCCAGCGGTCTGCCGATGTTCCTCTCCGTGAGGGTGGAGAACTTGGCCTTCCCCTCCGTATTAAACTCAAACCCCACGACGGGCTGGATGTCCTTCCTGTCGGGATAGACCCTGGACAGGCTCTCTCCACTAATTTCTATCTTGTTCCTTACCAGGTACCACTCCTCGGTCTCTTTCCCTATCTCCCCTCGCTTCTTTCCGTGCCAGTGCTTATAGTATCCCGGGACGGCCTTCCCCTTATCCGCCTCCTGGTATTCGGGGCTGCCCTTCGGGGCGGCCATCCTGAACTCCAGCTTCCCGAGACGGACTATCCTGTCCTTCAGGGCATCCGTCTCTGCCTTGGTAGCGCCGGGCACCTGAATGAGAATCCTGTGGAGCCCTTGCTCCTGGATGCGGTACTCCATGATACCCTTGGGGTCTATCCTCTTCTTGAGGATGTCTATCACCTCCTGGGTCAGCCTGGGGCGTTCCTGTCCAGGCTCAACCCTCACCCTGTAGAGGAGTTCTGAACCCCCTCGGAGGTCTAGCCCCAGTTTCACCCTCCCCCTGGCCACGTACTCCACTAATTTTTCCCTCACCCTCTTCCCCTCGGGGGTGGTCTCCTCCTTGAGGATGGACTCCTTCGCCGTCCTGTCTCTTAATAAGGAAGAAAGCCACGCCTCCTCCAGGGTGGAGCGTTCTACTACCTGGCCATCTACCTCTTTTACCTTCTCCTTCTTGATGACCCTATCCGTTGGGGGATAAAGGGACAGCAAGGCCAGGGCTACCATTATGACAATCAGGGGCATCTTCCAGCGCAGTATTTCCTTGGGCATGTTTCTTCCTCAGCTTCTTTCTTTATCTCTCAGGAGGTCAGGGCTGTTAGCCCTCCTCCTTATGCTTCTCTTTAGATTCCGTATGTTTTTCCCTATGTTCCACGGAGATTATAGCATCCTTCTCCACCTTTACCTTGACGTCTTTAGTCTCGTCTATCTGGAGGATGACCTCCTTCTCCTTTACCGAGACCACCACGCCGTGGAGTCCACCCCCGGTGATTACCCGGTCGTTTTTCTTTAGACCGGCCAGCAGGTCTAACCTGTGCCGCTCCTTCTGCCTCTGGGGCCTGAGGATGAAGAAATAGAGGACAAAACCCATCATGAAGATGGGCAGCAGGGTCGTCCAGAATACGGGCGGGGGCTGTGCCGCCTGTCCTATACATGGCAAGTTTGCCAAAAAGACTTGCAGTGAACTGAGTGAATCTATCGGCAAATCCACCAGCCAGTGCGGTGTATCCACCTCAGGCGGACGCATCAGGAAGTCCATAAGGCCATCTCCTTTCTCCCCTCCCTTTCCTCCTCCTGAGAGGTGGGGAAGGTTTTTCTGAACTGACCAAAGTTCCCAGTAAGGATAGCCTCCTGGACGTCCCTCATCAAGTGCTGAAAGAAATGGAGATTATGCAGGGAAAGGAGCGTCATGGCCAGTATCTCTCCTGAAAGAAACAGGTGCCTGAGATAGGCCCTTGAGAAGTTACTGCAGGTGTAACACTGACACCCTTCCTCCAGGGGTCTCGGGTCTTCCTTGTGACGGCTGTTGAGGATCTTTAGTCTGCCTTTTCTAGTAAAGACGGTACCGTTCCTGCCATTCCGTGTGGGCAGGACACAATCAAACATATCTACCCCAAGTGCCACGGCGTCCAGGATGTCTTCCGGGGTGCCTACCCCCATGAGGTATCTTGGCCTCTCCCACGGAAGGGCCTCGGCAGTGTATTCCAGCACCTCTAACATGAGTTCCCTGCCCTCCCCCACGCTGAGTCCACCTACGGCATATCCTTCCAGCCCCAGTTCCACCAGGCCCCAGGCGCTCTCCAGGCGGAGGTCTTTGTACACACCCCCCTGGACAATCCCAAAGAGGGCCTGTGCAGGGGCAGGTTTGAGACCTGCCTCTACGCACCGCCTGGTCCACCTATGGGTCCTTAACATGGCCTGGCGGGCCTCCTCCCGGGGACAGGGATGGGTTACACAGTGGTCAAGGGGCATGGCAATATCACTACCCAGGGAAGATTGTATCTCCATTACCCTCTCAGGACTGAGGAAGACCCTCTCTCCCGTGAAAGGGGAACAAAACTCTACGCCCTCGTCCGAGACCCGGCTCAGGCCGTTGCGGGAGAATATCTGAAAGCCGCCACTATCGGTCACTATAGTCCTGGACCATCCCATGAAGTGGTGGAGACCACCCATCCCCTTTACCACCTCCTCCCCTGGTCTGAGGGCCAGATGGTAGGCGTTGCATATGATAGCTTCTGTCCCTATCTCACGGAGCTGTTTTGGCGTCAAGGTCTTCACCGTGGCCTGGGTAGCCACCGGCATGAAGAGGGGCGTCTTGACCTTCCCGTGAGGGGTCTCCATCTCCCCGCAACGGGCCCTCGTCTCCCTATCGGCACCTAGAATCTTGAATCTCAAGCCTTGTCCCTTCCTTATACGCCCGTAGGGGCGAATCCGCCTAAGGCGGATGTTCGCCCAACTAAAGGGCAGACACGCAGCCCTGGTGGCAGAGCACCAGGGCTATAGCATTGGGGCTCTGCCCCCAATGCTGCCCCTACTCATAAATTTTTACAAATTCCACACCTGGATAATATTTTTTAAGTACCTCCTGCCAGGTAGAGCCATTCTTGGCCATAGTCCCTGCCCCGTACTGGCACAGGCCCACGCCGTGGCCCCAGCCATTGCCAGAGAATTTTATCATCTTGCCCTTGTCTGCGGCCTCAAAGGCAGTACTCAACAGGTGGTTGGGCCCCAACAGCAGGCGGAACTCATTGGCGTTCATCTTGTAACTCCCGCTTGCGTATTTGATTTCCACCTGGGAGGCATGTCTGCCAGGCCCCCTCCCCTGGGGCCTCACCTCCCATATCTCTTTCAGAGAAGGATACGCCTTTCTGAGGCCTTTTTCCAGTTCCTGTTTGGAAATCTCCCGATTCCACTGATAATATTTGGAGTCCTTACAATAATCACATTTCACTCCCTTTAAAGGTGGTATGCCGTCCTTACCGAAGACCAGGCTGGCATCTTCCGTATGCCCCCCACAGGTGCTGTGGAAATAGGCCGGGAAGAGGTCCTTTTTGTAGAGCATGACAACCCCCCTGGTCTGCGACACTATCCGTCTGAGGGCCGGGGTCTCCCTTGCGGTACCCTTATAGGCCAGGTGGAGGGGGCCAAGGGTTACCCCGTTCCCCTTGAGGTAGAGGGCGAACGTCCTGGCGGTGATGGCCTGGGCCTTCAGGGCCTCCGGCTCCCAATGGTTGGGCATCTCGCTCCCCACTACGCCCAGGATGTAACTCTCCACATCCAGCTTATCTATCGCTATTAGACCCTCTTTGGGGCCTTTTAACAGGTGGATTTCTCCACGATAATGCGTGCCTTCCAGTTCCAGGGCACCGTCCACCTGGGCCACTACCCTCACCCCGTTCGTCCCCAGTTTTATGCCTCCCAGGGCCAACTGTCCCTGGTTCAGGGTAACGGGGGTACTGGGGAGGGACGCCCCTTCCCGCAGACTCGTACCGTTCTTAAGGTCTAAGATTCTATAAGGAGAATGCACTGCTAGACGGGCCGTACTGGCCTCCTTTAAGAGGGTTACCTCCATATCCGGCGGCTCCTGCAATCTGGTCTCGGAGCGGTAGACCGGCCTGCCACAGGAGGAGAGACAGAATAAAATAAGAATACAGAATACAGGATTCAGAATATAGAATTTTGAACAAAAAAGCCTACTGCCTTGCTCCTGAATTCTGAATCCTGACTTCTGAATTCCCAGTAAGTATAATATCTCCCGCAAAGATTTCAAATTCGTTCTGCCTCCTCGCCGTCTCCTTTATAAATATACTTTGTCGTGGGGGCGTAGCGTTCGTACTCGCTGAAGATACAGCCACAGTAGGACTGGAGGTAGAGACAGCGTTTTTTGGCCATAGCGTGGCTCTTCTCGTAGAGGTGGCGGTAGTCCATATAGTGAAAGGGGACTCCCGTCAGGCGTGCGGCCTCCTCTCCGGCCCCCTTGACGAGTTCGTGTTTCTGGTGGGCACTGAAGAGGAGGGCGGTGCTAAAGGCATCAAAGCCATGCCCCTTTGCATATCTTGCGGTGGAAAGCAGTCTCATGCGATAGCAGTCCTCACACCTCTTGCCGGGAGTGGCCCTGCCACCCTCACGGTCTACGGTACTGAGGAATTCTTCCAGGCCGTAGTCTTCGCAATAGTGTATGGGGAGGGAGGACCCCCCGGTGGATTCGTAGACCTTCACGGCCTTGAGTCTCCTGCGGAATTCCAGTAGCGGATGGATATTGGGGTTGTAAAAGTAGCCCTCTATCTCTAGCCCGTTGGCCCTTAGTTCCTCCATCGGGGCACAGACGCAGGGGGCACAGCAGATGTGTAAAAGGAGCTTCATCTTTGTCCTGGTAAAAAAGAGAGTTGCCTCTCCTCCGCAGAGGCATTAGGGAGGCCGAGATAGCTGTGGGCCTTGTCTGTGGCCTTACGGCCCTTGGGGGTACGGAGAATGAAGCCTGCCTTGAGCAAAAAGGGTTCTACCATGTCCACCAGGGTATCCGTCTCTTCCTGCAGGACGGCCGCAATGGCCTCCAGCCCGACCGGGCCCCCCTTGTAATGGATTATCACGGTCTCCAGGAATTTCTTGTCCAGCGTGGTAAGGCCCTCCCCGTCAATCCCTTCCAGTTCCAGGGCCTCCTGGGTCACGGGTCTGGTTATCACCCCAGCGTGTCTTACCTGTGCATAGTCCCTTACCCTCCTCAGGATGCGGTTGGCTATCCTCGGGGTACCCCTGCTCCGTCTGGCAATCTCCACCACCCCTTCTGCATCTGCAGGCACCTGGAGGAGGGCGGCCGAGCGCCTGACCACCTGGCATAGTTCTTCCATCGTGTAAAAGTCTAGGGCCCTCTGTATGCCAAACCTCTCCCGCAGGGGCGAGGAGATGAGCCCTGCACGGGTGGTGGCCCCTACGAGGGTAAATTTTTCAAGTCTACTGCGGTAGCTCCTGGCGTGGCTCCCCTTGTCAAAGACTATGCTGATGGCAAAGTCCTCCACGGCGGAGTACAGGTACTCTTCCACGGTCCTGGGCAACCTGTGGATTTCGTCTATGAAAAACACGTCACCCTTTTTGAGGTGGGTGAGGATGCCGATAAGGTCTCCCCCCTTTTCCAGGGCGGGGCCTGAGGTCGTGACTATCCCCACGTCCATCTCTTTGGCTATTATATGGGCAAGGGTGGTCTTCCCAAGACCCGGGGGGCCGTAAAGGAGGACGTGGTCAACGGCGTCCCCCCGTTTCTTTGCGGCCTCAATGGCAATACCCAGGGACTCCACCACCTGGCCCTGGCCAATATATTCAGCAAGCCTCCTGGGGCGCAGGTTCAGGGCCTCTTCCACCTCTTCCTTGCCCTTTAAGAGGCCTTGTCCCTTCCCCTTCTCCGCCTGAGGCGGAGAAGGCCGGTTTAAATCCTCCCTTGCCCCCCCTTTATTAAAGGGGGGTAGGGGGGATTTGGCCTCTCCCTGCCCCGCCTGAGCCTGCCCTGAACCGTTCTGGTTCAGGGCCTGCCCTTGAGCGGAGCGAAGGGGTGGATTCGGGGCCTGTTTCTTAGTCCCTTCTCTGGCCACGGTATACCTCCTCAAAGAGTTCCTCGGGGGTAGAAAGTTTTGGGTTCCGCTGGAAGGCCTCCCTGACTAACTGGCCGGCCTCGGCGGGTTTGTGTCCAAGTTGTTTTACGAGCACCGCCTCCACCTGTTTTCGTAAATCTTCGGGTTCAAGAGGAGGCATCTCCCCCAGGGACATAAGGGCGTACTTGGCCACCTTGCCGTGGAGTTCTGCCACAATTTTTTCGGCCGAACGCCTGCCTATACCCTTGAGCTTTTCCAGGGCGCCCGTGTCTTTATCCTCTATGGCCCTGGCTATCCTGGCCACTGGTACCGTCAGGGCCTCTATCCCCTTGGAAGGGCCGATGCCATCCACCGTTATCAACTTCTCAAAGAATTCCCGCTCGGCCTCCGTGTTAAAACCGACCAGGAGGGGCTTGGGCTGTCTCTCTGATTGCTGGTAGGAGATATAAAGCTCTACTTCCTGGCCCAGTTCTTTGGCGTTGTAGCAGGCCCTGACTATGGAAGGCAGTCTTACTTCGTAACCCAGCCCGCCGTTTGTCGGGTGTGGCCCTGCCACCAGTACCACTATCCTGTCCTCCCCTTTTTCAAGCAGTGTCCCTTTGAGGTAGCGGATCAAGGGTATATCCTCATATACAGGAAAGGAGGCCCTTTCTGGAGAGTCCTGTAAGGGCAAGGGCAAGGGCGTCCGTGGCGTGGTGGGAGGTAGGTTGGGTAGTCAGGCGGAGAATCCTGCTTACGGCCACCTGTACCTGTTCCTTTGCGGCCAGGCCCCTGCCTGTCAGGGCCTGCTTCACCTCGGAGGGCTTTAATTCAAAGACCTCCACCTCCATATTGTTGGCGGCTACGCTTATGGTGCCCCTGACTTCCCCCAGCTGGAGGGCGGCCCTGGGGTATTTGGGGTCAACAAAGGCCTCCTCAATGACTACCAGGCCCGGGGACCATCTGGTGATAAGCTGGCAGACGTGGCGGTATATTAGGCCCAGGCGAAGGGGATTAGAAAGCCTGGGGCTTGTCTTAATACAGCCCCAGTCATGGGCCTGACTACCCCGGGGCAAGGCCTCCACCACTGCGAAGCCTGTTGCCGCCAGCCCAGGGTCTATCCCTAGTGCTATCATAGGATGCTCGGCTTAAACCCTTTCCCAAAGTTCCCCTCACCTTCTTTAGTTTTATGTAGGGGCGACCGGCCGGTCGCCCCTACATCTTATTCTTATTATTCTGATTCCTTTTTTGCCTGTCTTAAGGATAGTTCCCACCTGGTGAGTTTCTCGGTAATCTCCTCTGCGTGCGACCCGCTGATACCCTTATGGCCTAGCAGTTCTTCTTCCGTCTTAGAGATAAGCTCTTCTACGGTATGGATACCTATTTTTTCCAGGGCCTTTGCGGTGCGGGCGGATAGTTCCAGGATGGAAACAGGGCTATTCAGGAGTTCCGCCTCCTGTTCAGACCTGGGGGTGGGATGCAACCTCTTCTGTTCTTCCAGGGCCTGGCCTATCCTGAGGCCTTTTTGGGTCAGCACTTCCTTTATCTCAGTCAGAGAGGTCTCTCCAAAATTCTTAAAGGAAAGGAGCTGGCTTTCCGTTACCGTGGTAAGGTCTCTCAACGTCTTTATGCCCATCCTTTCCAGGCAATTCTTGCTCCGTACGGAGAGCTCAAAATCTGATATGGGTATACCTAACACCTCGCTCTCTTTACTCTGGGCCCTCAACTTTTCCTCGTCGTAGTACATGTAGAGGGAGGACTTGGCATCTTTAAGATACAGGCCCGCCCTGGGGTGATTGGGGTCGGCCCTCAGTACCTCCTCAAAGCAAGAGACCGCCTTCTCGTACTCTCCCCTGTCTTCGTAAAGGGTTCCTAAATTTATAAGGACGTTCGTATAAGTGGGAGAGAGTTCCTTGCATTTCTCATAGTACCCTACGGCCTTTTCGTCCTCCCCTTCCAGGTCATAATTGTAACCCAGGCGGAAAAGGGCCCCTGCATGTTCAGGGTCTATCTCCAGGGCTTTCTCGTAGTGGGCCATGGCCTCCGGATATTCCCCCATGTCTTCCGTGCAATACCCCCACTGATAATGGACTTCTGCCTCGTTACCGTGGGCCTTCGCCAGCTGTTCTATCTTTTTCAGCGCCTCCTTGGTCTGGCCTGCCTTCCTCTGCACGCCCACGACCTCTAACTCTAAATCAATCTCTTCTGCCTCTTCCTTCCTGGCCTTCTCAAGCAACTCCAGGGCCTTTTCGTAGTCCCCCCGTTCTTCATAACACTTCCCGAGGTAGTAACAAGCGACCTTGCGGGTCTTCACCTCTTCCAGGGCCTCTATGGCCTCCTTTGCCCGACCCATAGTCCAGAGGACTATACCTAACTTGAGACAGTCCTCTTTCACCTTTGTCGGGTCTTTCCCCCTTTTGATGGCCAGGGCAAGGCTTGCGGCCTCGTTCTCCATGGCCTCCCTTTCTTCGTTGGAAGAGCACACCTTCTTCCTTAGCTGCCTCACGGCCTCTCTGGGTACGCTTTCCTGTTCCAGGATATCAATACCTACCTCGGTAACCATTTTGCCTGCGCATCCTTTCCGTAAACCACAATCACAGAAGCATCTTAGATACTTCTTATTAAGAGCAAGATTTTAGCAAAAAGCCCCCAAAATGCAACTGAAATCTACGGGGCAAATGGTGAATTCGGAGTGTGGAATTTGAAGAATTTAATTCCGCATTCCGCATTCTACATTCCGCACTAAGAATGCATTCCGCAATCGGTGCCTGCCCCCTGTTTGCTAATTACTTCGTGTGTCTCTCAAAATCCTCTACCTTCTCCGTCTCCCCTACAATAACCAGGCAATCGCCCTCCCTCAGGACGTAATCGGCAGTAGGGAGGACCATCCGCTCCCGTTCCACGGGATGGTCGTTCACCTGAATCACCTCCGTCTTTTTTATTATTACCACATTGATACTGAACCTGGACTTAAGGTCTAGTTCCCTGAGGGACTTCCCGATGAGTCGCTCCCCGGCCTTCACCTCAGCGAGGCAGTAGTCCTCCCCTACCTCCACATATTCCCTTAGCCCGGGGACCATGATACCCTTGGCCACCCTTATGCCTATGTCTTTTTCGGGAAAGACCACCCTGGTCGCACCCACCGTACTGAGTATATGGGCATGGAGGTCGCTGGTAGCCCTGGCAATAATCTCCTTTACCCCCATCTTACTCAGGATAGCCGTGTTCATTACACTCGGCTCGAGGGCGCCCACGGCCACCACCGCCACGTCCGCATCCGCCACCCCACAGGCCCTGAGGGCCTCCTCATCCTCCCTGTCCAGTTGAATGGCATGGGTGGCAATATCCTTTATCTTCTCCACCTGCTCCTTATCCACGTCTATTGCAATGACCTCTGCCCCTTCCTCAATCAGTGTCTTCACCAGGGCCTGTCCGAACCTGCCCAGTCCCAGTACAGCCACCACCCTTGCCATGTATCCAGACCTCCTTCTTTTCTAACCCCTACTCCCTAGCCCTGTGAACCACGTGGGGTTCACAGCTACGGGTATATGGCAAGCCCTGCACCCTGCGTGGTGCGGGGCCTGGCCCCTAGTTCATCCCACTGCTACGTGTTCCTTAGGGAACTATTCCTGGTATGGCCAGAAGCCTCCTTCTACGCCCTTAAAATCCCTTAGCCTAATAAACTCAAAAAATAGTATCCTTTCCCTGGTTGCGTAAGACTTCCTTTCCGGAGTCCTTAAACTCATTGATTTTATTAACTTTTGAGGTATATTCAAGCGGTTTTAATTTCACAAGAATTTTCAAACTACACCAAATACTTTAGAAGATTTAAACAATGGCAAAGTTACGAACGTTTTTGAGATTTTTTACGCCTATTCGACTTTTGGTAATAGGCTACGCTTTTACTACGCTAATTATAGCTGCCCTTCTAACTTTACCAATAGCTTCGTCTAAAGGGGTACGTCAACCTTTTATAGACGCTTTATTCGTAGCGACTTCCGGAATAAGTACCACCGGGTTAACGGTTGTAGACATAGGTAGTTTTTATTCCCTTTTTGGACAAATAGTCCTGCTAATTGACTTTCAAATCGGTGGAATAGGCTATATGACATTTTATGTTTTTTTAGTATATGTTTTTGGTATGAAGCTATCCTTAAGAATGGGGCTGGCTGGAAGAGAATCACTACAAGGGGCAAGTCTGGCAGAGGGGTTCGCTAAATTTTTTACGCTAGTGCTGATATTCACTTTCTCTTTCGAATTTATTGGCGCAGCTATTCTGAGTTCCTACTGGTTACGTGATTTTTCTGTATCTCATGCAATCTACCTGGGGATTTTCCACTCAGTATCGGCCTTCTCCACTGCTGGATTTTCACCTTTCCCCGATAGTCTTATGCCTTACCAGGATAACATTACTGTTAACCTGGTTATTGACATCCTCTCCATAATTGGAGGAATTGGATTTTACGTATTATACGATATTTTTATATTAACTGTAAAAACTATTAAACGTGAGAGGCCCAGGCAATTATCAGCCCACAGCAAATTGGCAATGCTGGTCACAATAATTGTTCTATCTATCGGAACAGCGGTCATATTCGTCTCAGAGGAGTGGCCTCCCTCAGTTATTCTCGGAGATAGATTGTTGCTCTCCTCTTTTCAAACAATTTCTGCCTCCACAACCGATGGGTTTAATACTATAGATATTGCAAAGATGAGCCATACCAGCCTTTTTACACTCGTAGTTTTAATGTTTATAGGTGCCTCCCCGGGTGGGACAGCGGGAGGAATTAAAACTACCACTCTGGGGATAATGTTCGTGTCCCTTGTTTCATTATTTCGGGGGAAGAGCTATGTTCATATTTTCAAAAGAGCAATTCCTGATGAAACAGTACACAGATCTTTCGTTATATTTCTTTCATTTGTTTTAGTGTTGATAATAGATGTAGCGGTGTTAGCGGCTATAGAAAATGCGTCTTTTCTAGAGATTTTATTTGAGAGTACATCTGCCCTCAGTAATACAGGGTTATCCATGGGAATCACTCCCAACCTGAGTATTGTTGGAAAAATATTTTTGACTATTGCTATGTTCATTGGCCGTATAGGACCGCTAGCTATAGGTTTTTCACTATTTGGAAGACCTAAGCCGGAACTCCTTAGGTATCCAGAAGGAGAAATATTGGTAGGATAGTTTATTAGGTCGCAGACCGTTAACCCGTCACACAGGTGGCTGAAGTTGCGATAAAAAGGGCGTCAATAAAGGGCAGTTCTCTCCGGTCCACGGTGGTCTGGGGCAGACTCAGGAACCCCGCCCCGATAAATATGGCCAGGATAAAGCTCACACTTACGGAGACCCCCGGCCTGCTGACAAGCCTTTGAAAAAATCCACCTGCACCAGCCACCTTTTATTTAACTCTCCCAAAGACCGAACAGGATAACAAGAAGTCCCCCGCAAATCAATGACCCCCCGCCAGTAGGGGCGACTGGCCGGTCGCCACTACTGCACTGCGGCTGTCGCCTCTGCCATATCCACAATGGGTATAGTGGGGGCTCCATCCCCCAGGAGTTCCCCCGCCAGCCACTGCGGGGCACTCCTGTAGCGGAGCACGGCCTTTATCTTCAGTGGTAGTTTGATGTCTGGGGGGAGCAGGAAGGCATACTTCTCCACCCTCTGCCCCTTTGGGGGGACCCGATAATCAGAGATGATGTGGGTGGCCTCCCATATCTTATACGTGGGCTGTCCCTTCTCGTTACCAAAGATGGTGTGATATACGACGGCATCCTCCTCCAGGTGTCCCCTCTCATCCACCGTACCAGAGCGATAGACCTCCTTACCATCGGCGTCCGCCACGGCCACGTCCAGCCACATCTGACGCACCTCCGTAAGCCCCGTGGGGATGTAGTGTCCCGCACCCACGTTTTCTACCATTACCCTGAACCTGAGCAACTCCCCGGGTTTTATAGCGGTGGGCGTTATCAGCTCCACCCTGGCGGCATTTTTTAGCCTGTCCTCGGCCATCTTTTGCCTCTCGGGCTCCTGGAGGATGGGACCTAGGATAAGGCTGGTACCGCCCACGAAATAATGGGTCCAGATGTGGGGCCTCTCTATGCCCCCTACTTCCTTCTTTGCGGCAAAGCCCGGATTATCTGGCCTCTCCGTTGAACCTGTGGAGGGCACGCCTGGTCTCTGTCTCATGTGGCAGTCCTGACAATGTGTCGTGGTGGCAGGATTACCAGTATTGTAGGGTCCCAGACGCCACTCCGTATAGGTCTGTTCTACTGCCAACCTGCTCCCGGCATGAGATACGTCATGGCAGGAGCCGCAGAATTCCGAACGGGTGTGGAGTTCAGAATACTCCGTCTTGTGGGCGGTCGTGGGGCAGTCCTTAAAGGGACCCCGTTTGGTGCCGAAGTCCATCTTTACGGCATCCCCGGGGTCTACAATAAAAGGGGCATTGCCTATGCCCGTAGTAGCCTTTACTGAGTGGCAGAAATCACAGAAGATATTCTCCTTACTGGCCTCACTGCCTGGCGTGGAAGGCGTGGCCTTCCATTCCCCGGTGGTGAAACCCACAGGGGAGTGACAGCGGACGCAGGTGTCCATGACGACCCTTTGCTGTTCTCCCTGGGCCTCCTGGAGACCCTTTTGGTAAAGGGCCCTAAAGAGCGGGTCATACCATGCATAGGCATGTGTGGAGCCTTTCCATTGCTGAAAGATATCCGTGTGACATGCCCCACATATAATCGGGGGGAAGAACCGGCCCTCTGGCATCTCCCCACGACCCGTAATCGGGGCCTCAATGATATTGGCCGGCCGGTCCCGCTGGGGCAATTGCCAGCTGGGCGCCCACTCCTGGGCAATGGCACCCGGGTCGTTTTGGGTCTCCAGACCCAAAACTAGTAGACAGTAGATAGTAAACAGTAGACAGGGAAAGCGAGTCAGTCTCATTTTATCTGCACGTCCCTTCTAATTTGGATGGTTGCCTGCCAAATATTTTCAGGACAATCCCTACCCAATATGTTAAGGGAATTGCCAAAATTTGCAACCGCCAAAGTCAATGGCCAGGGATTGGAGAAAAGGTTGCCGATTCCCCTGATTCTGACTTTTTGATTTGACCTGATAACCTGAGAGGCTATAATAGGCTTTTAATTTCACACTTCCTTTCAAAAATGATAGAAAGACGACGTACCCGGCCAGTCAGCGTGGGTGGCGGGGCCACTCCCGATAAAAACTGTGTGCAGATAGGTGGCGATGCCCCTGTCTCCATACAGTCCATGACCAAGACCCACACGGAGGATATAGAGGATACCTCAGCCCAGATAAAAGAGCTAGAGGAGATGGGCTGTGAGATTATCCGCGTGGCAGTACCCACGCCTAAGGCCGCCCGCTGTCTGGGAGAGATAAAGCGGCGGACGCGCATCCCCGTGGTGGCAGACATCCACTTCAGCCCTCAACTCGCCTTGGAGGCCATAGCCCAGGGGGTAGACAAGATACGCATCAACCCGGGCAACATGAAGGACAAGGCTAAGGTAGAAGAAGTGGTCCGGGCCGCCAAAAATAAGGGCATACCGATACGGATAGGGGTTAATTCCGGCTCCGTCAAGTCCCCAGGCCAGGAAGAGGAGCCGCTGGCCAAACTTATGGTAGAGACCATCCTCCGCTACTGCGAGCACTTTGAGTCCCTGGGCTTCAGGGACATCGTCCTCTCCCTGAAGGCCTCCGACGTTCCTACCACCATGGCGGCCTACAGAGAGGTTGCCAGGCAATGCGATTACCCCCTTCATCTGGGAGTTACGGCGGCGGGGCCAGCCTCCAGCTCCATAATAAAATCTGCCATAGGCATAGGCGGCCTCCTGTCGGAGGGTATCGGCGATACCCTCAGGGTCAGCATAACCGGCCGGCCCCATGAGGAGATAAAGGCAGGACTGGACATCCTCCAGGCCCTGGGTCTCCGGGAACACGAGGGCTGGGAACTTATCTCCTGCCCCACCTGTGGGCGATGCGAGATTGACCTCGTGAAGATAGTGGAAGAGGTGAAGGCCAAGTTGCCCCCTGAGAAAAAGGCCCTCCAGATAGCCATTATGGGCTGTGCCGTCAACGGCCCCGGGGAGGCCCAGGAATGTGACATCGGGATAGCCGGGGGCCACGGCTTCGGACTCCTATTCAAGAAGGGCGAGAGGGTCAAAAAGATTCCAGAGTCGGAGATGGTGAGCCAGCTCCTCCACGAGATAGAGAGTATGTCATGAAAGGAAAATTTTTGAATCTCGGATTTGGAATTTGGAATTTGGAACTTCGCAATCCACAATCCGAAATCCGAAATCCGAAATTATGAAAAGGATAGCCATCCTTGGCTCTACAGGCTCTATCGGGAGGAACGCCCTGGAGGTGGTCCGCTCCCTGGGCGGGGATTACCGGGTCACCGCCCTTTCCACCCACCAGAACTGGGAACTGCTTGCCCAACAGGTGGCGGACTTCCGCCCCAGCAGGGTGGCCATCGTGGATAAGGAATCCTACCGCCTCCTGAAGAGAAAGGTCTCAACGAACTCTGTAGAAATACTTGCCGGGGAAGACTCCCTGGAGGAGTTGGCCTCTGGAGAAGATGTAGACTTCGTACTATCCGCCATAGTCGGGGCGGCCGCCCTCCCCGCCACCCTGGCCGCCATAAAAGAAAAGAAGTCCCTTGCCCTGGCCAACAAGGAGGCCCTGGTAGTGGCCGGCGAGATTGTGACCAGTCTGGCCAGTAAGATGGGCGTAAAACTGCTCCCCGTGGACAGTGAACACTCCGCCATCTTTCAATCCCTCCTGGCGGGCCAGCGGAGCGAATTAAGAAAGGTAATCCTCACTGCCTCAGGCGGACCCTTCCGTGAGTATCCAAGAGAGGCACTCCGGGACGTCACCCCTGAACAGGCCCTCAAGCACCCAACGTGGCAGATGGGGAAAAAGATAACCATTGACTCTGCCACCTTGATAAACAAGGCCCTGGAGATAATAGAGGCCAAATGGCTCTTCGGGCTGGAGGCCCAACAAATAGACGTAGTAATCCACCCCCAATCCATAATCCACTCCATGGTAGAATTCCAGGACGGTTCAGTAATAGCCCAGATGGGCCTGCCGGACATGAAACTCCCCATCCAGTATGCCCTCACTTACCCCCAGAGGAGGCCCGCCCCCGTAGAACCGCTCTCCCTGCCCAAACTCGGCGGGCTTACCTTCTTTAAACCCGACATGGAAAGGTTCCCCGCCCTGCGATTGGGTTACAGGGCAGTCTCTGAGGGAGGGACTATCCCGGCCGTACTCAACGCCGCCAATGAGGTGGCGGTGGAGGCCTTCCTGGACAGGCGGATCAAACTCACGGATATCGTACCCATAACAGAGGGCACCATGGACCGTCACAAAAAGTGCGAACACCCTTCCCTGGGGGAAATCCTTGCGGCCGACCAGTGGGCCAGGGAAGAGGCGAGGAAAAACCTCCCAAAATGAGAAGAAAGGATACAAAATTCAGTAGTCAGGACGCAGAATATTTTGTATCCTGAATCCTGTACCCTGAATTTTAACGACTATGACTGAGACGTCTACAAATATACTGCTGGTAATCCTGGGCATAGGCACCCTCATCTTCGTCCACGAGCTGGGCCACTTCCTGGCCGCCAAGTGGATTGGGGTAAAGGTACACGTCTTCTCCATGGGCTTCGGGCCAGCCCTCTGGAGTAGGGTATGGGGGGAGACCGACTACAGGCTCTCCGCCATCCCGCTCGGAGGCTACGTAAAACTGGCCGGCGAACACCCGGAAAAGGAGGCCCCTCTGGCACCCGGGGATTTTATGGCGAAACCTGCCCATCAGAGGGCGCTGGTACTGTTAGCCGGGGTGGGGCTTAACGCCCTGCTGGCCTTCATTGCGTTCGTCATTGCCTTCCAGATAGGCGTCCCCTTCATCACCTCAGAGATAGGGGAGGTCTCTACTGGCTGGCCGGCCTGGGAGACGGGCCTAAAACCCGGAGATAAAATCGTCCGGCTTAACGGGAAGCGTAACCCAGACTTTGAGGACATCTTCACCTCCATAGCCCTGGGCAGTCCTGCAGCGAAAATCTCCCTCCTTGTGGAACGGGATAACCAGCTCCTGGGCTTTACGGTCTCACCTAGATATGATGAGGCCCAGGGGATGCAACGCATAGGCATAAGCCCGGCCCTCAGCAGAGAGATAGGCCACATACTCCAGTACCCCGATGGCTCTCCCTCTAAGGAGGCGGGTCTGAAGGCCGGCGACGAGATTATCGCCATCAATGGGGAGGGCGTAGAGGCAGGGGAAAAAATCAGGGAAATAGAGGCGAACAACCCTGGCAAAGAGTTGACTTTAACCGTGCTCAGACAGGGGGAAAAACAAGAGGTCAAGGTAACCCCCCTCAGCACGCCCCGGTGGATGCTCGGGGTCTCCTGCGCCTCAACAAAAATACAGTCCCTCCAGCAAGAAAGCCTGGCGGCAAAGGTAGGGCTTAAAAAAGGAGACGTGCTACTTAAGGTCAACGGAAAAGAGGTCTCTGGCTGGACTGCCCTGAAATCTGCCACAAGCGAACTGCCCACCCCAGGAGGAAAGACCCCCAACCTGACCCTGAAACGGGGGAAGGAAGTCCTCTCTCTGGACGTGCCTGGGGATGCCAGGAACCTCCTTGAGGGGGTCGTCCCTGCCATGGGGCTAAGGGTTGACCACGTAGTAGAGGGCTTCCCAGCCCAGGAGCTTGGCATAAGGCCCGGGGACGAACTACTCTCCCTCCGCGGAGAAGGCCTGAAGAGGTGGGAAGACCTCCTGAGGATTATCGCCACCTGCGAAGGGAAAGAAATGGAAGTCCAGTGGCGCAGGGGCAGTGGGACCGCCGGTGACAAAGGCGGGGAGACCTTCACCGCCAGGTTCCGCCCCAGGAAGGACACAGAGGGGGCCATGGGGAGGCTCGGGATAAGACTAAAAGAGAAATCCGTAGAGAAACAATATGGTTTCATTGGGGCCTGTCAGGCGGGCACCCACAAGGCCATCGTCATGACCCAAAGGATATACCTCTCCATGAAGGCCCTCCTCACCCGGCAGGTCTCCAGTGAGACGGTGGGGGGCATCATCATGATTGCCCAGGCCACCTATGAATCGGCCAAGCTGGGTATGGGGAAGCTGCTCTACTTTATTGGCATCCTCAGCCTCCAGTTGGCTATCCTGAACGCCCTACCTATCCCCATGCTGGACGGCGGACATCTCCTCTTCCTGGGCATAGAGAAGATAAAGGGCTCCCCCCTCAGCGAGCGTACCATGGCCTTCGCTCAATACATAGGCATGGCCCTCCTCCTCGCCCTCCTCCTCTTCGCTACGAGGAACGATGTCATGCGGTTGCTGGCGATGTATCAGTAGGGGCAGGTTTTAAACCTGCCCCTACAACGAAAACGGCCGCCGCCCCCTATCCCCAAGTGCCAAATAAAACCCGCACCTATCACACCTCACGTCCCCCCTCTGGCAGAAGTCTCTGTATAGCTGGTGGAGGCCCTGTTGTCGGCGGGCAGAGTTAACAATCTTTGCGGACTTTTCGGGGACTATCCGCTCGGTCATAAACCTTACGATGCTGTCGGGCTGTAGCCTGGGGTATTGGCTATATATCTCGTGGAGTACCCCTTCCGTCTCCTTATCCTCATGCCTCCTGGCGTAGAGGAGCAGGAGTGGAATAATGACATTTATCAACAGGATGGCCATCCGCTCACGCCCCACCAGTCTGGCCGGGGTCTTACGCCTATTCCCGCCGAGGACCAGATGATAAGACCAAAAGGGGTCTTCCAGGCTAAGGAAGATGGTCTCCAGTTTCTTTATTACCCCTCGCACGTCCCCTTTATCTCCGCCTTTTGCCTCCTCAAGTGGGGATAAAAATTCCCTGAACAGGCCCTTTTCAAGGCCCCTTGCCAATAGGGCGCTCATGGCAGCCAGCCTCCTGGGAGGGGAATTAAATGGACGGGTACCTTCCCATCGCCATACCTCGGGGGAGAGCATCTCTCCTGACCACTTCCCTTGAAGCCCCTTCCACAGCCCACAAACAGAGGCAAAATACCTTTTGCTCTCCTTATCCTGGAAATCCTTATTAGACCACTTTTGTAGTATCCCTGACGCCCCGAGGAGGAGGGCCTGTATCCAGGAGGCGGTCTCCCTTTCATTAGCATCCACCGGCACCAAACGGCGGAGGTCTCCCAGGCTGACACGGCTTGCAAGGAGGGAGAAGCCTACCACATTGCTCTTGTACCCCATGGCCTCCATAAGGCTACGGTACAGTATCTCTTCAAAAGACTGCCCCTCAAGACGCCCCTCCATCCTTTGTGCCCTGGCAATTATCCGCTGGTCCCCCGCCTGCTCAAGTAGATGGCCGAGCCAGTGTTCGTACCTGGCCCGTTGCTGGAGTAATTCCTGGCATGGCCCCGGCAGTTCTTCCACCGGGAGGTTAATGTGTCTGGAGAGTGCTAGCTGGGGTATATCCCTACCGTGGAGGTCTTTGACAAAGCCCCCGCCCTCATCATTCCAGAAGACTACATGTAGGCATACCCTGGTGTAACCCTCTTGCTTGTCGTGCCCGTGCCGTCGCCAATCGGAGGATAGTAGGTGGACCTCTACGTCCCCCTTCAGGTGCCCCCTGCCCTCCAGCAGTATCTCCGCATTTGCGTGGTCTGGCCCGCCCCCCTTGTTCCACCGGCCTGGGGAGAGGACCTCCAGACGGGAACCATCCTCAGTATGAAGCCTCCCTTGAAGGAAGTGCCTGCCGTACCACAGACAGCGCACCACCTCCTCCGTAATCTGCCGGCTGACCCCTTCCTGTTCAAAGACAGCGGGCGTTAAAACCAATCTTACTAGCCGCTCATACTCTGAGGAGAAAAGGCCCATTGTCAGGCCCTCCCTTAGTAGTCTTCTCCCTCCAGAGGAGGGGGTTGCTCCTTAGGGGACTCCAGTATCTCTTCGCTTTCTTCGGCCTCTTCGCCCCCTTTGGCTGCAGGCAAGACGCCTTTTGGACCGGGCCCTTGTCCGTCCGCAGTGGATTCCTCGGTCACACGGGCCACGGAAACTAGGCGGTCGTCCTTCTCCAGGGAGATTAGCTTGACCCCCCTGGTGTTGCGGCCTATGACCGGGATGGTGTTAACTGCCGTACGGATGACCTTCCCCCCCACGGTGAGCAATATAAGCTCGTCTTCTTCCATCACGGGTACCAGGGCAACTACCTTACCCGCCCTCTCTACGTCCACGTTTATTACCCCCTGGCCTCCCCTGCCGTGAGGGGAATACTCAGAGAAAGCCGTCCGCTTGCCCAGGCCGGTCTCACACACGGTAAGGAGGGTCTCTTCCTCCTCTACAGCCACCAGCCCCTTGACGCGGTCTTCTGCCCTTAGCCTCATCCCTCGGACCCCAGCCGCAGACCTGCCCATGGGCCGTACAAGGCGTTCGTGGAACCGCAGGGCCTTGCCCTGCTCCGTCCCAAGCAGGATTTCCTGCTCCCCTGAAGTAAGGTTCACCCCTATCAGCTTATCCCCCTCCTTGAGGCTCATGGCTATAATGCCCCCCTTTTTGGGGTTGCTAAAGGCTTCTAGGGGCGTCTTCTTTATCTGCCCCTTCGCCGTGGCCATGACCAGATACCGCTGGTCAAACTTCCTGACGGGTATCATGGAGGTAATGGTCTCCCCCTCTTTCATCTCCAGCAAGTTGACGATGGCCCTCCCCCTGGCCAGCCTGCTCTGCTGTGGTATATCGTAAACCTTCTGCCAGTAGACCCGCCCCTGGTCGGTAAAAAACAGGAGGTAATCATGGGTAGAGGCGATGAAGAGGTGTTCAACAAAGTCCCCCGCAACGAGGTCCGCCCCACCAACGCCTTTTCCGCCCCTCCCCTGTCTCCGATAGGTGTCCACGGAGAGTCGCTTAAGATAGCCCTGATGGGTCATAATGATGGCCATATCCTCTTCAGCAATCAAATCCTCCTTGACCAGCTCTTCCGCCTCGCCTACTACGTCCGTGCGGCGTGCGTCACCAAACTTCTCTTTTATCTCCCCGACCTCCTGGCGGATGATGTCAAGGACCAACGCCTCTTTGGCCAGGATGTCTCTATAGTACTGGATGTCCTTGAGTAGCTGTTGATATTCCTCCTCTATCTTAGAGTGCTCCAGCGCAGTAAGTCTCTGGAGGCGCATGTCCAGTATGGCCTCGGCCTGCATCTGGGTGAGCTGGAAGCGGTCCATGAGGGAGACCCTGGCGGTGGCCGTGTCCCGTGAGGCCCTTATCAGCCTCACCACCTCATCTATGTCCTTCAGGGCTACCCTCAGCCCTTCCAGGATGTGTGCCCTCTGTTCGGCCTTCTGTAGGAGGTGGCGGGAGCGCCGGCGGATGACCTCCATGCGGTGGTGCTTGTAGGCCAGGAGGAGTTCCTTCAGGTTCAAGGTCTGGGGGCGGCCATCTATCAGGGCGATCATTATGATGCTGAAGCTGTCCTGGAGTTGGGTGAGTTTGTAAAGTTGGTTCAATACCACTCCCTCGTCTTCCCCCTTCTTCAACTCCACCACCACGCGGCAGCCTTCCCTGTCACTCTCATTCCTTACATCGGCCACCCCGGTAATCTTGTCCTCTTTCACCAGTTCCGCAATGCGGGCGATTATGTTGTCTCTGTTGAGCTGGTATGGGATTTCCGTGAATACTATCTGCTTCCTGCCCGTCTTGATAGTCTCCATGTGGGTCCTCGCCCGGACAGTGATGGTTCCCCGGCCCGTCGTGTATCCCTCCAGGACGCCCCTGGTCCCGCAGATGAGGCCCCCCGTGGGGAAATCAGGTCCTTTTACTATGGTGAGGAGCTCCTTTATAGAGGCATCCGGGTTATCAATAACCTTCAGGATGCCGTCACATATCTCGTTTACGTTATGCGGGGGTATGCTGGTGGCCATTCCTACGGCAATCCCCGTGGCGCCGTTACAGAGGAGGTTGGGGAACCGTGAGGGTAGGACGGTGGGTTCTAATCTGGTGTCGTCATAGTTAGGGACAAAGTCCACCGTGTCCCTGTCAATGTCCTCCATGAGGGCCATGCTGGCCTCTGTGAGTCTGGCCTCGGTATATCTCATGGCCGCTGGTGGGTCGCCGTCTATTGAGCCAAAGTTTCCCTGCCCGTCAATGAGGGGGTAACGGATGTTGAAGTCCTGTGCCATACGCACGAGGGTGGGGTAGACTACCTGTTCTCCATGCGGGTGGTAGTTGCCCGTGGTATCGCCTGCAATCTTGGCACATTTTCTGAACTTGGCCCTCGGGCCCAGGTCCAGGTCGTTCATGGCGACAAGGATTCGCCTCTGGGAGGGCTTCAGCCCATCCCTTACGTCGGGGAGGGCGCGGCTTACTATCACACTCATGGCAAAGGTGAGGTAGGAGTCCTTCATCTCCTCTTCTATGAAGAGCTCCCTTATGTTCTCCCTCGGCTCTATCATATGTCCAGCCTCCTGACCTCAAGGGCATGTTTCTCTATGTACTCCCGGCGTCTCTGGACGTCCTTCCCTGCCAGGACGCTGAATATCTGGTCGGCCTTGTAGGCATCTTCTACCTTTACCCTGAGCAGGGTCCTTGTTGCCGGGTTCATCGTCGTCTCGGCCAGTTCTTCTGCATTCATCTCCCCCAGCCCCTTGTACCGCTGGATGTCCAGTCCCTTTCTCCCCAGTTCCCGGATGCGGGCTGGCAGTCCGCTCAGGGCCTGGACGACCGCCTCGTTCCCCTCTCTGGCGAGCCTTGCCCTGGGGGGCGCGCCCTCCTGGGTGAAGTAGTCCTCCAGGGAGAAGCCCTGGGTCTCCAGGGAGGCTACCAGCTTCTCTAAATCCCTGCTCTCTCTGAACTCCGTCTTTTCCAATACCCGTTTGCCCGTGTCCGTTTTGGGTGGACGTGCGAGGTCTTCTTCCTCCAGTATCTCCAGCTCTTCCCCCTTTTTTTGGAGGTCGTTAATGAGGGAGTTGAGTTCGTCGTCCGAGTAAAGGAAAAGCACCTGCCCGTTGAAGCTCACCCGATAGAGGGGAAGCATAGTCCCCCCTTTCCTCTTGGCCAGGAAGTCTCTCATGGAGACGCCCATCTTGGCCAACCACTGGGCCTGCTCCTCTAGTTTGCTAAGGAGTTCTACTAACCCTCTGAGTTCGCCGCCTTCTATGTGCCTGGCCTTCTGCAGGAGCTCCATCCGCGTACCCTCTATGCCTAGCTCCAGGAGGGCCTTGTTGAGGTGTTTGTCATCGTAGAGGTATTCCTGTTTCTTCCTCCGGGTTACTTTGTACAGCGGGGGTTGGGCCACGTATATGTTCCCCCGCTCAATCAGTTCTGCCATCTGGCGGAAAAAGAAGGTCAGGAGGAGGGTCCTTATATGGGCGCCGTCCACGTCCGCATCGGTCATGATAATGATCTTTCCGTAGCGTATCTTGTCCGGGGTAAACTCATCGGTACCAATGCCTGTCCCCAGGGCACTGACAAGGGTCGTGATTTCCTCGTTGGCCAGCATCTTATCTACCCTTGCCTTCTCCACGTTGAGGATGACGCCTTTCAGGGGGAGTATGGCCTGGAAGTTCCTGTCCCTGCCCTGCTTGGCCGTACCTCCTGCTGATATGCCCTCCACCAGGAAGAGTTCGCTGGATTCCACGTCCCTAGTGGCACAATCGGCCAGCTTTCCGGGGAGGTTTGCCCCGCTGAGGGCACCTTTCCTGCGGGATAGGTCCCTGGCCTTCCTCGCGGCCTCTCTTGCCCTGACCGCCTCTATTACCTTGCTGATTATCGCCTTGGCGCTTGTGGGGTGCTCTTCGCAGTAGATGCTCAGGTGTTCGTTGAGGATGGCCTCTACGATGCCCTGTATCTCCCTACTGCCCAGCTTTGTCTTTGTCTGCCCCTCAAATTGGGGTTCGGGCATCATTATACTTACTACTGCCGTAAGTCCTTCCCGGTAGTCATCTCCGGTGGGCATCTTCTCCTCCTTGAGAAGCCCCTTGTTCTTTGCGTAATTGTTGAACGTCCTGGTAAGGGCCGCCCTGAACCCACTGAGATGTGTACCGCCTTCCACCGTGTTTATATTGTTTACGAAAGAAAAGACGTTTTCTGTATACGTGTCGTTGTACTGTACCGCCACCTCTACGGTTATGTCCCCCTCCCTCTTTTCTATGTGTACGATGTCGTCATGGACAAGGTCCTTCTCCGCATTAAGCTCCTTGACAAAAGTCTTCACGCCCCCTGTGTACTGGAAGGTCTCTGTCTGGTTGCTCCGTTCATCGGCGAGGGTGATGCTTAGTCCTTTGTTCAAGAACGCCAGCTCCCGGACCCTCTTTGCCAGGACGTCGTAATTGAATTCCGTATCCTCAAAAATGGTCGTGTCTGGTCTGAAGACGACCTTTGTTCCCTGCTTCTTCGTTACCCCTCGTTTTTCTACCGGTGTGGTGGCCTCTCCCCGCTCGTACCGCTGGAAATAGGCCATCCCCTCTCTCCTAACCTCCACTTCAAGCCATTCGCTTAGGGCGTTCACGACGGAGACGCCTACGCCGTGGAGCCCCCCGGACACCTTGTATGCCCCTCCCTCTCCAAACTTTCCCCCGGCGTGGAGCGTAGTCATCACGACCTCAAGGGCAGGCCTTTTTGCCTCCTTGTGCTCGTCCACAGGGATACCCCTCCCATCGTCAATTACGGTAAGGCTTCCGTCGGCGTTAATCTTAACGGAGATATTCTTACAGAACCCTGCGAGGGCCTCGTCTACACTGTTTACGACGACCTCTTCGGCCAGATGGTGCATGCCCTTTGGGCCTGTATCTCCTATGTACATGGCTGGCCTCTTCCTGACGGCCTCTATGCCTCCCAGGACCTTTATGGCCGTTGCGTCGTACTTTTCTGCCTTTTCCGCTTCCATGTCCTCTGTGTCTTTTGTCTCCTGGTGCTGTTCTCTGCGCCCTTTTGCTACTCTCTCGCCAGGCGTGTCCTGATTTCTTTTATGTAGACGCCCTCTACCTTCCCCCTTAGTTCCTCCAGAAGGCCCTCCTTGTCTCTTTCGCTGATATGGTGCATCATTGGGGCGGAGTCCACCTCCACGATGAGCACCCCCTGCTTGAGTTGCTTTACCCTGCTCTGCCCGGCCGTCTTCCCCTTAGTGACCTCCCTCCATGCCGTCTGTAGCCTCTCTACGGCCCTTCCTCGCGGGGGCTTGAGTCCTGGTAGTACCCTCTGTAGGACGTCTCTAATCTCTTTTGGCTGGGACATCTAGCTTGTCTCCGTAAGCCTTATTGGCATGACTACGTAGATAAAGTCCTGCCCGCTCTTTATTGCCGCCGATGAGGTGGCCTCCTTAAACTCCAGGTGTACGGTTCCCTTCCCAATAGCCTTAAGGGCATCCAGGAGGAAGTCTGGATTAAACCCTATCTCTAAGTTCTCTCCTGCATAGTCAGCATCTATGTTTACCTTTGCCTCTCCTACCTCCGGGGTCTCTACCTCTACAGAGATTCCTCCCTTTTGTAGCCCTAGCCGCACGAGGCGTCTCTCTTCTGTCGTCAGAATGGAGGCTCTTCTTATGGCCCCCGCAAGTACCTCGGCATCTACCTCAACCCTTTTATCGTTATTTGCCGGGATGGCCTCCTTATAGTTTGGATACTGTCCTTCTATGAGCTGTACACAAAGGGTGGCTTTATCGCTCGCGGCAAGAAGGTGCGTCTCCTCCATCTTTAGCCGTATCTTTCCTTCCTGTCTCTCTGCAATTCTTGCTAACTGCTCTATCCCCTTTCTTGGAACTATTCCCTCCATGGGGACTCTTCCACTCACTGCCTTTTTCTCCCTTGCACTTGCCAGCCTTCTTCCGTCCGTTGCTACCATCCTTAGGACGCCTGCTTCTACCTGAAACAGTACTCCCGTCATCGTGTGCCTTACCCTCTCACTAGCACAGGCAAAAGCTACCTTTCTAATCATCTCTACTAATTCTCCAGCCTCTATCTCCATTGCCCCTTTTTCTATCACATCGGGGATTGTGGGGAACTCCTTCGGGTCATATCCTACCATCTTGAACGCCCCCCCTCTCCCTGAGATATGACACATTGCCCCCTTCAGCTCCATACAAACCTGTTCCTCCGGCCACTCTCGAAGTAATTCTGCAAGTCTCCCCTCTTGAAGCACGACAACACCTTTCTCTTGTACCTCCACTGGCTCCAAGAGATACCGGACCCCAATCTCCAGGTCCGTTGCCTCCAAGATAGCCTTGTTTTCGGTAGCTTCTATTTTCACCGCCTGTAAAATAGGTTTCGTTGTTGTTCCAGAAGTCACATGGCTTAAAAGCTGTAGTCCTTCCGTAAGTACGGATCTTCGGCAAGAAAGTTTCATGGTTGTTATCCTCTCTCTTCTTATATTTAGTTTTGGTTTCTTTTTACCTAATTCTTAACCCTAAGGCAGCCCAGGGATGTTGAAATCTTGTTTCGTTTTTGTCCCAAGTCACGTGCAACTATTGAGTTAATAATGGAAAGAGTGTGTTAGAAAAACGGCAGAAGGTGCTCCTCCGCTAGCTACAAGACATCCTAAAGAGACAAAAGAGAGAAGAGGGAGAAAAAAAGGAGACAGAGAAAGAACAGAAAAGCAACAGAGAAAGAACAAAGTACTAACACCTCCCCTGTAATAATGTCTCTATCTGACTGATGAGACTATCTACGTCCGGACGACTTGCCTTTAACGCCAAAATCCTCTTTTCTGCATGGACTACTGTACTGTGGTCCCTCCCCCCAAGGTATCCCCCGACCTCTTGCAAGGACAGGGAGGTAAAACGGCGGGCAAGATACATCGCAACCTGACGAGGAAGAGAGACGGTGCGAGTGCGGCTCTTTGATTGCAGTTGTACCCGGGGGATCCTAAAGAAGGTAGCAACCGTCCTCAAGATCTCTTCTATATGTACAGTATGGCCCTTTGTGGGGAGGAGCCCCAGCAATGGCTCCTTGACCTCTGGTAGGGAGAGAGGGGGGTGTCCAGAGGGATACAAAGAAGAAAGGAACCCCAGGATGCGCTCCAGTTCCTTAATGTTGCTGGAGGTATTCTCAGCAAGGAACAAGGCCGCCTCTTTAGAAAGGGGCAGGTCGAGGAAAAGGGCCATCCGCCCAACGATAGCCGCCCGGGTCTCTGTGTCCGCAGGTTCCAGCCTTGCCAGAAGACCCCACGAGAACCTGGAGACAAGGCGGGCCTCAACTCCAGGAAGGGAGTCCGGGGAACAACCGGCAGCAAAGACGAGCTGTCTCTGATTGTTGAACAGGGCATTAAAGGTATGAAAAAGCTCTTCTCGCGAAGCAGGAGAGTTAGCAAGTTGCTCTACGTTATCCAACAGTAGAGCGTCTAACTCCCGGTAGGCCTTTCTGAACCGTTCTACCTGTTGGTTGCGGAGTGCGAAGACGAAATGGGAGACGAAACCATCGCATGGGATATACAGGACCTTCGCACCCTTTGAAAGGAGGGCAAAGTATATCGCCTGGAGCAGATGACTCTTGCCCGTACCGGGGCCGCCGCATATGAACAGGGGGTTATAAGTGTACCCCGGAGAGGAGACGACGGAAAGGGCGGCAGCATGTGCCAGACGGTTACTATGGTCCGCAACGAAATTCTCAAAGGTGTATCTCTTGTTAAGGTAGACCTGCAGGGGAACGGGGGTCGCCTTCTCCGCTCCTCCGGAGATGCCCAGCGAGGAGGCAGGAGGGTCGCTGCTGAGTGTAAAGGCTATGCGTACAGGCTCTTGGGAGACGGACGAGAAGACCTCCTCTAGGAGGGGTTTATAACGATGGGCCAGCCAGTCCTTGTAAATAGGCCCGGGGACACGGAGTTCTACTTTAGCCCCCTGCAGGCCCTCCGGTTCTAAGTGGCTGAACCAGGTCTTGAATTGTTGTTCCGTTACCCGATTCTTCAGTTCGTCAAGAACTTTAGGCCAGATTGTACCAATATCCTGAACCATGTCTAAACCCTCAAACACATACCGTCCGCATGCGGGCAGTGACCGTGGAGAGCACCTTCACGGTACGAACCACCTCAGCGGAGGTATTAAACCTTGATAAAGAAAAGCGCAGGGAAGACAGGGCCGATTCCCTGGATAGCCCCATAGCCAGGAGGGTAGTAGCGGCCTCCATGGCCCCCGAGGCACAAGGATTTCCGGCACCAACGGCCAGCCCTTCTAAGTCCAGACTAAGCAACAGGGGTTCTGCCTCCAGCCCAGGGAAACAGAGGGACAAGTGGCCCGGAAGACGGGCATGGGATGGGCCGTTAAGCAGGACGCCCCCAAGAACCCCCTTGATACCGTTCAGGAGCTGCCCTTCAAGGAGTCGCAGTTTTGGGATGCCCGTGTTGAGTTGTTCTTCGGCTAGTTCCATCGCCCTCGCCATACCCACGACCAGGGCGGGGGAACCAGGGCCCGGGCGGAGCCCCCGCTCCTCCGCTCCACCAAACAAGATGGGCTTGAGCCGGGTTCCGGCCCGGACGAACAGTGCGCCCACACCCATAGGGCCGTGAAACTTGTGGGCAGATACGCTGAGGAGGTCTATGCCAGGCCCTTCCAGTGGTAGCCGGACCTTCCCCACCGCCAGGCAGGCATCAGTGTGGAACAAAATGCCCCTTTCCTTAGCCAGAGGGGCAATCTCTTCTATGGGCTGGAGGGCCCCCGTCTCTCCCTCCGCAAAGAGTATGGAAATGAGGAAAGTTTTTTTAGTAATGGCCTTTTTCACGTCCTCCGGGGCAACCAGCCCTTCTCTACCCACGGGGAGAAGCGTAACATCGTGCCCCTCCGCCTGCAGTGCCTTTATGGTCTCCAGGACGGACGGGTGTTCTACCTGAGAGGTGATGACGTGGCCCTTGTAACCCAGACTGCGGGCCGTGCCGAGAAGGGCGAGATTGTTTGCCTCCGTCCCGCCACAGGTAAAGATTATCTCCTCCGGCATTACGCCCAGGGTCTGCACGATACGGCCGCGGGCCCCTTCCAGGGCCTTTCTTGCCTCCCTGCCAAAGGAGTGTATCTGGGCGGTGCTACCCCATCCCGCCTGGAGGAGGGGCAGCATTTCTTCTAGTACCAGGGGGTCTAGCCGTGTGGTGGTACTATTGTCTAGGTAGATTCTATTCACCTGGTGCCGTACAAGCCTCCATGAGTCGCTGTTTGACCCTTTTCAGGTCCTCTTCATCAAAGAGTTTCGTCCGTGTGTCTTTAAGGGTTACGTAGAAGACGTCTATGGCCTGGTGGAGCTTGGTGGCCACCTTTGCAAAGTGGATGTCCAGGCCACAGTCCGCCAGGCATTTACTTATGGCGTACAGGAGCCCAACCCTGTCCGGGCTGACGACGTCCAGTATGGTGTAGTCAGGGCTGGAGTTGTTATCTATGTATATCCGTGTAGGTCCAGGTGCAGGGGGATGACTGGGGGCCATACGCCTCTGCCTGGAGCGTAACAGCTCTACCAGCGAGAGTTGACCTGTCAGGACGGCGGACAGGTCTTGCTGTAGCTCTTTTATGCCTTTATCCTTAAGCGATTTCCCTTCCGGCCCGGCGATGCGAAACCGGTCCAGGATGACCCCGTCTTTTCTCGTGTAGGCCTGGGCGCTGATAATGTCAAGGCCCTTGGCCGTAAATACGCCGGAGAGTTGGGTAAACCGCGCAGGCATGTCCCGCGTACACACCCAGATATCCGTGAGATGGTCTGATTCAGAGGAATGCAGGTAAACAGGCCCACCGGAGGGGGACTTCAGGCTACGTATCATCTCAAGGTGAGAGACGGCCTCCTGGGGACTGACTTCCAGGACGTACCGAGGGGGCACAAGCTCGCAGTGGCGGAGGGCCTCTTGTTCAAGCCCTTGCCCCCTGGCCAGCTCTAACAGGCCCTCCTTAAAGCTTACGGGCCTTGCCGCCTCGGGCCTCTGTTGGGAGAGGAGGCCAGCTATCTTTTTATAGAGTTCCCACAAGAGAGAGTCCTTCCATTCAGACCAGGAGTCGCTGGCCTTTATATCGGCGTGTGTGAGGAGATAGAGCAGGGAGAGCCGCATGGGGTCTTCCACCCGTTTGGCCAGGGCCTGCAGGGCCTGTTTTTCGCCGTGGTCTCTACGCTCAAAGAGGCAGGACAACTCCAGGTGGTTCTCTACGAGAAATTGGAGGAGTTTGGCGTCCTGTTCTCCTAATGACAAACGTTTGGCGATGGTAGGTATCATGGCCCCGGCCAGCAGGGGGTGTCCTGGGCCGCGGGGTTTGCCAATGTCGTGCAGGAGCAGGGCCAGTCGGAGCAGTGCATGGTGGCCGGTCTCCTCAAGGAGCCGCCGTTTCTGTGCAGCGGTACCTGACTCGGCCAGCCAGACCTCGTCTATCACCGCCAGGGCGAGGAGGGTCTGCTCGTCTACGGTGTACGTGGGGAGAGATTCGTAATGGACAAAACCAACGAGTGGCTCAAATTCGGGCAAAAAGGCGCCCAGGAGGCCGCAGTCCCGCATCTGACGGAGGATAGGGGCAACGGAGCCAGTCCCTTCCAGGATACCGAGGAAGCACCGCGCGGCCTGAGGGTCTGAGCGAAGGCCGTCGTCTACCAGGCGGAGGTTCTCTCTGACGTGTTCCAGCACCTGCTGACAGAGCTCCAGGTGATGTCTCTGGGCTACCAGGAACGTCTCCAGGAGCTTCCAGTGGGCATCCAGAGGCTCGGCTGGTTTAGCAAAGTAAAGTCGCTTTCCCATGGCCACGAAGTCGCTTCCCAGGGGCCTGCGGAAGAAGGTGGCACGCTGTGAGGAGGGTTTTAGGTCTTCAAAGCGGCTTTGTATGCTCCTTGTCAGGTGGCAGACCCTGGCTACGGTGCGGAAGTAATCCCGCATCAATCCGGTGGCGGCGGGCAGACCGTCTTCTTGCTTATAGCCAAAGGCCGAGGCCGCAGGTTCGTGGAGGGAGCGGTCAAAGAGGTCGTATTTCTTGTTGGAGAGGAGGTGCAGCTGGGTACGGAGGCGGAGGAGTAAGTCGTGGGCCTCCAGGAGGCCCTGGTATTCCTTTTCTTTGAGGGAGGGGATAAGTTCCCTCCGCGTGGGTAGTACCTCGGCTAGTCTTTTTGTCCAGAATAGCAGGTGGATATCCCTTAGCCCGCCAGGGGTAGACACGAGGTTGGATTCTACCAGGTAAGGGGAGGTCCCTTTTGCCCCATGACGGGCCTGTTGCTCCTCTATCCTGTCCCGCAGGAAGGAAAACCAGTGCCTGGAGAAAAAGGCCTCTAGAACCTCCTTTTCAAAGGACCGGAAGAGGTCCTTTTCCCCAGCCACCCAGCGCCCCTCCAGTAGGGCGCAGGCAGTGAGGGGGTCTCCCTCCATGGCCTTAAGGCAGGCCTGGGGGGTGCGACATGAAAGGGACACGGTAAGCCCCGCCTCCTTGAGCAGGGAGGTAGCACTACCAGCCAGTCTTTCCACGGAGTCTGCGGGGGCGTCCTGATGGAAAAGCATCAGGCTTATGTCAGAGAAGGGGTTGAGTTCCCCACGGCCATATCCACCGGTGGCGATCCAGGCCAGGGGGGCAGGAGGCGGGGTGTCTTCTAGGGCATAGGCATGGGTGAAGTTTATTGCAGTATCTACGAGCCTGGCCAGGCGGGTCGCTACCAGCCGGCCGGAGGCCCCCTGTTGATGGAGTTGGAAGGTCTGGGCCTTTTCCCTCTGGAGGAAGTCCTTGAGTCTCTGCAGGGCCTGGTTTCTGTCCAGTCCGCCCGCCAGTTCAAGGGCGGGGACTGGTACCTCTAAGGTTGTCATACTTCTTTTTTACGTAGGGCGTTCAATGGAGCGCCCCGGCTGAAAAAAATTCTTGTCGGCTCATGCGTCATAATAAAGGGCGAATTCGTAAGGGTGAGGGTGGAGCCGTACGGGTTCTACTTCATTCATCCTTTTATAGGAAATCCAGGTCTCAACGACATCCTGGGTGAAGACGTCCCCTTTCAGGAGGAACTCGTGGTTTGCCTCTAGTTCATCCAAAGCGCTTGCCAGGGAATCCGGGGTAGAGGGGATTCTTGCCAGCTCTTCCGGTGGCAGGTCGTAGATATCCTTGTCCAGGGGTTCCCCTGGGTCTATTTTATTCTGTATGCCATCCAGGGCGGCCATGAGGATGGCCGCGAAAGAGATATAGGGGTTGCAGCAAGGGTCCGGGCAACGGAACTCTATCCTGGCGGCCTTGGGGCTGTTGCTGTACATAGGTATACGGATGGCGGCGCTGCGGTTCCTGGAGGAATAGGCCAGGTTTATGGGGGCCTCGTGGCCGGGGGCCAGGCGTTTGTAAGAGTTAGTGGTGGGGTTGGTGAAGGCAGTGAGGGCCTTTGCGTGGTAGAGCAGGCCGCCGATGGCATGACGGGCCATCTCGCTCAGGCCCGCATAACCGTTCCCGGCAAAGAGGGGCTTGCCGCCCTTCCATAAGGAGAAGTGGGTGTGCATCCCTGAGCCGTTATCTCCTATAATGGGTTTGGGCATGAAGGTAACGGTCTTGTTGTACTTCCTTGCAGTGTTTTTCACTATGTATTTGTATAACTGGAGCGTGTCTGCCGCCCTTACCAGGGTGTCGTACTGGAAGTTTATCTCGCCCTGCCCTGCGGTGGCCACCTCGTGGTGCTGTCTCTCTATCTTGATGTTGCACTTCTCCATGATGAGCATCATCTCCGAGCGGACGTTCTGGAGGGTGTCACTGGGAGGTACGGGGAAGTATCCCTCTTTGAAGGCGATCTTGTAGCCCAGGTTGGGGCGTTCATCCTGACCTGTGTTCCAATTACCCTCGGAGGATTCTATGTAGTAATAGGCGTGATGGGGTTGCTGGTCAAAGCGGATACTGTCAAAGATGAAGAACTCCGCCTCGGGGCCGAAGTAGGACGTGTCGGCGATGCCCGTAGATTTGAGGTAGGTCTCCGCCTTGCGTGCAATATATCTGGGGTCCCGCGTGTAATTTTTTTTGGGTATAGGCTCCAGTATCTCGCAGAGCAGTATCAGGGTGGATGCGTCCAGAAAGGGGTCCGTCATGGCCGTCTCAGGGACAGGGACTGCTACGAGGTCGCTCATATGAATAGGCACCCAGCCCCGTATGCTGGACCCATCAAAACCCAGGCCCTCCTCAAAGACCTTTTCGGTGAGTTCCCTGGTGGGGATGGAGAAGTGGTGCCATTTACCCAGGAGGTCCGAAAAGCGCAGGTCAATAACCTTTATGTCTTTCTGCCGGCAGAGTTCAATAACTTCTTTTATTTGCATGTCTTAGATAGTCCGCCTGAGGCGGAGGCCACTTGTACCTTTACAAAAGCGGATTGAGTATCTTTTTTAAGGGCAGGCACAGAAACCTTTGTCGGGCATGGCCCCGTCACCTTGTTTAGTGCCTCCTTTCCCCAGGACCTGTTAGCCAACGAAACACGTCTTGCCGTGCGGCCGGTGAGGAAAAATTTAACAAATCTATTATACTGGTTTACATAATAAAAGCAAGTGATACTTGTTAGGGAAAAGGGGATTTGTTGTGCTTCGTAAGCCCTTTGGTTTCCATTGCTTAGGACATGTTGGTGCGGGGGCGGACCAGGGCAGTAGGGGCGAGACGGCGGCTCGCCCCAACATTAAAATTTTGGCGATTGCTAACCACCTGCTGACAACAACCACACTTTGACTAGTCCCTGGTAAAAGGGTATAATTCCTGTGCCATTTGGCTAGCCCTGTACCAGAACGGTTCAGCATTGGGGGCAGAGCCCCAATGCTATAGCCCTGGTGCTCCGCCACCAGGGCTGGCCCTGCACCAACGAGATATCCGCCTGAGGCGGACCAGGAAGACCGGGTGGCGATGGGTAGATACGGGTAAAGGGGTCCCATGGGAGCGGTAGAACCGCTCCCAGCAAAAGAGATAACAAGAGGAGTTGATAGATGAACGTTACCAAAGACAGCAAGGTCTCTGAGATAATCTCAGCGCACCCGGGGGCGGTTATGGTCTTTAAGCGGAACGGGTTTTTTGCCCTGATGGCCAGGCTTCAGAAGCCCGGCACCAACGATGACACTACCCTTGGGGCCGTCTGTGCCCAGCAGGGGGCGGACGTGGGGAAACTTATCCAGGACTTACAGGCCGTCTGTCAGGCACCACAATCCGCCTCATGCGGACACGCCACGGCCGACACAGGGGAGATTGTGATTACTAAGAAGATGAAGACCTCCGAGGTTACGGACAGATACCCTGCGGCCAAGACTGTTTTTGCAAAGTATTTTGGGGTGGGTTGTTTTACCTGTCCTGCCTTTGGTACGGAGGACGTCGCCTTTGCCTGCCTGATGCACAATACGAATGCGGATCAATTCGTTAAGGAGTGTATAGAGGCGGTAAAGAAGGAGAGGGAGGCGAAGGGGGCCTCTTGCTAGTAACGTCACGTCCCAGTCCCCAATTCGTTTAGCGTATCCCGGACAGGTCAAAGGGGAAGAGGCGTTCCTCTCCAGTAGGCGTAATTATCACCAGGGTTATGGGGGCTTCCAGAGAGAGGTCTTTGTGGGGGAACCTATACACACAAGAGGCCATGTAGGCCGGGGACTCCGGGAAAAAGTTGCTGTTCTCGCAGACGTCGGGGAGGAACTCATAAGAGGAGGCCACAACCTTTTCTCCCTGATGCAGGGTGGACGGTCTTTGGCGTGTGTAGTAAAGGGCATCGCACAGGATAGTGGCCGAGAAGGTCAGCGTCTCTCCGTCCCCCAGGGCCTTCTTAATCTCCTTTTCCGTTAATTCGCGGTGCTCTACGGCCGCCTTGCGGGCCTTGTAGGCCAGGCTGTGAAACGGGGTGTAAAGCGTGGCCCAGCCTACCTGCTCCCCGAGGTTCACCGTCCATTCCCTGGCAAAGTCCACCATAGCCTTGTCTTTTTCTTTCTGACCGTATTCCATGGCCTCCAGGAATTGCTTGGGGGTCAGTTCCTTCCACACCGCCTGGGCCTGGGAAGGGAGGCCCAGGAAAACAATTAATTGTAAAATGCAAATTGAAAATTTGAAATTTAAAATCTGCAATTTACAATTTGCAATGCAGTTTTTCATTAGCCAGCAAGCCCTTTGAGTTTCTCCTCCAGCTTCTGCCTGGAGACTACGCCTACCATCCGCCCGGCCTCCTTGCCTCCCTTAAAGAATATCAGGGTGGGGATGGCCGTTATGCCGTACTGGGCGGCGACCTTGGTCCCCTCATCCACGTTGAGCTTGACCATCTTTACCTTGCCCTTATATATCGGCACCAGGCCATCAAGTATCTCGGCCATCTGCTTGCAGGGGGCGCACCAGGTGGCCCAGAAATCTACAAGCACCGGTGAGGGAGACTCTAGAACCTCTGTCTTAAAGTTAGCGTCGGTAACCCCTAATATTTCGGCCATCTTCCCCTCCTTAATTTAAGGTAACAGGAAACAGGAAGCAGGGAACAGAGAACAGGGAACAGGTAAAAATCTTTTTCCCTGTATCCTGTGCCCCGTTCCCTGTAACCTTGTTAATGGATTGTCTGCATTACTTTAAGCATTGTATCGGCGTCTGCGTAACCTTCTATGGACCTACCCTCAAGATAGCTCCCTTTAGCGTCGTAGAAGGCTACGTAGGGTATATAAAAAGAATTGAATTTTTCTATCTTAAGCCTTGAGCCGGGACTGTCATCTTTGGAGGAGTCCATTTTAATGGCAACGAACCTTTCCGATTCCTTTATGACCCGTTCGTCCCTCCAGGTATTGGCCTCCATCTCCTTGCAGGGGAGGCACCAATCCGCAAAGAAGTCTATAAACACTGGCCTGCCCTGCTCCCCTGCCAGTCGCATACCCTCCTCAAAGGAGGGCACCCATTTAATCTCCGCTCGTACACCCGGGGCCTGGGTCATGGGCAATTTTCCCGATAGCCCCGTGAGGCCCAGTAGCCCGAGCAGGAACAACATAATACCACAAACCCCTATCAGGATTCCAACACCTCTTCCGAAGAGGGCCGGAGTAGATGCCTCCCTCCAGGACAGTGTGCCAAGAAACACACCCATAAAAAGTACCAGCGTTCCTGCCAGCAAGAAGGAAACGTCTTTGGGGATGATGAAGCTCAAGAAGTAAACGGCCACCAGCAGGAGTACAAGCCCAGCAAATTGTTTGATGCGGTTTATCCACTCCCCGGCCTTGGGCAGGCTGGCAAGGCTCTTGGCTGATATAGCTAGCACTAGATAAGGCATACCCAGCCCCAGGGAAAAAAAGAACAGACTGGCCAGGCCCACAAAGATATTACCTGTGGTGGCCACGAAGGCCAGGATAGAACCCGCAAAGGGACCCACACAAGGCGCCGCCACAAAACCCAGGATCATGCCCATAAGAAAGGTGCCAATAATTCCCGTCTTCTTTCCCCCTGAATGGAAGCGGTCCATAAGAAAGACGGGTAGCCTTATCTCAAATAGCCCGAACATACTGAGGGCCATGGCCACGAGAAAGGCCACAAAGGGTCCGATGAAGAAGGGATTCCCCAGTAAGGCACCCACATCCCTCCCTGCCAGGGCAGAAAGCACCCCCAGAGGGGCGTAAAGGGTTGCTATCCCCAGGACGAACATCCAGGCGAGGAGCACCGTATATCCCTTCCCGTGGGTCTCTGCCTGACTGGCAAAGTAGCCGATAGTAATAGGCACCATGGGATAGATGCAGGCTGAGCCTATATTGGCAAGCAATCCCCACCAGAAGGAAAACAGTATGGCAAGCGGTAGCCCATACTTGTCCATAATAGTAGTGAATTTGGCCTTTTCTTTTATCGCCCCGACATCTTCGGCAGCCAAAACAGGCCATGAAAAATCCAATACAAGGATAGCGATGCCAAATACTGCCAAAGGTATTATAATCTTTTTAATGGCGGGTGAAGCCGACACCAACTTTGTGGTACATGACATTTGAAGTCTCCCTTTTCCGAGGTTAAAGTAGCACATTATGTTTCCATGTTCAAGCGGTAAAGAAACCGTTTTAAGCTCCAAAATAATAAAAAGTTACAGTAGTGGGAGTGAGCCCTGGGTGCATTACTCGTGATTTGTGGACGAGATGTGCCGAAGGGATGCCTCCTCGTGCTGTAAAGGACTCAATAGTGGCTTTTGCGGTAGAAGGCACTTGGAAGAGTTTAAAAGCCACAAGATAAGGAGGCCTTCTCGGCAAGAATAGCCTAAGCCTCGGCAGAAAACGTTTTAGACTCTATCCTCCGTCTTGAAAGACCTTTGTCTCTGGAAAATAATCCGCCCAGGCAAACCAAAAGGCCATCATGCTGGGTATTTGCCGTAGGACATTAGCTGCAAGCTTACCCTCCATTGCTTCACTGGCCAAGGCTAACCAAAGTGTTCCCGTCTCTTTATCAGCTTCGTGAGTCTCACAAACTTTCAAAGGCCGAGAAAAGCTCATTAGCAACAAGAGCTGAAGGTTTAATTATAACCGCCCATTTTTACTCTACAGAAAGATTACCTTTCCTTTAGTAACTCCCTTACCTTTGTTTCGAACTCTACCTTCCCCTCCTCAGAAAAACCTGTCTCCTCAGCCCTCTTTTTGCCTTGTCTATCTATAAAAACATGATGCGGTACAAACTGTATTCCATACTCCTCTGAAATGTCCAGATCTGCAACGACGACGGGGTACTTTATCTCCACCTTTTTTAAAAAGCTCCTAACGGCCTCTACATCTTCATCTATAGAAAGTCCAATTAGCTCAAGGCCCTGGTTTTTGTAAGTATCGTACATCTGGTTAAGGAAGGGCACCGCCCTCCGGCAGTGGGGTCAGCGAGTGAACCAGAAGTCCAGTACCACTACTTTACCTTGTCTGTCCCCCAGCAGGTCGTTTAAGGCCCTAAGGTTTATAGTCTTAACTTCTTGCCCCTCTACTTGAGCTAACAGAGAAAGCAAGAAAAAAAGTATCGGAACCCAAACGACAGAAGGCAAGTGGCGCATTTTGAGCCTCCTTTCTGGAGTTAAAAAAGCAAAAAGTTTAAGTCTGCCGTAGCATAGGCTTTTATCTAACAGTTCCGTACCACTTTTTGAACCTATCCGCTTTTAGCCCGCATAAATAACCTAAATAAATTAGTAGGTTAAGAAGAGTCTGTCTATATACACCCTTTTTTAAGAATCTCCTGGAGGAGGTTATAACTGGGTCTTGGATAATACACACCTTACCTAAATTCTTAAGTCTCTTGAAGAACTCCATATCTTCCATTATTGCCAGGTCCCGGTAGCCCCCTAGGGTGTTAAAGGCCTCAGCAGTAGCAAAGAATGCCTGGTCTCCATATGGAACCCACCACCAGTGCAGGTGTGTAAAGAGGCTAATGAAACAAAGGAATGAGTGAGGGGGGTCAAATGCCAGGCTGAAACAGCCACCGACTATCCCCGGCCGCTGGATTGCTTTACAAACCTTGTCTACAGCCCCCTCAGGCAGTATGGTATCGGCATGGAGAAATAATAATATCTTTCCCCTGGCGTGGCTGGCCCCCAGGTTCATCTGCCTGGCCCGACCCGGCGGCCCTTTAATCACCCTGGCATAACGGCTGGCTATATCCACGGTAGAGTCAGTGCTGCCGCCATCCACAACAGTGACCTCATGGCTATTCCCCTGCTTCCTTAGGTTGAGGAGTGTCTTTTCTATTGTATTTTCTTCCTGTAATGTAGGAATGATTATGGAGACCTTTGGTATCCGAGAAGCGGCATTATCTTTAGCCACGTAAATCTAGCTCCTTTATCGTATCGGGCCAGAGGGCATATAGGTCCTCAGGGACTTCTTCAGTCTAGTAGAGTGGGCAGTACATAGTAATATAATTTTAATTGTCTGCATCTCTTCTGGTGTCTCTATCTGATATTCAGGCTCCAGTCGTACTCCAGATACTCTATTGTAAAGTCTCCCTTTTTGATGAAGGCCCTGTCTTCCTCGTTCTCCAGATAGTCTGCAATAAAGTCGTAAAGAGACCCTTTGGCCTGTTCAAAATCTTTCTTAAACCATCGGAATATCGGCGAGAGGTAGACTACTTTATTTTCGCGGTCTATTTTGAATCTGTTTTCGCTAGCAAAGAACCTCTTTGTCGCCTCATCTAGACGGCTTTGGATATCCCCAGCACGGAAGGCCTTGCTTTGCAGTACCGGGCAACTCTCGGAGGCACATACTATGGAAAAGTGCACTCGTGGGTCTTTAAACATACTCCTGAGGACATCGTTTTCTATATCGTCTAGTGAATAAGACCTTCCACCCACTACAAATTTTCTATGAGTAAAAAAGCCCTTAACCTTCTTGACACTATAACCTGCCATGTCCGCAGGTCTTTCAGGAAGGGTGTCTAAAACTCCCTTAAGGACAAAGGCATTGTAGGCGTTAATCCAGAAGGACAGTCTTTCCTCGGTGGTTCCTAGTGCATCTGGGTCTGTATGGGCTAACCAGGACAGGTATTTATCCAGTTCTTCGGGAGAAGCCCTTAGGGCCAGATAAGCCACCGTGCCATCTTTCACGTATTTCTGCAATACCTGGCCGTATAACTCATATCCAACATCCATGTTCACTCCTTTGAGACCTGTTTCCTGCCCCTCACAGGGCGCCGTTAACGACCAAAAGTAAAATACTAAAAAGATAAACAGTGAATGAAGGATGTTTATGTGCACTCTCATATCTCCCATTAAACTAAGTACTTATTGCCATGGAGGAGTTACACCGGACAATTGAGAAATCCTACTAATTATAGCAAGCTGGCATACCGGACAGTAGCGGTCATCATTTTGATGGTTGTTCATGTAACAATTGTTTGAGGGTATCAAGAACCTCCCTCTGTCTATACCACCCACTATCTCCCTTCTTTCAATCTTTCTATTGGGGAGGAACCCCTTTTCTATCAGTCCACTCCATTTCAGCTTATGGGCATGCCTGTCTTCAAGATTTACCGCAGTAAAATCACTTGCACGGGGGTCGGAGTATTCATCAGCAAGCCCTGCAAAAGCGTGTCCGACCTCGTGCAGTATAGAATCCTCTCCGACATAGGCGAAATTGCCCTGGTTGGTTTGAATGGTTACTCCCTTGCAACTGCAACGGATCACCTCCCTCAAACTGAACCGGAGAAAGACCAGGTTGAAAGAGCCCTGTCCTTCTGAGAGAGGCAGTCCCCTAGGTATTGCTCTACCGCTATAGTCATAGGCCCTAGTGGAAAGAATAGTGTTGTTTGCAATATCCTCCCTGAATTCCTCCTCAATACGAAGGTAGAAAAACCGCTTATAACGGTCAAGGGGGGCGGTTTTGAATATCATGTGGGCAATCTCAGAAAGCGAGAGTCTAGTGCGATTCTGTATTAATATGCCTATTTTTTGGTGTATTGAGGGGTTAAAGTTTACCTCTGTGCCACCAGGGTTGAAAAAATCTTCAGGATATCTAGAAGCGTATCGTCCATTGTATTGAGCCAATGTCTGCTCTGAAGGTAGGGAAAGAAGCAGTATTGTTATAACTAGAAATATTCTTATAGATGTGAACATCAGTTTCTTATTGTTGTATATGTTAAGCTATTTTGCGTATTTCTACCCATAGCACCTGTTTCCGTGCCCACTCCTTCGAAACCTGTTAGCCTGAAATTTCACCCACTTGTTAGATATGGTAAAAAGACATGAATGTCCTCCGGGGCGTCTACATCTCTCAGGGTTGGTAGAATGTGGCAGGAAAGTTGAAGTGCTTGCACCTTTTGGGTGGTTTGATGAAAGACCTTTTCGGTGCCCCAATCTACGCCCTGAAATAGCTCAGCCCTAGGATGGGAAAGACCTATGAGGTAATACCCGCCGTCTATAGCCGGGCCAATGACTGCATCATAACTTTCAAGGGCTTGAAAGGCCTGGAGGATTATCTCTACAGTAATTTCCGGACAATCACTCCCTATAAGCACCGTCCGGCTTGGGTAGGTAGCCAAGAAGGCATTGTACATCCTCTCTCCCAAATCTTTGCCTTGTTGGGGGGCGTAGGAAAGGTCTGGCCCTAACCAGGCATTGAACCCTAAGGCCTTCTCTGGAGGGTGATAAAAGATGGTGGTATCAAAGTAGTGACGTGTTAGCGGGGCCAATCTTTTTATGATACCCTCTGCCATACTGCGGTAGAGACTGGCCGCTGTCTCAGGGCCAAGCGCCCTACCCAGGCGGGTCTTGACCTTTCCTGGGGTGGGATACTTGACAAATATTAAGAGGTTCTTTGCCAGAGTCATCTATCCCTTCCCTATACAATACAAAAAATCAACCACCTTCCTTCAGTAACTCCTTAATCCTCGTCTCAAACGCCGTCCCGCCTGCCTCAGAAAAGCCCGTCTCTTCGTGCCTCTGTGTCCCCTTCTTGTCTATAAAGACGTGGTGAGGGATGTACTGGATACCGTACTTCTCCAGAAGGTCTACTTCTGCCATAAAGACGGGATACTTTATCCCTGCCTTCTTTGAAAAGGCTCTTACTCCCTCTACGTTACTTCCCTCTATGGAAAGGGCAATTATTTCAAAACCTTGGCCTTTGTACGTCTCGTACATCTGGTTTAGGAAGGGCACCGCCCTCCGGCAGGAGGGTCAGAAAGTAGCCCAGAAGTCCAGAACCACTACCTTTCCCTTGCTGGCTGCCAGAAGGGCATTAAACTCCTTAAGACCGATTGTCTTAACCTCTTGTCCTTCCACTGGAGCTGATAGAAAAAGCGATAAAAGAAGGACCGAAACACAAAGGGCAGAAAACAGGTTGCGCATCTGGATATCTCCTCTCTTTTTAAGGTGTCGGGGCATCCGCCCGCCCAAAAGCTTGTCCTGAGCGAAACCGAAGGGATGGCGGATTTTCAACCTGAGGCGGACAACGTGCCCCCTGCGCAGGCCACCGCCATAGGCGCCGCCTTGGCGAAAAGGACCTTACCATTCTTACACTATACCCATGACAAACCTAGCAACACTTTTCCTGAGAATGACAATTGGCGGGGGGGCCCTCAGGTTGTTCAGTTCTGCAAATGACAAAGGCCCTTGAATAAGGGGGCCTCTGGAGTCTTTCTGCGGTATCCGTACACACCTCAACGGCTTCCCCCCTTGGGAAGAGGTGGCCCTCTTCATCCAGCACGGCCTTAAAGGGACCACAGTACATGGCCGCATGCCCATCGTAGGAGCACTGTTCAGCCCCTTGAAGTTTGTACCCACGAAGGGTAATGGAGAAAAAGCTGCAACCCTCCAGCGTCTTCCAGTAGCGCCTATGTAATATCTCAATGCCACGGAAGCCCGCCTGTTCAAGATAGCAGAGGAATTCTTCTTCCGTAAGGGCCCCTGCCAGACATTGCCCCCAGAGGAGCTTGTCGGAGCGAAAACGGGTGGGGACCTCCGTCTCTGAGACAATGTCTGAGATAACAAAGCGGCCCTGGTCTTTCAGCACTCGCCATATCTCCGAAAACACCTTCCTTTTATCTGCAGAAAGGTTTGTTACACAGTTGGAAATCACCAGGTCCGCCGAGCTTGAGCGAAAGGGTATTTCCTCCAAGAAGCCCTTTATAAACCTTACTACATCATAGCCCAAGTTGTCTGAGACCTTGCCTTTGTATTCCATAGATATCTGGAGCATGGTATCCGTCATGTCCAGGCCGAAAACCCTTCCATTAGGGCCCACCTTTTTTGCGGCCAGAAAGCAATCCATGCCTGCTCCCGAGCCGAGGTCAAGCACGGTCTCGCCCGGACTCAACCCCGCCAGGGTCAGGGGGCCACCACATCCATAGAACCTCTCTATGGCTTCCTGCGGGACATGTTGGGTCTCCTCAGGGGGATAAGCGGAGGGGCAACAGAGTTCCTGTTGAGGTTGCTTTGCTGCCTGGGCATAGAACTGCTGTAGTCCCTGGCGCTTGAGTCCCCGATCCAGCCCGGCCGTACAATTAGTGCGGATGGTCCTTACCCAGGGCCCGTCAGCCTGAGTGGCTTCTTCCGGGCAGCAAAAACCCCCCTCCCCCATACCAAGATAGACCCTGGGGGCATCGAGGTTTGAACCACTATTTAAATTCCTTTGGGCCTCCTGTACCCACTCCTTTAGCAGGCAGAAGATTATCTCTTTATAAAGCTCACAGTAAGGGTCTAAACCCAAGAGATTGGCCTGGGAGGCGAAGTAGGCGTATTCTATGTCCCCACCGCCACAGAGGAACTTAATAGTACAGGCCCGACAGTGGGACTTATCCTGAAGTGTGGCAGAACGTACCAGTTGACAGGTAGGACTGCTGCGCCATATTTCCTCTAGCGAACGCTCTCTTATATTGCCGCAACAGAGGGCCTTATGGCCGGCGAATACAGCGGAGGGATAAACCTCTCCATTTGAATAGACGCAGAGACTATCCCAGCAGGCAGTACTTAAATCAAATTGGGTAAATCTTGGTGCATGGAGGCGGTCAGCCAGGACTGAAAAATTGTCTATGCTTAGGCCTAACTCCGAAGCCATCGCCCTTGCCCTAAATATGGCCTCTGTCAGCTCCGCAATGGAGGGCTGTCCCAGGGCTTGAAGGGCCCGCCCTCTTCGGTGGGGGTAAAGGAGGTGATGTGTGGTTACACCAAGATTGTGGAGCAGTCTTGGCAGTTCTGGCAGGTCATGCAAATTTTCTGGCAGAAGCACTGTAGCCACAGTGGGACTAAGACCTGCGTGTACTGCCTCCCCGATGCCTCTAAGGATGCTTTCAAAGCTACCCCTTCCCCTTATAGGGTCATTGACCTCTGGTTTAGAACCGTCCAGGCTTATCTGCAACCTGACTGAGCCTGGGGGAAGGGCATTTAGCCATTTTACTGTCTCTTTGTTTATCAATGTACCATTAGTGAGAATGGTTACATTGGACCCCCCGGCAATGGCGAAAGAGCAGAGCTGAAAGAGGTCCGGTCTTAGGAAAGGCTCTCCTCCTGTGAAATAGAACTGAGAAACGCCCAGGGACTTGGCCTGGTGGATTAACTCTGCCAGTTCACTAGTAGAAAGCCCATATTCACCGGAGGAAGAAGACTCCACCAGGCAATGGGCGCACCTAAGGTTGCATGAGTTGTTGGTATGAATCCACAATTCTTTTAGCCCGTTCAGAGAGAGGAAGGCACCTCTGCCTGGGTAACTATCCCTTTGAAAAGGCTGAGTAGATACAAACTGATGTCTGAGGGCATCTCTTATAAAAGAATAGACGTGGAGCCAAGCCTTTGGGCTCTCCATCGTGTATCTTGAGGAATAAGTTCTGACGACCTCCCCTAAAGGGGTTTTACCATCAAGAAGGCCAATTATCTCTGCCCCACGGGCATCGGCGCCTATCCAGTTAGGGCCTTCCTGGTCAAGTAGAATTGCTAAATTATCAACGCTGTAGCGATGGTAATCAGGCGAGTAAAGGATGGAGGTCTCTTTTATTGGGCTTGATATCATGGCGCGCCAGTAAAAAAATTTTATAAGACTCAGACCTACAGGATCTTATTGAAGTCCTCTGCGAGACAACAACAACTCAAAGTTACGCAGGAAGTCAAATTGGGGGGTAAAGGAATATAAACCAGATTCTCCCAAATGGAACCCCTGCTCTTTCAACTTTTCTTCTTGCTCTATAGGCCAGCAATTGGCCAGGTTTTTGCCCTCCCTTATAGCCTCTTCTGCCGGCATTCCCCTGCTTATAATAAGATAAGCAGCGTTCGCTGTAAAACATCTCCCCACACCATGCAAGCAGTGATGATACAACTTTTCACCCTTGCTCCGCACCTCCTCAATTATTAGAAGAAACTCTCCTACCTGCTTTTCACTAGGAGGATGGGCAGGTGTTATGGGGATATAATAATATTTGAGACCTAAATCCGTTACCATTTTTTTCTCACTGTCATCCTCTCTTCGCCAGTTTATCACGGTAGTAACACCTTTTTTCTTGAGGTATCTGTAACCGCTTTCTGTAGGTTGGGACCCCGACAAGATTATGCCATCGACAATGTGCAAGTTATGAAGGTCTTCATAAGGGAGTATATCCTCCTCACTTACTATTAACCCCGATAGGTCCATGGTTCCATTTCGTACCGAAAGAAGCCTTTCTAGGGCCAGCTTCTTATCTCTCAGCACATCTATGGTCTTATATAGGTCGAGCCGCTTGTTGCCAGCATTGAAGTTTGACCTAGCCCAATCAACCCAACTCTGAATAGCCCTCTCCGTCTCAAGATGGAGCCCACCTCCTAACCTGAGTTCTGCCCGCAATGCCTCAATCTCCTGTATCAAAGAGTCGGAGAGGAGGGTTAATCTACGCATTTCTTCATAACTTGTCTCACTAGCAAGGGCAACTCCATCACAACTTAATACAATAAAAAGACCAAAAAGGACCTTAATATATAGCTCCACGCTGACCGCTCCTTTCATCTTGCCAGGTTTTGGAGGTTATCTTGTGTGGATTGTTCTGCGTCTTGAAAGACCTTTGTCTCTGGAAAATAATCAATCCAGGCAAACCAGAACGACACCATGATGGGTATTTGCTGAAGGTTTTTGCCCTTGAGTCCGCCCTCTACCGCCTCACCTGTCAAGACGAGCCATAGGGTGTTCGTCTCTTTGTCTCTCATATAGGAATCCCCAGCATCCTCCGCTTTCTCAAAGGAAAGGTCCCTGCCATCTACTGTCCTATTAAAAACTATGGCAGTCTTTCTTCCTTTGGAGTAGATTACTACGATTCTCACCTCACCAAGGCGGTCATTAATTATTGAGAAATTGCCCATGTATCTAAAGGGAAAGGCTTTGGCCTCTTCTCCTAGTTTGATTCCCACCACTTGATCCTTTGGGGGTATTCTTACGTCCGGATGCTTTTGGGGTGTCAGCCCTATCTTTAATGGGTCTTGGTAATAGGCTTCGTAAGGGTCTTTATTGTATCTCCTCCCACTGCCATCGTCCTTTGACAATATAAGGGTGGTGGGGTTCGCCTTTTTCCACTCCTGCCAGGTGGTATGGGTGGAAGGGAGCTCTTTTAAGGCCTTGCCCTTCAGCTTCCCGGATATGGCCTCCCCTGTGATATGAGTCCATAGGGAGTGAGTCTGGCGGTCAAACATGAGCAGTGCATTCCATAAGAGCTTTCCTGAGACTCCAAACTCCAGCGTTTCGCTGTCTATATTTCTGGAGTAGACCACCCCAGTAAAGCAGAGGGGTCACCACGTGACAACGACGCCCGTACCAGCAATTGAGTCGTTGACTATCTCGTGGGCGCTAAGGAGGTAAACAGGATAGGCCTTTGCTTCATTGCCTATCTTTATGCCTATGACAGGCTCCTTATCCGACATCTGCTCATCTGCCTCAGGCAGTTGGAGAAATCTGGGGTGGTCTATAGACCTTACGGCATCCTCAGGTACGACAGATAATATCTCCTTGGGGTCAATACTGATGGCCTGGGAACAGACTGGGAATGCGAGGATGCAAGTGAGCAACACTGTTACAGCGGCAAAAGGCATTTTTTACATCTCCCATTCACAAAGTCTGCCTCGTGGAATATCAGGCATGGGTAACACTGTATATCAAGATAGCATGCCTAGCCACAAGTTAGGCGATGCAATGTGCTTTTGGAGGTGCTACCCATGCCCGGATATTTAAGCTATTTCTTGCCCTTATTACATTCGCACTCAACGGAGGAGACTGTAAAACCTGCATCTTGCACGGCTTTCGCAAGGGCCATGTGGTTTGAGCCTTTTGCAACTCTAATATCTGCAGTCCCCTTATTAGAGTTTACGTCGGCCTCTTTTACCTCAGGTAGCTTGGTCAGATTAGACTTGATTTTGGCCGCACAAGCACCGCAGGTCATACCGTTCACCTTCATATGGACCTGTTCCAGCTCCTCTGCCGCCAGGGATGCGGGGGTGCAAAATGGCAGGACCCCGCCAGACACCATTCCCACCAGTGACACTGCAAGGGTAAGAACCAATACCTTTCCAACCGTTTTCATCTCTCTTTCTCCTTTACTTTATAGATGTGACTGTAAAACCGGCGTTTTCCACAACCGCCGCAAGAGCCCCGCGGGCTGAACCTTTTTTGACCTTGACCAGGGCGGTGCCATTCTTCAAGTTTACATTGTCCCCTTTTACTCCAAGGTACCTGGGACAAGACAGCTTTGACTACCCATGCCCAGGTATTTATGTTACTTCGAGCCTTTGCCCTTGCACTCACATTCCAAAGAGGTAACCTTAAACCCGGCATCTTCAACGGCTTTAGTAAGGGCCTTGTGGTCTGAACCTTTATTAACTTTGACATCCGCAGTGCCCTTCTTCCAGCTGATAGTGCCCTCCTCTACTTCCGGCAGTTCACTCAGTTTAGCCTTGATTTCTTCAGCACAACCATCGCAGGTCATACCTTCTATGTCCATATGAACCTTTTCTAGCTCCTCTGCCGCCAGAGACGCGGGGTTGTAAAATGGCAAGGCCCCGCTGAACACCACTCCCACCAGTGACACTGCGAGGGTAAGAATCAACACCTTTCCAATCGTTTTCACCGTTTCGCACTCCTTATTTTATGGATGTGACTATGAAACCTTCGTTTTCTACTGCTTCCACAACGGCCGCGTGGCCGGAACCTTGAGGATACCTTCTAGCTCTTCTGTTGCCGGGCTCGTTAGGTCGCAAAGTGACTGCTTGCATCGGGCCGTTTTCATCTCTCCTTCTCCTTTTGTGTTTTAAATGACAGCCGTAACAAACCTCGCGAACGGCCTTCTCCTTAAGTACGGCTAAAGGCCGTAAGGAGCGTATTAGTCTCGTGGGAGGAAATGCAACACACCACGACCTCTTTGAGGTCTATCATGCTCAGACGCATATTGCCGAGGTCTACCACGGCAAAACCCTTACCTTTATCCAGCAGCCTTTGGGCCCTTTTAAGGTCACGCATGTCTTCCTTCCTCAGGATGAACATAGATGCGGGGGTGTTACAACACGTATACACGATATGGGCACCATGGATGTCCTTTGCGTAAAAAGGCCGGCCACCGAGGAGCTGTACATCATGCCCCCCGATAACGCCCGACTGTGGTAGATGTTCAAGGACAGTCAGCCCCTGGAACTCTTGTGGCCATGAGAGCCCCGGGCTGATGGATATTTCCTGTTTTAGATATTTTCCGTGCATCTCCTGGAGCGTCGCCGACCAGGAATTGGTATTGTCTGGTGCCTTACCCCATAGAAAGAATAACATTAAGACCGCCGTAACCACCGGGACAACGGCGGCCGGAACCAACCACGCCAGGCGAACCCGGCGACGCCCAGGAGAATCATAAGCGTTGAGCCTTTCAAGTATGACCTCCCAGGACTCATCGGGCATTTTCTCCCGCTGAAGTCTCTTTACCAGGCGTTTCTCTATCTCCTGTTCCTGGGCAAAGCGCTTACTGCAGGCCTCGCAGACGGCCAAGTGATTAGTTATGTCCGTGCAGGTCTTGGCGTCCAGTTCTGAATCCATGTAAGGGTTTAAGTACCTGCGGGAGTCTTGACACCTCATAGATCTCACCTCACAAAGCCCGTTTCTCTGGCGTAGTCTACCAGTAATTCCCTCAGCCTTGCCCTGGAGCGGGAAAGGTGGCTCATAACGGTACCAATTGGAAGGTCTAAGAATTGTGCAATCTCTTTATATGTGAAACCCTCTACAGACCTCAAGAGGAAGACCATCCTTTCGGTTGGCTTAAGAGCAAGTAACGCACTTTTGATGCGGGCATCCATCCTCTCAAAGAAAACCGATGGGTTCTCAAGGATGGAAATATAGGCCTCCTCTTTCTCTAGATGTTCCACTATATCTAACCCCTGGCTGGAGTTTACCTGCTGGAATTCCTTTTTAAATCTTTTGTTGGAGTCGAATATTTTGTTAATGAGAAAACTAAACATCCATGCCTTGAAGTTCGTGCCGGGCTGGAAATGGCCAAAATTTTTATAGGCTGAAAGTATAGCCTCCTGGAGGACGTCCTCAGCGCTGTTCTTGTCCCATATAACATGCAGGCAAAAACGGTACAGACTATCACGATGGGCACTGAGGAGTGCTACAAATTCCTTTTTTCTATCAAAATGGGACTCTTGCACGTTGTTGCCTCAAGTCTTCAAAGAGTTAATTCCCTGCGGGGGCACTTTTATTGCAGATTTCAGGAATCCAGTAAAAATTGTTATGTTAAGGACTCAGAATAATGATGTGAGGTTTTCTTTTGTTACTGTCCCTGTGGATTCAATGTGCCGTGTCCTGTAAGAATGCCTGTAATGCCTGTGCGGAGAGGAGCCATATGGTAGCTATGCCTAGCAAAACCGTGCCTATTTCCAGTGCGATTTCGGAGGCCAATGCAATGGTTTCCTTTCGGTTTCTGGCCCTTATTATTGCATTCGTCTGCAGATATAGGGTTCTTTTCTTATTCCACCCCATGGCGTTGTCCTCCTTTTTGTAAGGTATCCAGCATATCCAGGAACTGGTGACGCCCCACTGGGTAAGTAAAGGGTTCATAATAGGTACCCGCCTTTGCATGGTCCAGGAGGTAATTACATCTGGTACACCTACGGTTATGGGGACCCACGCTATTAAAACTCTTACCACACATCAGGCAGCTCCTTTTCTTTCTCTGGAACCTTGTCCTTTTTCTGGTAGTTAGCGTGATATTTAATAGTCCATTCACCACACCCTCCTTTCTAGGCCTGTCCAGTACCTGGTAAAGTACAGGGCCAGTTGCCCAGAAAAAAAGAGTCTCAGGCGTTTTTCGCACGAACCTGATGCAACAGAAATGTTGGCTCCCCGCTTGAATTCAACACAAATCATTTTATGTCTCCAGTCATTAGGTAATCGTTAGCCTTTTTCGTTTCGTGGCATTCGATGCACATGGGGGCCTTGCCTTCCGCCATTATTTCACCCGTTGGAGAATATTTGGCCCAGAACCAGTTGCCGGCCTCTGGGTTGTAGCCTGCCACCTTGTACATCACAGTAATAGCTCCAAGCATTTGATCTGGCATGTAATTTTCCTTTACCAGCATGGCGCCGTTGGGCATGACCCCCAATTTCTCATTCACGGCCTTCAGGGCCTTGTTGTCTACGTAAAGGGTTAGGAGTGCCCCATGAGGCATTGTGCCTTTATATAATGCTGTCTTGCCTGGCCAGAACTGGTATTGCTTGTATGGTGCGACTTCTGTGATGTAATTCCATACGGCCTTCCCATTTGCCGAGGGTGTCCCTACTGGAGCAGGTGCCGTTACAATCTTTTCTCCCTCATATTTGGCACATGACTGAGTAAAGAGAAGAAAGAAACTTGCAAACAAAGCTGTAACAAACAGGAATCTTAGGTTCATGATGGGTCTCCTTAGTAGATTATGTAACAGTTTTTCTCTTTTCCGCGAGCCCATGTAACTTCAGCCCCTCCCTAATATACTGAATTATGTTTACCCTACCAAATATTGCAAGTTGTAAAATTTAATGGAATTATCCCTTTAGGGCAGGTAAATTTCTATAACTCAAATTGCTCTATTTTATTCTATGGAAATACTGTAGTCTATCCCTTCCCACGTTCCTGTCTCCGGATAATAGAAGGTGAAGAGGAACGTATCGTCAGGTTTGAAGGTTCCGGCTGGGATGTCTTTGTAAAAGGTCCCAAGCCCTGTTGATGTAACCATATC
>JACQVQ010000001.1 GCA_016209685.1 Planctomycetota bacterium | reverse complement strand
TTTTTCTTCCAGGCCGAAAGGGCAATCCTCCTTTTTTGAACTACATATCTTTCATAAACCTCGGGAATGATATCACAACCCATACAGGCCTTCTTTGACTTCAATAGTTTTATGTACTCGGCATGGGCCCATACAAGCGGTTGCGATCCTCTGGTAGTGTTCTGGATAGTCAGGAAGGATGCCAATCCCCTGTTTTGATGCCGGTGACCAATTAGATGGAAGTCCGGGCTTGCCAAATGGAAGAGCCATCTTATACCTCTATAACTACTTTCATATCACTATCCCCTTTTTCTAAAGCTTCTTGTGACCTCTGTATAGGAACTCTCCTTGTAATCATATTCCTCAGAACCCCAGGCCACCTTTCCTCAATGGATTTAAGGCGTCTTACTCCTGTCTCAAAATGGCTCTTGTTTGCGTTTACTGAGCCAAAAACCAACTTATTTTCCAGAACTATCTTCAAATTAATGCAACTCGTATCTATCTCTAAAATCCTTCCCTGCCCTGCTATACCTGTAAGTGCAATGATACCGTTTATACCGAGTACACCTATGGCTTCGAAGGGGAGGGAGGCACTGCCTGTGGCCTCAACGATAAGATCTATTTGCCCTACTTTTGAAGGTATGTAAGAAAGGGGGGTATCGGTAGCACTTAGATAGTGGGCACCAGACTCCTCAAGCAATCTATCGTTTAGCCTTCCCGACGGTGACCTTGCAAATGTGTAGGTGGCGATGCCTATATCTCGCAAGACAAAAGTCGATAGGAGTCCGATAGGGCCAGCCCCTAGTACAAGGGCAGTTCTAGGTTCCCACGCAAGCCTCTTCTGTATCTTGAATATCTGCTCTATAACCTTTTCCACAACACTCAGCGGCTCCAGGAGGATAGCCACATGCCTTAGGTCATGGGGCACCCTTACGAGATACTTGGGGTCCTCTGTATAATACTCTGTCATAAAACCATGAAGTCCTTTTATTCCCTTCTCCCTATAATTCCCCGTGAGACACATGTCAATTTCACCCCTCGTACAGTTCAGACAGTGTTCGGGACACGGTCTCCTTACAGTAGCCACCACCATATCTCCTTTTTTTACATCAACTCCGTCCGATTCTGCTATCCCTAGGCTTTCGTGGCCGAGGATTAAAAAGTCACTGCCATAAGGAGCATCCCCATACAACCCATTCACTATCTCCCTATCAGTACCACAGACCCCAACCTCCAAAGCTCTTATAATTACCTCTCCGTTTGTGGGGATAGGCTTTTTAACTTCCCGCAGATGTACGGGGCCCTGTTTCCGTGGATATACTGCCACTGCCTTCATAAAAGCCACCTACCCTTCCCTCTTTTCGTTCTTTCTTTATGACATCGGATGGGCCATAGGGATGCCCGCCAAACTGGTGTCTCATCACAGCGATGGCCCTTGCCCAGTCCTTTTTGTCATCTCTGGAGACAAACAGTTGCATTATAGACTGGGCGATTACTGGTATAGGGATTTCCATCCTAATGGCGTCCTCCACAAGCCAATTCACTTCACCTGTGTCCTCCACATAAGGAGGTATGTTCTTAAGCTCCACTTCCGTTTCATATGCCGCTTCCATCAACTCTACAAGCCAGGAGCGGATCACGGAGCCATTGCGCCAACAACGAAGTATTTCAAGGATATTCAGTTTGTGATGGGGGTAACGTTCCAAAAGGGCAATCCCTTCACCAATAGCCTGGAGCATTCCAAACTCTATTCCGTTATGGACAAGCTTTGTGAAGTGCCCCGTCCCTGGTGGGCCAGCATAGATATGACCGTTTTCTATAGCCAGCTCTTTTAAAATCGGCTCCACCCTTGCGATACCCTCACTATCTCCACCAGCCATAAAGCAAGCCCCATGGATCGCCCCCTCTACCCCTCCACTTGTGCCCACATCTACAAAGTGAATCCCCTTCCCAATAAGTTTTTGATATCTACGAATGGAATCGCCCCAGTAGGAGTTCCCACCGTCCACTATTACATCTTCGGGTTGCAGGTATAAGGATAGTTCGCCTAAGGTTGAGTCTACAGCAGGTCCGGCGGGTATATAAATTAATATAGCGCGCGGTGGATTGAGGGTCGTAGAGAAGTCTTGAATACGCCTTACCTCGGCGATCCCGGCATCAATAAGAACTTTAGAGGCCCCTTTCCTGCAAAACCCTACCACCCGCATACCTTTCTTAAGAGCCCGACTGGCAAGGTTCCCTCCCATCCGCCCTAAACCTATAATACCAAACTCTTTCTTAATCTCCACACTTCACCCTTTTTTAAAGTGACCTCAAAACCACCCTCGCAGGCGCGCCATCTCCACCTTCGATCTTGAGTGGTAAAGCTATCAGCTCATAATCCCCGGGTTCTATATTCTTAAGAGATAGCCCCTCTATAATAACCACCCCACTACGAAGGAGGATATGGTGAGTTTCATGCTCTTTTGAACCATAGGTCTCAATAGAAAGGTAATCTATACCCACTAGCTTTGCACCCTTTTCAACTAAGGCCGATGCACCATTAGGGGTAAGGGCAACAAAGTCCTGGATAAATTTGGAGCTATATCTCTTTGAGTTTTGAGTCTTAAACAAAACCCGCTCTAAGCCGGGGTCTATGGATTCTACAATAGTACTGTCTATTGCCTGTTTACCGTCCGGGACCTCTATGACCCTTGCCTTACCCATAAGTAGAGCAAGGGGGATTTTGTCGACGGTTCTGCCGTTTAACACGAAATGAAATGGGGCATCGATGTGGGTACCAGTATGGGATCCCATCTCGATGCGGGATAGGTTGGCCGGAGCCCCATCAACTATTCTCGCACTAGGTTCCACGAGAATTCCGAGATCCCCTGGCCAAACAGGCAATTTATTGTTTATAGGTAAAGTAATATCCAAAACCCTGTGTAGAGGCATGAAGATATTAAAGCTATCTGGAACTCTTTGGATTAGAACATGCCAGAGTTTGTGTACAAACCGACCATTGCCACTTTTCGCCTCAATCATTTGAACAACCAAACATGAGTGTTTGCTCTGCCAAGGCGTAAGTCTTAATACTTATAATGAGCATGGTGATACTCCGAACTTACATGAGGTATTCGCCCACGGAAATTCTCTCTAGTCATTGACAGGTGGACTCAGCAGGCAATTAGTTTATCTAGCTTGGCACGGTCGAATCCAAGAATAGTTTTATCTCTGCACACAGTGACAGGAACAGAGGTGTAACCTAGTTTCTTCAGTTCCTCTGCTGCCTCCTTACTCTCTACCACGTTGCATTCAATGAATTCTATGCCAGCCTTTTTGAGATAATTCTTAACCTGCATGCAATTGCCGCAGCCTGCAGCAGTGAATACCTTTATTTCAGTCATGACAATCTCCTTTCACACAAACCTACTACGAGACTACCATTTAGAAGTTCTACAAATACCCTTTTTATAAAAATGGGACTCTTGCACGTTATTGCCTCAAGTCTTCCGAGAGTTAATTCCTTGCAGGGGCACTTTTATTGCAAGACGTTCAAATCATGCTATAGATTTAAGGTGCTGATTATTGTGTCAGCAGAAAGTTCACCCAGGGCATTAAGCAACCTGACCTGGGCCTTATTATATTCCACGATTGCCTCTACCAGCCTTGTCCGTGCGTCTGTAACTGCCTCCAGGGCCTGCAGGACTTCCAGGGTAATGCCGGTACCCAGCTTGAGGTTGGTCTGGCTTAGCTCAAATGATTTCTCTGCGGCGGCCAGTCCTTTTTTCGCCGTTTCAATCTGTTCCTGAGTTAGTAGTATCTCTTCATAAGCCTTAATAACTTCTGACTCTATAATATTCTGTAATATTTCCTGTGTAATCTGGCTCTCTGAGATCCGAGCTGAGGCAGATTTTATCCTGCCAAAAGCAGAGCCAGAGAGTGTCCATCCCACAAAGCCACTAACGCTGGTTCGCTCGTCTACATTGCCAAAGGTTTTACCTATTCCCCCGAAGGTGCCTTCTAAAGCGACCTCTGGACCGAGGGCATTCCACACGGCTGCCTTTTTTGCTGCAGTTGCAGAAGCCATACGCTGATAGGATTCCTCTACTTCCGGGCGTTTAGCCAGTGCAATGTCAAGTAGCTGATGGAGGGGCAGGGAAGGGTTAGCTAGATTTAGCTGCCGCACAGCAGTGTCTGTAGGAAACAAGGTGATTTTTGGGTCAAGGTTTAATGTGATTGCGAGCCTTATGGAGGCCTGACGGAATTCATTTTGAGCTGAAAGAAGTGCCTGTTTTTCTGCCTGGAGCTTGGCCTGGGTACGAAAGACCTCTACCTTAAGGACAGTGCCTTGTTTTTCACGGATCTCGGTTACCCGCAGGAACTCTTTGGATTCAGTAACGGCCTGTTCTGCTATGTTAATCCCACTCATAGCCTTAAGTAAGTCAAAGTATTGTTGGATTGAAGAAAGCAAGGTGTTTTGGGCTACCCTGTCTGCGGCAAAAGTTGTGGCTTGAAAGTTTCTATGGGCGGCAAGGGCCTCAAACATGGCCTGCCCGGGGTTCAGGGAAAGTCTAAAAACCCCTTCAGGATTCACCGTATCAAAGGTTGGACTTTCCAGGTTCCCGAAGGTGCCCTGAAGGGTTCCAGTGGTGTGACGGTACAGCTGGTGACCGGATAAAGTAGGCAATAGATTTAGTTTTGCCGCATCGCTTTCTCCTTTTGTCTCCTCTATCCTGGCCTTCGCGAAGGCAATGTCAAGGTTTTCTGTTGAAGCCAGGCGGATGGTTGTAGACAAATCTATTGGCAATTGTTCGGTACCGATTAACCTTAGCCCTACGGGCTTCAAGGGTTCTGATACTGGCTGAGTGGGCTCCCACTTGGGGTGGGGAGCCGGTCTTTGTTCAGGACCGTATAAGGCGCTAGCTACTTTTTTATGTTGATAATTATGGTTAGAGGCTTCCTCAAATAGAACACAGCCGCTAAGGCATATCAGGGTTGAGGCCACGGAGAAGAATTTTAGGTTGAGGAGCGAATTGAACAGCAGGCTTTCTCCTTCTATATGCATTTTATGTCCCTCTATAAATCCTTACCCTTGAGCCTTCTGAGACAGCGGCCTTTCCTCTCAAGATAATATCTTCATTTCCTTTAAGGCCCTGGGTGATTTCCACGTGGATGCCTGTATCTATGCCTGTTTCTACAGCAACTTTCTTTACTATGCCATTCTCTACGATGTAAAGGAACCTCTTGTAGTTCTCTATTACGAGGCATTCTGCTGGTACGGTGATTGCATTTCTGTGCTTGCTCAGTTCCAGGGAGACATACCCATACATCCCCGGCAGCAAGGCGCGGTCTGGGTTGGGGATATCTATTGCGGTTCTCATGGTACGGGTGGCCAGATTTAAGGAAGAAGCGAATCTGCTAATTTCCCCCGCAAATGTCTTACCTGGCAAGGTATCTATAGATATGCTAGCAGGAAGCCCTGCCTTTATAAAAGGCACGTCAGGTTCTGGTATGTCTACTAATATCCGTACCGTATCCACGTACATTACGGTCACAATAGGAGATGGATTGGCAGTGGTGGTGGCGTGCTGGACCAGAGCGCCGGTGTCCAGAAAACGTCGAGCAATTACGCCATTAAAGGGTGCCTTGATTTCCCTATAGCTCAGGAGGGCAGTCACTTTTTCCAACTTGGCCTGAGCAAGCTCTACTACGGCCTTTGCGGCCTCCATTTTATATCTGGCTATCTCCAAATCCTCCATTGTCGCGGCATCCTCTTTCCTGAGGTTCTTTTTCATCTCATAAATGAGCTGCTGAAGTTCATACTCCGCCTGGCGACTTGCCAGTTCAGCCTTAAGCTGGTTGTATTCTGCCTCAAGTTCTGGCACGCATATAAAGGCCAGTACGTCGTCTTTTTTTGCCCAATCTCCTATATCTACCTTAATCCATTTGATGTAGCCGGCTACCTGGGCAAACAGGTCGGCCTTTTCAAAGGGCACGACGCTTCCAGGCAAGGCAATCTTACGAGAAACATCCTCGCGCCTGGGTTTTATTACTTCCACATAGATTTCTTCCTCTCCGCCAGCTCCCAGACCAATGAGCTGGAATGCTATAGAAAGGATAACAGTGATGTAGACGATTCCTAAAGAGGCCCTTTTACTTTTCAAATTTCTTTACTCCTCTGTCACGCTTTAGCAGGGTGTAAAGGATAGGAACTACCAAGAGGGTTAGCGGGGTAGAAACCATTAGTCCACCAATAACCGCCCTGGCCAGGGGTAGGTTGGCCGAAACCCCCGTCCAGAACGTAACTGCCAGAGGGGCAAGGGCAAGGACGGTAATGAGAGTTGTCATAACTATTGGCCGGAGTCTAATCCTTGCCGCCTGCAGTATTGCCTCCCTTACAGGCATCCCTTCTCTCCATAGACGATTAGCAAACTCCACCAGTAATACGCTATTGCCGACCACTATTCCTATCATCATGATTGTGCCCATGAAGGACTGCACATTGAGGGTAGTTCCTGTGAGGGCAAGCATCCATAATACCCCCATGATACCCAAGGGGACTGCCAGTAAGATTATGAAGGGGTCCAGGAACGACCTGAATAATGCTACCAGCGTAAGATACACTAGCACCACTGCCAGGACCATTCCAAACCCGAAACTCTTAAAGGACTCCTGCATGCTTGATACCTCTCCCCTCATGTGTGCTGAATAGCCCGGAGACAGTTCAAGTTTATCTAGCGTTTTCTGTATGTCCCTTGCTACAGAGCCTACGTCACGGCCAGAGACGTTGGCATATACGTCAAATACCCTTCTGATGTTGACATGATTTATCTCTACCGGCGCCGTAGTGCGTTTGAATTTTGCGATATTTTTGAGCAGGACGGGGCTTTTTTGTGTACTGCCAGTGATGGGGACGTTCTCCAGGGTTTCAAAGGAGTTTATATCTTCCTCCAAATACTGAGCGCCCACAAAGTAGTGGTTGCCAGTAACGTGGTCCAACCAGAAGGCCGGGGAGAAATTTATACTGGAATTTAGGGCAGTTACGATGTTAGTAACTGTATCCTTTTGCGTCAGGCCAAGATATGCGGCCTTGATGCGGTCAATCTCAATATCAATCATGGGGTAATCCAGATGTTGCTGTACCCGTACATCTGCCGTACCAGGAATCTCCTGCACTATTTTCTTTATCTGCCTGGCTATTCCATAAGCCACCTCCATTTTTACCCCTTCTACCTGGATATTAATAGGAGAAGGGAGTCCAAAATTTAAAGCAGCGGTCATTAGCCCCCCGGTATTGAAGGCAAATTCCACCCCCGGGAAACGTCCCGGCAAGACGTCCCTGAGGAGTTCCACGTACTTCATGGAAGACTCCTGGCGTTCCGGGGTCAATTGAACCTCTATAAAGGCATCTCCTGAGCCTGCGTTAGGTGTGTAGGCCGCAGGCCAGTCATAAAGCACGCCTGTATTGGATATTAGCATCTTCAGGTCTGAGGGAGGGACCTCTCCCCTGATGGCCTCTTCCACCTGAACAACGATTTCTTCCGTCTTTTCCAGCCGTGTGCCTGAGGGCGCACGGAGATATATTGTAAACTGGCCGACATCCATCACGGGCATAAGCTCCGTACCGATTACAAGGAAATATAAGGAGAAGGAAGCCGCAAAGGCACCAAAGACACCTCCAAGGACCACCGCCCTGCGCCTCAATGCCCACCTCAATATGCTTATATAAACATCGTAAAGGTAGCCAAACTTTCTAACCACGCGGCGGCCTAAGTTTCTTAGGTAGAGACACCGAACCTTTTTCGCCCCCTCTTCCTGCACTAAGTTTGCCTTTATTTCTGGAATAAAGTGGGCACAAATAAGCGGGATATACGTCATGGATATAAGGTAGGAAAGGCCTACAGCGGCAACGACTGCCAGGGCCAGGGGAGTAAAGAGGAACTTTCCCATTCCAGCAAGAAATATTACAGGGAAAAAGACCATCATCAGGGTAAGGGTGGAGACCAGGTTGGGCATGGATACCTCTTCAGCCGCTTCCACTGCCGCCTGGTTTCTTGGTTTACCCATAGCAATATGGCGGGCTGTATTCTCTACCACCACCACCGCATGGTCAATCATTATCCCTATGGCTAGGGCTATGCCCCCCAGGGTCATGACATTAAGGCTGTTGCCGGTAAAATAAAGCACTATAAAGGGGGCAATAATCTTAACTGGAAGGCCCATGGCTACGATGAAGGTGTATCTGAAACTTAACAGGAAGATGAGTATAACTAAAGAGGCAAGTAATGCCCCCAAAGCACCCTCCTCCTCCAGACTCCAGATAGCCTTGCGAACAAACTCCGACTGGTCCATAACGATGTCAAGATTTATACCCTTTGGGAGTTTCAGCAAAAGCCCGGAAAGTGCCTCCCTTACCCCTTCTACAACCTGCACTGTGCTGGCTCCGGGTTGACGGTAGACTGGAATGTAGACCTGTCTCCTGCCGTCAATTCGCACCGAATTGGTCTGGATTTGATGGGAGTCCTCTGCGCGGGCCACGTCCTTGACAAAAACGGTAGCACCGTCAACAACTTTCACAGGAAAGTCGTTAATTTCTTTAACGTCCTTTACCATGGCATTGGCATTTATCATGTAGTCGTATCCGCCTATCTTTGCGTTGCCGGTAGGAATGAATACATTATAGGCCTGGACGGCACTAACCACATCCATGGGGGATAAGCCGCGGGTCTCCAATTTGTCCCTGTCCACATATACAAGTATTCTACGAATCTTCCCTCCATAGACGGCAGGGGCGATGACGCCGGGTATGCCCTGTAGTAGATTTCTGAGGTCAAAGTAGGCTATATCGTACAGCCGGGTTTCATCAAGGGTCGGGCTGCTTATACTTAATAGACATAGGGGAATGGTGGCTGTTGGGTCAAAGGGCATAATCATCGGGGGAAGCGTCCCTGGGGGGAGATAGTAAAGGTCGGATATGGCATAAGAGGTAACCTGGGAAATAGCCGTACTTGGGTCTATATCTGGCCTGAAGTAGTCCTTAACTATACTGACACCTATCAACGACCTGGATTCCTGACGGGAGACACCGTTGGACTGCCCAGTCCATCTCTCAAGCCGATTAGTAATATCCCGCTCCACTATTTCGGCAGGCATACCGGGGTAAAGGGTGAGGATTTGTACAGCCGGGGTCTTAAAGACGGGCAAGATATCCGTCGGGGTACGAAACAGAACCACCAAACCTATAATAACTATGGCTGCAATTAGTACAACTATCAGATGAGGAAGCCTGAGTGCTAGCTTTACTAATCCCATCTTGAACCCTCAATAGGGGCGACCCGCCCCTGTACCAATCAGGTACAGGGCTTTATCCTATATCTTTGCCCTGCACCCTTGTGGTGTAGGGCGGGTCGCCCCTACATCTGAAAATGCCCTGAACGCTCAACTCTTCATGCCTATTAAAGTACATTCCTGGCAAGGGCGTATTTATTGCAAATTTTTGAAAATCCAATAAAGATGATTATACCAAAGACTGTAGATTGGCTAAACGGGTTTCTTTTAGAGTGAATTTTCAAGAACTACAAATCTACAATCCCAAATCTCCGAATCTCCAGTATAATAGTGGCGAGGAATCTGGCATGGTAGAAAAGGAGACAGGACTGCATACCGTACCCGGTGAAGTTTCGCCGGGGCAAACCCTCCCGGAGGCAGCCATAGTGGGCAGGCCCAACGTGGGGAAGAGTAGCCTCTTTAATTGCCTGGTGGGCAGGCGGATATCCGTCGTAGACCCCACCAGCGGCGTTACAAGGGACAGGGTGTCTGCAGAAATCAAATACGGCGGTAAGTGCTTTGAGCTGGTGGATACAGGTGGGATGGGCATAACGGATGTGGAGGAGATACGGCATCAGGTGGAGCACCAGATAGAGCTGGCCATTGAAAAGGCGGCCGTGATAGTCTTCGTGGTGGACGTCCGTGAGGGGATTACGCCCCTTGATAACTTCGTGGCGGAGAGGCTCCGCCACGTCCATAAACCCGTCCTCCTGGTGGCCAATAAGGTGGACAGCCCCTCCCTTGAACCCCAGAAGGGGGAGTTTCAAAGACTGGGTTTTGGGGAGGCCCTTTCGGTGTCTGCCCTCCAGGGAGAAGGCCGGACCCAGCTCCTGGAGGAGATTACGGCCCTACTGCCAAAGGCAGAAGTAGGGGCAGGGTTACCCTGCCCCTACATGAGGCTGGCGGTCGTAGGACGGCGGAACGTGGGGAAATCTACCCTGATAAACACCCTGGCCGGGGAGGAGAGGATGATAGTGAGCGAGATACCCGGGACGACCAGGGACTCTGTGGACATCCGCTTTGATATGGACGGGAAGGTCTTTGTGGCCATTGATACGCCCGGGGCAAGGAAGCGGCGAAAGGTGGAAGGGACGCTGGAGTTTTACAGCCTGGAGAGGGCCATGGGCTCTATCAGGAGGGCGGACGTGGTGTTATTCCTCCTGGACGCCAGGGAGGAGGTGTCCCAGGTGGATAAGAAACTGGGGGGCTACATAGCCGAGGAGTACAAGCCATGCATCCTGGTCATAAATAAGTGGGACCTCGCAGAGGGGCACGAACCGCGGGGGTTTGAGAGGTATCTCAGGGCCCAGTTGCCTGGCCTTGCCTATGCCCCCCTCTCTTTTATGAGCGCCAAAAACGGGGAGAACGTGGCGGAGACCATCGGACTGGCCGAGGAGCTTTTTGAACAATCAAGGACAAGGGTCTCCACCGCCGAACTAAATAGGGTTGTGCAGGAGGCCTCTTCGTCCCGCTCACCCACGAGCAAGGGGGGAAGGCACGGGAAGATATATTTTGCTACCCAGGTAGAGGTTGCCCCACCCACCTTTGTATTCTTTGTCAACCATCCCGAACTATTTGATGCGCATTACGAGAGGTATCTGGCCAATAGGCTGAGAGATACCCTACCCTTCTCCGAAGTGCCGTTAAAGTTTTTCTACAGGATGAGGAGGAGGGGGTAGGGCGAGAGGTGCATAGCCACATGCAAAGAAATACAGAAGCGTAACAAATGAAGCTACGAGTCTATTTAGATACTTCTGTAATCGGTGGATGTCTAGATGAAGAATTTAGAGACATCTCAAGAAGACTAATGAGAAAATTTGAAAGAGGAGAGATGATAGCAGTAATATCAGACTTGACAGCACTTGAGCTGAAAGATTCGCCTTTGGGAGTTCAGAAAATACTTGATGAAATACCTGAGGAAAGCATAGAATACGTTGAATTTACCAAAGAGGCTGCACATCTCGCCCAAAAGTATATCTTTGAGGGAGTGCTAGAAAAGGGAAAACTAGTAGATGCCGAGCATATAGCAATTGCAACGATAAGCCGTATAGATGTGTTAGTGAGCTGGAATTTCAGGCATATAGTAAATCTACCTAAGATACGGGGATATAACTCTGTGAACCTCAAGTATGGCTACCCCTTGCTGGAAATAAGGTCCCCTTTGGAGGTGGTGAGTTATGAAGACTAAGAAGAAATTTGACGCCATGAAGACGATGCGTAAAATCAGGGACAAGTTGAGCAAAGAGTTTGTGGGTATGAGTTACGAAGAGCAGAAAAGATACATAGGGAAAAGGGCGAAAGTAAGACCCAAGACGACACAGAAGATGTAGCTCGTCAACCCCTGGGCCAATGGAGGGGCAGGCCTAATAAGTCTGATATAGTTTCCCCCGCTTTCTCCGCGTATACTCCTTCTTTTGGTATTTGTTGTGGCAGTTGCCAGAGTTCGGGTGGGAATGGGAATGGGTCAGCTAAGGGGTTATGCCACAACATGGGGGTGGCGTGAGCAATGCTCCAGGGCACTAGGTTTTCAAGAATGATAACACCACTGACCCGTGTATTTTGGGGATCGCCTTTAGGGGAAAGTAGTTTGGCGGTACGAAGGTCTCGTCCCGTGATGCTTTCTCCTGTTTTTGGGTTTATCCGGACGCATAAATTTCCGAAAAACGCACTGGCCACGGTATCCGCAGAAACCCCAGAAAGTGGCGCATTTACATTGATTGCAATGAGGTAGGGATATTCCAAGTTCCCATATTTGGTTGCCTTTTTATGAATTACATTGCGTATCATGCTGGCAGTTTGGCACCAGCCACTGTATCCGCTAGCTCCAACAGTTCGCCCGGTCGTTGTTTCTTTTTTGCCGAGGATAGTTATTTTTATATATGCTCCACCCAGCTCTAACTCTCGTGAGTTTTCGTCTGGCTGTTTGGTTTTTAGCCAGTTTTTAATTTGTTTCAAAGAGGGTCTACTTTTTAACGTGCCTGCAGAATGTGCCGAAAGGTAGTACTCACAATACATTTTGTTGAGTTTATCAACAAACTCACTCCACAACCTGTGATGAAGTGCATCGTCCCATGGCAACTCTGGCACGGTTGCCTCTACGTAGAAATCTAGTCCTTTGCCAGAGACCAGAAATTCAGGATGTGTGTTGCACCCTTCTATTTCAGGATGTACTCGGCAAGTGAAGCCTTGCTTGCATAAGATTTCATGGATATAAAGTTCAAAAAATGCCTTAGCGTGCTCTACTCCCTTAAAGCGCTCAAGAAATTCATCTTGTGCCTCTTTAGGATACCTACTAAACCAATCCTCAAGAAGTGAGCATATCTTTTGTACCTCTAGTCTATCAGAGTGGCTAAGATACTCATAGTCTACTCCACTCTCTGGCTCTGGCCCAGTATCCTTACGCTCAATCTCATCAAAAAGGCTGTAGTTCATTTGTAGGACATTATATCACAGAGTTTCAAGGGATCGCGGCTTTTGAATTAAGGGGTTTGGGGTGTCATTGCGAGCAAAGCGAAGCAATCTAGATTGCTTCGGGACTGCATCCCTCGCAATGACTTTTAGTCCCACATTTCCTGGTCTCTAAAGCACCCCTGCTCATCTGCCTGTAGGGGCGTATCACAATACGCCCCTACATTACCCTAGTAAAGTGGAGTACAGAGACCACTACGCCGAAGTAGATAGATAGTCCTGTCAGGTCCATTACCGTGGCCATCAGGGGTGCGGAGGCAACGGCGGGGTCTATCCTGAGTCGCCTGAAGAGGAGCGGGGCGAAGGCGCCCCACAGGTTCCCAACGAAGGCGATTGCTATTACACTGGCGGCTACGGCCAGCCCGATCTTAATGTTGTCGGCCCAGAGCATGACCCTGGCTATGGCAATAAGTCCCAGGATTATACCCATAAGTGCGCCCATGAAGAGTTCTCTCTTGAGTATGTTCCACCAGAAGGGGGACCTGAGGTCTCCCGTGGCGAGGCCCCGGATAACCACGGTGGAGGATTGGGCGCTAATATTGCCGCCCACGCTAATTACAAGGGGGATGAAGTAGGTTAGTATCATCATGGAATTCAGGGTGTCTTCAAATAGATGGATTATGTTCCCCGTGAAGGTCTGGATTACCAGGAGGATGACGAGCCACGTAACCCTCTTGGGGACGCTCTGGGAGAAGCTGAGGGCAAAATACCCTTCCTCTGGCCGGGCCACGGCGGCCATCTTTTGCATGTCCTCCGAGACCTCTGCCTGTACCACGTCCAGGACGTCGTCTACCGTGACAATACCCACCAGCCTGCCTTCCTGGTCCACCACCGGGACGGCCAGGATGTCGTACTTCTGTATGACCTGGGCGGCGAGTTCCTGGTCATCTGTGGTCTTCACGTGGTAGACCATGGGGTTCATTATTTCTCCAATCTTCTTGGAGGGCGGGGCGAGGATGATGTCCCTGAGGGAGCAGACGCCTACGAGTTTGTGGGTCTTATCCACCACGTAGCAGACGTAAACGGTCTCCTTGTCAAGGCCCGTCCTGCGTACCTGGTCAATGGCCTCCTGGGCGGTCATCTCCGGAGAGAGGGCTACGTATTCGGTGGTTATGAGCCTTCCCGCTGAGCCGGGGGGATAATTCAGTATGAGGTTAGTAACCTCTTTTTCCTGGGCGGGCAGTAGGGCCAGGAGCCGCTTTACCATGTCGGCAGGGAGTTCTTCCAGGAACTGGGCCCTGTCGTCCGGGCCCATCTCCAGGAGGATCTCCTTGACCCGTTGTTCCGTGAATTGTTTCAGTAGCTCCTCTTGTTCTTCTAGCTCCAGCAGGGAGAAGACCCCGGCGATCTTTTCCTTGTCCAGGAGCCGGAAGGCCAATACCCTGTCCGTCGCAGGGAACTCCCTGAGGATGTCTACGATATCGGCAGGGTGGAATCTCCGAAGGAATTCCCCCAGCTCCTTTAAGGAGCGGGTCTCAATGAGCTCTCTTAACTCAGGTATAAATATCTTATACCATTGCATATTATCTCCTTTAGATTCTTGAACCGTTTCAGTGCTTCAGGTTAAGGTTTTAGAGGGGCAGATTAAAAGGGATTGTGAGGTGGTTAGTCCCGTGCCGTAAGGTACAGGGCCAGGGCCACTCGTGACAAGGGCGATTAAGTCTTCTCTATCCGCAAGAATTTGGCGATGCCCACGAATACCTCGCCCATGGGGGAGCGTTTCATTTCAATGGCCTTGTAGTCACAGACCTCGTCACAACAGTAACAGCCGATGCACTTTTCCTTATCCACTACCACCCGGCCCTCCACCGTGCTCATGGCCCCGACGGGGCAGTTCTTGACGCAGGCATAACAGCGGGTGCAATTGGATTCGCACACAGAGGAGGTGGCAGTTGTGGATATGTCAAAGAACTTGGCAAACACTGCGCCCGGAAGGAAATTTAGGGCGAAGTCCTGGGCGAAGCTGGAGGAGCGCTTAAAGTCTGGTATGGCTACCTCCTTTATCTCTGCCCCGAGGACCCTGATTTTGCTGAGTTCCCCTACGCCCAGGCCCCGTTCCCAGGCGTATTGCGTGGTGGGGATGGACATGGGCTCGTAGCCGATAATTTTAGAAGCTACTACGTCCAGGGCCACGCCGTCTCTCCCGGCTATAATAAGGCCCACCTTTCTGGGGTCTCCTGCATTGGGGCCGTTGCCCTCCATGCCCACTATGGCATCCATTACGGTCAGATGGGGTTTTACTTCCTCATATATGTCTACCAGGGCCCTGGCGAAGACGCTGGGCTTAGGGGCCTGGACGTGGACGTTCTTTTTTCCATTGGCAGGGATAACCCCAAGGGTATTCTTGATTGCCCCGGTGTATTTAGTCAGGCCGTGGGTCTTCAGTTTGGGGATAGAGACTACCAGGTCTGCATCCTTTACGATACCAGCCATTTTGAAAGTGGGCAAAGTAGCCCCATTGGTCTTTTTGATTTCTATGTGCTTATCCTGGTCAAAGTTTATCCAGTGGGCACCAGTTTCCTGGGCGACCTCATCCAGCCTTGTAACCTTAAAGGCCTTGTTGGTAGAGCCGCTCCTCAGGCTACCGCAAGAATCGCCTATATAGACCTCTGCCCCACCTTCCTTCTGGAAGAAGTCCACCAGGGCCCTCACCACCACGGGGTGGGTGTTTACGGCCCGCTCAGGGCCTAGAGAGGCCGATAGCAGGTTAGGCTTCAGGAGTACCTTTTTCTTCCCGTTGCTTAGTAATTTGTGAATGCCGTCTACCTGTTCAAGGGAGGTCTTAACGGCCTGGTAGACCTGCTTTGGGTCGTATTCCTGACAACGGGTGATGGCTACGGTGGCCTTGGTTTCCATGTCATTTAAGCCCTACTATTTCCATAGAATACAGAATTCAGAATACAGAATCAAGGATACAAAACTCTGGATTCTGACTACTGAGTTCTGAATTCTTTCTTCCTACGCCACTTCCTGGCACAGGTCTTTGAAGTAGTTGAGGTCCTCGGCCCTCTTGACGTCCCGCAGGTAGCACTCCCTTTCGCTGAGGCGGGTGTTCCCTGAGAGGTATTCCTTGAGTCTCCAGTAAGGTCTATAGAGATAGGCTGTGCAGAAGTACCAGAAGGGGTGGTTCTTTATAAAGGTCTTGGTGGCCAGCATGTTATCGGCATAGAGCCTGTTGTACTTCCATCTGAGGAATTGTATCTGGGAGGAGTCCAGGTATTTGGTCTTTACGTTGGCCCAGAAGGTGTTATACCGGCTGAAGTCGTTCAGGTTGGTTATGAGCCCCATCTGGTGGAGTTCCTCCCTGACGGGGGTCTTGGGGTAAGGGGTGAGTATCTGGTCGGCATAGAAGTCAATGTCTAGTTCCTTGAGGAAGCGATAGTTCCCGGCAATATCCTCCTCTTTATCCTCGGGATTGCCCAGGATAATCCCGCCCACAATCATGATGTTACGGTCATGGAGTTTCTTTACGGCCAGGCGGGTCTTTTCTACTATGTTGCCCTTTTTTAACCTCTTGAGGTTTTCCGGGGAGATGTTTTCAATGCCGAGGAAGACAATCTTGAAGCCTGCCCGGGCCATTTTATCTACCAGGGTGTCTGAGGAGGCTATGCCCGTACTGCTGGCCTGGATGATGTATCGCATGTCGTTATGGCCTGCCTCATAGATGGCGTCGCACAGGGTCTCAAAACGCTTGATGTCCAGGGCAAAGTTGTCGTCTGAGAATATGAGGTGTCCCAGTCCCTGTTTCTTGGCGTGGGCGATGTCATCTATGACCCTTGGGATGCTGTAGGGACGGAAGGTCTTCCCGTACATCTTGTCCATACAGCAGAAGGTGCAGGGCATGGTACAGCCCCTGGAGGATTCTATGATGTCCAGGACATAGCCGTTGAAGTGGTTTCCGCCCCAGAGCCTTTTGGTCCGGTCTGGAATCTTTATCTTTTCCAGGTCTTCCGGTGGTCTGCGGGGGTTATGTGTGAAGCCGTCCCCTTTACGGTAGGATAGGCCCAGTACCGTATCCGGACCCCTCTTCCCTTCCAGTACCTCCAGCAACTCGCCGAAGGCCAGCTCTCCCTCGCCCCTTAAGATGTAGTCAAAGGGGCGGGAATCCTCCGACGTGCATATCTCTTCAAAGAGCAGGGTGGCATGGTACCCCCCCAGTACTGTTATTGTCTCTTTTCTCAGTCTCTTTATAAAGGTAGCTACCCTCCTGGCCGTAGCGAATTGGAAGCTCATGGCGCTGAGGCCCACGACGTCGGGGTTATAGTCCCTTATAAGTTCCTCTACGACCTCCTTTACTTTTTCCCTCCTCAGGACGAGGTCTGCAATGGCTACCTGATGGCCCGTGATATTGCCGGCCAGGGAGGCCATGGCCAGGTTGGGGGCGCGCCACCTCCTGAGGTCAAAGAGGGGCGTGGAGTCGGGCATGGATAGTAATAGTATTTTCATATCAGTTTATGTTGATTGTAGGGGCGGGTTTTAGACCTGCCCCGAGGTTGACGAGTGTCTCTGAATTTTCGGGTGGTTGGGCCACCCCCGATGGGTTGGACGTCTTTCCCGGTAGTTCCGGAAAGTCATTGAGGTGGCTAAATGCGTCCATCTCCCTCAGGAATACCTCCCTTTCAGACTTGCCCCACTGGGCAAATAGGTCTTTGATGCGATAGTAGGGCCTTAGGGCAAAGGCCCTGAGTAGCCAGGCAAGGGGAAAGCGGTTTTTAAAGGCCCGGGTCGTCTTATAGAAGGTGGAGTATTTTCGGCGGTATAGCCACTTGACGAACTGCAATTCCTGGGAATCCAGGTATCTTGTCCTGACGTTGGCCCAGAAGCCGTTGTACTTGCTGTAGTCATACGGGTTAGAAATAAGGCCCTGTTTGAGGAGTTCCTCCCGCATGCCCGTCTTGGGATAAGGGGTGATAATCTGGTCGCTATAAAAATCAACGTCCATCTTGTCAAAGAACTCGTAGTTCTGGGCGATGTCTTCCTCACGGTCTTCGGGGTGGCCTATAATCATCCCGCCGACGATGAGGATATCGTACTTGTGGAGGAGTTCTACGGCCCTCTTTGTCCTCTCCACTATGTTTCCCTTTTTCATTAGTTTCAGGTTTCTTTCGGAGACGTTTTCAATCCCCAGGAATACCACCTCAAAGCCTGCCCTGGCCATCTTTTCTATCAGGGTTTCTGAAGAGGACATGCCCACGCTACTGGCCTGTACCACGTAAGAGATATCATTGTGGCCCGCGCCGATGATGGCATCGCACAACGCCTCCAGGCGTTTTAAATCCAGGCATATATTATCATCAGAAATGGCCAGATATCTTGCCCCCCGTTTTTTTGCGTTGGCAATGTCGGCCATTACTCTCTCCAGGGGATAGGTGCGGAAGGTCTGTCCATACATGTGACTCATACTGCAAAAATTGCAGGGCATGGTACAGCCCCTGGAGGTCTCAATGATGTCCAGGCTGTGCAGTCCAAAGGCATAACCTTTAAATAGCCTGTTGGTACGGTTGGGAAGGGCAATCTTTGTCAGGTCTTCAAGGGGTCTTGGGGTATTATGCACCCAGCGTTCACCTGAGGCGGCCGCCACCTTGAAGGACAGCCCACGGATGGTTTCTAATGGGCGTTTACCCTCCAGACCCTGGAGGAGTTCGCCAAAGCTGTGGTCGCCCTCCCCGCGCAGAATAAAATCAAAGGGGTCTGCGGCGGGAGTGGTCTTACCACCGCCGTCCTGTGTTATTTCGTCGTACATGAGGGTGGCGTGATACCCCCCCAGCACGGTCTTTATGTCCTTATCAAGGAACTTTATGTAGGAGGCAATCCGCCTGGCCGTGTTGAACTGGAAGCTCATGGCAGTGAGGGCCACCAGGTTGGGCTTAAAGCCCTTCAGGAGTGCCTGGACGTTATCTACTAACCTGTCCCTTACCAAAATCAGGTCTGCCACGTAGACCTCGTGGTCCGGCTGTGTGGTCAGGACGTTACCTGTAATGGTAGAAAGGGCCAGGTTGGGCGCCTGCCAGGATTTTAGCTGGGGCACCATGTCAGGCATGGATAATAAGAGTATTCTCACCAGTATTCCTCGTTGGGGGTGACCCTGTCGCTATAGAGTCCCACCGCCAAAACCAGGATTCTACTCCCCTTAGACTGGGCTGTCAAGGAAGGAAGTCCTTGAACTTGGGAAGCGAGTTCGGATTCGCCTTAGACGGAGCGAACCTGTAGCCACAGGCCTTAGCCTGCGAAGGTGGTTACGTAAGATAACGCAACCTAAAGGTTGCGGCTACATCCGAGACCCCCCTAGACCAAGATTCCACACAATTTTGAAAACTTACCCCTCTCTCCCACCTTGACTTTTAGGCTGAAAGAAGTATAGTGTGGCTTTGTGTCCAGGTAGACGGTCTGCAGGGATAACGGTCTTCCTGCCTACTGTTTGCTATCTACTCAGCTAAAGGGGACAGGATGAGCGAGTGGTATACCCCAGAGTTTGGCATGTCCTTCGGGAGCAAATGGACAAGGACAATAAAAGTCCTTATTATTGCTAACGTTGGGGTCTTTATCCTTGAACTCCTTTTCTCTACCATAAGTTCACGTTGGGGTGTTCCGGGACTTGGGGAAGGGGTGAGGGTATGGACTCAGGACCCTTTTACCAAGCTTTTCTGGTTTTACCCCCCAGACGCCCTGGGAAATCTCTGGTTATGGCAATTTTTTAGCTATACCTTCCTCCACAGCATTTACGACCCCTGGCACCTGATAATAAACATGTTCGCCCTATGGATGTTTGGGGCGGACGTAGAGAGGGCCATGGGCACCAAGAAGTTCCTCACCCTGTACTTTACGGCCGGGGTCTTTGCCGCCCTCCTTTCGGCCTTCCTCCTACCCCAGACGGCCATCCTCGGGGCCTCCGGGGCTATCTTTGCCGTGGAGGTCGCCTTTGCCATGCTCTTCCCCAACGTTACTATCATACTGTTCATATTCCCTATAAAGGCCAAACACCTGGTAATGCTCTTTGCCGGGCTGACCGCCCTGAACTGCCTCCTCCCCATCGGAGGGGGTGTCGCCTACTATGCACATCTGGGAGGGCTTCTTTATGGTTTCCTGTTTGTCAGATACGAGCCGAAGGTCTGGGATTTAGTGTCCCTATGGCAGGCCAAACAGAGGGCGAGGGAACTTAGGGAGGGAGAGGAGATACGCCGCCGGGTGGATTCCCTCCTGGACAAGGTGAATAGAGTAGGATTGGAGAACCTTACCGGGAAGGAGATGGAGTTCCTCCAGAAGGCCAGCCAGAAGTTTAGGAAATGGAAGGCGGTATCCGCCTCAGGCGGACCTGGCACCAAAAAAGAGAAGAAGGCATGATAAGGGTCGCAGTCAACGGGGCCTGCGGCCGGATGGGCTCAAAGATAGCCTCCCTTGTATGTAAAGACAAAGGGCTTGAGCTGGTTGCGGCCCTGGAAAGAGAGGGGCATCCGCTCCTGGGCAAAGACGTGGGTTCATTGGCGGGGGAGGGGGATCTGGGTGTTAAGGTTACGGATACCCTCAACGGTAAGGCGGACGTCCTTATAGACTTTTCAGAACCCAGTTCCTCGGTAGCGAAGGCCGCCCTTTGTGCCTCCAAAGGCATAGCATTAGTCGTAGGCACCACGGGCCATACGGAAGAACAGCTTGCCAGTATCAAAAAGTCCTCTCAACGCATCCCCTGCCTCATATCCCCCAACATGAGCCTGGGAGTGAACCTCCTCTTTCAGACGGCGGCCCAGATAGCCAGGGCCCTCGGGGAGGACTACGATATAGAAATCGTAGAGGTCCACCACCGGTTTAAAAAGGACGCCCCTAGCGGGACCGCCCTGAAGCTGGCCCAGGAGATATGTAAGGCCACGGGCCGTGAGCTGAAGGAGGCGGCCGTTTATGGCCGCCAGGGTATTACGGGTGAACGCCCCAAGGGCCAGATTGGCCTCCACGCCCTCAGGGTGGGAGATACCGTGGGCGACCACAAGGTCATCTTCGGCACGCTGGGGGAGACAATAGAACTCGTCCACTCTGCCCACAGTAGGGACACCTTCGCCCTTGGGGCCCTAAGGGCCGCCAAGTTCCTGGCAGGCAAGCCCCCAGGTCTCTACGAGATGCGGCAGGTAATCTCCCTCTGAGTAGTTGTAGGGGCACGTTGTCCGCCTCAGGCGGATGCCCCTACTTATTGAAAATCCAGGCAATTCTGATATAATACACGTTTTAGAGGATATGTAATAGTTTTTGGTGAAAGGGTTAAGTCTTTAAGGAGAAATTAGGAATGGCTGCAAAAGAAAAGATTATCGGTATAGACCTGGGTACTACAAACTCAGTGGTAGCCGTTATGGAAGGGGATCAGCCTACGGTCATAGTGAACTCCCAGGGCAGCAGGCTAACCCCCTCTTGCGTTGGCTTTACCGATAAGGGGGATCGGCTGGTCGGGCAACTGGCCAGGAGGCAGTCCATTATCAACCCCAGAAATACCGTTTACTCAATAAAGCGGTTCATGGGGAGGCGCCACAGCGAGGTGGCTGAAGAGGAAAAGCTAGTCCCCTTCAAGATAGTAGGGGCGCCAGAAGAGCCCGTACAGGTAGAAATAAGGGATAAACGCTTTACCCCGCCAGAAATCTCCGCCATGGTACTGCAGGACCTGAAAAAGTCGGCCGAAGACTACCTGGGGAACCCCATCAAGAAGGCCGTGATTACCGTACCGGCCTATTTTAATGATAGCCAGCGACAGGCCACCAAGGACGCTGGCACCATTGCCGGGATGGAAGTGGTTAGGATAATAAATGAGCCCACGGCCTCCTGTCTTGCCTACGGGCTGGACAAAAAGAAGACCGGGAGGATTGCGGTCTTTGACCTGGGGGGCGGCACCTTTGATATATCTATCCTGGAAGTGGGCGAGGGGGTATTCCAGGTACTCTCTACCAATGGAGATACCCACCTGGGCGGAGATGATTTTGATAAGGTATTGACAGATTATATGGCCGAGGAATTCAAGAAAGAGACGGGCATAGACCTCAGGAAAGACGCGGTGGCCCACCAAAGGCTAAGAGAGGCGGCAGAGAAGGCCAAGTGTGAACTCTCTAACACCATGAGCACCGACGTAAATCTCCCCTTCATCACGGCTGACCAGGCCGGGCCCAAGCACCTGACCATGACCATCACTAGGGCCAAACTAGAACAACTGGTAGAACACCTGGTCCAGAGGTGCGTCAGACCCTGCGAGACAGCCCTGTCCGATGCAAAACTCCCACCGGATAAAATAGACGAGGTGGTACTGGTCGGGGGAATGATCCGTATGCCCAGGGTACAGCAGCTCGTAAAAGGCCTCTTTAAAAGAGAGCCTTGTAAGGGAGTTAACCCTGACGAGGTGGTAGCCGTAGGGGCGGCTATCCAGGCCGCCGTCTTAAGCGGAGAGGTCAGGGACATCCTCTTGCTGGACGTTACTCCGCTCTCCCTCGGCGTAGAGACCCTGGGCGGGGTCATGACCGTGCTTATACCAAGGAACACCACCATACCTACCGGTAAAAAAGAGGTATTCTCCACGGCCGCCGACAGCCAGACGGCCGTAGACATCCACGTCCTCCAGGGAGAGAGGCCCATGGCCAGGGATAACCGTACCCTGGGCCGTTTCCAGCTGATGGGCATCCCCCCGGCCCCTAGAGGCATACCGCAGATAGAGGTCGCCTTTGATATAGACGCCAATGGCATCCTGAACGCCAATGCCAAAGACCTCGGTACGGGAAAAGAGCAAAAGATTACCATCACCTCTTCCTCCGGCCTGTCAAAAGAAGAGGTGGAGAAGATGAGCAAGGATGCAGAGAGGTTCGGCGAGGAAGACAAGAAGAAGAGGGAGCTAGCCGAGACCAGGAACCAGGCAGACCAGCTCATATATACCACGGAAAAGACCCTTAAAGAGTACGGAGACAAGATTAGCCAGTCCGACAGAGAGGCCGTCATCAGGGCCGTGGACAGGCTTAAATCCCTCAAGGAGAGTGACAATATTGGCGAGCTAAAGAAGGCCATTGAAGAGCTCACCACGGCCTCTCACAAGCTGGCCCAGGCCATGTATGAGGCCGCCTCCAGGGCGAAGGCCGCAGGGACAGGCCCAACCGGTGGCCCGGGGGCAGAAAAGGTCAAAGGCGGTAAGGGTGGTGGGGCCACCCCTGGCGAGGGGGACGTCATTGATGCTGATTATGAGGTGAAGGAATAAAAACAAAATGAATACTTGTCAGGAGGGTTAACATGAATGGAAAAAAAGAAGAAATAGTAAGGGTTATTAAATCAGATACCAAATCTGATATTAAGAGGCATGAGCAGCTCACCATTGAACTGCCTACGAAGAAGGGAGAAAAGAACCCATTCGTAGGTATCCAGGACAACTCTAAAAAGTCTGATTCCAAGAAAAAATGATTGTAGACCTTTGAGGTTAGGCAATCGAAACTTTGAATACGGACCTCCCCAATCTTCTTGATGCTGTTGGTCTGCCAAAGTTACTTTTAACTATATTATTCATCATTCCGGGCTTCCTGGCAGAAGAAGAATTAAGAAGGAAATTTCCGCTAAAGCCGTCCACCACTTTTGAAAGAACCATTTATAGTATTTATCGCAGCGTATTAATTCATTCCTTCCTAGTTATAACGGCTTGCTTATATTTCTTCTTTAAATTAGGACACCTACCCTGGACAATAGAGTTACAACCTCTGGCAGTATTCATTTACTGTACTTTAGCTATAGTAACAGGCAAATTATATGGTCAGTTTTTCCTTGTAAAATACTATGCGTGGAGCAAAGAAACCAGTTCCTTGCTTCCTTTATGGGTTCGCACACTCCCACATAATAAGATAGCTTTCGCCAGGATTAAATTAAAGAATGGAGACGTATATTCGGGCCAAATAAAATATATTCCCTCGGAGCATGATTTACTTTCTAGCTCTGAAAAGGATATATACATAGTAGAAGCGTATGCTTTTAAAAACGGGACTTGGAAAAGCCTCATGGAAGAAAAAGTGGAAGGAATACTTCTAAACACTCGTGATATAATGTCCTTAGAACTTGCATTTGTGGATATAAACAATGCGTCTGGATAAACTCACCATCAAGGCCCAGGAGTCCCTCCAGGAGGCCCACCAGCTGGCCCAGCAGAATGGCCAATCCGCCTCAGGCGGAGTAGAGTCTACACACCTCCTTGCCGCCCTCCTCCAGCAGGAACAAGGGGTCGTGGGGCCAATACTGGATAAGCTGGGGGTCAACCGCCAGGCCATCCTTGCTAAGTGTCTTGAAGCCATAGACCGCTTACCGAAGGTGAGTGGTGGGTCTGCTTTTGGCCAGATGTACGTCAGCCCCGAACTTAACGACCTCCTCAACGTGGCCTGGAACGAGGCCCTGAGACTAAAAGACGAATACCTCAGCACCGAGCACCTCCTTCTTGCCATGGTAGAGGAGTCTGACAGCCCTGCAGGCAGGATACTCTCAGGGGCGGGAGTGAAAAAAGACGAGGTGCTTCGTGCTCTCCAGGGCATCCGTGGTACCCAGAGGGTAACAGACCCCAACCCTGAGAATAAGTACCAGGCCCTGGCCCGTTACAGCCGGGACCTGGTGGAGCTGGCCAGGAAAGGGAAGCTAGACCCGGTAATCGGCAGGGACGAGGAGATACGGAGGGTCGTCCAGGTCCTCTCCCGTAGGACAAAGAATAACCCCGTCCTCATAGGCGACCCCGGAGTAGGAAAGACCGCCATAGTAGAAGGTCTGGCCCAGAGGATAGTCAACGGCGACGTCCCCGAGGGGCTAAAGGACAAGAGGGTCATGGCCCTGGACATGGGCGCCCTCCTGGCAGGCACCAAGTTTAGGGGGGAGTTTGAGGACCGCCTCAAGGCGGTGCTGAGGGAGATAGAGGAGGCCGAGGGGGGCGTAATCCTCTTTATAGATGAGCTACACACGGTGGTAGGGGCAGGGGCGGCAGAGGGGGCCATAGATGCCTCTAACCTCCTTAAACCTGCCCTGGCCAGGGGAGAGCTCCGATGCGTGGGAGCCACTACCCTGGATGAATACCGGAAGCATGTAGAAAAGGACGCCGCCCTGGAGAGGCGGTTCCAGCCTGTCTACGTCACACAGCCTACCGTGGAGGACACCATAGCCATCCTCCGGGGCCTGAAAGAACGCTACGAGGTGCACCATGGGGTGAGGATAAAGGACTCTGCCCTGGTGGCCGCGGCCACCCTCTCTAACCGTTATATTACTGACCGCTTCCTGCCGGATAAGGCCATAGACCTCATTGACGAGTCAGCCAGCAAGCTCAGGATTGAGATTGACAGCATGCCCTCGGAACTGGACGAGATACAGAGAAAGATTATGCAGTTAGAGATAGAGAGGGAGGCCCTGAAGAAGGAGAGAGACCCTGAGTCTAAACAGAGGATGGAAAAACTGGAGCGGCAACTGGCCGAATACAGGGAGGAACTCTGCGGCCTGAAGGCCCAGTGGGAGAAGGAGAAGGGTCTCATAAAAGACGTCCAGAGCCTCAAGGCCAGGATAGACCAAGCCAGGCTGGAGGAACAGGCGGCCCTGAGGACGGGCAACCTGGAGAAGGTGGCAGAAATCCGCTACGGACGCCTGAGGGAGTACGAGGACCAGTTAAGACAAAAACAGACCAGGATGGACGAGTATCAGAAGGGCAGGTGTCTCCTGAAAGAGGAGGTAGATGCCGACGACGTTGCAGAGGTGGTCGCCAGATGGACACGAATTCCGGTATCCAAACTCCTGGAGGGGGAGAAACAGAAGCTACTAGAGATGGAAGACCGACTCAAGGAGAGGGTGGTGGGACAGGAGGAGGCCGTCAGGGCCGTTTCGGACGCCGTAAGGAGGGCCAGGGCAGGGCTCCAGGACCCCAAGAGGCCCGTGGGCTCCTTCATATTCCTTGGGCCTACGGGGGTTGGTAAGACAGAACTGTGCCGAGCACTGGCAGAGTTCCTCTTTGACGACGAGAATGCCATGGTGAGGGTGGACATGTCTGAGTACATGGAGCAACACTCCGTGGCAAGGCTCATCGGGGCACCCCCAGGCTATGTCGGCTATGAGGAAGGCGGCAGGCTTACGGAGGCGGTGAGGCGGAGGCCCTATTCCGTGGTACTCTTTGACGAGATAGAAAAGGCCCACAGGGACGTCTTCAACATACTGTTACAGGTGTTAGACGACGGGCGGCTTACCGATGGCCATGGCCGTACCGTGGATTTCAAGAATACCATCATAGTAATGACCTCCAACGTTGGCACCCATTGGGTTGAAGAACTCGGCGGTAAAGGTAAAAAGGAGGAACTCAAGGAGCACATCATGGAGTCCCTCAGAAAGACCTTCCGCCCGGAGTTTCTAAACCGTATAGATGAGGTAATCGTCTTCAACCGTCTCGGCAAGGAGGAGATTAAACAGATAGTGGAGATACAACTCCGCAGTCTGAGGAAACGCCTGGCAGAGCATAACGTCAGGCTCGCCCTTGGGGGAGAAGTGAAAGAGATGCTGGTGGAAAAGGGCTATGACCCCACCTACGGTGCCAGGCCCTTGAAGCGTACCATACAGCAGTACATTGAAAATCCCCTGGCCCTGGAGATACTGGAGGGGAGATTCCCCGATGGCTCTGAGGTTATCATCAAGTGTAAAGACGGTAAGGTCCTTTTCACCAGGGCGAAGCCTGTAGAGGTGGCCTAAGGTGTAGCGTGCCAGCTTGCCTGGCATGTTGACTCGTGCGACACAAGGTCGCACGCTACAAAGAGAGGAGACATCCAGATGCGTAACCTACGTTTGGCCCTTTGCGTTCCAGCCCTTTTTTTCTTGGTTTCCCTGGTACCCCTGGCCGAAGGGCAGGAAATTAAGACCATCGGCGCAAAGGAGTTTAGTGGCCTGCTGGCGGCCAGTAAGGGAAAGGTAGTGGTCCTGGACTTCTGGGCTACTTTCTGACCCTCCTGCCGGAGGGCGGTGCCCTTCCTAAACCAGATGTATGAGACGTACAAAGGCCAGGGTTTTGAAATAATTGCCCTTTCTACAGAGGGAAAAAATGTAGAGGCCGTAACGGCCTTTTCAAAAAAGGCAGGGATAAAGTATCCTATCTTTATGGCAGAGTTAGACCTTCTGGAGAAGTACGGTATCCAGTACATCCCTCACCACGTCTTTATAGACAAGAAGGGGACACAGAGGCACGAAGAGACGGGCTTTTCTGAGGCAGGCAAGACGGCCTTTGAGACGAGGATTAAGGAGTTACTGAAGGAAGGCGGTTAATCTTTTGTATTGCATACAGGCATAGGTAATCCGCCTGGGGTGGAGGTCTTTTAATTAGTCCCAAGCCCCACCCCTATGTCTACCTCGTTCGGGGGGGCTTGCCCTTGTAGGGAGGTGCCTGGGTCCGTGGTGTGGGAGAGGTCTTTCTCTTGCTCATGGGGTGGTCAGTAGCCGTCCGCTTGAGGCGGATTGGGAGTGGCCGCCGCACCTGAGCATCTCCATGAAGCCCTCAAGGCGTGTCTTTAGCTGTCCGGAGGTAAAATTCTGGTCATCCACGCAGTCCCCGTCCAGGTTCATAACGGGGATGCCCTCCAGGTTTAACTCCCGCTTTATCACTGGTACTGCGGCATTATTCCTGCGACAGCCCCAGTGGGAGAAGATTATCGCGCCGTCTATGTCGTATTTTTTTACCAGTGTCTTTAATACCGCTATCCTGCGGTCCAGGGGACCGTTGTAGTGATTGGAGATGAGCTTTCTGGCGAGGCTTTCATAGGGTCTCTGCGGGTCAAGGGGTTCCCAATAGACGTAATTTGTCTCTTCAAAGGCTATCTTCATATCGCTGTTTGTCTCTATTACCGTTGGGATTTCACACTTAAAATAGGGTTTTAGTTCTAGCCACAGGAGCCGTATCTTTTCCTCTGGGGAGGCGCCACTCTTTTCTTTGGCGGATACCGTTTCTTTGAGCTCTGCGGCGAGCCTGGTATAAAACTCCTCTGAGCGGCTGGAGCCCTGGAGGACATGACTGGGGAGCATGAAGCCCAGCGTCTTTGTCCCGGGCAGGGGAGAGAAGGGGCTTGTCCTTATTTCATTTATCTCTAACATCTTCTCCCTTGTGCGGTTTGCCCTTTCAAGGACCTCTCTAAGCCTTTGTGGGTCCATCCTTCGCCCCGCCACGGCCTCTAATTTCTTAGTAAATTCTTCCAGCTGTGTAGAAAGGTAACGGATAGACTCTTTTGTAAGGTCGTACGGTACGTCCAGCACCAGCGTCTCTTTGCCCGTAATCGTCTCGCCTATCCTTGACATCTTAATATTGGAGTCGCAGAGGGTACTGGTAGTGGCATGGATGATGGGCCTGGGGAGGTAGCCCTTGAAGGCGAAACCCAGGGCAGAACGGTGGAAAGTGCACACGTCGGTGGGGATACCCTCCGCCTCTGCCTCGGCAAGCCCCTTGGGACTCTGACCTGCCCCGGCAAAGAGGGCGGCGATTACCTCCAGACTGAGAGGTATCAGGCCCAGGGCGAAAAGGATTTCTGAGGGGACAAACAGGCTGGTCCATACCACCCGGTGTTCATTAGCATATGCCTCGTGAAAGAACTTGTAGCCTTCCTTCCGTAAGAAGTTAAGGCTGTCTATCTCTTTACTGGTGCGGTTACCCATAAAGTAAGGCCCGAGGCGGCATAATTCTCGGAGAAAGAACCGGGCTAACCAGCCTTCAATGTCTTTCTTTAGTCCCTTTTTATAATTCATCTTAATTGAGAGAGGTCAAAAGGGAACCGCAGTTCTTTCCCCTTTGCGTCTGTTAAGACGAGGGTAACCTTGTCATTGGCCCCGATGCCTGTCATGGGGAAGCGGAAGAAACACAGGGCCCAGAACCTGGGTGAGGCGGGATAACTTTTGGTATAGTTGGCCGAAGGGGGGAGACTTGTATGAGTGGGCCCACGTTTCTCATCTTTATATTCCAGTACCGCCTTGCAGTTAGGGGCAAAGTCTATTTCTTCCCCGTATAGGCCGCAACCGAAGCTGATTTGTCCCGACTTCTCTTCTAGTTCTTTTTGTATCTCACGTTCTGTGGGTTCGCGGGACGTAAGGGTAGATTCCTTGGCCAGGATGATTAGACTTGCGTAGGGTGTGATTAATGTGGCCGACCCTACCCCATAACCAAGGTCTATCCTCCAGGCCTTCAAGAGTTCAGGGTGGGAGAGTTCTTTTCTGTGGGAACCGTAGTAGATGGCCTCTTTTATGTCCTTGTCCCCTAGTTTTAGCTGGACCCCTTCGGCCTGGGGGCTCAAGAGGGCGCCAAAAAGGACAATGTAAAGGAGTTCTCTCTTCATGGGGTAGGGTAGGAGTCTAACATTTTGTTTTTGTCTTGTCAAATTTTTGTGGGGGAGTCGTAGTTGGGGAAGAAAAAGGGCACGCCTCCGATGAGGCATGCCCTTGTGTTATGAAGTCTGTCGGGAAGGAGCGCAACTAATTCCAATCCCGAACACTAAGAAGATGTAACCCATTGTGGCTTACTTCTTTGGGCTACCACAACCTTTACCCTTCTTCATGTCGTTGCCTCCTTTCCCACAAATATGTGTCTCACGTTGAACTCCTTACAAAAGGTCTAAAAACACCTTACCTCTTTCCTTTACCCTTCTTCATTTTAGTCACCTCCTTTCCTGATAAGGGTCAATCTTAAGGGGTTTCCCCCAAGAGTTCGCCGAAGGCAAAACTCCCCTACGACGAACCTACCAGAGGCACGACCTGGCAAGACAGCCTAGGGAGTATGCCTCTGGTAGGATCTAAAATCCTATCTTTTAATAAGACTCGTGTCCTTGTTACCTTCCTTTGCCCTTTTTCATCCTTATTCCCTCCACGCTTTTATTATCAAAAGTTGCCTCCCCTCCACTACTTACTAATAAAGCTAATACCCGCTGGCTTCGTTTTGCTCACTATAAGTTTTATGGTCCCAAGCGAGACCCCATTTACGTAGCGGGGACCAGGTAGGGGCACGTTGCAACGTGCCCCTACACAAAGGGTTTTCGTTGGAGATATATTCTTATTCAGGTATCTACCCGAGGCGGATTTGAAGTGCCAGAACGGGAGGTATCTTAAAGGAGGTGCTTCCTTGTGTAGGGTATTTAGTACCCTTGCGGGGATACCAACGGTAGGACTACTATTAGAACTTTCTTCGCCAGCGTCCACTTAGGTGCCTTGATTAAGGCCAGTTCTTAAAACGGCCAGAACTGTTGCTTAAGAGCATACACGGTTTTAAAGAAATGTCAAGGGAATTTTTTGGCTTGCGTAATAAAGTTTCTGAAAAAGTCTCACCAACAACCCATGTCATTCTGAGCGAAGCGAAGAATCTAGTGTTTTAGCCGAAATTCTTCACCACCTTCGGCGGTTCAGAATGACATTTTTTTGATTGCCCAAGTCTTATAGCTTTTTACATCAAAAGTGCAAGGGACAAAAATACCAGAGCGGCCCCCAGGCAGTGGCGGGATATGTCTACAAGCACCTTATGGGTCTTTATGCCCACTATCTTTCTGTGTTCTTCAATGGCCTTACGGAAGATGTCCTTTAGCTCCTCCCCGGTGGCATCATGGATATATTTACCTCCGGTAAGTTGGGCTATTTCCGTGAGGAAGGAGGGGTCGGGGCGGGTCTCAATAATCTTTCCCTCCATGTCCCTTTCGTAACCCGCCGTCTTACCGCTACTGTCTTTATGGGGGATTCGGGAGAAGACGGAGGGGTCCCCGATACCAATCATGTAAAGGGAGATGTGTTTCTTTTCTAAAAGGAGTCTCACGGCCTCGGCTACCTGGCTCCTCACGGCTATCTGTTCTTCCCCGTCGGTCAGGAGTATCAGCACCTTTTCGTTGGGTTTGTTGCTGAAGACGTCCAGGGACAGGAGCAAGGCATTGCCGACGTTGGTCCCGTAGGGGACAAACCTGGTGTAACTCTCGTTTATTAGGGAGAGCGTCCTCAGGAATATGCGTTCGTAGTCCTGGGTGAGGTAGGGCAGGAGGGAGAAGGCCTTCCCGGCAAAGACCACAACGCCCAGACGGTCCTCCTTGAGTTCACCCACGAGAGTGCTAATCTCCGCCTTTGCCCTTTGCAGGCGGTTAGGCTTGACGTCCTCAGCCAGCATACTCAGGGAGACGTCCAGGGCGAAGACTATCTCCAGTCCCTCTTTTTCGTACTGCTCCTCCTGGGTCAGCCATTGAGGCCCCAGGAGTACCAGTGCCAGTCCTGCCAGGGCTGCGCTTATGAAGAGCCCCCTGATGACGTTTTGAGGTATCCCTGGGAACCTTCCCGCTTTCAACAGGAGTTCCAGCCGCCCAAAGCCCTTCATCCACAGCCTCTTCCTCCAGAGGCTGAAGAGGTAGAGGAGGAAGACCGCAAGGCTTAGAAGCCCCACCATCCAGAGATATTCTTCGTGAAGGAAGACTAACATTTACGACCTGGTTTTTAATGGTAGGGGCAGGGTAACCCTGCCCCTACACGTTACCACCGCAGTCTCTGTTCACCGCTGTACTTGTATCGGTTCCCCCAGGGCATGAGTTTAAGGGCCTGGACCCTTTCCTCCCGCTCCTCTTTTTCGGGGCTGAAGAGGGTGGAGAATTGTTGCTGTCCAAGCCGCATCCTCTCCAGGTTCTTCTTGGCCTGGAAGTCGTTAGGGTCTATCTCTAAGGCCCTTGCGTAGCCCTGGGCGGCGTTGACAAAGTCCAACTCCTGGGCCATGAGATTGGCCTCGTTGTATAACGCCCTGGCCTTTAACAGAGGGTCGTGGGTGTGAGAGGCATTCTTGAAATGTCCCTGGGCCACCTTGTTATCTCCCAGGAAGGTATTGACTACTCCCAGGTTATACTCGTGCAGGGCCGCCTCCCTGGACGCCCTGGGTAGTAGAGAGCAACTTGCCCCCTCCAGCTTCTTCAGGGCCAGGTGGTACCGCCCCATCTGGACGTCCTCTTCCGCCGCATTGGTGAGGAGGTAACGGGTGCGGAAGCCCAGTCCATAGACTATGAGGCCTATTGCTAATAGCCCCATTATCCCTTTTGCAATCTTATTTAGATTCATATTGTTTTGGATTATTAGAAGTAGTTAAGCAATTGTATTGTAAATTGCAAGCTGGAAATTTGAAATTTAAAATTTCCAATTTACATTTTACAATTATGTTTATGTTTCCCTAGGGTATCCTGACCCATACGTTCTCCACCACTACCATACCCAAAAGAGAGACTAACCCCAGCAGGGTGGGGTAAAAGTAGAGGTCTTTCTTTCTGGTAATCTTTTCCAGAAACAGTTTGTCCCTCTCTATGGTATCTATCTCCCTGTACAGCCCCTCCACCTCGCCGTATATGGTATCGGGAGAGAGGCTTGTCCAGATAGCCCTGGCATCTAATGCCTCGTATTGTTTCTTAAGTCCTTCTGTCCCTTCTACCTTGAGGTATCTCCCCCCTGTGGAGGCCACCCCGTTACGCAGGTCGGCTATCCTCTGGGCGGCCTGTTCTGGTTCTACGCCCGTCTCCGCCGAGGGTTCCACGGCTACCACGTATATCCTGATACCCAGGCGGCTGGCCAGCTTCAGGGGTTTGGTGGGGTCTATGCCGACGTTATATATGCCGTCGGTGAAGAGCACTATTACGCGGTTCTTCTTGATGCCCAGCCTCCTGGCCAGTCTGAGGGCGTAGTCCCCCAGTTGCTGGGTTTTAAGACTGTCCCTGATTTTATTAATCTCAAACTCCTTGCCCATGTCTCCTTCCACTAGTGCCATAATGGAGGTAAAGAGCCCCTCCCCGATGGCCGTCTGGAAACCGGCCTGGGAGGCCTGTATCCTGTCCAGGGAGTTCTCCAGCAGGGTGTACTCCCTGGTGGGTAACACCACCAGGGCGGCATCCGTACCGAAGATGGTTATGCCCGTAAGGTCGTTCGGGCGTCTCTTGATGAAGTCCTTTATCACGCCCTTAACCATCTCAAGTGCATGGCCTGTCATACTGAAGGAGGTGTCTACGGCCAGTATCATCTCCAGGCCCTGGGTGGTAAGCTCTGTCTCCTGGAGTTCAGATTGCGGGTGACACAACCCCAGGATGATGAAGGCAACCGCCATGAACCAGAAGAACCCCGGAAGCCTGACGAGCAATGCCTTAAATGGCGTTAGCTGTGGCAGGGCCCTTATGCTGGAATAACCCAGGTAACTCCTGCCGCTAAAGACCTTCAGGAGGAGGTACAAGAAGGGTATAAGTAATAGTAACCAGGGGTTACCAAGGGTCACTTTGACACCTCAATCTGTTTTAAGAGTCCTTCTATACCGTTAAATACCTCTTCCAGTCTGTTTTTCTCCAGACGCCCCCCAAAAATTATCCTGTCCAGGGTGTTGAGTACCTCTCTGGTGCCCGGGGACAACTCCCTGGGCAAGACTTCAAGGAGTTGGGCGGTGGAGAGAGAAAGGGAACGTCCCCTGGGGAGCCCGGCAAGAGAGCCGAGATAATACCGGAGGGCCTTATCCAGCCCCTCTATGTCTTGCCCCATCCCTTCAGGGGTATCGCTGGACTGTATGGCTGAGAGGAGGGAGCTTAACTGGGCCCGGGCTACCTCGGGGGTCTCTACGGGCCTTTCCTGGGCAGGGAAGAGGCCGTCTTTGACCCTCTGAAGCCCTACCTGACCGAAGAGGAAGAGGAGCATGGTAATCCCAAGGAGTATTGGCACGTACCCGTAGGCATAGAGTTCCGCCCTACGGTAAGAGATTGGACCCTTTACGCCCTCCAGTGGGACGTCCACCGTCTTTAGTAGCTTATTGATGATTATGGGTATCGGAGGGGTCCTTATCTCTTTGGTCTCTATAGTCCCCTTCTTGGTCTGGCCCGGTTTGTAGTAGTAAAGAGAAAGCTCTGGTATCTCATACTTCCTTTCCCCTCCCAACTCATATATGGAGAGGGCATAATCTAAGGTAGTCTTTTGGAGGTGGGGGGTCTGGGTCTTCCGATAGCTTGTACTTAAGAGGGTAAACGGCTCAAAGCTGGGCCTTTCAAGGTTTTTCAGGACTACTTCCGTATCTTTTTCGTGGAGGATGGTGAGGTTGTAATGGATTATATCCCCCGTCTCTACGACGTCCCTATCCACGTGGGCCTGGGCTATTATGGGGACCTTTCTGACCACCACCGGTGAGGAACTGGCCCTTCCCGTCCTCTTTTCCACCTCATCGCTGTAGGAGAGGGCGAAGGAGGGGACTATGTATTCCCCTTCTTTTGCCCCCTCGGGCAGGGAAAGGAGGTACTGCACGACGCGGAAGTCCCGCTCGTTCTCAAATATCTGCCGCTCCCCTATCGTAACCTTCTCCACCTTGAATGGGGACATATCCATCTTTTCCAGGTCTTCTAAGACCACGTTTATGCCCAGCCGCCAGATGACCTGTACGGTGAGGAGCAGGGTCTTGCCCGTAACTAACCTCTGGGTGCTGGGGTAGACCCATATCTCCACGGGCCTCTCAGTAGTGGGTACCTCTACGGCCGGTTTCTCCAGGCCAGGGACGCTTGGGCCGTATTGTCCAAAACTCTCCGTCGGAAACAGGAGACAGGATGCAAATAATAGGGAACAGGCTACAGGTAACAGGTAACAGGCAAAATCTCTTTTCTCTCTTCCCGGTCCCCTGCCCCCTGTAACCTGTCCCCTGTTCCCTGTCTCCCTCATCTCCTTACCCTCCTGCGCCTTGCCCGCTGCTCAAAAAAGCTGGAGAGTCTTTCTGCCCAGGCCTCTGGCCCCTCGTGGGTGCCGATGGTCAGGTAGTCCAGCCCAAGCCGTATAAAAAGTTCTAAGGGGAAGAGGTCTCTCTGGAGAGGGGAGGCCAGGTCCAGGAAGGCCAGTTCACGGCTCTCCAGGTCTCTCACCGCAAGAAAACCCCTTAAGGGGGGTACGGTGGTCTCCCGCTCATCCCTGACGAGGATGGGGATTAGCTCATGTCTCCTGGAGAGGGCCGTAAGGGAGGGCTCATAGTTCCCCACGGCCAGGAAATCCGACAGGATGAAGGCCAGAGAGGGTGGGAGGGCAAGCCCGCCGAGGTAAGAAAAGGCGCTGTCCAGGTCGGTGAGGGGGCTCCTGGAGGGTTCTGTCTTTAATAGCTCTATCACCTTAAGGGAATGCCGTTGGCCTAATTTGGGTGGGATGTATCTCTCTACACTATCAGTGAAGGTTATGAAACCCACAGGGTTCCCTGTCTCTCCCACAGCCGTTACCAGGAGGTCCAGTACCTCAAATAGTACGTCCTCCTTTACGGCACCGGAGCCAAATTTCTTGGAACCACTCTTGTCAATGAGGAAGAGTACGGGGGTCCTCCGGTCGGGGAGTCTGACCCTGACGTGGAGCTGTCTGGTCCTGAGGGAGGTCTTCCAGTCTATGGAGCGGAGGTCATCCCCGGCCTGGTATTCCCTTATCTCCTCCAGCTCCAGCCCACGGCTGGAGCTGACAGAACTGGGAAATACCCCCTCAAAGAGGTTGGTCACAAGCCTCCTCAGATGTAGTCGTATCTTTTTCCGGCTTTCCGTTTGTAGACTATCAACCATTGGTAGTAGTTGTAGGGGCTGGTTTAAAGCCCGCCCCTACTTCAATCTAATATCGGCACCGTATCCAGTACGGAGTTAATGACCTCGTCGGGCTCTATCCCTCTGGCCTCGGCCTCATGGGTGAGTATTATCCTGTGACGGAGGACTGGATAGGCCATCTTCTTGACGTGTTCCGGCATTACTATGTCCTCCCCCTGGAGGAAGGCATAGACCCTGGCGGCCCTGGCCAGGGCAATACTGGCCCTGGGGGAGGCACCGTAGGCCACTAGCCCTTTTACGCGGCCGTTTCCGCCTGCGGCGGATTCCGGCCTGGTGGCACGTACTATACGCGTGGAGTACCGCAATATAGGAGATTCCTCCCTGAGGGGATAGCTGTCCACAATCGTGTGTCTCAGGGTGAGGAGTTCCCTGGGGGTGAATGCCCTCTTCAACCTGGGCTCCTCGTCCAATACCTGCCTCTCCGTAATGCTCCTTTCCTCTGTATAAGAGGGGTAAGTAACCCTTAACTTTAGCATGAACCTATCCACCTCAGCCTCAGGGAGGAGGTAGGTCCCCGTTACCTCAATAGGGTTCTGGGTGGCCAGCACCAGGAAGAGTTTCTCAAGGGGGTAGGTGGTCCTGCCTATGGTCACCTGCCGTTCCTGCATCGCCTCAAGCAGGGCACTCTGCACCTTGGCAGGGGCGCGGTTTATCTCATCTGCGAGGAGGAGGTTGGTAAAGACAGGCCCCTTGTGGATAGTGGTCTTCATAGAGCCTGGCTCCAGCATCTCAAAGCCGATGATATCCCCGGGGACGAGGTCTGGAGTGAACTGGATACGGTGGAATTCGGCATCAATGACCCTGGCCAGGGTCTTCACGGTCATGGTCTTACCCAGGCCGGGGTAGCCCTCCAGGAGGATGTGCCCATCCGAGAGTAACCCCACCAGGATACCCTCAATGAGCTCGTGCTGGCCGACGATGACCTTCTCCACCTCGGCCTTGAGGGCCTGAATCTTGTCCTTTACCGTTGTCTTCGTCAAGACAGTTTTGTAAGGTCACGGGCCTGCCGTGCCTCTAGAGCCAAACGGTGCCCCAAAAGTTCTTCCCAGAATAAAGGCTATTATAAGGTCTTTGGATTTTTTCAACAAGTACAAAGTAGGGGCACGTTGCAACGTGCCCCTACTCGGTTTTCATTTGATTTGTCGGGCATTAAGGAATAAAATGACCTTGAAATCTCAAGAACCGTACAGGGAAATGGCAGGACCGCCATCTGCCCCCAATGGAGGGTGTCAGGAAGATGCCAAATTTAACGGTGGATGAGGTGCTGAAATGGGCTATAGAGCGGGAGGATAATGCCCATAAGGTCTATAGCAGGATCATCAACAAAATAGAGGACCCCGGGGCCAAGGCCATGATTTCCCAACTGGCAGAGGAGGAACTACGGCACAAGACAGTACTACAGGGGCTAGACCGTTCTAAGCTCAAGGACGTCCACCCCCAAAAGATACAAGACCTGAAGATAGCCGAATATCTGAAAGATAGAACCCTTACGGAGGCCTCAAATCTCCAGGACGTACTGGTCTTTGCCATGAAGCAGGAGAAGGAGGCCCATGAGTTTTATACGAAACTGGCCACGGTCATCCATGACCCAAAGGTGAAAAACCTCCTGGAACTCCTGGCCCAGGAAGAACTCAGACATAAAAGGGACATAGAGGCCTTTTATGATGACGTCATATACCAGGAAGACTAAATACAGGGAGTAGGGGATAGGGGGTAGGGAGTAGAGAAAAAGATTGCTACCCCCTACTCCCTACACCCTACCCCCTAGTTATACCCATGAAACTGGGCAGGTTCTCGCTCCATTACTGCACCGATGGACTTTTCCACCTTGATGGCGGGGCCATGTTCGGGGTGGTGCCCAGGGTCCTGTGGGAGAAACTCTGCCCTCCCGATGAAAAAAATCGTATTGCCATGGCCCTCGGGTGTCTCCTTATTCAGACGGGTGAACGGAACATCCTGGTGGATACGGGCATAGGGAATAAGAGGGACGAAAAGTTCCATCGCATCTACGGCGTAAAAAGGATCCCACCCCTTGAGAACTCCCTGGCCCAGCATGGCCTGACCTTCCATGATATAGATATAGTAATAAATACCCACCTCCACCTGGACCATGCCGGTGGCAACACCTTCTCGTGGGAGGGTTGCGTTATGCCATGTTTCTCAAAGGCTAAATATATTATCCAGAAAGGTGAATGGGAGTTTGCCACAAATCCCAACGAGCGGACCCGCGCCTCTTACATCGGAGAGAATTTCCTGCCCCTGGAGGAGGGCGGCCAACTGGAGCTTGTTGAGGATAAGGAACTAGAGATAGAAAAGGGGATAACCCTGTTAAGGACAGGGGGCCACACCCCTTTCCACCAATGCGTGAAGGTAGAATCCAATGGCCAGGTGGCCCTCTTCCTGGCCGACCTTGTGCCTATGGCAGGCCATCTCCACCTCCCCTACATCCAGTCCTATGACCTGTACCCCCTGGAGACCCTGGAGGCAAAGAGGAGGCTATTGGGGCAGGCTCTTGAGGAGAAATGGCTGGTAATTTTCCAGCATGACCCAGGGGTAGAGGCCGGGTATATTATGAAGATAGACGATAAGTTTACTCTGAAAGAGGGGGTAAAACTCTAATAAAATGGTAGGGGCGTATTGCAATACGCCCCTACGACTTTTAGGGAGGGCCTTTCATGTCAGAACCCACTATTACGATGAGCGTAGAAGAAGAGGTTGCTTTACTGAGGATTAATCACCCGCCCGTGAACGTCCTTTCCAGCCAGGTGATGGAGGAGATGGACAAGGCCCTGGTGGAGTTAAAGGGGGCCAAGGTGGTAATCGTTACGGGTACGGGCAACTTCTTTAGCGCCGGGGCGGACATAAAAGAGCTGGCCCAGCTTGCCTCTGCAGATGAGGCAATCAGCTTCGCCCAGCGCTATCATGAGATACTCAGGAGGATAGAGACCAGTCCGATCCCTATCATCGCCGCCATAAACGGCCATTGCCTTGGAGGGGGGTTGGAGCTGGCCATGGCCTGCCATATCAGGATAGCCGCAGAGGCCATTAAACTTGGACAGCCGGAGATAAATCTTGGGATAATCCCAGGGGCGGGGGGCACCCAGAGGCTCCCGAGGTTAATCGGTAAGGCACGGGCACTGGAGATGCTCCTGACGGGAGAACCCCTCTCTGCTGAAGAGGCCAGGGGCATTGGTCTCGTTAATCACGTAACCAAACCCATGATACTCCTGGAAGAGGCAAAGTTCCTTGCCAGGAGACTCCACGGGAAACCCGCAATTGCCATGGGTCTCATCATAGAGGCCGTGGATGGGGGACTTTCCAAGTCTTTGGTGGAGGGGCTGGAGTTAGAGGCGAGGCTTTTCGGCAGGGTCTTCCTCACGGAGGATAGCCATGAAGGGCTGAGGGCCTTTCTGGAAAAGCGCCCCCCGGGTTTTAAGAATAAATAAGGGCATGGGCAATGCCCCTGTGGTCAACCGTTACTTGAAGCGTCTAACCGTATAATTCGCTATAAGGTCGGGGTCAACCTTGTATATAAGTATTGTAAACTTCTTGGGCCATGCCCGGAGTATGTCCTGTAGCTCCCAGGACTCAAAACCCAGCAGGTTGTTTTGTTCCCCGTAGACCTCAATCTTGAATAAGGCGTTTGCAATATCGTATGACGTACTATTCTCAATTTCTGCCTTGAAAAGGGTATTATCCCCCGCACCGTAGTAGTCAACGTTAATGACGCGCAGTCCATCCTCTATGTCTTTCTCCTTTGGGACTGTGTCCTTGAGCCTCTTCTTAGGTGGCTCCTGGGGGGCAGGTGGTCCGCCTGAGGCGGATGCCCCTCCTTGTGAGGTAAGGGGAGGACCGGCGGGTCTTGCCACGAGTCCCCTTTCCACCCTGGACAGCCGCTTTTCTATGTTTTCTACCTTCTGTGTCAATTCCTTGAGGCTGGACTCAATGGAGGTAATTTTATCTATAATCATCCTCTCAAAGAGGCCCTCTCCGGACTCACCTGCCTCCTTCGGTTGGGGTGGCCCTGCCACCGCAGGGAGTGGCCTTACCGCCAGGGACAAGGAGAGACATAGAATTAATAATGACAGCTTGTATTTTGTCTGTAGTGGCCTTGCCATTTTTCTAGTGAAGTACCACCTCTCCCAGTACCTCTTCCAGGACAGTCAGGGCGGTATCGGCCTCCTTCCTGGTAATAATTAATGGTGGGGCAAAACGGATAGAGTTCCTGCCACAGCCTAATAGGAGGAGTCCCTTCTCAAAGGCCCTCCGGACAATCTTATCCCTCTCCTTTGAGGCCCTCTCTTTGGTCTCTCTGTCCTTTACCAGTTCTATGCCAATCATGAGACCCTTACCCCGGACGTCGCCTATAATGGGGTGGTCCTTATAAAGGCCCCTCAGTCCCTTCAGGAGGTAATCCCCCACCTTTCTCGCATTATCCATTAGGCCACCCTCCAGGAGTTCCAGTGTGGCCAGGGCGGAGCGGCAGCTCACAGGGTTTCCCCCGAAGGTGCTGGCATGTGAGCCCGGGGGCCAGCCCATTATCTCCTGCCTGGCTATAGTTGCCCCCAGGGGGAGTCCGGAGGCTATACCCTTAGCCAGGCAGACGACGTCTGGTTTTACGCCAGAGTGCTCTACGGCCAGCATCTTCCCCGTCCTGCCCGTCCCCGATTGCACCTCATCGGCCACGAGGAGGATACCATATTTTTTGCATAAGGCGGACAGGTCCTTCAGAAAGGCCCGTGGTGGGACTATGTAACCCCCCTCTCCCTGGATAGGCTCAACGAACACCGCCGCCACCTCTTCGGGTGGGACGTAGCTCTTGAAGAGTTCCTCCGCTATCCACTTGATGCAGGCCAGCTCCTCCCTGGGGTGAGTTTCCCCATAGGGGCATCGGTAACAGTAGGCATAGGGGACGTGGATTACCCCAGGCACCAGGGGTGAGAAACCCTTTCTGTGGATGGGCCTGCTTGCGTTAAGGGAGAGTGCGCCCATAGTCCGCCCATGGAAGGCACCGACGAAGGCAATGATGTAAGGGCGTCCTGTATGGTAACGGACGAGTTTTATGGCCGACTCCACAGACTCTGCCCCTGAGTTACTGAAGAATACCTGCTTGGGGGAAGGCCCAGGGCATAATTTGTCCAGTCTTTCGGCAAGCTCTATCTGCAGAGGGTTAAAGAAATCTGCCCCTGACATGTGGAGGAGTTCCCCAGCCTGCTCACGGATTGCCCTCACCACCTCGGGGTGACAATGACCGGTGCTTGTAACCGCCACCCCTGCGGTGAAGTCCAGGTAGCGGTTCCCATCCACGTCCTCCACCATAGTCCCCTGTGCGCGCCTTACTACCAGCGGATAGGCCCTGGCTGAGGAGGGGGAGATGTATTTTGTGTCCCTCTTAAGAAAGGCCCTGGCCTGGGGTCCGGGGGGCTTTACTTTTATTTTAATTGAGGTAAAAGATCTTTCAGGCACTGGTAACCTCCTTTATCCCTAATTCCCACCCTAGTTCCAGGGCCTTTAGGTTAACGGGGCGATGAGACTCCTCTGTCATCTCTGTCAGTGCCTTAATAAGGGACTCCTTCTTGATTATCCCTGTCCTTGCACAACCAGCCGCCAGGGCTATCAGGTTCGCTACCATCTTTTTCCCCAGCTCCCTCTGGGCCACCTCCTCGCATGGTACAGGGAGATGGCTTGTCTTGAGGGAAGGGTCAGGTACCACCCTCCCAGGGTCGTAAAGAATGAATCCTGTAGTATCTCTTGCAAACCTATCGTACCCCTCCTGACAGAGGGCTATCAGTATATCAGGTATTGTTACGAAGGGGAAGTCTACGGACTCTCTGGAGAGGACGACGTCCCCGTAACAGGAGGTACCCCTGCTCTCAGGGCCATAGAAACTGGACTGCGAGTCGCACCACCCTTCCAGCACCCCAGCCTTCCCCAGGAGTTGCGCCGCAAAGACCACCCCCTGGCCGCCGAGTCCTGCTATCCTGATTTCTTTTTTCATGGATGAATTATTATGAGACCTCTGAAAAACTCCACTCGCTTGTCATTCCTTCGGCTTACTCAGAATGACGCCACTTCCTGTCACCCTGAGCGAAGCGAAGGGTCTAGTTTCTTTGCTGTAGGGGCGAACGGCCGTTCGCCCCTACTCCGCTCAGAATGTTGAAAATTCTGAAAGTCCGCCTCAGGAGGACGCCTCAGGCGGGACAGGCAGTGCGATGGCGACTTTTTCAGAGCTCTCATTATATAAATAACCGGGGTGTATCTCTATTTATTTTGCAGGGGGCAAGTCCCCTATCACCTCAGGAGAAAGTCCTGTCCAGGGTGGAAATTTGTAAAAATACCCAAAAGCCCGCCAGAGGTTGAAAATCTGCCTGAGGCGGGCGGGTCTGCCTCTGGCATGATTTGACAATGCTTGAATGTAAGTCAAAGATATTTGACTTACTTCTGAGTTGTGTTATACTGTTAACAGGAGGTTTGATATGAAAACGACTGCAACTGCGAAGGGCCAAATCGTAATACCAGCGTCACTGCGCCGCAGGTTTGGGATTAAAGGAGGTACACGCCTCCAGATTGAGGTAGATGAAAAGACACAGCGCATAGTCTTGAAACCCATTACGCGTGAGTATATTTACAGTCTGTGTGGTAAATATCGTGGCAAGGGCTTACTAAAGGCCCTCATGGCGGAGAAAGAGCACGAAAAGGAACTGTAATGCCACACAAACCTAAGGCGATTGTACTGGACTCGTGGTCAGTTATCGCATACCTGGGGGATGAGGTTTCAGGAGAGAAAGTTGCCGCCCTTATCGCCGACGCCCACGAAAACAACATCCCGCTGATGATGACCGTGGTAACTGCAGGGGAGGTCTGGTACATCATTACCCGCCGGACGTCCGAGGTTGAGGCCGATAAAAGCATTGCTGAACTCCATGAGCTGGGGATAGAATTCGTTGACGCAGACTGGAGACTTACCCGTGAAGCAGGCAGGTTTAAGGCCCACCACCGGATGTCCTTTGCCGACTGCTTTGCCGCCGCTCTGGCCAAACAACGAAAGGCCCACGTTGTTACAGGAGATAGGGAGTTCAAACAGGTAGAACATGAGGTCTTGATGATATGGGTCTAAGCGTCAAGAACGCCCCCGGCACTAAATATTTTTTGGGCAATATTCGTTAAGGTAACAATTTTTACAATCCGGGTTTTTGGGTCTGCACCTCTCCCTACCAATTTCCCACGCAGAAAAATCAAAGATTCCCGGATATTCAGGATTTGAGACCTCTGAAAAAGTCTACACAACACTACTTGTCATTCTGAGCGAAGCGAAGAATCTGGTCTTTTAGGAGATTCTTCGGTCGCTTCGCTCCCTCAGAATGACAAGCGCGTGGAGTTTTTCAGAGATCTCAATAGGGAATTTGCCAAGCTCTTTCAGCTTTAAGTTGTCTATCCATTACACAAGCAAGCACAAAGGCGTGTGGAAATTGTTTTAAATTATTTAGCAAGTCATCCGCCTCTGAATCTTTGGTAAATTCTACTTTTTTATAAGGTGAACTAAATAATTCGCTTCCCCGCTTAATCAATATCTGAACGATTTTGCCTTGTTCCATAATTAATCAGTCACCCCTACACACAAACTCCCCTATTATTATCTTCCCCTTTAATGCCTCCTGGGTCATGTCCCTGGCCTTCTCCAGTGAGATGCACCTCTTTTCCAGGTCTTTTAGTTGCTCTGACGCTGAGGCGTAGAGGTTACGCCTCCCGTACTGCACGGGGCAGGGTGAGAGGGCGTCTATAAAGGAAAAACCCTTATGGCTTAGGGCCTTCTTAAGAATTCCTATCAGGTGTTCCAGGTGAAAGACGGTTGACCTGGCCACGTAGCTTGCCCCGGCCGCCTCCACCAGCCTGCACAAATCCAGGGGTGGCTCTACGTTTCCTGCTAAAGTTGTAGTAGTCTTTGCCCCCAGTCCAGTAGTGGGGGAGACCTGACCGCCGGTCATGCCGTATATCTCGTTATTGGCACATATCACGACCATGTCAACGTCCCGCCTTGCCGCATGGATAAGGTGATTGCCCCCGATGGAGGCCAAATCCCCATCACCGCTCACCACCATGACCTTGAGCCTGGGGTTAAAGAGCTTGGCCCCGGTGGCGAAGGCTATGGGCCGCCCATGGGTTACGTGCATGGTGTCGGCCTTTATGTGTGGACTGGGTATCCAGCCCGCACAACCTATTCCTGAGACAAAGAGCATGTCCTTTATGTCTATTCCTGAGGCGTCAATGGCCCTCAGGATAGCCCCGAGCAATATGCCATGCCCGCAACCCGGACAGAAGGGCAGGGGCAGTGTCTCTCTTCTTAGATATTTTTTCCAGGTGGCTTCCATTAGGTTCCTTTTTTCCCTGTCTAGAGACCTCTGCAAAAGTCTACACAGCACTATTTGTCATTCTGAGCGAAGCGAAGAATCTAGTTCTTTAAGAGATTCTTCGGTCGCTTCGCTCCCTCAGAATGACAGCGAGGGGGGGGCAGAGGTCTTGTCTACTGTCTACTGTTTGCTGTCTACTGTCTTTTTATCGCCTCCAGGATTTCCCCAGGTCCCATAACCTCTCCATCCACCCTGTTTACATATATTACTTCTACCTTCGTCACCCTCTCCACCTCCCTTACCAATTGTCCCCTGTTCAGCTCAGGGACGATAATCCTCCTTGCCCGCAAGGCCCTTATTTCTTCCTTTGGGAAGGGCCAGAGGGTCTTGAGCCTGAGCAGTCCTACGTTTATCCCGACGCTACGGGCCTCCTTGACGGCGGCCAGGGCCGCCCTGGCCACTAGTCCGTAGGCGACCACCACTGTCTCGGCCCCCTTCAGAAAATGTTCCTCCGTCTGGATAATCTCCTTCGCATTGGACAGTACCTTCTCGTTGAGTCTGTCCACCAGGCACTTCTGTATATTGGGGTCCTGGGTCTTGCGGTAGCCGAATTTGTCGTGGGTGGAACCGGTGAGGATTAACCCCTCCCCCTCCCCGAAGCTGGCCATAGGAGGTACCCCCGCCGGCCCTTCAGTGCCAAAATGGGGTGCACCGATGGCCTTCTTGCGTCCTACTATGTCTACTCCTTCGGGGATACGGCAGTCCTCCCTCAGATGGGCCAGGGCCGCATCAGACATGACAAAGACAGGCACCCTGTAGAGTTCCGCCAGGTTAAAGGCCCGTATGGTGAGGTCATACACCTCCTGCACTGACCAGGGGGCGAGGGCGATGATTTGGTAATCGCCGCTTGAGCCCCACTTGACCTGCATGATGTCGCCGTCATAGGGTCTGGTGGCCTGTCCTGTGGAGGGGCCGGCCCTCTGTACGTCCACTATGACGCAGGGGGTCTCGGTAATGATAGCGTAACCTATGTTTTCCAGCATGAGGCTGAGACCCGGTCCGCTGGTGGCCGTCATGGCCCTGGCCCCGGCCCATACGGCCCCGATTACTGCCGAGATGGAGGCAATCTCATCCTCCATCTGGATGAACACCCCGCCCACCTCCGGGAGCCGCCAGGAGAGTCTCTCCATTATCTCACTGGAGGGTGAGATGGGGTAACCCGCAAAGAACCTGCACCCGGCCGCAATGGCCGCCTCCGCACAGGCCTGGTTACCCTCAAAGAAGTAGTTGCCCGGGGGGAGGGGGTTTTTTGTTTTGGGGGACATTTATTGAGGTTAATTATAAATGATTTTTGTGGTTAAGAAATAGCCCAAAATGTAAGGGGGAATTCCCTCTTACCATCTCCTGTTGGAATTTTGATTGTCTGGGTGTCACCCTGAGCGGAGCGAAGGGTCTAGTTTGTAGATTAGATTCTTCGCTTTGCTCAGAATGACGTTTGCCCTTGAGCCAAAGAGGATGATGTCCTTGATGTGTTCCCCAAGCTCTTCTTTGATGGTTTCGGATAATTCTTTTAGGATTGGGTCTGGGATATTCTTTTGCATCTTTACAACCTCCCCGACCTGAATATCCCTATGGCCAGCCATATACCCATTATAGTGGCGAAGAGGTAGCCCAGGATGCCTATTAGCGGCATGTCTTGCCACGTGGGGCCAACTTTGGCCATCATGACGAGGCTGGAGGATATGACAGTGGCGGCGAGGATTATGCTGAGGGCCAGGCGGTTACTGGACCTGTCCAGCTCGTAGGCGAAGTTATCAAGCTCCACGTGCCTGAGGGAGACCTGCATCTTTCCCGTGAGGAGTTTCTTCAGTAGCTGCCTGGCCTCCCTGGGGCCATGGGAGAGGAGGTTGGAGAGGTGCCAGGAACCCTCCCTCGCCAGGCGGGAGATGCGTTCCCTTGAGAGACTTTCTATGAAAAAACTCCTGGCAAATGGGGCAACCATGACCTGTAGGTCAAGGTCCGGGTCTAGCTGACGGGCCATGCTGGTAACGGTAGTAAAGGACTTTCCCAGGAGGACGAAGTCCCTGGGCAGTATCAGGTGGTAGTCCCTGGCCACCTTCATCATGTCAAAGAAGGCCCTGCGGGGGTCTATCCTCTTTATGGGGATGCCCATGAACTTCTCAATGGTCTCACGGAGGGCCAGCCTGAGGGCCTCCAGTTTGCCGTCCTCGGGGATGGCCCCTAAATCCGTAAAGACCTCTATGTAAAGGTCCATGTCTTTCTGCAAGAGGGCTAACAGGGCGGTGGTGAGTTGGCCCTTGAGGTCATCCGAGATGTGGCCCACCTGTCCAAAATCTATCATGCAGAGTTGGCCTTCCCTGGTTACCATGAGGTTCCCAGGATGGGGGTCTGCATGGAAAAGCCCCGCCTTGAAGTATTGTTCTATGAAGTTTCTCAGGAGGGTGGTAGCCAGCTTCTTCTTATCCACACCCGTTGCCTCCAGGAGGGCCAGGTCTCCAGCGCTGGTATGCTTCATCCTCTGCAGGGTCAGGACGCTGGAGGTGGAGAGGTCCCAGTAGACCCTGGGTATCACGACGTTTGGGTCCCTGGCATAGAGGTTGTAGAACTTGGCCGTGTTGGAGGCCTCTGAGACGAAGTCCATCTCATTATTGATGAGCCTGTAGAACTCCTCCACGAGCATGGTAGGACAGAAGAACTTTAGTTCCTCTATCCGCTCCGCCCTTTCTGCGATAAGGGACAGCAGGTCAAGGTCGCTCCAGACGACCTCCTCTATCCCCGGCCTCTTGACCTTCACCACCACCTCGGTAAGGTCCTTCAGCCTGGCGGCATGTACCTGGGCGATAGAGCCGCAGGCGAGGGGTTTGTCCTGGAACTCTGCAAAGAGTTTGTTTATGGGGGACTTCAGTTCCGCCTCTATGGTGGCCCTGGCAAGTCTTGGGTCAAAGGGTTTAACCTCCCTCTGGAGCTTACAGAACTCTGAGATAAATTCCTCTGGCACGATGTCCGGGCGTGTGGAGAGGAACTGGCCGAGCTTGACGTATAATGGGCCAAGCTCCTGGAGGACTCGCACCGTGCGGGCAGGTAATGGCACATCCTCAGGGACGTGCTTTTCCAGGAAACGCCTGCCGATAGGTAGATGTTCGTGGAGCTTCAGGCGGTATACCAGGTGACCAAAGCCGTGCCTTACCAGTACCTGGAGTATCTGGGAGAGCCTGCGGAATCGCCCTGGGGTCCTGGTTATGTCTCTTAGTTGCAAAAAGACCTCCTGTAGGGGCACGTTGCAACGTGCCCCTACATTAATAATGCACGGATTTTCTTTGACTGTTCCAGTAAGGGCATTAGCTGGTCAACAGGCAACATGGTGGCTGAATCACTAAGGGCCTTTTCTGGCGTCTCGTGTACCTCTATGAACAGGCCGTCCGCCCCGGCGGCCACTGCGGCCCTAGCCAGGGGGAAGACCATCTCCCTCTGCCCCCCGGAGGCATGGCCCATACCACCTGGGATTTGGACGCTGTGGGTGGCGTCGTACAGGACAGGGTAACCTAGCCCCTTCATAATCACTACAGAACGCATGTCGCTTACAAGATTGTTATACCCAAAGGCGGTCCCCCTCTCGGTAAGGATAATCTGGTCGTTACCAGTACTGGAGACCTTTTCGGCGGCGTATTTCATGTCCCAGGGGGCGAGGAACTGTCCCTTCTTTATATTTACAGGGCGTCCCGTCTGGGCCGCCGCTATCAGCAGGTCTGTCTGACGGCAGAGGAAGGCAGGGATTTGCAGTACGTCCAGTACCTTGCCCGCCGCTTCCGCCTCTACGGGGGAGTGGACGTCGCTCAGGACGGGGACGCCAACAGTTTCTTTTACCTCTTTGAGTATCTCCAATCCCTTTTTAATACCTGGCCCCCTGTAAGAGTGCATAGAACTCCTGTTGGCCTTATCGTAGGAGGCCTTGAAGACGAAGGGCATGTCCAGGGACTGGGCAATCCCCTTAAGCCTTTTGGCCAGGGCCAGGCAGGTCTCCCTGTCCTCAATCACACAAGGCCCCGCCACCAGTACCAGGGGGTTCCCGTCGCCGATGGATAGGTTGTTTATCTTTACCGTCTTCATAAAAATAGCGGCCAGGAAAAGGGGTTAGAGGATAGGGTCGGGGGCTAGTATTTTTTCCCTACGCCCTACCCCCTAGTTCCTGGCCCCTAATCTATCACACCCCCAGGGGGTAGTCAAACCGATTGTGAGCTGGGCCGGGTAGGGGTTCGGATTTTGCCTGCCCAAAAATTTTTTTGAAAAAACTTGCATAGGGTAGGGGGGTATAGTATACTTACAATACGGAGTGCGGAATGCAGAGTGCGGAATTCAGAATTCAGAATGTAGTGGCCGAGCTTGCTCGGCCTGTGTGCGGAATTTGTAAGAGATAGAACTTGTAGAGGAGAGAAGGTATGGCTAAAGTAGGGGTGCCCCACGATGCACAGACGCTCCGCCTGAAGCGGATTGAGGGGCAGGTACGTGGCGTCCAAAAAATGATAGAAGACCGTAGGTACTGCGTGGACATCATTACACAGCTCCAGTCTGTCTCCGCCGCCATTGCCCGTGTGCAGGAGCTTGTCCTCAAGAAACACCTGGAGCACTGCGTCGTGGAGGCCATGCGCTCCGGCAGGGAAGAGGATAAGCGGGAAAAGATAGAGGAGATTATTACTATCCTTAAGAACTTCGGGCGATAACACAGGGCAGGGAGTAGGCCCTGAACCAGAACGATTCAGGGCGGGGAATAGGCTTGCCCTGCACCCTTGTGGTGCAGGGGGTAGGGAGTAGGGAATGAGGAATACGGAATACAGAATGAGGTCTCTGAAAAAGTGAGAAAAGCGATACTTAAAGTGTCATTGCGAGTGAGCCGAAGCCCTGAGCGGAGCGAAGGGGAAGCGAAGCAATCCATGTTATTTCCTGAAAAAACAGTAGGGGCGAACGGCCGTTCGCCCCTACGCTTCGGGGCAAAAGCCCCTCGCAATGACGGCTTCGTCCTGAGTTTTACAGAGGTCTCAGAATACAGAATTCAGAACACGTACTTTCAACTCCTGAATTCCAGAGGAGCTAACGGCAGTGGTTGACCAGAAAAAGATACTCCACATTAAAGGTATGCGGTGTGCCTCCTGCGCCCGCCGTATAGAAAGTGCCCTCACACAACTAGAAGGTATAGAGGACGCAAGGGTGAATTTTGCCACAGGGGAGGCAGTCCTGAGGGGTAACATAAGCGATAAGACCCTGGAGGCTACCCTCCTGTCCATGGGTTATTCCCTGGAAAGTGGATACCTCAGGGCGGTGAATACCCCTGGCAGTAGACTCACGGTGGCGGCCCTGCTCACGACGCCCGTATTCCTGATTACCATGTTAGAACTGGATTTTCCCTATTCTTCTTACCTCCAATTCCTGCTTGCAACGGTAGTGGTCTTTGGGGCAGGCTCGGAGTTCTTCGTGGGGGCACTGAGACAGCTAAGGTGGCGAGGGCCACTTCCATCATTCAGGGCCAATATGGACACCCTCATAGCCATGGGCAGTGGTGCCGCCTATACCTACAGCCTTACGTCACTAATGTGGGGGGTAAAAGAACTATACTTTGAGACTGCCTGTATGATTATTACCCTTGTCCTGCTTGGCCGATTCCTTGAGGCAAGGGCAAGGGCCAGGACCACGGAGGCTATAGAGGGGCTGATGACCCTGGTACCCAAGAAGGCCCACTGTCTCCGGGAGGCCGTAGAGATAGAGGTGCCAGTAAACGAACTCTCCGTTGGTGATAGGATAATCGTCAGGCCTGGGGAGAGGATACCTGCCGATGGCAGGGTTATAGATGGATGTACCACTGTGGATGAGTCCTCCCTTACCGGCGAGGGACTCCCTGTAGTTAAAGTGCCAGGGGACACCGTACAGGCCAGCACAATAAATCTTGATGGTACCATAGTCTTTGAGGCCCTCAGGGTAGGGGAGGATACCACCTTTGCCCACATCATAAGGCTGGTCAGGGAGGCCCAGTCCTCTAAGGCCCCCGTGGAACGGCTGGCGGATAGGGTATCAGGGGTCTTCGTGCCAATAGTACTGCTAATAGCAGGCGGCACGGCCTTTGGCTGGCTGTGGGCGGGGTATTGTTATCCTGTGGCCTTGACTACCTCCATTGCCGTGCTCCTTGTCGCCTGCCCCTGCGCCCTGGGTCTGGCCACCCCTGCCGCCGTTACCGTGGGTGTGGGTAGGGCCGCCCAACTGGGCATACTGATTCGGGACGCCCAGAGTCTGGAAGAGGCCTCAAGGATTGACGTCCTCTTCTTTGATAAGACCGGTACAATAACCCAGGGTCGGCCCACCGTGACCCAATTTTATAATGCCACACAGAGGCCCGATGGAGAACTCCTCTCCCAGGTGGCCTCTTGTGAGAGGCCCTCGGAGCACCCCTTCGCCAGGGCCATCGTAGAGTATGCCGCACAAAAGGGCGTACCACTCCAGACAGCCGCCGATTTTAGGGCCTATAGCGGTCAGGGCGTAAAGGCAAGGTGTAACGGCCACTTGCTGACCATCGGCGGTCAGAGGATGTTGTGGGAGCAAGGCATAGACCTCACGCCCCTTGAGGCAAAGGCAAGGGAGTTAAAGGGGGGTGGGAGGGTCTTGGTGTACGTTGCCACCGATGGCAAGGCCTCTGCCCTCTTTGCCCTGGCGGATAGCATAAAGGACACCTCTTTACAGGCAATAGATAGGATAAAGGCTATGGGCATAGAGCCTTCTCTGCTGACTGGAGACCACTATGAGATCGCCCAGGAGGTGGCAAGACAGGTGGGCATAGAGCGGTTCAAGGCCGAGTTAAAGCCGGCGGAGAAGGTGGAGGAGATAAAGGGGGAACAGCTAAGGGGCAGAAAGGTGGGGATGGTGGGGGACGGGATAAATGACGCCCCGGCCCTTATGACCGCAGACGTGGGCTTTGCCATGGGTACCGGTACGGACGTGGCCCTGGAGTCCTCCCAGATTACCCTAATGAAGGGGGACATCAGGAAGGCAGCCGAGGCGGTGGCCCTTAGCAGGCAGGTGATGAGGACGATAAGGCAGAACCTCTTCTGGGCCTTTTCCTACAATATTGTGGCCATCCCCATGGCCGCCCTGGGACATCTGAGCCCCATGATGGCCGCAGGATTCATGGCCTTCAGTTCCCTTCTGGTTGTCTTTAATTCCCTGAGACTCAAGGGTTACGAGCCAGGGTATGTTTTGGATGGTAGGGGTGTATCACAACTCCTGAACCACGTAGGGTTCAGGACATAACGCCCCTACGGCTTTGATAGGAGGTGTAAGAAAATGAGGAACGGGATAATCTTGGGATGTTTGCTAGGGGTTTTGACTATGTCTTTTGTCGGTGTTCAGATCACCCTCGGACAGGGGGCGACTGCACAGGCAGGTGGGGAGTCCATAACCTGCCCTAACTGCAAGACGGAGACCCTTGCCACAAAGAAGGGCGGGGGTGTCCATCTGGAGACAAGGATGCTCTGTCCTAACTGTAAGGGGAAGGGGACGGCATTGGAGCCCCATGTCTGCAATAAGTGCGGGCAGGAGGTCCTCCTGTGCGACCTTTGCAAGAAGGTGGTGGCCCGTGTCGTTGAGAAGCCAACCGCCCAGGTGAAGTGCCCTAACTGTAAGGAGAGGGTAACGGTTACCAAGAAGGGTGGCGGCGTTCACCTTGAAAAGGCGATGGAGTGTCCTTCTTGTAAGAAGAAGGTGGAAGGGCTTGAGGCCATTGAGTGTGAGCGATGCGGGAAAGAGATGCTGTCCTGCCCCATCTGCAGGCAACACGTTGGGTCTGTGGTCAAGAAAGTCCCCGCGGTAGAACTCAAGTGTCCTAGTTGCAAGGAGATGACTCAGGCCACAAAGAAGGGTGGCGGCGTACATCTGGAAAAGACGATGGTATGCCCCAACTGCAAGATGGAGCTAAAGGACGCAGACATCCATACCTGCAGTAAGTGCGGGGCAGAGATGGCCACTTGTCCGTTATGTAATAAACCCATGTAGGCATTGGTCAGGAGACAGGGAATGCAAAATGCGGAATTCGGAATGGGGAATGCGGAATCTTCTGAATTTGGAGTTCGGAATGCGGGGTGCGGAGTTCCTTCCAAATTATTCCGCATTCCGCAATCGCCACTCCGCATTCCCTAGCCCCTATTAGTGACGGAGGAAAGAGATGAAGAAGTCGTTAATGATTTTCTTTGTGTGGATGTTTGGGTATACGGGCCTGGCCTGGGCAGAATCCGCCCCGGGCGTACCAAAGACCTTGCGACTCCAATGGGTAATAGATGAGACCCTGAAGAATAACCCGAACATCCAGGTATTCCTTAACCGTTGGGAGGCAAGCCAGGAGGCCATTGCCGGGGCCAGGTCTCTGGACGACCCCATGGTCAACCTGCACACCTGGAACATGGAATCTCCCGTAAGGGTTACCCCTGACTGGAACCGTGCGGAACGCAGGGGGGTGGTCTCCCAGAAAGTACCCTTTCCGGGGAAGCTGCGCCTGAGGGGCAAGATTGCGGAAGGAGACTCTAACATCGCCAAGAAGGACTGGGAACAGCAGGTGCTGGAGATGCTGGCCAGGGTCAAAGGGACCTACTATCAACTCCGCCACCTCTACAATATCATAGACATCAACGAGGAGGTCAAAGACCTCCTGGGGAGGTTTGCCACCATAGCGGAGACCCGCTACAAGGTAGGCCGTGCCCCCCAGAGGGACGTCCTTGCGGCACAGGTAGAGATTGCCAGGATTATAAGGGAGATAGAAGTGCTGGAGAGGGACAAGAAGGCCCTGGAGACCCGAATAAACACCATCCTCAATAGAGACCCGGAGGCACCCCTGGGGAGACCAGAGGATTTCAACATCTACCCGCTTTCCCTGGACCTGGTGGAACTGGAGGAGGTGGCGATGAAACAGAGGCCGGAACTCCAGAAGTTTGATTTTGCCATAAAGAGGGACAAATCTGCCCTGGATTTGGCCAAGAAGGACCTCTATTTCCCCGACCCGGAGTTTGAGGTGATGTATATGCAGACCGACACTATGGCCGACATGTGGTCGTCTAAGATAGCCTTCAACGTCCCCTGGCTGTGGAGTAAAAATCGGGCCAGGGTAAGGGAGGCCAGGGGGACCCTCCGGGCCGCAGAGGCGGAGTATCAGGCCGTAAAAAATGCCGTCCTCTTTGAGGTGAAGGACACCTGGACGAAGACCATCAATGCCCGGACTACAACCACGATATACTTAGACAGCGTTATTCCCCTTGCCGAACAGTCCCTTAAGGCGGCCCTAGTAGAGTATGGTACAGAGAAGATAGATTTTCTTACCCTTTTAGATAGTGAGAGGACGCTCTTGAGTGCACGCATCCAGTATCACATAGCCGCAGTGGAGTTTGAGGCTGGCCTGGCGGAACTGGAGAGGGTGGTGGGTATGTCCCTCACACCGGAGCAAAAATAAGGGATCAAGGGTTCAAGGTTCCAAAGTTTAAGTAGCCGCAGGCTTTAGCTTGCGGGAAACGGAAGGAAGGCGGCACAGATGTCTTGCAGGGTTTTGAGATACGTATGGACAGCGTGGCTAATCCTTATCCCTCCAGCCTTTGGATTCGCTTTGCTCACCACAGGTCTGGGCTATCCCCAGATGGATTCGCTCCGCTCACCACTGGCCTGGGGATTAGGGAGTCTATGGGCGAGTCCTGAGGAGGGGGAGGTTGAGTATTTCTGTCCCATGCACCCACAGGTGGTATCGGACAAACCTGGTAAGTGTCCTATATGCGGGATGCCGCTATCCAAGAGGCCTAAAGGGGCAGTAAAGGCCCCCGCTGAGGCGGGGCCTGAGGTATCTATTGTCCAGTTCAGTCCGTGGCAGGTAAAACTGGCCGGGGTAAGGAAAGAACCAGCCGCCTACAGGAGCCTCACTAAGGAGATATACACGGTAGGCCGGCTGACCTATGACGAGAGGAAGCTCGCCTATGCCACGGCCAGGATAATGGGCAGGGTGGATAAGCTCTTCGTAGACTTCACTGGCACCGAGGTAGAGCAGGGTGCACCACTGGTATGGATTTATAGCCCCGACCTGGTCTCCACGCAGAAGGAATACCTCCTTGCCCTGGAGACGGTGAAGAGGATGGAGGAGAGTACTACCCCGGAGGTAGTCAAAGGGGCAGAATCCCTCCTCAGGGCCAGCAGGGAGAGGCTCCTACTGTGGGGTATCACGGAAGAACAGGTAGAGGAGCTTACGAGGGAGCGTGAGGTAAAGACCCACATGGTGGTCCATTCCCCCATTACCGGTACGGTGATAAAAAAGGACGTCCTTGTGGGCCAGTACGTCATGGAAGGTGCCCAGATGTATACCATTGCGGACCTTTCTAACCTATGGATGATGGCCGATGTCTATGAATTTGAGATGGCCCTGGTGAAATTGGGTCAAAAGGTGGAGATTACCAGCCCTACTTATCCAGGACAGGCCTTTATCGGGACAGTCTCTTTTATAGACCCCTTCCTCAATGAGCAGACCCGCAGTGTGAAGGTCAGGGTGGACGTCCCAAACCCAGAATTTAAACTAAAGCCGGCGATGTTCGTGAATGCCACAATAAAAATCCCCCTGGAGGCGGGGGGAACTGCATACTATTGCCCGATGCACCCTGAGGCGGTCTCTGATAAACCAGGTGTATGCGAGAAATGTGGTGGTATGCCCCTGGTGGAGAAGCCCCAGGGGGTACTGGCTATCCCCCGCTCTGCAGTCCTGGACACGGGCCTGAGGAAGATTGTTTATGTAGAGAGGGAGGAGAACCTATTTGTGGCCAGGGAGATAAAGACCAGCTTTGAGGCAGAGGGCTACGTCCAGATACTGGAGGGGCTGAAGGAAGGGGAGAGGGTGGCCTCGGCCGGGGCATTTCTCATAGATGCCGAGACTAAATTGGGGCCTGGGGTGTCCGCCCAGTACTATGGGGCAACGGGGGGGCCGACAGAGGGAGCTCCACCCCATATACACGGCACGCCAGCCGAAAAGTTGCCGCCCCCAGAGAAAGAGGCAGGGGCGGGCCTGAAACCTGCCCCTACAATAGCGGAGAAGGCCCCGCCCGTGGAAGAAGGGGTTCCACCCACGATAAGGATGCCTGCTGAAGGAGAGGCGATAGACCCGGTTTGCGGTATGGACGTGAAGGTGGCTGAGGCCCTTAGCCTGAAATATGGGGAAGACTTATACTATTTCTGTTCTAAAGAGTGCCTGGCCCACTTCCAGTCCAACCCAGGACTCTTCTCGGCAAGGACCTGGGTGTATAAGGAGGCGGCCACTACAGATTTGGTATGCAGTATGTCCCTGGAAAAGGATAAGGCCGTAACCTACAGATACCAGGGGAAGACCTACTATTTCTGCTGTGATGAGTGCAAACGGAAGTTCAAGAAAGACCCTGATAAGTTTTTGGAGAGCTTAAAAAGGTAGGCAGTAATCCGCCTCAGGCGGACTCTCCCGGATGCCTACCGGGGAGAAGAGGGCCCATGGTAGTTGCCATAATAGAGTTCTGTATAAGAAACCGCCTGATGACCATAATATTTTTCGCCCTGGCTATGGTCTGGGGGGTCTATTGTTTGTACAACACCCCAGTGGATGCCATCCCCGATTTGAGCGAGAACCAGCAGATTATCTTTACGGACTGGATGGGCAGAAGTCCCCAGGACGTGGAAGACCAGATTACTTATCCCTTGAGCGTAAACCTCTCGGGTCTGGCAGGGGTGAAGGCGGTACGGTCTATCTCCGACTTCGGCTTTTCTATGGTCTTCATAATCTTTGATGAGAGATATGGTTATTACTTCTGCAGGGAGAGGATAATAGAGAGGTTGAACCTGGCCTCCACCTTTTTACCCCCTGATGTAGTACCCTACCTTGCCCCTGATGCTACTGCGATAGGGCAGATATTCTGGTACACGGTAGAGGGTGAGGGTTACGATCTGGGGGAACTGCGGGCCTTACAGGACTGGTTTGTGCGGTATCAATTGAAGTCCACCCCCGGGGTGGCTGACGTGGCCAGCATCGGGGGTTTTATCAGGGAGTATCAGATAGACGTAGACCCAAACAAGCTCCTGGCCTACAACGTCCCGCTCAGGGGTATCTTTGAGAACGTCCAGGCCAGTAATAAGACCGTGGGGGCCAGGGTGGTGGAGGCCAGTGACATGGAGTATCTGGTGAGGGGACTGGGCTGGATTGAGGGCCTGGAGGACATAGAGAATATAGTTGTAGGCTCGCACAATGGGGTACCCATATACGTAAAGAACGTGGCCACGGTACAGATAGGGCCTTCCCTCCGCAGGGGCGTCCTGGAAAAGAACGGCAGCGACGTTACAGGGGGCGTAGTACTCATGAGGTACGGGGAGGATACTATTAATGTAACCAAAAGCATAAAAAAGAAGATTAAGGAGATTGAACCTGGCCTCCCCCCAGGGGTCAGGATAGTGCCCTTTTACGACCGCACCCCCCTGATTCACAGAGCAATTGGTACCCTGAAAGAGACCCTCATTGAGGAGTCTATCATTACCCTTATAGTAGTGGGCCTCTACCTCGCCCATTTCCCAAGCGCACTGCTCATAATCCTTACCCTGCCCCTGGCCATCCTCATCTCCTTTATGCTCATGTACCCCTTGCACATAACTTCTAATATCATGTCCCTCTCCGGCATTGCCATCGCCCTGGGAGACCTGATGGATGCGGGGATCGTCATTACTGAGAATGCCTTCAGGAACCTGACCAACAAGTATGGGCCAAAGGCCAGGGTAAAGGGGGATATCAGGGAGGTAGTCCTGGAGTCTTCCAGGGTAGTAGGGCCACCCATATTTTTCTCGGTAGTAATCATGATTCTATCCTTCATCCCTGTCTTTGCCCTCCGGGGGATAGAAGGCAAGCTCTTCTGGCCCCTGGCCTTCACCAAGAGCCTGGCTATGGTGGGTACCGCCGTACTGGCCATAACCCTGGTACCTGCCCTGGCCACCTTCTTCTTGAAGGGCAGGCTCCTGAGCGAGGAGGAGAACCCCATAGTGAGGTTTCTGGTAAGGATATATATGGCTGGCCTGAAGTGGGCACTGCGTTTCAAGTGGGTCCCATTGGGTCTTACTATAGCCCTGGTGGTGGCCGCGGGGGTCCTATTCCCCATGATAGGAAAGGAATTTATGCCCCCTTTAGATGAGGGCACTATCCTGGACATGCCTGTCACCCTGCCCAGCGCCTCTATAACCCGTGTGGTGGATGACCTCAAGAAGAGGGATGTACTTGTAATGACCGTCCCGGAGGTGGAGATGGTGGTGGGGAAGCTGGGGAGGGCCGATACCCCGACAGACCCCGCCCCTATAGAGATGGTGGAGTCCATTGTGAACCTCAAGCCTAAGAAAGAGTGGCGGAAGGGGATGACCAAGGAGAAAATCCTGATGGAACTGGATTCCGTAGTGAAAGTGCCTGGCTGGTCTAACATATGGACCCAACCCATAATAAACCGTGTTGACATGGTCTCAACGGGGATAAGGACCCAGGTAGGGGCGAAGATATACGGTGGTGACCAGAAGACCGTGGTAGACCTGGCCCAGCAGGTGGCAGACGCCCTCAGGACCGTCAGGGGGGCAGTGGATATCTACCCTGACAAGTTGATTGGGGAAAATTATATGGAGATTGACATAGACCGCAGGCAGGTGGCCAGGTATGGGATAAATATCGGGGACGTACACGACGTTGTAGAGGTGGCAATGGGGGGTAAGACTATCACGACAACAGTGGAAGGCCGACAGCGCTTCCCGGTAAGGGTGCGTTATGCCAGGGAACTAAGGGAGACCGTGGATAAGATACAGAGGGTTTTGGTGCCTACCGCTACGGGGGCCCAGATACCTCTCTATCAACTGGCAGATATCAGGGCGGTTCCTGGCCCTAGCATGATAAGGGGCGAGAATGGACTCCTTGTTGCCTACGTCCTCTTTAACGTAAGGGGCAGGGATGTCATAGGCGTGGTGGAAGAGGCCGCGAAGGTAATCCCTCAGAGGATAAAACTCCCGCCTGGTTATTTTATACAGTGGAGCGGGCAATACGAACACCAGATGCGGGCCAAAAAGACCCTCCAGTTCCTGGTACCTATTGTCATCGTTATCATGTTTATAGTCCTGTATATCACCTACACCTCTTTTACCGACGCAATTATAATAATGCTGACGGTTCCCACTGCCCTGACGGGCGGAATGATATTACAGTTTATCTGGGGCTATAATTTCAGCGTGGCCGTCTGGGTGGGCTACATCGCCCTTTTTGGAATGGCCACCTCTACCGGGATTCTGATGGTGGCCTTCCTTAAGGAGGCCTTTGAAAAGAGGGGTGAGGAAAACATAAGGGAAGAGGGTCAGATTACGGAGGCCATCCTGGAGGGGGCCGTCTTAAGGCTGAGGCCCAAACTATTGACAGTATCTACCACCCTCTTTGGCCTTTTGCCCATGCTCTGGGCCACAGGTTCAGGGGCAGAAATAATGAGGCCCCTTGCTGTGCCCATAATCGGCGGTTCTTTTACCTCCACGCTCGTAACCCTTATAGTAATCCCCATCATTTACCACACGGTAAAGAGATGGCAGCTCCTGAGGCCCCTCAGGCCCAAAAAGGTTAAGGTAAAGAAACCTGGGAGGGAATGGTTCAGGAAGAAGGGGCCGGGGGGAGAGGCCCCTGCCATGAATTCTTGACAGTATAAGGGTGTTATAGGATAATTGCGCGCGATAGGAGGAGAAATAAAGAAATTGGACAGAAAGGAAGTTGATATGATTATCACCAAACAGCAAGTCCTTGAGATAGTAGAAGACTTACCTGAAGAGGTAGATATTGATGAAGTTATATATCGTCTCTACCTCAGGCAGAAATTAGAAGTTGCTGAAAAAGACATCCGTGAAGGGAGGACCGTTCCACACGAGGAAGTAGTTAAGGAGACCTCTAAGTGGTTCAAAAAATAAAATGGACGTTACGAGCACTTGATGATTTACGTAACATTTATGAATATATAGCTAAGGATTCAAGGCGGTACGCCCAAATATAGGTGGAAAATATTCAAACCGCCGTCTCCAATCTTGCTAACTTTCCGCTTATGGGGCATAAAATACCTGAGTTCCCACACCTACCACACCGTGAAAGTTCGGTTGGTAGTTATCGTATTATTTACAGATTTGAGGAAAAAGAAAGTCAGATATTAGTAATGTCCGTAATCCATGGACGAAGGGTGCTTAAGGGGCCTCTCGGCTAAGAGTGAGGGGTCTGGCAATGAAAATAATGAGATAGATTAAAACTATGAAGAAATACGTTTTCATCCCCTTCAGTTTAGTCTTCCCACTATCCCTTGGCTGTATGTGCATGATGCCTATGATGCATAAGGGCCATGAGCAGGAACCACAGGGACACGTAACCTCTACGTCCTGCCAGTGCGATTGCGTAGAGAGAGAAGGGGAATGCCACTGCCGGCATACTTCCTGATCAGAAGTCAGAATGTATTCCTTATTCTGAATTCTGACTACTGACTTCTGTATTCTTTCTAATACTGTCTCCTCCGTCGGCTGGAGGGGATCTTGATGGCCTTGCGGTACTTGGTGACGGTGCGGCGGGCGATGTCAATGCCTTGGGAGCGGAGTACGGCGGCGAGGTCTTCGTCACTGAGGGGGTGGGACTTGTCTTCCTTAGCGACGATTTCTGTGAGCTTTTGTCTCATTGCAGGCCAGGACTCCACGTCTCCCTGGGCGGTCTCAAAACCTCCTGTAAAGAAGAACTTCATCTCAAATACACCCCTGGGGGTCTGGATATATTTACGGGAGATGGCCCGGCTTACCGTGGAGACGTGGATGCCCAGTTGGTCGGCCACCTCCTGCATCCTGAGGGGTCTTAGCCCGGCGATACCCTCCTCCAGGAAGTTCTTCTGGAGTTCCACCATCTTGTTGGTTACCTTGTAAAGGGTGGCCCTCCGTTGTTCTATGGCCTCTATGAGCCACCTGGCGGATTCCATCTTCTTCTGGAGGAACTGGTGGGTTGTGGCATCCAACCCCTTCTGATGGAGGTGCTCCCTGTAAAAGGAGCTTATCGCCAGGCGGGGCAGGGCTGAATTTTCGTTCAGGATGACCTCGTAGCGTCCGTCCACGTACTCCACCCGTACGTCAGGTACTACATAGGCTACTGGTTCGGTTAAAAAGAGGGAACCAGGGCGGGGGTTAAGGGTGCGGATATAATCTACCGCCCTCTTTATAGTTTCTGTATCCCTGTTCATACCCTTGGCGACCTGGGGATACCGCTTCATCTCTATATCCTTTAGATGATGGGTGATTAGTTCCTTCAGGAAGGCATAGTCTTCCAGTCTATTATCTAACTGTAGTAGCAGGCACTCCTCAAGGTTCCTGGCCCCTACCCCTGGGGGCTCCATGGTCTGAATCACCTGCAGGGCCTGTTGGGCCGTTTCCAGGCTGACCGGGAGGGGTGCGCCGGTTACTATCTCTTCTAGCGGGACGGTAAGATAGCCCCTGTCGTCCATGTAAGAGAGTATAAGCTCACATACCTCACGGAGTTCTTCAGCCACCTCCATCAGGGAGAATTGTCCCAGGAGGTACTCATGGAGGGAAATGGGTTTGCTGGCGGTATTTTCCAGGGCCTGTTGTTTCAGGTCACTGTCTTCCCGGCGGACGGCCTTACTGCGGTATCTTGAGAAGTCTTGCCATTCATCGCCTGTGGCACTGCCGCCCCCCGACAAGGTCTCGGTGGGCTCTTTGTCTTCTTCAGTTTCAGTATCTTTTGGTTCGTCCGCAGCAGGTTTCTCCGCAAGAGGCAGTTCCTCCAACACAGGATTTTCCTCTAACTCCATCTGCACGTGTTCTACCAGGGCAAGTAGTGGTAACTGGAGTATCTCTATGGACTGGATTATCTGGGGGGCTAGTTTTAATTTTTGTTGGAGTTGTGGATGTAAAGAAGTTTCTAACTTCATGTCAATTCACCTACCAAGAATGTAGTGTCTTTTATTATACTATTTATTAGCTGGAACGGTACTAAAAAGTCCTTCTACCCTCCATGGCCTCAGCCAGGACTGCACTATTAAGGTACTCTAGATAACTCCCCTGGGGTATACCCCTTGCAAGGCGGGTAATCTTGACCCCAAGGGGTTCCAGCCTCTTCTGTATGTACAAGGCAGTGGCGTCGCCTTCTGCGCTGAAATTGGTGGCCAGGACAACCTCTTTTGTCTGCCCCGCCTTTACCCTTTCCACGAGCTTTTCAATGGTAAGGTCTTCAGGTCCGACGTTCTCCAGGGGGGAGATGTGGCCTTGAAGGACGTGGTACAGGCCCTTATACAGGCCCATTTTTTCTATACTCCAGAGGTCTTTGGGTTCCTCTACCGCACAGATAACGCTGGAATCCCGGGCGGGGTTCTGACAGATAGGACAGACGCCCCCTTCTACCAGGTTAAAACACGCAGGGCAGGGTTTGAGCCTCCTCTTTAATTCTCCGATGGTGGCGGCCAACTCCAGGGCATCCTTTTCAGGCATGCAGAGTATGTGATAGGCCAACCTCTCGGCACTCCGCCTTCCTATCCCCGGCCACCTGGCCAGTCCCTTCACGAGCCTTGCCATTACCTCTGGATAGCCCTTCAAACCTCTCAACCTCCCATTATCATTATTATGCAAAAGTCTCCCTCCCGTTTCAAGGAGTTTAGGGCTTTCCCCCAAAGGGCAGCCCGGAGAGCCCGGGGAGACTAAGCCCTCCCGTGAGCTTGCCTAGTTCCTCTTCATACAGCTGCTGGGATTTCTTTATGGCCTGGTTAACGGCGGCCACCACCAGGTCTTCCAGCATCTCTTTCTCCTTAGGGTCTACCACCTCCGGGTCTATCTTTATGTTGAGGAGTTCCTGCCGGCCGTTCATGTGGACGGTGACCATGCCCCCTCCGGAACTGGCCTCTACCACCCGCTCCTTTAGCTCTTGCTGGAGTTCCTCCATGCGTTTTTGCATCTTCTGGGCCTGCTTCTGGGCCTCCTTCAACATATCGGCAAAGTTGCCAAAGCCTTTCATATAATCCCTCCTTATTTTTGAATCTGCCCGTTGAAGAGGTCCACCGCCTTCTCGGCCAGACCCTTATCGGGGGTGGCCCCTGCCACCTTTTTCTCTACCAGGGCGTCCTTTGGAGTCGCCTCACTTGGGACGACCCTTTCATAGAGTGTAAACTTCAGCCTGGGCCTCCAGCCCAGTACGTCGGCCAGATATTCTTCCACCACCGTCCTCTCCTGGGCATTGGTCTCCAGGTACTTCTTTGGGAAAGGTCTGTCCCTGGGAAACTCCAGGACTAGCTCTTGCTCCCCGTCTTGCCTGAGCCTTCCCTCTTTTAGATAAGACCATGTGGAGAGTTTCTCCCGATGGAGCCTTTCTAATACCTGGGTCCAGACCTCTCCGATGTCTTTGGGTGGGGGACCCTGGTTTTCAGTCTGCAGTGGTTGGCTTGTTTTGGAGTCCATTGACTGTGTCAATGGATTCTTGTTGGCGGGTCTACCTGCGACGGGTACCGTTCCAGCGACACGGTCGCTGGACTCCATAGCTGATTGCCGATAGCCAACCGCAGAGGCCCTCTTTTCTAGCTCTTCTAGCCTGGATAGGACTTCTGATAGTGGGCGGAAGTCCATCGTGGCCAACTTTACCACTGCCATTTCCAGGAAGACCCTCTGCTGGAAATCATCCCGGGCCTTCCGCTTTACCTCAGTCAGGGTCTGTATCATGGCCATGAGGGTTTCCTGGGAAAGGGCCTGAGATTGGGTCTTCAGGAGATGGGCCTCCCTCCAGGGGTTTTCGAGCAGTCCCTGGTCATATCCACAGGTGGAGACCACCAGTAGGTCCCTCAGGTACCACAGCGTCTGGTCAATAAAGGTAGCCCAGTCCTTACCTTCTTTAAGGGTCTCATTTACGATCTTGAGGGCCCCCGGGGCATCTTTTTGTATGAACCTCTCCACGAGGGCAGATACCCCCTCCTCCGGTACGGCACCCAGCAGGCCCTGGACGTCGGCTACGGTAACCGTGTCCTCTGAGAAGGCCCATAGCTGGTCCAGGAGGGACTGGGAATCCCGCAGTCCCCCTCTGGCGTATCTAGCGATGGCCCGCAGGGCCTCTTCATCTGCCTTGATTCCTTCTTTTTTGGTTATTTGCTGGAGACGGTTGACGATGTCCCCCAGGGATATGTTTTTAAAATCAAAGCGCTGGCAGCGGGACAGTATAGTCTCAGGCAGTTTGTTAGGGGCGGTGGTGGCGAAAAAGAATTTCACGTGAGGGGGAGGCTCTTCCAGGGTCTTTAGCAGGGCATTAAAGGCCTCCTTGGTGAGCATGTGTGCCTCGTCTATAATGTAGACCTTGTGGCGCGAGCGGCTGGGGAGATACTTGACGTTCTCTCTGAGGGTCCTGACATCATCAATGCTCCGGTTGCTGGCACCGTCTATCTCTATGACGTCCAGGTCTCTCCCCTCAGAGATGCACCTGCAGGAATCGCACTTATCGCAGGGACTGTCGGTGGTGCCTTGCTGGCAGTTGAGACACTTGGCCAATATCCTGGCTATGGAGGTCTTCCCCACACCGCGCGGGCCGGCGAACAGGTAGGCGTGGGCCACCCTGCCCTGGGCGATGGCGTTTCTCAGGGTGGTAACCGTCGCCTCCTGGCCAACCACCTCTTCAAAGGTCTGCGGGCGATATTTTCTGGCGAATACGGTATATGTCATACTCAAAAGATTAAAGGTTCAAAGGTTTAATGTTCAAGAGTTCAATAACTGGCCGTGCACTCCCTTTGATCCCCTTTCCCAGGGCCCATCACTAAAAGCTGGCTCCAGCCAGGCTACCTTACGGCACATAAGAATAGATGCTTATGGCTGCTGGCTTCCGCCCCTGACCAGGTTCACATCCCCTTATTGCATAAGACCCAGCCTTCATCGCCGCTTTTAAAGACAGTACCATGAGTCCGGTAAACCTCCTGGGAGCGTTCAACCCTGCGTAAAGCGGATTTCAGGTTACAAGGAACCGCTAGCTCCCCGTCTAGCACGGCCAAATCTTTAAAAAGATTATTATTTAAAATATAGGCTTACCTCTTTCCCAAAAAACCTCACAGAACTGGCGGAGAGGCAGGGATTTGAACCCTGGAGGCAAGTTTTAGCTCGCCTACACGCTTTCCAAGCGTGCTCCTTCAGCCTCTCGGACACCTCTCCTTTATTATACGTGTAAAAGAGATTCTTCCCCTTCACTTCGTTCTGGGTCAGAATGACTTGGGACTGTCATGCTGAGCGAAGCGAAGCATCTCTTTTGGCCTTAATTATTCGTAGCGCCTTCTTCAATCTCCTTTACAGCCCGTTCAAAAGGAATCGCCTTTTCCCTAGAGGCTTTAGCTTCATCGTAGGCCCTAATGGATTCTAGCTCCTCTAACTCTTCTAATATCTTTTGGTAATCCTCCATAGTGAGAATTACACCTACTCTTTCCCCTTTGTTATCTATAACGAATTTTTCATAAGAGGTTTTCACGATGTTATCCTTTTTTAAGTAGCCCAGATTTTTGGGCCTTTGAAAAGAGAAAATTTACAAATGCTGAACATGTCACCAGCATAAACTTTGCTTCATCAAAGCCAACATTGGGGTCTTCCAGTATAGCATGCCTGATGCCATCCTCATCGCTTGTGTATCCGTATAATTTTTTAAAACCCTCCTTCATCGCTCCATGGAGCGGTATCTTCTTTGAAAGCTCTTCCAAAGCTGGGGCAAAATCGCCATCTTTTCCCGATATTTGCTTTACTAATGATTCTACTGCACTTATAGATTCCTTTATAGAGTTGCGGTAATCTGGGTCGGGTTTCTTAGAGAACAGGGCGACTGCTTGTGATAGATGCTCGTTTGCTCCTTTTCCAAATTGCTCAGCCTTCCCAATAGCCTCCTCAATTGCTTGTATCTCTTGCTCGTTGGTAATTGGCACAAACTTCCCATTCGCCAAGCGGTAACCCGAATTTTCTTCTTCAAGGATTTGATTTATTAGCGGTATCCGTGCTTTAAAATATCCTAGATTCTTGATCTGGTCCCGGATGATTAAGAATTCAAAGAACTCATAGACTTCGTACCAGCTTAAATTAAAAAATTTTTCTTTAAGCCAGTCAGTTTCTCCACGAGGTATATCATCAACTGGAACCTTAAAAAACAATTGTGCAAGGTTTTCCATAAAGTTTGTCCTGAGGTAAGGACTACCCAGGGAAGGAGCGATGGAGCGCAAGTAATCAAAAACAAGATTCCAAAGACAATTCCGTAGTTCTGGTGTTATCTCGTTAAGCTGAAGTATTGGATGCCTGGTAATGCCTATCCTTTCCGAAAACTTTTTCATTTTAGCCCTCTATATTGCCGCCTCTACTATTCCGACAACTCTTTCGCATTCAAGACCGTTACTCCAACCAATTGGTCATTATCATAATGATAGATAAGGTTGCCTTCCATAATACTGTCATTAGCACACTGTGGTTTTCGGAAGCTGATGTACAATGTATCTGTCTCCTCATCATAATCAACCCAATAATGCTTCTGAGGGAGTTTTAGCAGGTATGGAATGGTAGATGTATCAAACTCTTTTACTTTCTCCATAGAACACCCCTATTTTTGATTGTTTCAGGTTTTGAGGTCATAAAGGCTGTGATAATAAAGCCCGCGTTGTCTTCTTTATAGACGACAACGCAGTGCTTATTTGAGATGTTTGTCTGAGGATAATGTTTGATAGCAAGCAATTCCCCTTTCAACCCTTTTATGAGGCAGTCTGGTGCATTCACTGTTTCTATAATCTTATCCATATTCCCTGCCATATAATCATGAGACTCTGTAATATGAAACCATTGTTTAGTAGTTAGGAGAATAGTTTTTCTAGCTACGGACCTTGTAGTCGAAATAACATCCTTTCTTTGCATTTCCCTTTTCTATTCCTGGCGGAGAGGGGGGGATTCGAACCCCCGGGCCGCATAAGCGGCCAGCGGTTTTCGAGACCGCCCCGTTCAACCGCTCCGGCACCTCTCCTGGAAGAATTCCCTGAGGAGGACGGCAGATTCTTCTGCCAAAACCCCTCCGGTAACCTTCACCTGGTGGTTGAATTTGGGCTGTTCCACCAGATTCACCACAGAGCCACAGGCGCCGCCCTTTTCATCAAACGCCCCAAATACGAGGCTGGTGAGCCTTGCCTGGACCATCGCCCCGGCGCACATTATGCAGGGTTCTTTAGTAACGTATAAAGTAACACCCTCCAGCCTCCAGTTTTCTAGATACGCGGCGGCCTGGGTGATGGCTATCATCTCGGCATGGGCAGTGGGGTCTTTAAGTTTCTCCCTTTGATTGTGGGCACGGGCGATTATATGACCCTCATGCACTATCACGGCCCCTACGGGTACCTCGTCCTCCTCCAGGGCCTTCTCGGCCTCCTTCAGGGCCAGACGCATGTAGTGTTCGTGGTTAGCCAAGTTTAACCCCTAAAATACTACGTACTTATGATGGCGCGCCCAGGAGGGCTCGAACCTCCAACCTCCGGATTCGTAGTCCGTGACTCTGTCCAGTTGAGCTATGGGCGCACGGGTAAAAATAATCCACATCGGGCGGAAAACCCTCTGCAACAGAGTATAAGGCCCAGGATGGGTAAAGTCAAGGAAGCTGGTCTAAGATTTGCTACATAAGCCCTTTATCTTTGAGGCTTGTGTATCTGCCTGCCCCTACGATAATATGGTCTAGTACTTTGATACCGACCACTTCTGCAACGTCCCTGAGGCGATGGGTGAGTTCCAGGTCTTCCTTGCTGGGGGTTGGGTCTCCGCTGGGGTGGTTGTGGACGAATATCACGGAGGCGGCAGACTCCCTTATGGCAGGACTAAAGACCTCTCTGGGGTGTACCAGGCTTGAGGATAGACTCCCGGTAGAAACCTGTAAGTCTTTGATAATGCGGTTCTTACTATCCAGTAATACCAGCAGGAACGTCTCCTGCTTCTTATCCCTGAGACGCTCGTGGAAGTGGTGGTAGATATCGGCACTGGAATGTATCTGGTCGCCACTACGGAGTGGGGTACTGTTGTAGCGCCTGGCGATGGCCAGGGCGGCCTTTACCTGGGCGGCCTTGGCCTTTCCTATCCCCTTAATCCTGGAGAGTTCGGAGACAGTCTTGGTGGCAAGGTTGCGGAAGTCCCCATACCGCGTAAGGAGTTTCCGGGCAAGGTCTACTGCACTGTCCTCAGGGGTACCGTCCCTGATGATAATGCCCAGCAATTCGGCATCGCTCAACGACTCTTCCCCCATGGCAACCAGCCTCTCCCTGGGTCTCTCCTGGGCGGGGAGTTCCTTTATGCTGGGCCTGCGTAGGAAATGCCTGCATACCGTTACTAGATTGCATTCACCGCAGAGGGGGGATTTGCCGCAGATAGCCCCAGGGCCAGAGGAGTAAAGGGTGAAGACCCTCTCAATATCAGGAGGGGTCTTTCCGTCGGTCTGGGCAATATCCGTTATAATCTTTTGTAGGTGTTCCTTGTTGGTGGAGGTCTCCTTAGCAGTCTTTATTAGCCCGATACGGTGGAGCATCTGCAAGGCTGAGGGGTCTTTGTCAAGGGGTAGAAAGGGGGCCTCAGATACCACGAGGGATGGGCCTTCCTGTCCGCCTGAGATAGGTCTGAGCTTCTCAGATATTAACTTGTAGACCCGGTAAGGATGGGATTCGGCAGAAGCCATTAGACTCACTCTCGCTACAAAATAAATGTACATAGGTAGGGGCACGTTGCAACGTGCCCCTACTGTCTAATCGGGTGTGTACCTGATGAGCTTCACGTCCTCCAGGGTGATTGCGCCCTCCTTAATCATCTCGTCCAGGAGGGGCAGGAAGGACTCTATCTTCTCGGGGGTATCTACTATCTCAATGATTATGGGCATCTCCTCGGCCAGTTCCAGTAGCCTGTGGGTATGTATCTTTTTGTGGATGCCATAACCCTCTACCGCCTTCAGGATGGTAGCCCCCGCCAGCCCTTTCTCCCTGGCCTTCTGGATGATGGCCTCGAAGAGGGGGATACCGTGGTGGCGGTGGTTTTCTCCCACAAAGATGCGCAGTAACCTTCCTTCTTCTACCGTCTTTTTCATTTATATTGCCCTTGCAGTCAGACTGCCAAGCCACACAAATAATAGACAAAAGAAGTAATGTCCTCCGATATAAAGACCGCCCAGTAGAAAATCCTTTTCCTTAAGGAGCTGGAGGGCCTCGTACGTGAAGGTGGAGAAGGTGGTAAAGCCTCCGAGGATTCCTATGAGGATGAACTGTCTAACGTCTTGCCCCACCAGGAGCCTTTCAACGAACAGGCCCCCCAAAAGCCCCACAAAATAGCACCCTGAGAAGTTTACCAGCAGTGTCCCGTAGGGGAATGTCTCCCCCAGGACTGCGTACATCCCCAGGGAAATCCAGTACCGCATAATAGTGCCCAGGAATCCACCGAAACCTACCCAAAGGGTTAGGATGAAGACCCGCAACTGGAGGCTCCTTTACGCCAGTCCCGTACCAATAAGGTGCGGGACCAAGCAGTGCTACCGCCCTTTCGCCAATCTATTTGAGTAGAAACAAAAAGGGCGTGGAAGACATCCACACCCTTTTTGTAAGACCTATAGTTTTTAGTACTTTACTCGCCAGAGCCACCTTCCTTAAGGTTTGAATAGGTGCTGGAATCTGGTTTCCAGTCAACGCAAGTAAAGTTAGCCTCACCATTGCCCTTAACGACCAGCATTCTCTTCTCAACCACGGCGGCATGGCGGCCGGTATTCGTCTGAGGCAGGGTGTTATCTACCAGATTGTAGTCGGTATTCCATTGGAAGCACCTCACCTCGTAAACGGCATTGGAATCGGGTACCTTCAGGGTACAACCGTTCCCTGTAGTGTCTACGCAGGCATAAAGCTTGTCAATAGTATCCTTTACCCTGGCGCTAAACTCGGCGGGGACCCCTTTGCCAGTGCTCTTGTTTACTAGCTTGCACTTGAGGTCAGCCATGGCCTGCTGAGGGCCAGCATAGGACAGTCCCACAAAAAAGGCAAAACCCACTAGGCAGATTACCCTTGCCCTCCCGAACCAACTCTTCATAGTAAAAGACCCTCCTTTCCAAGTCTGGTCATTCCAAACTTAAACCCACAAATCAGAAGGGGAATAATACATATAAACTGTTTCCATGTCAAGAAAAAATTTGGCCTGATTTGTGGGTGATGTAGCCATGGGGAATCCACCTGAGGCGGGTTCCCCGAAGTCTATAGCAAATACAAATCATAACCTTTGCTACTTTGTACTGTACGTAATAGATTCAGGGTAGGCACTTTAGAAGTTTGTCTATCTCCTCATGTGTATTATAAAAATGTGGGGCGGCCCTGAGCCTGCCGTCCCTGAGGCTGAGGATAATGCCCTTCTCCCGAAGGGCCTTCCAGATTTGTGGATTGTTGTGCGTACTAGAATAAAAAGAGACTATCCCTGAGGTCTCTCCCTCCCTCCTGGAACTGTAGATATTATAGCCCTTTTTCGTGAGGCCCTTGCAGAGGTAGTTGGTAAGCTCCGTAATCCTGGACTCTATCTGGTCAATGCCTGTCTCAAGGAGGAGTTCCAGGGCACCTTTCAGCCCGTAGATGCAGACCGTACTCAGAGAGCCGCACTCAAAGCGCGAGGCATCAGGGCGGAGCGTGAAGTTGTAATTTAGATAATCCTCTTTATTGATGACGCTTGCCCACCCTACCTCCCTTACGGCCAGCCCATTCATGGCCTCACGCCTGGCATAGAATATCCCTGCCCCTTCAGGGGCCATAAGCCATTTGTGTCCGTCGGCTGCCAGGAAGTCTATCCCCATCTCCTTTACGTCCAACCTCAAGGCCCCAAGCCCCTGGATGGCATCTACTACAAAAATTATCCCACGTTCCCTGCAAAGCCTGCCTATCCTTTTAAGGTCGTTGCGGAACCCGGTGGTGAACTCCACAAAACATAGCGATACCACGCGGGTCTTATCATCCACAATAGCCTTGATGGACTCAACCGGTATCCGCCCCTCTACCTCTTGTACAAAACGTACCTCCACCCCTTTATCTTTTAGGTTCAGCCAGGGATAGACGTTGGCGGGGAATTCTATCTGGGATATTACTACGTTGTCCCCGGCCTTCCAACCCAGCCCATTGGCTACGAAGGAGATGCCTTCGCTGGTATTTTTGGTAAAGGCCACCTCCTCTCGCTGACAGCCCAACAGGCACGAGACCAATCCCCTAGTCTTCTCCACCTCTTCCACCCAGCGGTCTTCGTGGATACCCCCGTGTCTGTGCATGTCCTCTATGAAGGCCCTCATGTATTCCGCCGCCCTATGGGAGAGGGGCCCTATGCAGGCGTGGTCAAGGAAGGTGTATTTTTTTGTGACGGGGAATTCTTTACGGAGACGTTTGATGTCCATATCAATCCAATGGCATCAAACAACAACCTCAATTGCCTTAGATGGGCCAAAGGCATATCTAGATTCCACGACCTCCGGCCAACCCTCTGCCACATAATACCCAGCCTCATCTTTTTCAATTATTACGTGCAGTTTCATAAGGCCATTTCTAGACCTTAAGCAATCTAGTAAATTCTTCCGCTGAGAGTCCTGCGTCTTTCAAGAGTTTCCTTAACATGCCTGGCTTAAGTTCTTTATGCGCAGGGATAGTAAGTGGCTTGTGAGAAGGGTTGGTATGTCTCATCCTGATATGACTGCCTCTTTGTCTTACAACCTGATAGCCTATCTTTTGGAATACCTTGATAGCGCCGTTTCCAGAAATTACCGGCAGCTTAGGACTCATTTAGTAATGCTGACCGTGTCTATCAGGGTCTTTGATGGATCGGGTATCTCCTCACCCATGGCTTCCATGTCTTCCAGGCAGAGTAATATGGCCTCTTTTATATTTGTAAGGGCCTCTTCAATAGTATCGCCTTGACTGTAACAACCAGGCAGTAAAGGGCAAGAAACTACATACCCGCCAGTCTCATCTGGTTCTAGCACCACCTTGAAATTGTAAGTCTTCATGCCGACATTATACGAAAAGACGGTTTATAGTTCTACTCCAACTCTATCCCGGCCTTCTTCCTCAATTCCTCAAACTTTGTGCCTGCCTCCTCTGCCTCTTTGGTCATTCCCAGTTTGTTGTACGTTGCAGTCAGTCGCAGGTAAAGCCAGGGGTCTTCCGGGGTTAGCTCCTGTATTTTCTTCCACATGGAGAGGGCCTCATCGTACTTTCTCACATTAAAGTAGTATGAGCCCAGGTTGTAGTAGGCGTCTATGAGTTTGGGGTCTATTTCTATGGCCTTGGTCCACTGTTTAGCCGCCTCCTCTAACTTGCCTTCCCCCTCCAGGAGTATGCCGAGGTTGTTATAGGCCTCTGCGTATCCGGGGTTGAGTTCTATGGCCTTCTTGTATTCATTTATGGCTGGCTCAATCATACTGGACCTGCTTAGGAGGATCCCGAGGTGAAAGTGTACCTCTGGATTCTGGGGGTCTACCTCCAGGGCCGTATTCAGGGTTTCCCTGGCCTCTAGTTGTAGTCCGTGGCTCAGGTATACTACCACCAGGTTGTTATAGGCCTCCATAAACTTTGGGTTAATCTCTATGGCTTTCTTATAGGAGGCGATGGCCTCGTTGGCCATGCCCCCGATGTTGTATAGCACCCCAAGGTTGTTGTGGGCCTGGGCATCCGTTGGGTTGAGCCCCAGGTATTTCTGGTAGGTCTCCACTGCCTCCGTCCACATCCTCTTCTTGCTGTAGGCATGGGCAAGGGCACGGTAACCATCGGCCTTTGTGGGTTCTTTCTCTACTGCCCGCTGGAGTAGTGGCAGGGCCTCGTCTACCTTACCTTGCTGGAGGAGTTCTATTGCCTGTTGGAGTTCCTCCTGTGCAGGGGCAGTTGCCTGTTCCTGGGCGACTAATCCACCCAGAGCAGGCAGTAGGCAGTAGACAGTAAGCAGTAGGCAGTAGAGAGTTGGGAGCAGGGAGTTCATCCGTTATTTAATCTCTTTTATCACGAACATCCCGTCCGGCGGGTTCATCAGGATGGTCTTTATCCTGTCGTGCCACAGGTTTCCAAACTCTTTGAGTTCCGCATCGGAGGCTATCCCCTTCACGGACTTGGGCATGAGTTCTCCCATCCTTGGGTTTGCGTCCAGCATATAGTTGGAGTAGGTGATTTCTACTTTTTTACCTGTGTCCATCCTCTCAAAGATGGCTGAACATACGCAGGAAGGGTCAGCCTCGTTCTTCTCATCAAAACTCATAAGGTTCTTCCTGTTAAACTTTCCCCCGCCAAGCCCTCCGAACCCGCTCTCGGGTGCGGCCCCCGTTATGAGGGATATTACCTGGGAGATGGGGCCGTTTACCTTATGCTCTACCCCTCCCCTGAAGGTTACCTTTATTTCGCCCCGTACGGGCGTCTTGTCTTTGTAGAGTTCCTTGAGGGCCAGTTGGGTGAGTTTATAGCCCCCTGATATGGCAGGACAGGAATGGCCTGCCATCTTTATCGCATCCCCGTAGGTGTACACCAAGGGCTCTCCCTTATCTATTGCGCCGAGTGTTACGGCCAGGGGGTCTACGAGTTTAATGGGCTCCACCTCATCAAAAAAGGCCTTGTTGAATCTAGTCTGGGCCATTGTTTCTCCTTCTAAAAGGGCTGAAAGGGCTAAGATAGTCAGAAAAAAAGAGATTCTATACATGTTTGAACATCTCCTCCCGAAAGAGTAGGGAGTAAGCAGTAGGCAGTAAGCAACAGGCAGTAAGGACTCCCTACTCCCTACAGCCTACTGGATTCTAGCACAGGGATAGTTTTTGTCAATGAAAGGACATGCGAACTAGGGAGTAGGGGGTAGGGAAAGAATAAAGAATACAGTAGTCAGAATTCAGAATACTAACTACTGAAGACTTTGGACTTTCCTTTTAGTCTATAGTCCCTGGTCTATAGTCCATCACCTACTACCTCCAGCACTTCTTGTATACTGGAGCACACTAAGGGGTAATCAAGGCTAGGTCTCTGGATGACCACTATGGGTATGCCTTCTTCCAGACAGGCCTCTATTTTTTCTAGTGTCTTGGCCTCCTTGCCGCCGTCTTTGGTGACTACCACGTCTATGCTGAACTCCCTTATGGTGGCACGGTTGAATTCCCTGGAGAAAGGGCCCTGGAGGGCGTGTATGTTCCAGGGGGGTATGCCCAGCTTGATACAGCCCTGGATGTGTTCGGGGACGGGCAGGATGCGGACTACGAGGTCGTTCTTGTGTCTTAGCCTTGTAAAGCTGGGGAGACTATTGTATCCGGTGGTTACCAGGATGCGGTTCCCCAGGGAGCTGGAGAGCTCTACCGCCTCCTCCAGGTCTTTTGCCATTTTCACTAGATGGGTGCGGGGGGATTGGGGCAGTTGGGTAGAGTTCCTCTCAAGGCGTATATACCTGATGCCTTTGACCTGGCAGGCCGCCATGGCATTTTTAGAGGCATCCTTTGCGTAGGGGTGGGTGGCGTCTATGATGGTATCAATGCCGTTCTCTTCAATGAACTTTACCAGTCCGTTTTTATCTAATTTGCCTTCAACGCACAGCTCGCCCAGTCCCATGTCCTCGTACAGGGCTGAGCCGTAGGCGGTGGCCACGGTAGTGAGCAGCTTTTTCCCGCGCCTGTTGAGTTCCTGTACCAGTTCTCTCCCGTCCGCCGTACCTGACATCACCAGTATCATAATTTATAGCCTCGCCTGGTAGCCATGAACCCATTGTGTACAAAGGTAGTAGAGTTTCCCACAATGATAATGGTAGTCATGTCTATTGGAAATTCAAGCATCTTGTCCAGGGTGGTTATGGATACGGCCTGGCCCGGACGGCCTGCATCCTTGACTATACCCACAGGGAGGGTGGGGGGATGGTACTCTAGTAGTATCTGTTGTGTCTTTTCTATCTGCCACGTCCTTTGAGAGCTTTTAGGGTTGTATAGCACGATGGAGAAATCGCCCTGGACGGCCAGCCTTAGCCTCTTTTCAATCAGCTCCCAGGGTGTAAGGAGGTCACTCAGACTAATGATGGCATGGTCATGGGCCAGTGGCGCGCCAAGGAGGGCAGAGGCCGCATAGGAGGCAGGCACACCGGGTATTACCTCAATGGGCACGGCTGAACCCGTGGAACCAGCAAGCTCCAGGGCAAGGCCCGCCATACCATACACCCCAGGGTCCCCGCTTGAGACGAGCGAGACTATCTTGCCCTTTGCGGCCTCCTCCAGGGCCACCCGACACCTCTCCTTCTCCTCCCCCATACCTGAACTCAGCGTCGGTTTGCCTTTTAGCAGGTCTTTGATAATGCCCAGATAGGCCTTATACCCGACAACCAGGTCTGAACCCGTGAGGGCGGCCTGTGCCCGTAGGGTTATGTCCCCCTCAGAGCCAGGGCCAATACCTACCACATTAAGTTTTCCTGGGCTATGGCTATGGTTACTCCTGAGAGTTTTTGTTTCTTCAGTATTAATCTCGTCTTCCTCCCGGCAAGGAGGGCGGCCGGTTCGCAGACCCCTCCAATGCCCATTTTTTCTTCTACAAACTTAGACCTTGTGTATTCCTTGGCGCAGGTGGCTATCTCCTCCCTGGAGAAGACCCTCAGGGGGATTCCCAATTCCTGTGCGGCCTTGACGACCTCCGGCAGTTCGGCCCTTTCCTTTATTGTAGCCAGGAGCCTCACCCTCTCCAGGGGCTGACCGCTAATCTTAAGCCCTTCCATCACTGCCCCTTTAATTTCTCCTGCGGAGGCAGTGGCCTTACAGCCAAGTCCTATTATTATATCCTTTCTGGCCTCAGTTCCAGTGGTAATTACGGCCTCTGTGTGCAAGATAGAGGCCACCTTTATTGCCAGTGCGTTGGCGCCCCCCTCGTGTCCTGATAAGGCACTGATGACGAATCTTCCCACGTCATCCACCACCACCACTGCCGGGTCTGAGTGCTTGTCCTTTATATGCGGCGCAACGGCCCTTATGACGATACCCAGGGCCATAATAAAGATAAGGCCGTCGTATTTGTGGAATATCTCCCCTACGAGCTTGCCAATGCTTGCGTAGGGGCGACCCGCCGGGTCGCCCCTACCCTGCAACACACCCTCAGCAACGTAAAGGTCTGCCTGGGGTAATCCATCCTTCAGCCTTTCCGCTACCTGGAGGCCTTCTTTGGTGAGGGTGATGATGGCGAGGGGTGTTTCCATTTAGGATAGTGAGTGGATAGGGGAATAAGAAATGTAGGGTACATCAGGACGTACCCTACTTAACTGCTTCGTCATTGTTACAGAAATGCTCTTAGCAAAAGTCTATGGAATTATAGTCGTCATCGGTCAGCCCATAACGCCGTAACATCTCAAAGTTCTCCAACAATGCAGCTCTTTCTTGGTGACAGTTCTCAGGATGGTAATTGATGACACAATTACTGTAACTATAAAGTAAAGTCGTGATATCCTCCTTTGTCATTTTGTTTATTTTTAAGTTCGGACAGTATTCTTCAATTGCTTCTAAGAGATTTTCCGTTGCTTCTTTTGCAGTAATCAAGAAAACTGGCTCATCAGAATTTAAGCCTACCTTTTTTAACAGAGTCATAGCTTCCATTTTTATTTATCTCCTTCTTGCGATTACTTCTGCCCGTTTGGTCTTGGTATTTGTCCATTGATTTCATGTTCCTCGTAGCAATCAAATATGGACTTACAAAAATTAATCATTTTCTCATCTCCAATGCTTACTGCCGTTTTATATAGGTTGATGAAATATTTTTTTCCTGCTTCGGATTGGGAGTAGTTTTTCTTAAGTAAATTATGTTCCGTGCATAAGGTTTGTCCATTATCTACCGAGTTGTCACCGCCCAAATCTTTTGACTTTTTGTGGTCTGCACATATTTCAACGCCATCCTTTGGCCCTCTCCCACACCAAACACATTGATACTTGTCGCGTTTAAAAATTTCTTCCTTAACGTCTGGTGGAAAATCTAGTAACTTAATGTTTTTAACATGGACGGGATCGTAGCGATACACTCCTTTTTTCACTTTTATTAGCTTGCCTTCTTGATGAAGCTTTCTGATTGCCCGCCAGGTATCACGGGGTTTTCTCCCACATAGTTTAAGGTATTGTTCCTCAACCCAATCAACAACTGGACCATGCTGAAGATCTTGGTTTGGGTGGTTATGAAAATACTCCAATATCAAATCATTAATGCTTATTGCCACTGGATGTCCCCTGATGTAATAGCAGACCTAAGTTAATTATATATTCTGCAATTAGGAGTCTAGGAAAAAGACTTAACCCTATTTATGTTCTCCAAAAAATAATTAGATATGCGTTTGCAGGTTGGGCATATGTTGTGGGGCGTCTGCTTACCTTTCTTGCCTTTGCTAGTCTCTACGATCTCTGTAATGGCAAATTCTTCCTTGCAGTAATCACATTTTACAAAAGTTCCAATCATATATTTGCTGTTATTCATTCCCTTCTCCTTTCTCAAGATTCTTGGGCAACGTGTAGAGGTACACTAAGCTTAAGCTGGTTTATCTGCCCTTCAGTTATGAGTCGTTTCTCTGCCAACGCACAATATTTCTTATCAATCTCAACGCCTATCCCATTTCTTTCTGTTTGCAAGCAGGCAAGCAGAGTTGAGCCACTTCCAAGGAATGGGTCTAGTACAGTATCCCCTACAAAACTAAAGAGTTTTATACATCTTTTGGGTAGCTCAACGGGGAAAGGAGCCGGATGTCCAATCCTTTTTTTACTCTCACCCATAAAATTCCAAACCCCATTTGTCCATTCCATAAATTCTTTCCTGGTTATATCCGATTTTCCACTTCCACTTGTTTTCTTCCAATTCTTTTTATAAAGGATAACTATAACTTCAACAGGAGCTATTACATAAGGAGCACTTGCAGAAAGCCATGAACCCCAGGCAGTCCTTCGTGAGATATTTTGCTCATTCCAGATAATGGTAGAGTGATACTTAAAACCTACCTGTTTTGCAATGGTTGTAATATCTGCACACACACATTGCTGTCCGCCTTTATTTTTGTCTAGTGGAATATTAAGACAAAATCTTCCATCACTTTTAATCAACTTATAACACTTAGCAAGCCACTCTTTTGTGAACGATAAGTAGTCCTCGTAGGCCATCGTGTCGTCATGGGAGTTGTACTTTATGTCTACATTGTAGGGAGGAGACGTTACAATTAGGTCAATAGAATTATCTTCTATGTTTTCTGTCCTCAAAAAATCAGCGTTATATATCCATATGGAATCCCTATGAAAGAACAATTCATCAATTTGAGGGGTTTTAGCAGTAACAACCCTTTCTTTATCTTCAATGTCATAGACGGCCTCTGACTCTTTTATTGAAGAGGCGGATTTCTTGTATCTGCTCGGGTTTTGAGGGGCTTCAAAATTTTGGCTTTCCCTCAAATATTTTTCAATACTTTTCTTGCTAAAGCGTCTTTGTCCACCTGGTGTCCTTGTTGAAGATATTAGTCCCTTTTTTTCCATGCGATAAATAGTGGCTGTGCTTATCCCCAGAAATTTTGAAGCCTCTTTTGTTGTGAATATTAGTTTTCCTTCCATGATTATACTTCTGATAAAGACCAAAGAACCCAGAAATTTTCTTTGTCAGGACTTTACAACATTATACAACACTTGTCAACCATTTCTTTCTGGTAATGATACCTCTATCTTTCCTGCTAAGGTTGACTTCTTCCCATTTGCCCCCTTCCTCCTTACTATCAATACAAGGTCATCCAGCAGGGTATAGAACACCGGTACCACCAGCAAGGTAAGCATGGTGGAGGATATCATGCCGCCTGCCACTACAATACCCATTGGCGCCCTGGTCTCTCCGCCGTATCCGATGCCGAAGGCTATGGGTATGGCGCCGAACACGGTGGTCAGGGCTGTCATGAGTATGGGCCTCAACCGCAGGGGGCCTGCCTCCAGGAGGGCCTGGTGCCTATCCCTTCCCTCTTTTCTCAGGGCGTTAGTAAAATCTATCAGGAGGATGGAATTTTTTGTGACGATACCCATGATGAGTATAAGCCCTATGACACTAAAGGCATTCATGGTGTTGTGCGTCACTGCTAACATGCCAAGCCCTCCTACCAGGCTCAGGGGGACGGCGAGCATGATGGTGAAGGGGTGGACAAAGCTGTCAAAGAGGGAGGCCAGTATCATGTAGGTGATTACCGTGGCCAGGGCGAGGGCAAAGAGTAGGCTAGTGTAGGACTCTGTGAAGGTCTCTGACTTGCCGGATAGAGAGAGGGCGTATCCTTCCGGGAGGATTTGGCTGGCTATCTTTTGCATGTCTGAGAGGGCATCATTCAATTTTTTATCGCCCTCCAGGTTGGCGGATATGGTAACAGAGCGCTGGCGGTTCCTTCTATTTATTATGTTGAGTCCCTTGTATTCTTCCACGGTAACAATGTCGTTTAACCCTATCAGTTCTCCCCGAACGTTCTTTACCATGGGCCTCAGGATGTCCAGGGCAGTCTCCCTCTGGGGTTCTGAAAGCCTCACGATGACGTCGTAACGCTTGCCTTCACTCTTATACTTACCTACCTCCAGTCCACCCATAAGGGTCCTTATGGTGTCTCCGACCGTGGCCACGTCTACCCCGAGGTCTGCGGCCTTATCCCTGTTAATGGAGACCCTGACGGTGGGGCGTCCCAGTTCAAGGTCAGAGTCCACGTCAATAATGCCTTTTATGGCCTTGAGTCTGGTAGTGAATTCACGGGTAAGATAGGTGAGCGTGTCCAGGTCTGGTCCTGAGACGCTGAACTCCAGGGGTACGCCCCTCTTTGCCCCGAAGGCCTCTCCGAATTCCAGGGGGATTGCCAGGAATCCTGGGAGCTTAGCAAACTCCTTACGGAGATGATTAATCACCTCCTTCTGAGACCTTGCCCTTTGCCATAGAGAGGTCATGTGGACGAAGACGATACCCCTGTTGGTCATCTCAGCCCCGCCCCCAAATCCCGAGGCGGCAAAGTAAGACTTTGTCTCGGGCAGGCCATCCAGTACCATTTCTACCTCCCTCATGACGCTATCCGTGTAGTCAAGGGAGGAGCCTACGGGGGTCTTTACCATAACCATAAACTGACCCTCGTCTGCAGAGGTTATCAACTCTTTGCCTAACCCCCACCACAGGAAGTACCCCCCCACAGAGCTCGCCACCGCTATAATTACCACGATGTACCTGAAACGCAGGACCCAAAACAAGACCCTTTGATACGCCCCCTCTAGCCTGAGGAAGGCTCGCTCCAGCGCCCGATACACGGGGTTCTTCCCTGGGAGCCTCAGCCATCTTGCACATAACATAGGTGTGAGGGTAAGTGCCACGAAGAGGGATATGAGCACGGCGGCGGCCACGGTGATACCAAACTCATAAAAGAACCGCCCTGCCACGCCGCTCATGAAGGCCACGGGGATGAAGACGGCGGCGGTACTTATGGTAGAGGCAAGGGCGGCAAAGGCCACCTGGTCGGTGCCCTCTCTGGAGGCGGTAAGCAGGTCCTCCCCCTCCTCCCTGCGGCGGAATATGTTCTCCAGCACAATTATGGCGTCGTCCACCACCTCCCCTGCCGCAAGACTCAGGGCCAGTAGGGTCATACTGTTTATGGTAAAACCCAGGAAATACATCACCGCAAAGGTGCCCATGAAGGAGGTGGGTATTGCCAGGGATACGAAGAGGGTACTCAACCAGCTCCTCAGGAACAGGATTACACTCAGTGCCGTCAGGAGGACGGCGCTGAGGAGGGATATCTGGATGTCCTGGATGGAGGCCCTTATGTACACGGAGCGGTCCACGGCCACGTCCATCTTGACCCTCTCTTTGAGGGAGTCTTTTACGTTCTTGTAGACCCAATTTACCCTATCGGATACGGCCACGGTGTTGGCACCGGATTGACGTCTTACGCCCAACCCCACGGCAGGCTCAATAATCCCCGGCTCAAAACGGTACCTCCCTATCATCTTGCGGTCTTCCATGCCCTCCTCTGCAAAACCCACGTCCCTTAACCTGATAGGTGCCCCGCCACGGTAGTCAATAATCAGACGGTTAAACTCATCTGCGGTCTGGAGTTCTCCCTCAGTCCTTATGGAGAACTCCATGGCGGACCCCTCCATCTTGCCCCCCGGCACCTCTACGTGCTTCTCCTTAAGGGCCTTCACGACGTCCGCCACGGTGAGTTGATAGGCCTCAAGGCTAGTGGTGTCCAGCCATATCCTCATGGCCTTCTGCCTGGAGGCCCCCTCCACGATAGACCCAACCCCCTCCAGGGTCTCAAATTTGGGCTTCAGGTCATAATGCCCGTAATCGCTCAGCTCTTTGATGTGCCTATCCCCCGTTACTGCCAGCCATATCATGGGTCTGGCCTGGGGGTCTTCCTTCTCTACCACCGGGTTCTCTAACCCCCTGGGGAGTTTCTCCATAGCCAGGGATACCTTGTCCCTGACGTCCTGGGCCGCGGCGTCAACATCCTTCCCCAACTCAAATTCTACTATTATCAGGGAGACGCCTTCGGAACTGCTGGAGGTGAGGTTCTTAATCCCCTGGATGGTGTTAATCTCCTCCTCCAGGATTTCCGTGATGTCGGCCTCTACTACCTCCGGGCTTGCCCCTCTCAGGGCTGTATATACCCCCACATAGGGATAGTCCACGTTGGGGAACTCATCCACCCCAAGGCGCAGGTAGCCTATGACCCCGAAGATGACTAGCCCCACCATCATCATGGTGGTAAAGATGGGCCTTCTTATGGATACTTCAGAGAGGAACATGTTTTACCCACTACCTATATTGGAATATTGGAAATTGGAAATTAGAAATTGGAAATTTTAAAATTTTCAACTTCCAATTTACAATTCTTTTCACTCCCTACCCCCTACACCCTCCGACTTGCCTTCCCCTGCCACCTTCAAGGCCCTGGATTCTACCCTGTCCCCGTCCACCAGCACGTGCTGTCCCCTGACCACTACCGGGGTGCCCTCCACAATTCCATTAATTACTTCTACCATACCCTCCTTCAGTTTTATCCCGGGGGTCAGGCTCACCTTTTTGGCACGCCCTGCCTTAACTATGAAACAGTAACTAAGGCCCTCCTCCGCAAGGATGGCCTCCTGGGGGATGACAATGGCATCGGGGTTTTTGGAGAGGACTATCTTGGAGGTGGCAAAGAACCCGGCCTTCAACCTGCCGTCTGGATTCTTTATGCGGGCCTGGCACTGGAAACGGCGTGTCTCTGTCTTAATCTTTGGGTTCACAAAGTAAATCTCACCCAGGAATTCCTCCTTTGGGAATGCCTCTACGGTAATGTTTAAGGTCTTCCCTAACTCTACCAGGGGCGTATATTTTTCCGGGACGTAGAATTCCACACGGATAGGGTCTATCTTCACTATATTGAATAGTTTGTCTCCCTCCTTGACGTACTCTCCTTCTTCTACATACTTTGCGCCTATAAGGCCAGAGAACGGGGCAAATATCTGGGTATCTTTTAGGTCTTTCTCTGCCAGGGAGAGGGTGGCCTGGGCTGTTTCAAGACTGGCCCTGGCCAGGTTGGCCGTGGCAATGGCATCGTCGTATTCCTGCAATGGAATTACCCCCTCGTTGGAGAGTTGGGCCTTCCTTTTCAGGGTCTTCTCGGCTAGGTCCAGGTCTGCCTCGGCGTGTCTTACCGCCGCCCTATTTTCTTCCACCTTTAATCTGTACCTTTCGTCATGCAGGACTACCAGGGGTTGGCCTTCCCCTGCCTGGTCCCCCTCCTTAAAGAGGACTTTCTTCACCGTGCCATCCACCTCGGTGCTCACGTCCGCATCCGCCTCCGCCACGAGGGTACCGGTGGTCTCTGCCACGTATACCACCTCTTGTTTGATTGCAGGGGCTACCTGGACGGGCTTGACCCGTTCCCCCTTATCTGTCCGATACTCCCCCACCACCTCAGGGGAGAGGCAACAGCACAGAAGGGTGAGGAATAGGAAAGGCCAGGTTCTCATGGTTATTTGGACCGCATGGAAGAGACCATCTTGTTTATGATGTCCATAAAGGCCCCCTTTTCTTGCGGGGTCAGGGGCTTCAAGAGGACCTCTACCCATTTCTTTGTCCTCTTCCACTCATCCAGGAGGACTCTCTTGCCGTTGGGTGAGAGTGACACTATCCACTGTCTCTTGTCCTGGGGGCTTACCTCCCTGTGTACCAGGGAGATGGGACGGCGGTTTTCTATGAAGTTCTCTACAGAAGACAGGAGACGGGACATCTGGAAGGTATTAATGTGGAGAAAGGACTTAATCTCTTTCAGGGGCAATTTCCCCCTCTGGTTGAGGAGGGTCAGCAGGGCCTCCTGGCCTGGTGTGAGCAGTGGGGTCTCCGGATGTCTCCCCAGCTCAAAGGTCAGGAGGTTTATGCCCTCTACGAAATCCTCCAGGTTGATATTTTTGCGTTTCTCTTCCATTTCCTTCAGGTAGCCCCCCTCCTTTTACTTTTATGGTATAAAATATTTGCATGTTTGTCAAATATTTGATATACGCAAACTTTAGGAACTGGGGGTCAGAGATTAGTAAGAAAAGAGACCTCTGAAAAAGTCGCCGCACCACTTCGTGTCATTCTGACCCTGAACGAAGTGAAGGGGAAGAATCTAGTTTTTTTAAGAGATTCTTCCCCTTCACTT
>JACQVQ010000004.1 GCA_016209685.1 Planctomycetota bacterium | reverse complement strand
TTAGGGCTATCCATCGCCCAATTGACAATCCAGTCCCACAGGGGTAGCATTGAGGTGGATTCAGAGGTAGGCAGGGGCACGACCTTTAAGATAAGAGTGCCCGTCTATCGGGAGAGCCTCCCGCTGGGGAGGTAGGGGCAGGGACCAGGGGACAGGGATCAGGGGCTAGGGATTAGGGAGAGAGCTATAGCCCTGGCCCTGAACCAGACCTGCCCTTGAGCGGAGCGAAGGGACGGTTCAGGGCCTGCTGGGATTGGCTGTGAACCCCATGTGGTTCACAGTGCTCCGCCACCAGGGCTGGTTATAGACGACGAGGTAGGGGCACGTTGCAACGTGCCCCTACAGAAAAGGAAAAAGGCGTGAACAAAGAAAAAGAACGGGTGCTGGTCATAGACGACGAGGAGAGTATCCAGAAATCCCTGTCCCTTGTACTAACCGGTGAAGGGTATGACGTTACGGTCGTAGGGACGGGCGGTGAGGGACTGGAGAGATTTAACCAACACCCCTACGACGCCGTCATCCTTGACTACAAACTGCCCGACACGGACGGTTTGAACGTGGCCAGGGCTATAAAGGAGCTGGACCCAAAGGTCGCCCTGGTCTTTGTAACTGCCTATTCTTCTATTGAGACCGCCCTCACCGTCATGAAGCTGGGGGCCTTTGACTTCCTGGAAAAACCCCTCCATAAAGACACCGTCCTCTCTGCCCTAAAAAGGAGCCTCCTTACAAAGAAGCTCATGGAAGAAGAGAAGGCCCTGGACAGACCCAACATCCTTGTTGTAGATGATGAACACGTGATACGCTTCAGCCTGGAAGAGAGCCTCAAGGCCTCAGGCTACTCCTGCAGGAGCTGTGCCAGCGGGCATGAGGCACTGAGAAAGGTAGAAGAGGAGTTGTTTCACATCCTCATCGTGGACCTCAAGTTAGAAGATATGGAAGGCACCGAGGTTATACGGAAGGTGAGGGGATACTTCCCTGAGATGATGGCCATAGTCATTACCGGGGCCCCCTCCGTAACTAACGCCGTAGAGGCCCTGAAGGCAGGGGCCTTTGATTATATAATGAAACCCCTTGATCCCGAGGACGTCCTCAGCAGGATAAAAATAGGCTGGGAGAAGCACAGGAATGCAGTCCTGGTCAAACAGCTCCTGCACAGCCTGCAGGTGGCAAACCTTGAGATGGAAAAGGCCAATCAAAGGCTTAATGCCCTCTCGGTAACCGATAACCTGACGTCCCTGTATAACCACCGCTACATCATGGATACCCTGGCCGTGGAGTACCAGAAGGCAAGGCAGTTCCAGCGTAAACTATCCGTTATGATACTGGATTTAGACCACTTCAGGGCAATAAACGATAAGTACGGCCACCAGGTGGGGGATGCGGTGCTTGTGGAATTGGGGGCGTTCCTGAAGGAGAGTGCGAGGTCTATAGACATTGTGGGCAGGTATGGTGGGGAGGAGTTCTGCCTCATCCTGCCGGAGGCTGACGGGACCAGGGCGACGGTAATGGGGGAAAAGTTACGTCAGGCCATTGCAAAGAGACAGTTTACCCCGGTGGATGGTATAAGTATAAACCTTACGGCAAGTATGGGCATAAGCAGTCTGGACGAAGAGGAGGTGGATTCCGTAGCGGCCCTGCTTAACCACGTGGATAAGGCCCTGTACGAGGCGAAGGTAAGGGGCCGGAACCGTGTGGTTTGTTGGGAGGAGATACGAAAGAAGTCTGAATCGCCCAGGGATGAAGGTATAGAGAATGCAGTCCTGGACTACGAGCGTCATGCGGGGAATGCGGCAAAGGAGCTAAAGGAACACTACATCCAGTCTGTAAAGGGCCTGGTCAATGCCCTGGAGGCAAAGGACGGGTACACCGCAACCCACTCTTACCTGGTATCCTACTACGCCGGGGCCGTGTCAAAGCACCTGAAACTCTCTGAGGAGGAGATAGACATCATTACTACCGCAGGCCTCCTCCACGATATTGGAAAGATAGGCATACCTGACGCAGTGCTGAACAAGGAGGGGTCCCTTAATGAAGAGGAGAAGGCCCTGGTGAGGAGGCACCCGGAGACAGGGGCAAAGATTTTGGGTCCCATGGGCTTCCTGAATAGGGAACTGGAGCTAATCTATGCCCACCAGGAGAAGTGGGACGGCCAGGGCTATCCCTACGGCCTGAAGGGGAACGATATCCCCTATGGGGCAAGGATACTCGCCATCTGCGATGCCTTTGAGGCCATGACCTCCAAGAGGCCCTACCGAAAGGCCCCGTTCACCGCCGCCAGGGCCTGTGAGATAATCTCAGGAGAGGCAGGAAAGCAGTTGGACCCCGCCCTGGTGATGCCCTTCATTCTGGCAATAAGGGGGCTCCTCTCAAGGGAGAGGAAACTGCACATCAAAGAACTGAACAAGATGGTAGACCTGCCGGAAATAATTTAGTTTAAGGGTTCAAGGGTTCAAAGGTTCAATTGTAGGGGCAGGGTTCACCCCTGCCCAAAATAATTTGGTTTAAAAGTTCAAGGGTTCAAAGGTTTAATTGCCCGACGTAGGGGGTGGATGTGGGGCAGGTATGCCTGTAGGGGCACGTTGCAACGTGCCCCCCACTAGTAGCCGCAGGCTTCAGCCTGCGTTAGGGCCGCAACCTAAAGGTTGCGGCTACCTGGCCAATGAGAAAAGACCTGCTTGTCATTGATGACGACAAGTTTGTATGCAAGGGCATTTCTGCCCTGCTAGAGGGTAGGGGCGAGTCGCCCTATTCGGTGAATTACGCCCTCAGTGGGGGAGAGGGGATTGAGAAGTTTAAGAAGACCCCCTCCAGCATAGTGTTAGTAGATTACCTCCTTCCCGATATAGATGGCCTTGAAGTAGTAAATGAATTAAAGCGGATAAATCAGGAGGCGGACCTAATCTTTGTAACCGGTAGCGGCAACATGGAACTGGTGATAAAGGCACTGAGGGCGGGGGTCTTTGACTACATAGAAAAACCCATCCAATCTGAGATACTGATGGCCTCACTGAGGCGGCTGGAGACCTTCCAGATGCTGGAACAACAGAGACGCCGTCAGGAGGTAGAAAAAGAGATGCTGGTCTTTAGCCTGAGGCACGAGCTAAACAACTTCTACTCAATAATCTCGGGGAACGTCCAGTTGTTGGAGAATGAGGTCCTCAGCCCCTCGGAGAGGAGGAAGACCTTTACGGCCATCAAAACGGCCCTGGGCGACTGTACGGTTATAATGAACAAGTTGAAGGATTGCGTCAGACTCAAGCCCCTGGCCGGCGTCCTGCAATCAGTGGACGTCAATCTCCTTGTAACCAATGTAATCTCCTCACTGCACTACGTCTTCGCCGGTACCGATGCAAAGGCCGTGAAGATAGTTACGGAGCTTGGGGACTGCGGGAAAATCAAGGCCGACCCGACCGAGGTACGGGAGGTGCTCATAAACGTACTTAATAACGCATATAACGCCATAACTGGTGAAGGGAAGATTACCATATCCACTTCCCAGGAGAAGCCCGCATGTCAGAGCATGCGGGCTATAGCAGGTGGGCTCTGCCCCACCTGCTTTGCAGTAATAAAGATAATAGACACAGGGCCTGGGATTCCAGAAGGGATAAGGGAAAAACTCTTCAGACCCTTTGCCAGCACGGGGGGAACCGGTGTTGGGCTCTTTTGGAGCCGTTTTATCGTATCGCAGTACGGGGGCACCATGGAGGTAGAAAGCCCGCATGTCAGAGCATGCGGGCTAGAGCAGGTGGGCTCTGCCCCACCTGCTGGGAGGGGCGCCACGGTTGTCATAAAACTCCCTTGCGAATAGTAGGGGCACGTCGCGCCGTGCCCCTACTGGCTTACAAAGTGTTACCCATCTTCTTTATAGCCAACCACAAATTTGTTATAATTTTGCATTGTTCACATAAAATGAGACCTCTGCAAAAGTCTCAACTACACCACCTGTCATTCTGAGCGAAGCGAAGAATCTGGTATTTTAGACGAGATTCTTCGGTCGTTTCACTCCCTCAGAATGACATCTCGTAGGGTTTTTCAGAGGTCTCAAAACAATAAAATGGAACTCCATTCAAAGACAGAAGCAGGCACTAAAGAGGTCCTTAGACGCAACCTGGAGGGACTGAACTCCAGGATAAATGCCGCCTGTCAGAGGCGTAACCGCAGGCCGGACGAGATAAAACTGGTCGTCTCCACTAAATACGTTGACCACGATATTATCAGACAGCTCTTTGAGCTGGGCATAAGAGACGTTGGGGAGAACAGGGTACAGGAGGCCCAGAGGAAGCACGAGGCCCTGAGAGACCTCCCCATATCCTGGCACATGTTCGGCCACCTGCAGCGCAACAAGGTGAAAAAGGCCCTCCAGCTCTTCTCCCTCCTCCACTCCGTGGACAGCCTCCGCCTGGCCCAGGAGGTTAGCGACACCGCCCTGGCCATGGGGAAGAGGGCCAACGTCCTTGTGGAGGTGAACGTCAGCGGGGAACCCCAGAAATACGGCCTCAAGGAAGAGGACGTCCTCCCCTTTCTAAAAGAACTCAGCCCCATGAAAGGACTTCAAGTCCTGGGCCTCATGTGCATGACCCCCCTGACAGGCGAGTCCGAGCCTTCACGGCCCATCTACCGCAGGCTAAAGGAAATCATTGAAGAGGTAAAACAAAAGAATATTGATAACATTGAGATGCAATACCTCTCAATGGGCATGACACAGGACTTTGAGGTGGCAGTGGAGGAGGGCTCTAACCTCCTCAGGATAGGGAGCATCCTCTTTAGAGACGTGCCGAGGATACTTGAGCCACCACAAGCAGGTTAAATGTAGCGTGCGAGTCATGCCAGAGGCAGATCCGCCTCAGGCGGACTTGCCTCGCACGCATTAGAAGCTTTACAAGGACATGTTTTATAGAGAATCGCCCGAAGGCATTATCCTCCACGTCAGGGCCCAACCGGGGGCCAGGAAGGATGAGATAGTGGGGGAGTGGGCCGATAGTTTAAAGGTACGCATTACCGCACCACCAGAAAAGGGCAAGGCCAATGAGGCTATAGTAAGACTCCTGGCCGAGAAACTGGGCCTGAAGAAATCCGCCATCAGGGTCATCTCCGGGGAGACCTCCAGGGATAAAAGGGTTTTAATCCGGGGTATAAGCCATTCGGGACTAGAGGCCCTTTTTCAGGGCGGTTAGGGATGCTCCGTCCCCTGTCACCCTGAGCGGAGTGAAGGGTCTAAGGGTGAGGGAGATTCTTCGCTTCCCCTTCGCTATGCTCAGGGCTTCGGCTTACTCAGAATGACCGAAAGGTTAGTCCACTAGGGGGTGGTAAGGGGGCTTTACCCCCTTACATTTTGTTATCTCTATAGACAATATAAAAATAACCCTGTAAAATCCCCGCCATGGACTACAAGGATACCCTGAACCTCCCCGTTACCGATTTTCCCATGAAGGCAGACCTCAGCAGGAGGGAGCCTGAGATACAGAAGAAGTGGGAGGAAATAGACCTCTACGACCAAATCCGCAAGATTAAGGCAGGTTGTCCCAAATATATACTCCACGACGGTCCCCCCTATCCTACGGGGGACCTCCACATCGGCACGGGCCTTAATAAGATACTTAAGGACCTGATAGTCAGGTACCACACCATGCAGGGTTATGACGCCCCCTACGTCCCCGGTTGGGATTGTCACGGCCTGCCCATAGAACACATGGTCATGCAACAACTGGGGGAGAAGGCAAGGGGGATGGATAAACTGGAAATCAGGAGGCGATGCAGGGAGTATGCCCTTCGCTTCGTGAAGGCCCAGAAGGAACAATTCAAGGCCCTGGGCGTATCGGGAGACTGGGAGTCCCCCTACCTCACCCTGAACCCTGAGTACGAGGCCGCCACCCTTGACCTCTTCGTCAGGCTGGTTGAGGGGGGTTACGTCTACAGGAGCCTTAGACCCATACACTGGTGCATGCGTTGCCAGACCGCCCTGGCCGAGGCAGAACTGGAATACGATGAGGAGACCAGCCCCTCTATCTTCGTCAACTTCAAGATGGTGGACGACCTCTCAGACCTCCTCCCCATACCAAAGGGAGAGGACGTTTACGCCCTCATCTGGACGACTACCCCCTGGACCATCCCCGCCAACCTGGCCATCGCCCTCCACCCGGAGAGCCGCTATTCTGCGATAAGATATACCAACCCTGCCACCCAGCGTAAAGAGGTAGCCCTCCTGGCCCAGAGCCTGGTGGAAGCTGTGGTGGAAAGGGTGGGCATAAGGGAATACCAGAACTTGGGTTCAGTAGAGGGGAAGGCCCTGGAGGGCAGACGGTATCAGCACCCCCTCAGGGACCATAAAGGTCAACTGGTACTGGCCAATTACGTCAGCCTCAGTGAGGGCACAGGCTGTGTCCACACCGCCCCCGGACACGGGCTGGAGGACTATCTGACTGGACAGAGATACAACCTCCCTGTCTTTAGCCCGGTGGATTCTACGGGGAGGTTCACCCAGGAGGCAGATGTAGGGGCGACTGGCCAGTCGCCCCTACAGGGTCTGAATGTCAAGGAGGCTAACCCCAGGATTGTGGAGAGGCTGAAATTTCTGGAGGCCCTCCTCCACAAGTCCTTCATAAGCCACTCTTACCCCCACTGCTGGAGGTGCAAGGAGCCTGTAATCTTCAGGGCCACCAGGCAGTGGTTTATTGACCTGGAACACGAGGGGCTGAGACAGAGGCTCCTGGTGTGCATTAAAGACGTAAGGTGGATACCCGAGTGGGGGATGGAGAGGATTGGCGGCATGATACACCAGAGACCCGATTGGTGCATATCCAGGCAGAGAACCTGGGGCGTGCCCATCCCCGCTTTCTATTGTGAGGGTTGTGAAGAGGTACTTATGAGACCTGAGACGGTGGCCCACGTGAGGGACGTCTTCAGACAACAGGGCAGTGATAGCTGGTTCTCTATGGAGGTGAAAGACCTCCTGCCCACTGATACCAGGTGTAAAAAGTGCGGCGGCCATAACTTTCGTAAGGAGATGGACATATTTGACGTCTGGTTTGAATCGGGATCAAGCCACCATGCCGTACTCGCTCAGCGTAAGGAACTCTCCTTCCCGGCAGACCTCTATCTGGAGGGCACAGACCAGCACCGGGGCTGGTTCCAACTCTCTCTCCTGCCCTCTGTGGCGGCCTGGGGCAAGGCCCCCTTCAAGACCGTCCTTACCCACGGCTTCGTGGTGGACGAAAAGGGGGAGAAGATGTCTAAGTCCCTGGGCAATTTTATCTCTGTGGAAGACGCCCTGAAGGACTTTGGGGCAGACATCGTAAGGCTATGGGCCAGCAGCCAGGACTACCGCCAGGACATCAATACCTCTCTCCCTATTATGGGGAGGATGTCGGACGTCTATCGTCGTATAAGGAACACCTTCAGGTTCCTGCTGGGTAATCTCTATGACTTTGACCCCAAGAAAGATGGCATTCCATATGAAAAACTCACGGAGATAGACCGCTGGGCATTGTCTAAGACCCAGAGGCTTATTCATACAGTCACCCAGGCCTACCAGGATATGGAATTTCACAAGGTACACCACAACCTCCACTATTTCTGTGCAGTGGACATGAGCGCCTGTTATTTTGACATCCTGAAGGACAGACTCTACACCTGGGGCAAGGACTCCCCTAGCCGTCGGGCCGCACAGACCGTGCTCCAGGAGATATTGGGCGTACTGGTAAGGCTCTCTGCCCCCTTACTGGTGCATACTGCGGAGGAGGTATGGTCCTACGTCAAATATAAAGAAGAGGACTTTCCTAGTGTCCACCTTGCCTCATGGCCCAGGGTAAAGGAGTTGTGGCTGAACGAGACCCTGGAGAGGAGGTGGGAGGAGTTGTTCAGGGTAAGAGAAGAGGTCTACAAGGCCCTGGAAGTCTTGAGGACCAGGAAGAAGATAGGAAAGTCTATAGAGGCCAGTGTAACCCTTTACACGGAGGAGGAGGAATTTTACCGCCTCCTGGAGGGGCAGAGGGAAGACCTTTCTGCCCTTTTTATAGTCTCTGAGACCCATCTGGTTAAGGGACGATATCCGCCTAAGGCGGACCAGGCGGCAGGACCACTCCGGACGGAGGAGGTAATTCACCATGTGCCACTCTCAGGGGGCAATGGGGCCACCGAGGGGCATATCCGTTACACCGTTGGGGTAAGCCCATCCAGCAACAAACAATGTCAGCGCTGTTGGAACTACTTCCCTACCGTGGGGAAAAACCTAACCCACCCGACCCTCTGCTCCAGGTGCGTGGGGGTAATAGAGGAGTAGGGGCGACCCGGCGGGTCGCCCCTACCTACTGTGGGTTAGATTCTTGACAACACAATAGGCCACCGCTATAATCCGCCCACCAAAACAGGGGTTAGGGAGGGGTGAACGGCCGTTCGCCCCTACCCCCTGGTCCCTAATCTCTAGTTCCCTAGCCCCTGTTTTATCAAAGGCCGACGGATGGAAGAATTTGATTTCGCTATTATAGGTTCTGGGCCAGGTGGTTATTCTGCGGCCTTCCGCGCCACCAGAGGCGGGGCAAAAACCTGTCTTATTGAGGGGGCGCTTCTTGGGGGAGTATGCCTCAATGCGGGTTGCATTCCCACTAAAGCCCTGTTACGGAGCGCTGGCCTGTTTTCTCAGATGGAGCGGGCACAGGAGTGGGGAATAGAGGTGGGGCCGGTAAGTTTGAATTTTAAGAGGTCCCAGCAACGAAAGGATAGGATAGTCAGTGCCCTGGCCAGGAGCTTGAAAGAACTCCTGGCCGAAAAAGATGTTGAGCTCGTAAAAGGTATGGCAACGCTTAAGGGGCCCAGAGAGTTGATTCTATCTCTGCCAGGAGGAGAAAAAAAACCTTTAAGGGCCAAAAATATTATTGTCGCTACAGGGACTAAGCCTTTGATACCTGAGACCTTTCCATTTGATGGAGAAAAGGTATTTACTAGTGACGAGGCATTGCAATTGTCATCCCTTCCACAAAACCTCCTGGTAATAGGCGGGGGTTATATAGCTTGCGAGTTTGCTTACCTGTTTTGTCAGTGTGGAGTGGAGGTTACCCTTTTGGTACGGAGCAGGGTTCTCCGCAGGATGGACGAATCTCTGGGCAATGCCCTCACCAAGGCATTTAAAAAGATGGGGATGAGGGTTATTGTAGGAAAAAAGGTAGAGAGTCTGACTATAAATCAGTCTACTGTGGTAACACAAATAGACGGGGAACTCTTAGAAAATGAAAAGGTTATGATTTGTCTAGGCCGTACACCTAATACCAGGAATATAGGACTAGAAGAACTCGGCGTCCATCTGGACAGTAATGGACTTGTAAAAATAGACGAGCACTGTCAGACTGCAGTGGCGGGTGTTTATGCAATTGGCGATATAACAAGTGAGAAGCAACTGGCCAATCTGGCCTTTCGGCAGGGAGTAGTAGCGGTAGAGCACGCCCTTGGTCTGGATACCAGCATGGATTATTCATCGGTGCCCGGCTGTGTCTTTACACAGCCAGAAATAGCCACGGTTGGCCTTTCAGAAGAAGAGGCCAGGCGGAGCGGTAGGGAACTAAAAGTTGGGACTTTTCCTATGAGATGGCTCGGCAAGGCCTGGGTATATGGAGAGACGGAGGGTTTCTTAAAGCTGGTGGCCGAGGGTTCAACCGGGGAACTCCTTGGTGTGCATATCCTGGGGCCTTATGCTGGAGAACTAGTCGGGGAGGCGGCTCTAGCACTGAAGACCAAATCTACCCTGAAAGACATTGCAACGTCCATGCCTATCCACCCCGCTTACTCCGAAGCTCTGACAGAGGCGGCCAAGGAACTTCTAGGCATAGGCATGTATGGGTGAAGGGAGGAGGTCCTGGCTGAGATGCGGATAGAAAACCCTCCTGCTTTCCTTGATGGGGCCGGATTGCAACCCGCCGCCGGTAATAAGGCCGAAAGGAAGGCATTCCCCCCGTGGCTAAGGAAACGCCGTACCGGCGGGGGTTCAAGGGTTTCATCACTCCTCAGGGGGCTTGGACTCAAGACCGTGTGTCAGGAGGCCCTGTGCCCTAATATTGAAGAGTGTTTTTCCAGGGGCACTGCCACCTTTTTGATATTGGGTGGAGTATGTACCAGGGGCTGTGGTTTCTGCAGTGTAAGGAAGGGGAACCCTGCCCCCCCGGACGGGGAAGAACCCCTTAGACTCGCCAGGGCAGTCCGCAAGATGGGCCTCAGACATGTGGTAGTTACCTCCGTTACCAGGGATGACCTCCCCGATGGTGGAAGCGCCCATTACAAGAAGACCATCCAGGGCTTAAGGGAGATAAAGGGGGTGGAGGTGGAGGTGCTGGTACCAGATTTCCAGGGTAGGCAAGAATCTTTGACTACAGTACTGGAAGCAGGGCCAGACATACTTTCTCATAATATAGAGACAGTACCCAGGCTTTACCCACAGGTCCGCCAGGGGGCCTCTTATAAAAGGAGCCTGTGGGTACTTGCATTTACAAAAAAGCAGTGTAAAAATATAAAGACAAAATCTGGGGTAATGCTAGGCCTCGGAGAGAGTCGCCAGGAGGTGCTTGAGGTACTGGCAGACCTGAAGGAGGTAGGGTGCGACGTCCTTACTATCGGACAGTATCTGAGACCCACCAGAGGGCAGCTCCCTGTCCAGAGGTATCTTGAACCTGAGGAGTTTGAGGAGTATAAGAGATTGGCATGTTCTATGAGTTTCCAGGAAGTAAAGGCGGGACCCTTTGTCAGGAGTTCGTATTATTCTAATGCATCGTTGGAGGGGTTAGAGAGATGAGAATAGAGGTAGAACTGCCTGAGGTAGCAGGAGATAAAAGCGATGAGGCGACCATCTCCAGCTGGTTTGTAGAAGAAGACGACGAAGTGGAAGAGGGAGAAACCCTTGTAGAACTGACGGTGGGTGAAAATACCTTTGGCGTCCATGCGCCAGCCACGGGGCGGTTAGTGGAGATAGTAGCCCAGGAGGGAGACGTAGTACAGGTTGGAGATATCCTGGCCATTATGGAGACCGAGGAAGAAGAGGAGGATTATTGATCCAGGGGAAAAATTGGAAATTACAAATTTTAAAATTCCTAATCTTCATTTTACAATTTTATACGCCCTAGCCCCTAATCCCTAATCTTATGTCCTTCCGACGGGTCATATCCCAAACTCATGCGGTCAGCTATTTCCAGGGCGTCATATCCAGGGGGCGGCTGGGACATGCCTATGTCCTCTATGGGCCGGAAGGGGTGGGGAAGGCCCTCTTTGCCAGGGAATTGGCCAAGGCACTCTTCTGTCAGACTAAGGGGGATGCCTGCGACGTCTGCAATCCCTGCAGGAAGGTAGATTCGGGGATGCACCCTGACTTCCACTGGGTGTCCCCTCTGGAGGGAAAGAGGGATATAGCAAAAAGACAGATTCAGGAATTGGAAGACAAGGCCTACCTCAAACCCCTGGAGGCCAACCGAAGAGTCTTCGTCCTGGAGGATGCTGATAAGATGACCGAAGAGGCCTCCAATTATCTCCTCAAGACCCTGGAGGAGCCCCCTCCAGGCACCCTGTTCCTTCTGACAACTACCTCCGCCCCCTCCCTCCTCCCCACCATCCTCTCCAGGTGTCAGATGGTACGGTTCCGCCCTCTGCCCATAGAGGTAGTAAAAGGGCTCCTAAGCGAAAAGGTAGATTTGAAAGGGTATAAAGGGTTGGTGGCACTATCCTGCGGGAGCCTCGGGAGAGCCACTAAACTGAGGGAGGAAAGGGTTACCTCCCACATAGACCGCTTCCTGGAGATACTACAGGAGTTAAGGTCCGTGGATAGTTTTTCCATAACACAAGAGCTAATGGAATGGTGTCCTGACACTACTGGACTAGAGGGCAGGCGTTCCCTTTTGCGTACCTGGCTGGACCTACTCCTTGCCTATTACAGGGACATGCTCCTTTATAAGGTAGGGAGTGGCGGGCCAGGGCTATTTTATGAAGGGGTTGTCCCCTCCTTTGAGACCCGGACCAGGGACCTTTCGGCGGACACGCTATTACAGATACTGGAAGATATCACTGCTACCGTAGAGGGGTTATACTCTAATGCCAACCTCAACCTCCTCATGGACAACCTCTTCCTCCGTCTGGCTAGCTACGAAAGGGCGACATGGGACAGTAGACAGGGGTTAGGGGCCAGGGGCTAGGGGTCAGGAACTAGCAATCTTTTTACTTAAAGGGGTAAGATTTTGCCAGCAAAAGGAGGCAAAGATGAAGAGACTAGTACTGTGCATAATGCTGACATTTTTCCTGACAGGAGTCAGGGAGGTTATAGGTGGTGGGTGCTGTCAGGAGGGGGCAAGTGGGAGTACCGCAGGCGGGACAATCTCTCTGGAGTCGGCCCTGGAGGAGGCGCGTGCCGCCCTCTTGCTTACCGATGCCCAATTGAACACCCTTAAGACTATCCTGGAGAAGTATGGTATGAAGACAGGGGCTCATGTCTGTCCCATGACCGGGAAGGGGGAAAAGGCAGGGCCTGCTATGGGTGGGTGTTGTGCCGCCAAGAAGGAGACAAAAGGGGAGGAGAAGACCTCTCCTTAGTTAGTTGGTCTGTTGGCAACTAACAATAGCCCTATTATCCAGAAGTAACGGCCAGTGGTAGGGGTTCTTCCTTTACGCCTGCCTGGGCAGGTGTAACGTTTGCGGTTGGTGGGTCTTGCAGTGCTTCTTCCACGTCAGGGGACTCCTGTGGGTGGCCTGGGGCAGGTTCTACGGGCAGGGGTTCTTCCTTTATCGGGGGCTCTTGCGGCAGTCCTTTCACGTCAGGTGTGCGTCTCGGACGGTCTGATTCTGCCATCTCTTCCAGCTTCACTGTCACCTTCTTGGAAATACCCGGGTCCTCCATGGTGATACCGAAGAGGGTATCCCCTACGGTCATAGTCCGTTTGTTGTGGGTGATGACTACGAACTGGGATTTCTGGGAGAATTCTTCCAGTACCTGGGAGAAGCGACCGATGTTGCTCTCGTCCAGGGCGGCGTCCACCTCGTCCAGGATACAGAAGGGGCTTGGCTTGGCCTGGAATATAGCGAGGAGGAGCGCCACGGCGGTCATGGATTTCTCTCCTCCAGAGAGGAGGCTGATAGAGCGGAGTTCCTTTCCCGGGGGTTGGGCGACTATCTCTATCCCGGCCTCTAAGATATCAGGGCCTTCTTCCAGGAAGATATTGGACTTCCCGCCGCCGAAGAGTTTGCGGAACATGGCGTTGAAGTTATCCCTTATCTCGTTGAAGCTCTTCTCAAAGAGTTCCTTGCTGGTCTGGCTGATCTTTTTGATGATTTCCGCCAGGGAGTTCTTGGCCTTCAGGAGGTCGTCCCTCTGGGTGGTTAGGAAGTTCTCTCGTATCTCTAACTGGTTAAGTTCTTCCAGGGCCTCCAGGTTGACGTTCCCCAGCCTCTCTACCTTAGTCTTGAGTTCTTCCATCTCCTGGGTGGCCAGGGACCAGTCTATCTCCTGGGGTGGAAGTTCCTTGAGTTCCACGTGATATTCTTCTCTAATCCTCTCCTCAAGGTCGGTCATCTTTATCTCGTACTCTCTCTCTTTGAGCCTGAGGGACTGGAGCCCTTCCTGGAGTGAGATACACTGTCGTCCCTTTTCCTCCAGGGTTGGGGTCAACTGGGAGAGGGTATGGCGGTGCTGGCGTTCTTTTTCCTCCAGGAGGCTTAGGTTGGAGAGAAATACACCTTTCTTGTCTTCTAACTCCTTGAGGAGTTGCCCTAGTGAGCGGGCCTCTTGCTGGGCGGCTGATTGTCTCTCCTCAGTCTCTTTCTGGGACTGGAGCGTAAGGGTTATCTCCTGGGAGAGTCCCTCCCTGGCCTCCTGTAGCCGTGCCAGTTCCGCAGAGAGGGAGCGCCCCTTTTCCTCTTTTGATGCCAGGGCTACCTTTAGCCCCGTTAAATCCTTCTCCGCGGCCTCCTTCCTGGATTGTCTCTCAGAGAGGGCCTTAGAAGACGATTCCACTGCCTCCTTTATTTCCTGTATCTTTTTCTCAACCTCTCCCAGTTCATTCCTTAACGGGCTTTCTTTGAGTGAGAGGTCTTCCAGGAGGGATTGGATTTCATGGAGTTCACCGGAGGTTACTTCCTTCTCTTCCATTAACAGGTTCAACTTCAGCCCTCTTTCTTGAAGCGCCCTTTCCTTGGACAAGGAAGTCTTTTCAATCTCTTCCAGTTGGCATTTATTGTCTATCAAGAGAGATTCCAGGTTTTTGCATTCCTGTTGGTGCCCCCGCTTGGCCTGTTCTATGGATTCAATCTCCTCGGCCAGCGCCTTTATCTCTATCTCCAGGCTCTCCAGCTCGCTCCTCCTGGAGATGATTCCACGGTCTGCCTTGGTGGAACTGCCCCCGGTGATTGAGCCTTCAGGCTCTAAGATTTCACCCTTCAGGGTGACGAAGCGGGCCTCAGGGTATTTTCTGGCCAGAGACAGGGCCGTGGGGAGGTCCTTGACTACCAGGGTTTTCTCCAGGAATTTTTTCAGGAATGGGAGATAGGCTTCGTCACAGCGGATGAGGTCAAGGGCCTTGATTACGCCTTCTTCGCCATTTATCTGGAGGCCGTTGTTCCCGTTCGGGGGATAGTCCATGGGTAGGAGGGTAGCCCTGCCCTTCTGGGTGGTTTCCAGGAGGGAAAGGGCCTGGAGGGCATCCTGGGTGGTCTGGGTGAGGAGGGTCTGACTCCTGGCGCCCAGGGCCGCTTCCAGGGCCGGAGCATGAGGCAGGTCTACCTTTAGCATATCAGCCACTAGTCCCCTTATCCCCGAGAGACCTTCCTGGAGGGCCTTTTCCAGGAGGGCCTTGGTGCCTACTTCTACCCCTTCTGCCCGGGCCTCAAAATCTTTTAGTGTCTCCTGACGGGACCTCTTGGCCGAGAGGTCCTGTTTTTCCTGGGAAAGGGTCTCTTCCCTGGAGGCCTCTTCCCCTCTCAAGGTCTCTCTCTTACCATTTAACTCTTTTGAGCTGTTCTCCAGCTCTTCCCTCTTTCTAGCCAGGGCGCCCCTTTCCTCCTCCAGGGATTGCTTTTCTTTTTGCAGTGTCTGGAGCGACTCGGTTGCGTTAGCAATCTCTTCCTCCAGTCGGGTCTTCCTCTTCAGGAGTGATTCCTTTTCATTGAGGAGGTTATTTAGTTTATTCTGGAGTTGGGCCTGATGTTGGAGGGTGGCTATCTGTAGTGATTTCTTCTTTTCTAGTTCTTCCGTGTAGTTATGGCATTCCTGGGTCAGGAGGTGGTGTGCCTTTTCTTGCTGTGAGAGGAGGGTGCGGAATTTCTGGATTTCATCGGTTACCGAGACAGTCTCTTGTTGTACGGTTAGTAGTTGTCCCTCCAGTTCTCCCTCCCGTGTCTGCAAGGATTGGAGGTGTTCTGCGGCCTTCAGTGCCTGGAGCTTCAGTTCCTGGACCCGCTGTTGTTCCATGGCTATCTTATCGGTAGTCTTTGAGAGTTGGCCTTCCAGGTAGGCCAGTTCCGTCCGCTCTCTGGATAACTGGGTTGATAACTGCTGGAGTGCCTCTTCCAGGGCCTTCTTTTGGCTTTCCAGGGCTGCCTTTTCTTCCTGGAGGGTCCGTTCCTGGGACAGGGTCTGTTCTATCTGGGAGGCGGTGTTACTACGCTGTGCCTGGAACTCATGGAGGCCCTTCACTGCCCACTGGAGGCGGAGTTCTTTTAGCCTTTCGGTGTATTCTTTGTATTTTCTGGCCTTGGCGGCCTGGAGTTTTACGGAGCGGGATTGTTTCTGCACTTCCTCCAGGATGTCTCCCAGACGCAGGAGGTTCTGTTCTATCTTTTCCAGTTTGCTCATGGTGGCCTTTTTTCTGGCCTTGTATTTACTTATCCCCGCGGCCTCCTCAAAGACCACCCTCCTCTCCTGGGAATTGGCCTGGAGGAGCATGTCTACTTCCCCCTGCTCTATCAGGGAGTAGCAGTCTGTACCCAGGCCGGTGTCCATAAGCAGTTCTTTTATGTCTTTCAGTCGGCAGAGTTGTTTGTTAATGAGGTATTCGGATTCTCCTGCGGCGTAGAGCCTCCTGGTGATGCAGACCTCCTGGTATTCCAGGGGGAGAAGGCCCTTGTTGTTGATGAGGGTAACGGAGGCCTCCGCATACCCCGCAGGAGGGCGTTGGTTGTTGCCGCCGAAAATTACGTCGGTCATCTCGGTGGCCCTGAGGGACTTAGTGCCTTGTTCCCCCAGTACCCACTTTACGGCATCTACTATGTTACTCTTGCCGCACCCGTTAGGTCCGACGATGATGGTGATGCCTGGAGAGAAGGGGAAGTCTGTCTTATCTGCGAAGGATTTGAAGCCGAAGAGTTCCAGTTTGGTTAACTGCATGAAGTATCCCCAATAAAAAAGGGTGTCCCCGGGAAGTATATAGAGACACCCTTATTACAATTTGACCCCTTCAGAGGAATCAAACGATGACAACAGGTAATTTTTGAAAACCTCATTAAGCTCTGAAAGGTCTACTTCCGAGCCACCCAGTTACTAATTATCCCATTCTTACCCTAATGTCAACATCTTTTTGGTAGAACCTATTTCTTCTTTTTCTTGCTAGCGGCCTTTTTCTTCGCCATATCTTTCACCTCCTTTAAAGGGTCAAATTACAAGCACCTTCTGGTGCGGAAATTACTAAGAAGAGGGTTCCCCCCGTATGGAGCAATGGCCAAGGTGGTACTGGACAATCTCCTTGAATTTTTTAAGGGTCTCGGCTGGATAAGGTTTTACCTCCAGCATGTCGGGGTCCAGGCAGTTGTTGGGCCTAAACGACTGGAGGACGTACCTTTTTGTCCCCCGGACGTCCCTGGCTATCTCCCCTATTCCATCTTCTGCCAGGAGGCCAGGGCAGACAGTGGTGCGGAACTCGTGTTCTATGCCACTCTGGAGGATGATGCGGATACTCCGCCGAAGGGCCCCTACGTCGCAAGGTCCGCCTGCGGCCTTACCATACTCCTCCTCCCTTAAGGGGGCCTTCACGTCCATGGCAATGCAGTCTAGTAGTCCTTCCTCCAGGAGTTCCGCCAGTACTGCAGGGTTAGAGCCGTTGGTGTCCAGTTTGACCTTCAGCCCCAGGGCTTTTAACTGTCTGATTAATCCTTTTAACCCCTTCTGGAGGGTAGGCTCGCCCCCTGAGATTACTACCCCGTCTATCCACCCCCTTCGTTTCCTCAGAGATTCCATTATTGCCTCCAGGGGGATAGTCTCCATATCCTCTGAGGAGTAGACCAGGTGGGGTGAGTGGCAGTAGGAACAGCGGAAATTACAACCAGGGAGAAAGAGGATAGAGGCCAGCATCCCCTCCCACTCTATCAGGCTAGTCTCTATGAAACCCTTTATGGTTACAGGCATACCGTGCTTTTTGTGTCTGCCTCCGAGGCGAGGGGATGGTTGTAAGAGAACACGCCCCCCATGCCAGAGGCTACAAAGTAAAGATTAGCAAAACCCTTTAGACCCAGCGAGTTCAGGTTTACCTTATAGTGGGCCCCTGCCTTTTTGGGCAGGACGCTGAGGGCATTGGTAAAAATCCTGGCAAGCCCCTCCACGTCGGCCTCTTCGGGGAGGCAGTCCTCCAGGTGAAGCCCTATAAGAAAATCCGGTTCCTTTTCGTTAATCCTCCGCTCCAGTTCTTTAATCACTTCAAGGTCCTCCGCCAATAGTCCTTGATCCCACATGCCTCTTCCTCCTTGGTGCAGGGGCGGCCCGCCCCGGCTTTAAGAGATTTGGGTACCCGCCTTAGAGACGGATCCGTACCGTTCTATCAACTCCCTCAGGCGAGAGGGAGACCAATTATTGCGTGGTTGTTGGTAGCCGTCGGTCCTTTCTACCCCGAGGACGTTAGCGGCACCGCAGTGGTCGCAGTGGTTCGTAAGCCTGGGGGTGAGGCGGTTGCACCGGGTACAGATGGTAAACTCGGGGGAGATGGTAAGCTGTGCCGCCTGGGTGTTTTCAAAGGTCTTTCTCACCAGGTTCATGATACTGGTGGGCGAGGGCCGCTCCTCCCCGCAGAAGGCGTGGATAATGGCCCCGGACTCTATCATGGTGTGGAACTTACTCTGGAGTATTATCCTGGAAAGCATGTCTACCGGGGCATCGGGCCGCAGATGGACGCTGTTAGTGTAGTAGTACTCGTCCTTTCCCAGGTAACCTTTCACCAATTCCCTGGCAGGAGGGAAGTTCTTTACGTCTATCTTGGCCAGTCTCCTGGCGGCACTCTCCGCCGGGGATTCTTCCAGGGAGAACTTCAGCCCGTACTTCTTGCCTGCCTCCTTCACCTTCTGGTACATGAAGGCTATGACCTGTAGTCCCTTCCGCAGGGGCTCTTCTCCCTCATGGAGTTCCTTGTCCATCATGTACTGGAGGCACTCGTTGAGGCCAAGGATGCCTACGATGTAGGTAGATTTCTGCAGGTCCACGTAAGGGTGCCCGTCCAGCGCCTTCCGCCCTATCTGCCAGAGGGGCATTTCCGGACCGGACATAAGCCTGGCAATGAACTCTTTCTTCTGGAGGTGGGCCTTGATGCATATCTGGATGGTCTGGTCAATCTCCTTCCAGAGGGCCTCCCAGTTGCCTTTACCTGCCCGATAGGCGGCCTGGGGCAGGTTTACCGTCACGTTCTGGAAGCCGCAGAAACGCATGCTCTCAGGGTATTTAATCATGTAGTCGTCCTGTATCGTAGTCCTCAGACGGCAGCAGGCGGAGAGGGTTACCTCGTCCCTGTCAAAGACAAAGTAGGGTGCCCCGTTCTCACTGGCTATCTGACAGGCGTATTTGAGTATCTCGTACTGTTCAGGCTCCTGGAAGGTGTCCTGGTTGATATGCAGGTCACACTTGGGGAAGGCAAAGGGGTGGCCGTGGCAGTCCCCCTCGCGCCAGACGTCCAGCATGGCCATGGTAAAGCGTCTGGCCGTTTCGGCGTATTCTCCGTAGGGCTTTCCCGTATACTTCCCTCCGGACCCGATGGCCGGGATGGGTTTAAGGTAGTTGGGGATGCCCGTGTGGACGTTGAAGTCCAGGAACAAGGTCTGCCCCCCCCTGGAGAAGGCGCTCTGACTGCAACTGAAGATGAGGTGCTGGGCCTCCTGGCGGAGCTCCTTGTTGCCCATCCCCTCCAGTAACGGGGCGTATAATATATTAATATAGCCTACCCCGAGGGCCCCGGCATAATAGGCCTGCATGCTGGCCAGGAAGGTGTTGAGGTGTCCGGTGAGGGTGCGTGCATGTTTGGCGGGGGCGCTGACCGTGTCCAGGTTGTCCAGCTGTAGTCCGTATTTCTTGAGGTATTCAAGGGAGTGAGAACTGCAGTAGACCCTGGTGGGATAGCCCAGGTCGTGGAGGTGCACTGCCCCGGAGAGGTGGGCCGCCGCTACGTCTTTGGAGAAGACCTCCTGGAGGGCGTACTGTTTCAGGGTATTCTCTGCTATGGTGAGGTTTATGGCCTCGGGGTTATTCGTAGCGATATTGCTGTTTTCATTACTCTTGGAGAATATGAGCCGTTCCAGGTCGTACTTGGGCGTGCCCAGCATCTGCTGTTTCTTTAGCTGGATGTCATAGCCCCTCTCAAAGAGTTCGTTATCCACTAGCTCCCTCAGGAGGGCGGTAGAGATGCGGTTCAGGCCGGAGGCGAAGACCCTCTTCTCTACGGCACTGGCAATGTCCAGGGACTCGTCCAGGGGCAGGCCGGACTCCTTCTCCAGGGCCAGGGCTATCTTGCCCTTGTCCCACATGGAACTCTCGTCCCTGCTGTCAGTATCCACCAGGAGGGAGACGTCCGTGGAGTTGTTGCCCTTCTTTACATTTTTTCTTACCTTGAGGGCCCCTCTGATCCTGGTACGTTTGTCCCTGTAGAGGATGTAGGCCTTGGCGGTCCTGGCATGGCCTGTCTCTATGAGTATCTTTTCCACCAGGTCCTGTATGTCCTCAATGCCGGGGACGTTGCCGTTAAACTTTTGTTCCAGGTGGAAGGATACCATGTCGGCGAGGTCTCCTGCCAGCGCCTTGTCCTCACCTCCCACGGCCTGGGCGGCCTTGAAGATGGCATCGGCTATCTTGGACTCGTCAAAAGGCACTAACCTACCGTCTCTCTTCCTTACCTTTTCCAGGGGGCTCACGGGTTCCTCCGTCTAGTGTTTGTAAATTTTAATGTATATATCTCGTGACTCTTATTAGCATTACCAAACCCTTCGCTTCCCCTTCGCTACGCTCAGGGCTTTGGCTCACTCAGGGTGACATTTGTTGGGGGCAACCTACCGCCCTGTCATTCTGAGCGGAGCGAAGAATCTCATCTGTTACCAAATGCCATTATCAAAGGAGGCGAATCTTCTCTGGATGTATAGACATCCTTTCCTGTCTTGTGTGGGGATCGTAGGGGTAGACGTCAAAGCTTACCTTTGCAACGCTTTCTTTTCCAATACCGGCTTCACCAGAGGCAACAGAGATTTTCAACTCACCATTTGACTTCTTCGTTTCGCTTACTGACACTTCAAATTTGATTGAACTGCCAAGACATACTTTCTCATATCTCAATCCATCCTCTATTTCAGCTATAACTTTTCGCACAAATTCTTTTAGTTCTATTTTTTCCATTTTGTTGACACCTCAGTATCTTTGACTATTTTGTAATTTGAAATTTGTAATCTTATCTCTTTCCCTCCTTCTTCCCCATCAGGGACTTGGCCTCTTCCATGAACTCGGAGAGGTCCTTGAACTCCTTATAGACGCTGGCAAAGCGGACGTAGGCTACATGGTCAAGGCCCTTGAGTTTCTGCATCACCAGTTCGCCAACGTATTTGGTGGGCACCTCCCTATCAAATCGGTTGTATACATCCCTCTCTATCTCACTCACGGCCGCCTCTATCTGTTCTGAGGATACCGGCCTCTTCTCACAGGCCTTTTCTATACCCTGGCGGATCTTGTTCCTATCAAAGGGTACCCTGCGCCCGTCCTTCTTTATGGCCTTCAGAGGGGCCTCTTCTATCCGTTCATAGGTGGTGTATCGTCTACTGCAGTTAAGACACTCCCGCCTCCTCTTCACGCTCAGTCCGTCCATGGCGGGCCTGGAGTTGATTACCTTATCGTTGTCTTGCTTGCAGTAGGGGCATTGCATATGTGCATGAGTTAATCATTACTACATTTGCTATATATTTGGTATACATTTGTGGGATAGCATACAATATATTGATATAGAGTCAAGTAAAATCTGAAAAAATTTGTGGGATATGCTTAAATCTTTTTTTACTTCACTCTAGGACTTGTGGGGCTTTACTATCTCCACCCGCACCCCAGCCTCCTTCAGGATGTCCTTGGAGAGGCCGTCGGGGTAGTCGTCCAGGGCGACGATGCGCCTGACCCCGCAGTTGATGAGCATCTTGGCGCAGGTGATGCAGGGGTGATTGGTGGTATACAGGGTGGCGCCTCCTATCTGGATGCCGTAGCTGGCGGCCTGGAGGAGGGCATTCATCTCTGCATGGAGTCCCCTGCATAGTTCCTGTCTCTCGCCAGGGGGTATCCCCAGTTTTTCCCTTAGGCATCCGATGTCCAGACAGTGGGCCAATCCCTTGGGGGCGCCGTTATAGCCGGTGGCCAGTATCCGCTTATCCAGCACCAGCAGTGCCCCTACCTGCCTCCTCAGGCAGGTAGACCTCTGGGCCACCTCACGGGTGATTTTCAGAAAGTATTCATCCCAGGTGGGTCTCCTGGTGGTGGCCTTGTGTATGTTGGTACCTGGGGTCCCTCGGGTCCCTGGTTTTGGGCTGTCTTTACGTTTGTGTTTGGTCATAATTACTTCCCGATACAGAACTGGGAGAATATCCTCCCCAGTATGTCGTTACTGGTTATTGTACCGCACACCTCACCCAGTTTGTCTAGGGCCTCTCTTAGTTCCAGGGCCGCCAGTTCCTGGGGGGCGGATTGTCTCACACACCCCAGTGCCCGTCCCAGGGCCTCCAGGGCCTCTTCCAGGATCAGCCTCTGCCTTGAATTGAAGGGGCTGGGGGTGCTATCCACCTTCCCATCCAATACCTGCCTTATCATCTCCTGCCCTAGCCGTTCCAGTCCTTCGCCTGTCAGGGCGGAGGTATAGACGACGGGGAGGCATACACCAGGGTTCAAGAGTTTAAGGTTCAAGGGTTCAAGGGAGGGGGCGTCTCTGAGGAGGTCTGATTTGTTGATAACGAGGATGGTGGGGTGGATTCGTTCCGGGCGGAGGTATTTTAGTAACCCTAATGTTTCTGTCTCAGGCAGGCTGGCGTCTAGTACGAGCAGGGTGAGGTCTGAGGTCTCTACCGCCTCCTGACTCTTTACTACGGCCAGGGCCTCTACGTCTCCGGTTTGTTGCAGACCGGCGGTATCCACCAGACAGAAGGAGAGACCACCGAGGGCGAGTGCGGCCTCAATGGTATCCCTGGTGGTACCAGGGTGGGGGGAGGTGATTGCCCTGGGTCTACCGAGGAGGGCGTTGAAGAGGCTGGACTTCCCTGCGTTTGGGGGGCCGTAAAATACCGTCCTGATGCCGCCCTGCTTAATAGTCTCGTCCGCTTTCTTGTAACAAGAGAGTTCTTTATGGAAGGTCTCCAGACGGCTCCTCAGGGTTTCCTGTGGCAGGGGCTCTATGTCCTGGTCGGAGAAGTCCAGGGAGAGTTCCAGGAGGCAGAGGAGCTCGGCCAGGCGGCCCTGGGTCTCTTTTAAGGTGCGGGATATTTCATCTCCTCCGCCTGAGGCGTATCTTGCCGCCAGGCGGAGCTCTGCATCTGTCCTGGAGCGGATTATACGCAATACGGCCTCGGCCTGAGAGAGGTCTATCCTGCCGTTCAGGAAGGCCCTCCTGGTGAATTCCCCGGGTTCGGCCAGCCTCAGTGCCCTGCCCGATTTCCTGGCCCTGGAGAGGAGTCCTTCCAGGAGCATCTCTAGCAGTGGGGGACTGCCGACCGTGTGTACCTCTACCACGTCCTCCCTGGTGTAAGAGTGTGGTGCACGCATGACGTACAGCAGGCAGGGGGCACAGGTGTCTTCCTCAACGAGGATATTACCTTTCAGGCAGGAGTACTTAAATTGGCTATCGGCCATCGGCCCGCCCAAAAGATGGCGGATTTTCAACTTTTGGCCCTCCGCCGGGCGTTCTGGGGCAAAGAGTTCAAGGACAATCTGAAGGGCCTGCCCTCCGCTGAGTTTGAGTATGGCCCTCGGGGAATTACCTCCGGGACTGGCAAGGGCTACGATGGTGTCCATACTGCATGCCTTAGGGGCCTGATTTCAATCTGGCCAGCATCCTTTTTATGAGGAGTTGCTCTCCAACGCTCAGGATTGTACTGACAGTCCAGTAGAGTACCAACCCAGAGGGCATGTGGTAGAGGATAAAGGCGAAGAAGACAGGCATGATACGCATGAGCTGTTGTTGCTGTACGGCCTTGGGGTCGGTGGATTTGGGCATCAGCCTCATCTGGAAGATACTGGCAACGGTCATAATTATGGGAAGGGCATTTATGCTATTTCCCAGGAAGGGCAGGACGAAGGGCATTATATACATCTTATCGGGCTGGGAGAGGTCATTTATCCACAGGAGGAAGGGTGCCTGCCGCATCTCAAAAGAGAGTTGGAGGGTGCGGAAGAGGGCATAAAAGATGGGCATCTGGAGTGCGATGGGGAGACAGCCGCTCATAGGGTTGACCCCGTGTTTCTTGAAGAGTTCCATCTGTTCCTGGGCCATCTTTTGCTTGTCCTTCTTATGTTGTTCTTTTAGCTGTTCCAGGTGGGGCTGGAGTTGTTGCATCCTGTACAGGGACATCTGACTCTTCCGCGTGAGGGGGAAGAGGATGGCCTTCACGGAGAAGGTGAGTATGATGATGGCCACGCCGTAGTTGGGTATGACCACGTAGAAGGCCTTCAGTATCTTCAGGAGGGCCTTACTGAGGGGGGTGAAGGCCCCGAAACCCAGGAGTTTTTCCAGGTTATAATCTTTAAGGATATCCTCCCTCTTGGGCCCTATAAAGAAGGTATAGTCGTGTCTCTCTGCCCCCTGGGCGGGGAGGGTGAAGGTGTTGGTGTGGAGGCTCACCCATAGATTGGCCTTTTTTTTGTCATTGGACTCCTGGACTGCCTTAGAATCCACTGCCGAGACCAGGTTGCTGGAGAGGGGTCTTAGTATGGTGGCGAAGTATTTATTCATCCCCCCCGCCCAGGCTATGCCATGGGACTCGTTCCTTTCGGGAGATTTCAGGAGTTCTCCCAGGGACTTCTGTATGAGCTTGACCCTCTGCCCCCCGATGTCTACCCCCACCACCGAGGCCATGTCTAACTCAGGGGTGCCTTCGGGGCATATCTGGGTGGACGAGGCCATAGAGTATCTTACGGGTAGGTCTGCCTGGGTAAGGTTCTCCAGTACCACTTCAAGGTCCACGTGGTACTTTCCCTCCTGGAGGGAGACAATCTTGGTCAGCCTCAACTCGTTTCCCAGGGTGGTCTGGAAGACCACCCTGTTGGAGGTGACCTCAACTACCTGGTAGCGGTGTCTGGAGAGGTTGTGGTTTTCCATTACCTCTTCTATTGTGAGCGGGGAGGGTGAGGTCTCCATGGGGCTTATGAAGCATAGTCTGTCGTGTCCCTTGTAATCCTTGAACTTCTTTAACTCACCGTCCTTGAGGGCCGCGCCCTCGTTGGTCCAGACGGTTCTCAGGAGTTCGTTCTCCAGGATGATGTTATCTAATAGCCTCTCCTCCTGGGCAGGCGGTTGTACCGCTGGCGTTGGGGGGGAGATTTTTGCCTCTTTCTTCTCTATGGACGGGATTGTGGGGGCTTTTACTCCAGGCCTTTCTGCGGGGATGGGCTGTCCTTTTCTTTCTCCTGGGGGGCACATCCAGGGTAGAAAGAGGGCATAGTAAAGGAACATAACCAGAGAGCAAAGGACCAGTCCTAGTAATGCTTTTCTATCCACTGTTGCATGTCCGCCTGAGGCGGATTACCGCCTGAGTTCTTTTAGAAAAGAGTGAAACATCAAAAATATTGGGAAATTATACACCCAGGACCTTCCTGCTACAAGGGGAGGAAAAATAGGGGTCAGGGGTTAGGGGATTACAGAATTCAGAATACAGAATTCGGAATCCAGAATACCCACTTTCAACTTCTGGATTCTGACTACTGAATTCTGAATTCTTTTTTTCTTGCTACTCCCTACTCCCTACCCCCTGCTCCCTTACTTCTTATCCGGGGTCTCGGCCTCTTCCACGAGCATTATTGGGATGTCGTCCTTGATTGGGTACCGCCTGCCGCACCGGGTGCAGACTATTTTTTCTCCTTCCAACTTTACCTCTGTCTTACAGAGGGGGCAGGCTAGTATTTCCAGGAGTTCTTTGTCTATCATCTGAGTCTTCCCACTGGTGGGCCTTATTCCGGGAGGAGGAATTGTGCCCCTCGGGCTATTTCTATATCCGCAGAGACGGCTTCCTGCTTTACCCTTGCCTTCAACAATCGCACCAGCTCTAGCAGGGCCAGTAAGGCTCCTACTACCTCAATCCTCCTTATCGGGGGAGGGGGGAGGAGTTCAATAAAACCGAAGACTCCCTGGTATCTGAGCCTTTCGGTGATATGGTCCATATACTCTTCTACTGGTGTGCCCTCCAGGGTGATGATGGCAGGCACCTCCAGGAGGGTCTCCTTGAGGAGGCGGGTATAAATGCTCAAGAGTTCCCAGGGGTTAGCCTCTTCCAGGGACAAATTTTCTTCCTCCTGGTCTGAGGCGTATTCTGCTAAGGGCCGGATGGCCCTGGCAAACTTCTTCTCCCTTTCCTCCCTGAACCCTTCCAACTCAGAGGCGGCCTCCTTGAATTTCTTGTATTCCAGGAGCTGTTTGACCAGTTCCCACCTGGGGTCTTCCTCCTCCTCTTCGGGGGGTAACGGCAGGAGCATCTGGCTCTTGATGTGCATCAGGGTTGCGGCCATGACAAGGAAGTCACCTACCAGGGCGGGGTCTAACCTCTCCAGCGTCTCAAGGTAAGCCAGGTAATGTTCGGTAATCCTGGCTATCGGGATATCATATATGTCCACCTCGTCCCTCTTGATGAGGTAAAGGAGCAGGTCTAGTGGACCATTGTATATCTCTAACTCTACTTTATATTCTGTTGTCTGGCTCATAAGATGCTAATGAAAAGACGGCTAAAGAAACGAATAGGCGGTCCCATAATATTCCCCAGCACCGGGACCTGGAAGATAGACCCCATGGCCACCAGGCTCAAGAGGAGAAAAGGGCTATAGCTGCTGAAACGTTCATATCCTGGTATCATACCCCTGGGGAGTAGCCCCCTGAGGATGTGTGACCCATCAAGGGGATAAAGGGGGATGAGGTTGAAAAAGCAGAGGGAAAGGTTGATGACCAGGCCCAGTCTCAGGACGTCATAGAAATAGCTATGAGGCGTAAGGAGATGAAATCTCAGGGAGAGTTTGAAAAAGAGGGCCAGGAGAAAGGCCGTAAGGAAATTGGATAAAGGGCCGCATAGTGAGACTAACATATCGTCCCGAAGGGGATGCTTGAAGTTAGAGGTATTCACCGGGACTGGCCTTCCCCAGCCGAAATAGGCCAAGAAAAGGCAGAGGGTGCCGACGGGGTCTAAGTGGGCCATCGGATTAAGGGTTAAACGCCCTTCAAGCCTGGCAGTAGGGTCTCCCAGGCGGTTAGCCATCCAGGCATGGCTGAACTCATGTACGGTTATAGCAATCGCTATTGCAGGTAGGAGTATAAATAATCCCTGGAGGTCTATGGACGTCCCCTTTTCATAAGATTCGGGCAGATTTTACCAATTCATAAACATCTTGTCAACCCCGTAGGCCGAACCGAATGCGGAATTCGGAATGTAGAGTGCGGAATTTAACTCCGCATTCAGCACTCCGCATTCAGCATTCACCATTTGAAAGGGCTGTGAAAAGAACCCAGTAGGGTATGTGGTTTAGGGTTCAGTACATAAGGTCTTAGGTCCTTCCCCGGGAGAGGAGAGTTCCTTGGGTATTAATCCTTGCTGGACAAGATAGTGGGCCACCACCTCCGAAGCCACCTTGTGACCAAGTGCATTCCAGTGCCCATCACAGGGAAAGAAGTAATAAGAATACGAAAGGTTGTGCTCGTCCCGATATTTCCTGAAGTGGGGTATTAGAGATAGAAACCTTATTCCGTTAGCCTTGGCAAAGGTTTCTAGCCTAATGGCAATGTAATTGGGGTCAAAATTAGGGGGTGGGGACAAAGTAGTCTCCTCTTTTATGCTACGTAAGGGGTCGTGGTCTAAATGGATTTTTTCGGCCAGCACAACCAGCGCAAATTTTGCCCCAGCACTTTCTACCGCGTCCCTGAGTTTTAGCAGCAACTCTTCTGTAATCTCCCAGGCCTCTTTCCACTCTGCCTGTTCAGGCTCCTGGTATGCGCCGTAACTTATGGAAAGTGGTGGCCAATAGTACGGCCACCCCGCCTGGGAGCCAATAAGCCTGGCAGACTCTTTTTTTAACCTGTGAACTAGCATCTTGTACCTGAACTCAGAGGCTGCCCTTACGCATAGTAGGTATTTCCCTAGCTTCCATAGCCTGCTGCTAGGAGCGGGTGTAGGAGGTTTGAATTTCAGGCTTCCATCCGCCAGCTTATAAAAGTGGGCCCTGGTGGAGAATCCTCCTTTGTAATGTCCCGTACTGGACTCCAGAATAAAAGAATTGTTTCTTACGTCGTTACTACAGAAAAAAAGCAGGACAATATCGGGCATGAAAGCTCTTACTTTATTGGTATAGATTAAGAACTCCTGGGTGGTGCCGAAATCATCCACACCAAAGTTGAGGAACTCTACAGAGGGAAATTTTTGCTCCAGGAGCCTGTTGATAACCTCCTCATCTCTTATTTGAATGGCCTCCACAAAAGAATCGCCCAGAAGGGCCACTCTTAGATTAGTTTTTTTGACTCCCCGCTCACGGTCTCTGAAACCAAGGGAATTCACGTGCACCTGCTCTACATAGAAGCAATCACTACTAGAGGTAAATGTCTGAGATGGATGAGGTAACCCTCCTATGTTGGGGTCGAAGATGCCCATTTTATTCCCTATCTGCCAGCGGTTAGGTATAATCCTTAACGCCCCTTCTATGGCTACTAAGGCCAAAAAGACACCGATGCAGAGGGTAAAGAGATTTGCCAGACTAAAATAGGGGCTTAGCCGCATTTCTTTAATCAGGCCTCCACTTCAGAAGAGTGGATATATAAAAGGGGCAACCCCCGTGAGTTCAACGAAGGCCAGGAGCAGTCCAAAGAGGATTATCACTATTACAAAAGGAATAAGCCAGTATTTCTTCCTGGCCATGAGAAATTGGACGAGCTCAGGAATTATCCCTAACCGGGAAAAGAGCATCTTGAGTGTGTCTAAGAATTTTTCCATCTCCTATTTTTTTATCAGACAGTTGCCTAGAACCAGGAGGTCAAGTCCACTTCTTGTGAAGGTGTTGAAAGCGTCCTGTGGGGTACAGACAATGGGTTCTCCCTTCAGGTTGAAGGAGGTATTTAGAAGCAAGGGCACCCCTGTCAGGCTGGCGAACCTCTCTATAAGACCGTAATAGAGGGGGTTTTGTTCCTTGAAGACTATCTGGGGCCTCGCACTGCCGTCCACATGGGTGATAGCAGGCACCTGTTTCCTCTTTTCCTCCTTTACAGGGGTTACGTAGAGCATGAATCTTGCAGGAAAGTGTCTCTCTGCCTTTGGGAGCTCAAAGAAGTCTTCAGCTTTTTCTGCCAGTACTGAAGGGGCGAAGGGCCTGAAGAGTTCACGGAATTTTATTTTGCTGTTAACAATGTTTTTCATCTCCTCTCTTCTGGGGTCTGCCAGGATGCTCCTATCTCCCAGGGCCCTGGGACCCCATTCCGTCCTGCCCTGGAACCATCCTAGCACCTTTCCCCGAGAGAGGGCTTCTGCTGCCGTCTCCAGGAGTTCTTCCTCTCCAAAGGATTGGAAAGGTATATGGTTATCCTTCAAGAAAGTCTCTATCTCGGCCTGTCTGAACTCTGGCCCAAGATAGGCATGTTCCATAATGAATTGCCTCTTTTTACCCAGGAGGGAATGATACACATAAAGGGCGGCTCCTATGGCCCCTCCGGAGTCTCCCGCCGCAGGTTGTATGAATATATCATCAAACGTGGACTCACGCAATAATCTCCCGTTGGCCACGCTGTTAAGGGCTACACCACCGGCCAGGCATAGCTTTTTCAGTCCTGTCTCCTTGTAAAGATAACGAACCATCTTTAAGAGGGTCTCTTCAAGGGCCTTCTGTATGCTGGCGGCTATATCTGCATAATGTTTGTCCACGGCATCTCCGCCCGAGGTGGATTTCCCTCTAGGTTCTCCAAATAGTTTCACAAAATTGCCATTAAAGGTCTGGTCGGGGGAATAATGGTAAGAAAAATACTGCATATCCAGCCAGAAACTGCCGTCGTCGGCAACCCTTATGAGTTTATAGACCTTGTCCAGGTATCTAGGTTCCCCATACGGGGCCATCCCCATCACCTTGTATTCCCCCTCATTCACCTCAAATCCCAGGAAGGCGGTAAAGGTACTGTAAAGGAGGCCAAGGGAGTGAGGGAAGCGTATCTCTTTCAGGAGTTTTATCTCAACGTCCTTGCCTATGCCCAGTGTGGTGGTCGTCCATTCCCCCACCCCGTCGGCCGTAAGTATGGCCGCCTCCTGGAAAGGGGAGCAAAAAAAAGTACTGGCCGCATGGGAAAGATGGTGTTCAACAAATAAGACCTCCTTCTGATACTTTAGCTTTCTCTGGATAATCTCTTTTACCCAGAGCTTCTCCTTCAGCATGTTCAGCATAGCCTCCCTGAAGAAGCGGTAGGAGGAGGGAAAGGTGCCGAAGCTGGTCATCAGTATTCTTTCAAACTTAAGGAAGGGTTTCTCGTAGAATACTACATAATCCACATCGTTAATAGAGACGCCTTCCTGGGCCAGGCAGTACTCTATGGCCTTCGTTGGGAAGCCATTATCGTGTTTTATCCTGGAGAGCCTTTCTTCCTCTACGGCGGCTACCACCCTGCCATCTTTTATTAGAGCGGCCGCTGAATCGTGGTAATAGGCAGAGATACCCAGTATGTACATGCCTGGCCCTAATATTGTCTTGTCAAATCTGTCAAAGTTGGGGGGTTCTCCTGAGGTGTCCTTTCTTCCCAGTACGTTGCACCATAAGTGGGGTTAGTATTTAAGGTATCGCACTTTAGTAGTCTGAACGTAGCACCTATAGGAGCAAGTAGAGTAAAATAAATCAGGCTTAACAAGACCCTCCCCTGAAAGGTGACGGCATAGCCAGAAATCTGCCACCATTTGCTCCATAAGTTCTTAAGCCACACAATTTCCAATTTACTAGATTCTGAAGAAAATAACAAGACTTGGGTTTCATCTGCCTTTGGTGTGAAGGTGGGCATTGAAAGGTACGTAACAATGGTTTATACTCGTCAACCGCGTCTCAGGACATCTGCTTCTTAGTCTCTTTGATATCCGCCTTAGGCGGATTGGGGTGGAAGAGGTTTAGAAATGGGTTTCTATACCACCATCGCCTTGGTAATCTTCTTAGTTCAGACGTCCCAATTACCTTTGGCCTTTAGCCAGGGCGGCCCCACCACCGCCCAATCGTCAGGGATACTACCGTCAGATTGGCCCTCCTTTAACAGGGACAGTAGCAACAGCAGTTTTACACCACTTAAGGGGGATATGAACCTGCAAAAGCCCAAACTTAAGTGGGCAAAAGAGATACCTGATTTATGGACAGGCTTTACCTTTTCCTCTCAGGGGGGGTTTTTGGCCTGCACTCCCATTAGGGAGGAGGAGGTAATACTGTTGAACCCCCTCACGGGGGAAATAGCTGTCCACCTCCTTGCCCCGGAAAGGATAACCCCCAAGACCCAGGGCACCGGCGAGGGGATACCCCTTTTTAAGGACGTTACTGGCGATGGCGTGGCAGAACTCTTTGCCACTATGGACAGCTACGGGATAGTAGTATGGGACCTTGCCAGGAAAACAGTCCTCTGGAGTCGCCCCATTCACCCACAATGGGGTGATAACCCGGGAGACCTGAATGCCATATTGGGCGACATAAACGGGGACGGCAGGGATGAACTGGTGGTGATGGTCACCAGGACGCTCAGGATGCTGGAGTGCTATGATGCCAGGACAGGAAAAGAATTATGGTGCTATACGGATAGAGACCTCCCCTGCACAGAGGGGTCGGATTGCAAAGGGGGATGGGATTACGATTGGCTCCAGGGGACTATTACCCAGAACTTCCCAGTATGGTTTTCAGAGAAAAAAGGAAAGGGCCCCACAAGGCTCCTCTTTCAGCACCAGACCTCTGACTCAGAGAAGAGGAGGGGTGTAGATATAATCTGTATTGAAACAAATCCCACCCTCAAGAGTATGACCTTCTGGAACAACCCCCCTGGCCCGTACTCTAACACCCCTTTACAGGCCACCTCCCACGTCTCCCCGAAGGGGGACCCGGAAGTAGGCAGGTATCAACTGGACTTTTACAGCCCTAACAGGGCCTCAGTGAACGGTGGAATCCCTAAACCCATAGTAGCTGGTGGCAGGCCCAACGAGGAGATTATTAAGGGACTGGAGTTACATTTTTCTTCAGAAGCAAAGGCCGGAGACAAGGTGATAATAGAGGTGCACCGTTCTCCCAGAAGGGTCTGGAAGAGGTCCTTTTATACCGGCTACTGCTTTGCCCATTTTCTGCTAGGGGACTTTAACAATGATGGAGAAGAGGAGATAGCCTTTGGAACCGTTGAGAAGTACTACTTGATAGATAAGGATGGCAACCTCCTGTGGGAATATGACACAGGGATTCCAGCCCGCACAGGAGACAAGAATATGCCTTACGAGGATATAGTCTGGGGGGGGGCCTTTGCGGACATAGATAATGATGGCATAAAGGAGATAGTCTTTGATGCCTTTGATACCCTGGTCTGTTTGAGGGGAGATACCGGGGGACGGAAATGGGGCTTTAAGGTGCCAAGAGTAGACTTTAGCAAATGGCCCAATGGCCCGGGGGTCACTAACTTTTTGAGGGCCTATCCCTTGATAGCTGACCTGGACGGCGATGGAGAATTGGAGGTGGTTACCGCCGATTCGGAATTTGTCTATGCCATAAATAAGAATGGACAACCTGTGATGAAATACCGATATGCCAAGTATTATTTTGTGAATGGTAGCACCTTTACCCTGGATGGGAAAAGTTGCGATATGCCCTTTACCGCAAAGAGGTTCATCTTTGCCGATATAGACGGAGATGGTAAAGGGGAATTGGTGGGGAGCATGAGGTTACGTGAGGGAAATGAGCTTTACCACAGGGTATTCTGTCTGGAGTAGTGGGAATACAAATTACAGATTGTAAATTGCAAATTTGGAATCTGTAATTTGAAATTTGTAATTCATGTCTTCGGGTAGGCTATGTTTGTCCGTATGGTAAAGACTAAGACGGGGAAAAGGACCCATTGCTATCTCAGGGTGGTGGAGAGTTACCGTTCCAACGGCAGGGTAAGGCAGAGGGTGTTGTGGAATATGGGTAAGTGGGAAAGGGTACGTCCCGGCCTTACCGGTTTGGTCAAGTCTCTGAGCAGGTTCTCAGGGAAACAATTTTTAACCGCAGGAGAGATAAAGGCCCGGTGGGTAAAGGAGTATGGGAATATCCGCCTCTTAAAACACGTATGGGAAGGTTCAGGGTTTGGGAGAGCCCTGGAGTCTGGTTTGGGGCCAAGGGCGAGTTGTATAATGGCGATGGTCTTCCATAAGTTGTGTCAGCCAGCCGCATACGCCGGTGGTACTGCCGCCCTCTCAGGCTGGTTGGCGAGGGTGTATCTCCCGGAAGCGGAGAGGCTGGTAAGGCTGGGCCAGGGGAGGTTGAGGAAGGTACTGCTAAATAGTATGGACTCTTTGGGCAGGCTGGAATGGCCGGGTAGGGGCGGGCCGCCCAAGGCGGACAGGCGCCCCTATTGTGTCGTAGAGATAAACCCCGTATCTCCCAGAGGAAAGGTGTATCCGCCTCAGGCGGATGGATACCTGGTAACCATTCCCCTGGGTAGCAACGGCATGACGGGGTGCAAGGTTTATGCAAGGAAAGTGGTAGGGGCACGGCGTGTCCGCCGAGGCGGATCTGCCTCAGGCATGACCGTGCCCCTACAGATTCTCCGGGGACTAAAGGATACCAAAGGGGTTCTCATTGCACGGTACTCTACCCTCGGAAGGGATGGAGTGGCCTTTATGGATAAGGAATCCATCCCCTACCTGGCCTTTCTGAGAGAGAGTCGGAAGGCTCGCCGCAGGCACAGGAGGAGGTACCTTACTTTCAAGTACAACAATCAAAAGGTCTGTTTAAGGACAAACATTGCCAGGAAGACCACCTCATACAAGGCCAAAAGGGCCTTTAGAGGCCTCCTGGAAATGGAAGAGGCCCTTAGTCGGCCCTCTATACCCCCCTTTGTACCACCCAGGGGTGCTTACTTGAAGGGTTATATCCTTGTGTCTATACTGGCGCACCTGTTGGGCAAGCTGCTCCGGAAAGGGCTTCCGAGGGTGGCAGCACCACAGACAACCAGGACAGCCGAGGTCCTAGATATGCTAAAAGAGGTCAGGGTGGTAAGTAACCTATTAGCAGGGAAGAGGTGGGATTATCTGACTGGTATGACCCGTGCGAGGCGTACCTTGCTAAAGACTTTCGGCATAAAGAGACTGGCCCCTTTGGAGTTCGGAATGCGGAGTTCGGAATGCGGAATTCCACGTTCCACATTCCGCATTCCGCATTCCCGAAACCCAAGGGTTGAAACCCCAGTACCATAGATGCTACACCTTTTCCTGACCATTTTGACCTTATGTGTTGCGGCCTTCTTGTATTTTCGCGGCAAGATAGGGATGAGTCTCTTCTTTTTATTTGCCTTCTACGGGCTGGGTATATGGGTTGCAACAGAGGTCTTTTTCCCTCAGCACAGGGTAATATTTTTTCTACTAACGGGGATACTGGTGTTATTCCCCCTTTCGCTCTTGTTAGCCTTCTTTATGGACGTAAGATACGGGTGGTTCTGTTTTGATATGTCTTACTCCTGGGCCTTTGTCTGGGGCTTTGCCTTTATATTTCTGGGGATAAATCTGGTAGGTAAGACCATAGCATATTTCGTGGGGATAAACGTTGAGTAATAAGAAGATATTTATCAGCGCCGGCGAGGCCTCTGGGGACCTGCATGGGGCCAACCTTATCAAGGGGATATTGGAGCAGGCCCCCGGGGTAGAAATCTACGGACTGGGCCGGCAGAGGATGGTAGAGACGGGGTTGCACTGTCTACATTCTATGGATAACCACTCTGTTATGTGGGCAGAGACCTTGACCAGGATACCTGCCCTCTGGGGCGTGTACAAGGATTGTGTGAATTTTTTCCAATCCCATAGGCCACAGATGGTAGTCCTTATTGATTACGCAGGGTTTAATCTATACCTCGCCCAGGCCGCACGCAAGTTAGGTATCCCGGTGGTATATTACATCTGTCCCCAGCTCTGGGCCCACGGGGCCTGGAGGGTGAAGAAACTAAAGAGGTTGGTCAGTAAGGTGCTGGTTATCTATCCCTTTGAGGAAGGGTTTTATACCAGGGCAGGCATCCCTGTACGCTACGTGGGCCATCCCCTCTTTGACGAACTGGCAAAGAGGGAACTGGACAAGGAATTGATAGAAAAGCTCAGGTCAGGAGGAGATAGCAGTGGAACCAAGAATTCCACACTCCGCAGTCCACATTCCGCATTCCCCGTGGTCTCCATACTCCCGGGCAGCCGCTCCCAGGAGATAAAGAAGCTCCTGCCCCTCTTCCTCAAGGCCGCAGGGCTTATCAGGGAGTCCCTCCCGGAAAGCCGCTTTCTCATCTCTTGCGGGCATATAGACCACCTACCGCTTATCCATACTATGGTGAAGAGATACGGCCTGGACGCAGAGACCGTAGTAGGTTCACTGGGTGAGATTATTGAGGCCGCCACCCTATGCCTGACTGCCTCTGGCACGGTTACCCTGGAGGTGGCCTATCACCAAAAACCTATGATTGTTGCCTACAGGGTCACACCCTTTGCCTATTTTGTGGCCAAACCCTATATGGATACCCCTTTTCTGAGCCTTGTTAATACCGTGGCGGAGAAGTTCCTTGTGCCAGAAAAATTTATGTACAGAGACGATTACCACTGGGTTGCCCGGCAGGCCCTGGAGTTACTTATCGGAGAGGGAAAAAGAGATGGGGTAGTGCAAGGACTCAAGCGCATTATGGAGGATATTGCCCGGCCAGGGGCCTCGGCCCTGGCAGCACGGGAGATATTGGGGATGGTGTAATAAAGTATCGGGGCACAGCATATAGCCCAGGTGCTCCGCCACCTGGGGGTAGGGAAAGAGATTGTTACCCCCTGTCTTTAGCGGGGGGGTTGGGCTTTTTTCGGGCCTTCGCTGTAGCTTCTTTGATGCCTGGGGTACCACTACCCTCTTGACGCACGGCGGCGCTGCTACCGCGCAGATCCCCTTCTTTCTCCTTTTTTCTATAAGTCTCTGGCCAGACGTATAGACGCATCCATACATGGAAGGCAAAGAAGCCCAAGACCAGGATTAAGATAACCAGACCCGCTACTACAGCTTGTAATAAATGCATGGGTAAAATTACAAAGAATTTCTAAGTCTTGTAAACTTGCCCTGACCTGCCACAGGATAGCCAGGATTGTAAAATGTAAATTGTAAATTGGAAATTTTAAAATTTCTAATTT
>JACQVQ010000005.1 GCA_016209685.1 Planctomycetota bacterium | reverse complement strand
TTCCCTGTTAAATCCAGTGGCATCCTGTTGAATCCAGCCATTTACTCTTTTGAAAGATATGTTATATAAAGAGGTGTAGTCAGTAGACAGTCGTCAGCAGTCAGTAGGGGCGGGGTAACCCCGCCCCTACAAAAATTCCTGATTGCTGAAAAAACGGTAACCGAAGGTTCCGCTTAACAACGGATTCCAAGAGGCCCGAAGGGTCAACACTTTGGAATCCAGTACGCCTAAGGTGGAGGGCTGGCCCATTGTCCGCCTGAGGTGAATCAATGGACTCCAGAATGACCCCAGTAGGGCCTTTTTGTTTTTACACGAAATAGAAGGGGAGAAACACAATAACACATAAAGGATCGTGCTATGTTAATTGGAATAAGAGTCGCAGTCACTTGCAGAATCCTTAAATGGTATAGGAGAAATGGCCGAGTATGGAAGGGCGATCCACTCTGCCTTATTGAATATTACATAGTGCGAGGACACACCGAGGATATTGTATCTCATGACACAGGTTACCTTCGCATTGAACCATGGATAGAAGAAGAAAAAGATTGGATCTCTGCCGGAACGACTATAGCCACCGTAGAGACAGATGTTCCAATCTAAGGAGACCCTCTTCGCCAAAGATAAATTCCTGCCAGGGGTGGACTTTCGGAGTGTTGTACAGCGTAGTGATGGCCTTCGCAAAGGTCCGATGCCGTCAAGCACGCCCTTGCGTCCACAGTCTATGGGCATAAAATATTTGCCGGGACGTCGGTAGCCCAGACCATTATCAAGGAGTCTTTTGGATGTGCGTTGCTATCCCTGGCGTCTACTTTGGTGGTCTTGACTGTAGCACTGCTGTCTTTCCCAGAGATGCTGGTATCCCTTACAAAATCGCAGGAATGGTCTGTAGTGCCGTCAGGCCTGAGTTTTAAAACCAAGAAATTCTTATATCCCGTACCGAAGGAATCTGTCAAACCAGCCACAATATACCCCTCGTCCCTGGCCTGCTGGATAGCTTTGGCCTCATCCCAACCGATTCCCCCGTAGGTCTTCTGCCAGTCAATAGTCCCACCAGTGTCCAGCTTCAAGACCCAGACGTCAGCCTTTCCAACACCGAAGGACATTGTCAAACCAGCCACTATGTACCCACCATCTCTGGTCTCGTGGATGGAGTGGGCCAGGTCATAACTTATTCCCCCATAGGTCTTCTGCCACTCTACTTGCCCGTCCATGCCAAGCTTTAATACCCAGATGTCCGTCTCTCCAGCACCGCAAGAACCTGTCTCACCAGCCATTATGTATCCCCCGTCTCTGGTCTCGTGGATGCAACTGGCAAAGTCAAAATCTTCCCCTCCATAGGTCTTCTGCCACTCTACTTGCCCGTCCATGCCAAGCTTTAATACCCAGGCATCAGCCTTTCCAACACCGAAGGACTCTGTCAAACCAGCCACTATGTACCCGCCGTCTCTGGTCTCGTGGACGGAATAAGCCTCGTCCCGACCAACTCCCCCGTAGGTTTTCTGCCACTCTACTGTCCCATCGGCCCTGAGCTTCAAGACCCAAAAGTCAAGGGCTCCGGCACCGAAGGACTTCGTCCAACCAGCCACTATATACCCCCCACTACTGGTCTGTTGAATGGAATTGGCCCCCCCCTCATAATCTTCCCCGTAGGTCCTCTGCCAGTCAACAGTCCCATCAGACCTGAGCCTCAAGACCCATAGGTGATGAATCTCCTTACCTCCAGCACCAAGGGACCCTCTCTTACCAGTTACTATGTATCCCCCATCCCGGGTCTCGTGAATGGACTCGGCTCCAATCCCCCCATAGGTCTTCTGCCAGTCAATAGTCCCGTCAGGCCTGAGTTTCAAGACCCAGAGGCCCCCACCTTCAAAGGAACTTGCATAACCAGCCACTACGTAGTCCCCATCACTAGTCTCCTGGACGGACTCGGCCCAATCATCGTTAAACCCCCCATAGGTAGCGGCCCAGCCCCCTGGGGCGGAGAAGGCGGGGCCCTCATGGCAAAAGAGCTGGCAGGCACCTGCAAGTAGTAGGCAGAGTACGGAATGTAACATCTCTTGCAGGGTATAAAGGCCCTGGAAGAAAGTCAAGGAGATTTCAAATCAGTAGTCAGCAGTCAGCAGTCAGTAAGTCAGCAGGCTGATTGCTGACTACTGATAGCTGATAGCTGATTCCTGATTCCTGATTCCTGTTTTTGACTTGCCTGTTAAATCCAGTTGCAACCTGTTGAATCCAGCCATTTACTCTTTTGAAAAACATGGTAAACAGAGAGGTATCCGCTGGGGAAAAGAAAATCTTGACAGGTAATGATTCTACAGAGTAAAATTTGATCTTAGGAGGGGAAAAATGGTCCTTGAAGAAGAACTCAAATATTTCAACGAACACAAGGAAAAGTTCCTAAAACATTATGAGGGTCAATTTGTGTTGATAAAGGGGACTTCTTTCGCAGGTAGTTATACGACGGAAGAAGAAGCCTATCAAGCAGGTATTCAAAAATTCGGGAATACTCCCTTCTTGATTAAAAGGGTAGCAAAAGAAGAGGAAGTTTCAAGGTTCCCAGCACTTGTATTGGGTCTAATCGGTGCCCGTTTATAATCGTCATTATATTGATACAAGGAGTAACCGACCCAATCCAAATTTGTTGGCTCACGTAGGCCCTGTGCTAGAAGTTGAAATTGCTGTTCCTTCTGCACTTGTCCAGTATTTAACAACACAAAATCTCTCTATCCCACCGTCAGTGTCTGGTTTTGCGCTTATAGATACTGGTGCTACACGAAGTTGCATAGACGAACAAGCCGTCTCCACATTAGGGGTTAATCCAATAGGCACTACCACTACCATGACTGCTGCTGGTCCAGTTCAGCAGAGTCTTTATCCTGCTAGGCTACGATTTCCCGTACATGGGTTTGAGGTTGAGTTTAATTCAGCAATCGGAGTAAACCTCAAGGGACAAGGCGTAGGCGATAAACCCCTCATTGCACTAATTGGCAGAGATATACTGGCTAAAACTGTCTTTATCTATAACGGTTTCGGTGGGTTCTTTACGTTTGCCTATTAGTAGTAAGGTGCGTCTGGACGCACCCAATATCACTTATTTTTGACTCCCCTGTTAAATCCGGTGGCATCCTGTTGAATCCAGCCATTTACTCTTTTGAAAGATATGTTATATAAAGAGGTGTAGGGTCAGCAGACAGGAGACAGCAGTCAGTAGTCAGCAGTCAGCAGACAGCAGAAAGATTGTAGGGGCGGTTCGCGAACCGCCCCTACTCCCTGATTCCTGAGAAACGGTAACCGAAGGTTCCATCCGCCTAAGGCGGACAGGATTCCAAGAGGCCCGAAGGTCTTTTTGACGCAGAAAGACCTTTGGGCCTTTTTATTTTGACAAGGTACATCTATACCATGCAGATAAACGAGAACATAACCAGACTGAACCTCAGACATCGGGCGGGGGAGTGGGTCGAGGGGGCCACGCTTACCCTCTCTACCCTCGGAGGGGGTTACCAGCCCGGCCAGGAGGTGTCAGTGTCCGTAGGTGGACAGGACAGGGCCTTCCTGGTGGAGGGCCTGGACAAGAGACTACTCCCGGGGGGCCTGGCCCAGGAACTCAGTCTCCTCTCCTCTCTGAGTAAGGAAGCCAGACGTTCCCCCGGGAAGACCCAACTCTTCCTCACCCTTACCGCCAGGGAGTATGAAGAGTTTCAGGTGGAATATGGGGGGAAGGAGGATAGCCTGGAATTCAGGCCCCTGATACGACTGGGGAATGCATTTGGGGAGAGGGGATGGGACTCCAACAGTATCATCCAGGTACTGGCAGGTCTCCTGGGGATAAATGTCCGCATAGGTCTACCTGCCTACTGGGTAAAGCAATTTACAGTAAAACCCTCCGCTACCTTTCTGGGGGCCATCCTGGAGTTGGTCTCCCCTTTGAAACCCCTTCTCTACAGTGTGGAGGGAGAGGTCTTTATTGTAGCAGAGATGGATATGGGGAGGGGGACCGTTTCAGGTAACACGTTGGGCCTCCAGGGGGTAAGGATGGTGGGGGAGGAGGTAAAGAGGGGGAACAGTTCAGCCAGGGCAGGCCGTCTCCGCCTCACGGGCAACCTGGGGGGTTTCAGGTCTGAGCGATATAAAGGCATCCTGAGCCCCGAACCCTTCCAGAAGGTGGAAGCCCCAGCAGGTAGTATCCTGGCCAGCAACTACTGCTACGGCACGACACGGGATAGCTTCGTTACCGGGACGGACAGCGTATCTTTCATAGACGTTGATGCAAACGGAGTGGACCCTGATTCCGGGATAGTAAACAATTTCTCTCTGGAGGTGGTCTCCGTATTGAGAGGTAAGGACGTCTTTGGTAAGGTCACCTCCCTTTTGAGTGAATACCATGTTACCCATCGCTGGAGGCAGACGGAATCAGGCCTTCATTCCATCGTGTATTCCATACAGGATACCGCCTTTCTGTACGAAAATACCCACGGGAGCTTTGCCTCCCCCAGGGAGTACGGCAACGTGGTGGGACAGGACTTCAATGCCAGGCCGGGGCGGGTGAGCACCCTGTACCAGGCGATGTTCTATCCATCCAATGGGGAGGTGGTCTTTGGGCTTTACCGTGTCCCGGAAGAAACCTCTACCTATTACTGGTACAGCCCCCACGGGGAGCTGGCGGCCCAGTACACCATCACCTCCGGGCCGGTTTATACCGAGGATGACGAGACCTTCAGTCCACTGAGTTCTCTTAATAAGGACGACATCTCTCCCGATGGCACCGTCAAGCGAAAGATCCTACGTGTGGAGTCAGTGTCCTATTATCAACTAAGCAGGGATTCCTACGGTGTCAGGCGGGAGCATACGAGGCTGAACCGCGAGGGTAGGTACTCCACCAGTGTAGACGTGCAGATAGTGCAGGCGGGGGCGGTGCAGGGTTCTCCTGTGGAGTTCAGGAAGATGCAGGTTTATGCCGAGAAGGGGATAGGCAGTGAAGGCCCAATGGAGTCCCCTGCCCTGGAGGTTGCAGTGAACACCCCCAGTTGGGAGTCTCTGGAGACTATCCTGCCGCTCCTGGAGGAAGACCTGGGCCATGACGAGGTAGTCCGCACCTACGAGGTCTTTGGAGAATTAAACGTGGCCCTTGGGCTTCAGGTAGACATGCCTGCCTTTTCCAGTCTGGACGGTATGGAGGTCATTTCTTCACCCGGCCTCGCCTCGGTTCCTATAGTAGTGGGCTACGAGGTAGAAAAGGACGTCTTTGAGGGTACTGCCCTTACAAGGCTCACGGTAAAGGGGAGGTTGGCTTGAAATGAAAGAAATGGTACCAGTCTCAGGTGGGGGAAAAGAGGTAGGCCCAGTACTGGCCAGTAATCTGGTGGGGAGGTTGGGCACCGGAGGACTAATCTCCTCTATCTCTCTGCTGAACCAGTTTAGCAAGAACGTGGGGGTAGCTATCCCACTGAACGGTAATGCTGATGAACTACTATTTCTGGGAGAGATACGTGGGGTATGAACTATGGACTATGGACTAAACATGTGGAGTGTGGAATGGGGAGTGCGGAATGTGGAGTTAAAACAACTCCGCAATCCACAATCTGCAATCCGCATTAAGAGGAAAGGTCCAGAGTCCAAAGTCTAAAGTCTAAAGTCCAATGTCAATAGTCCACCAATTGAAAAGGAGAAGAGGGTGAGGAACTGCGAGGGGCGTATTCTGGAAGAGTTGGAGGGGCTTATAAGACAGACCTCAGGGGTAGCGGAGAAGGTAGCCCGCCTGGAAGAAAAGGTCAGCCACCTGGAGGACCTAATAGCCGTATTCCTTAGGGACCACAATGACCTGGTGGCCCTGAAGACCAGGTGGCACGTCGTCCTGGGTATGGCGGGCTTCTTCGGGGCGGCCTTCACCACCCTCCTGGCATGGTACCTGAGGGTACATCACGGGTAATGCGGAATGCGGAATGTTTTAAATGCGGATTTCGGATTGCGGAATGCGGAATTAAAATAACTTCGCATTCCGCATTCCGCATTCCCCATTCCACACTCGGAATACAGATGGAGCAAACCTAATGAAAACTAGCCATAGGAGACGGGAAGGGTTTTTAAATTTCGGTACACGGGCCGTAGAGGACGTCTTTTCAGCCACGCTGTTGAGTGACGCCCTTTATGCCAGTCTGCCCAACAGGAGGACTTGTGTCATCTGTGGAGGGCGACTAGTAAAAAGTTCCCACTACCCATGTTGCACTAAAGGATGCAAGAAGGAACATAAAGACTGGCTCAATGCGGGTCAGAAAGGATTAACTTAGATGCCACAACCGAACGTCTATTGGTTCTATAATCAGGGTACGAATGATGTAGCTAAGACCGCCGGCCCTGCGGAAGACGCTAACTTTAAACTCATCACCGCCGGGGCCTCAGGACACCTCTTTGCCCCCACAGGTCAGGCCGCAACCGACGGTGACCCTGCTAATACCAGGGATAATATCGTTGTCCCTGACTCTGGCTCTGTGGAGGTAGACGAGACCTATATAGACAACGGCTCCACCATAGAGCAGGTCCCCCTGGCAGGGACGAACCAGGGCAAGCAGTCAGGCGGGGCTACACGCTATCCCTTCTGCGTCCACTTTGACGGCCCTACGTCAGGGCCTGTCTATCTGGAGTGCTGGGACAATTCAAACCACAACACCATAAACTCAAAAGCCCTGGGCAGTGGTACGCCCGATAATTCTTTTATCAAGGGCATAGCCACCACCGGTGCAGGCCCCATAAATCCCGACTGGGTGGCAGGCGGTGAGGCAAAGAGCCTGGCAGGCAGTGCAGACGCCAACCGCCTGATACTCTCAGCCACTCCCCTGACTGGCCCAACGGAACTTTACTTTAACCTGGCCATCAGGGTCCCGGCAGGGGCGGGGCCTTTTAACGCCAACCCTGTCTTTGCCTTGAGGTTTGATTGGATATGATTTGGAGTCTATTGATTGCTATGCACCACGTAGGGTGCATAGCGGTGAACCCCACGTGGTTCACCGAGGTTTGATTGGGCATGAACTTAGGGGTCAGGGAATAGTAGCCGCAGGCCGTGCCTGAGGCAGGTCTGCCTTTGGCATGACTTTAGCCTGTGAAGGAGGAACGTATGAAAAAGTCTTTACAAATTGTGGGCAGATACATATCCGCCTCAGGCGGACTACTACTACTCAGCGGTTGTATGTCCTTCCCGATAGTCCAGGCCCCGGGGCCAAAGGAACACCAGGTACAGGCCAGCAAGGAAATCTCTATTGAGTCCGTCAAGGCCGTGGCTGAGGCACAGAAGGAGAAGGTAACAGCCATGAAGGAGGTGGCTGTCCCCATTGCCCAGGCGAAGGTGGAGGCCATAAAGACCGTCGCCACCGAATCGGCAAAGAACACTAAGGACCCCGAGGCCCTGACCAACATCAACGCCAATGCAGTGGCGGGCATAGTTAGAGTGGGATTGGAAGATAAAGTGCTGCGAGAAATCGGAACAGTGGACGGTACGACAAAGGCCGTGAGCGGGATAGCAGGCAGGGGAATTGATAGCACGGAGACCTCCACTGCCCAGTATCTCGCCTACGCAGGTATGCAGGGGGCCATAGGTATGCAGGCCTATCCTCAGGCCATAGAGCAGATGAAAGGTATCGCCAAGTGGACGTTCAATGACATCCTTCCCTGGGCCATTGGCCTCGCAACCGCCGGTACAGGCGGAGGTGTCAGCGCCTGGCTCTTGAGACGGGCCAGGAGGGAGAAGAAGGCCAACATAGATACCATTGAAGGGGTTGAAGATTTGAAGGTCAAGCATCCCGACATGAGAGAGGAAATCAACGCCACCCTAGCGGAGAGGCATTCATCCACCCCGCTAGATATGAACGCCAGAGTTAAGGAGGTCCAATGGGAGAGGGAGAGACAAAAGAAGTTCGGCCAGAAGAATGCCCCCGTTGCAAAAGTTTAGTGGCAAAGTTACTGGAGGATAACGGCTCGTATCAGATATGGATCTGCGAGGGCTGTCATTTCTCCTGGCGGATTTATAACGTAGGGGCGGGGTTACCCCGCCCACCGGAGATAAAGAGACCATGACCTTCTGGTGCACAATGGCCGCGAGGTATAGGGACGAGGGCGGAACCCCCAGGACCTATTGTAAGTTCCTGGGAAAGACGGTGGAGATTGAATACTGCAAGAAGGAGTGTACGGACAGAAGCCCGAATTCGGAATTCGGACTTCGGAATTCGGAATTAAAATGCTAGATACCCTGGTTACTATAGCCCTGACCCTGTGCTGGATACTGGGCTTCTTTGTCCTGGCCCAGGGTTGGGGGCAGAGCCCCAACCCTATAGCCCAGGCGCTCTGTCGCCTGGGCTTCCACCAGCAGTTTGAGATTGCAAAGAAGCTGGATAAGTTGAAGAAAGACAGGAATCAGCAGTCAGCAGTCAGGGGTCAGCAGACAGGGGAATGAATTGTAAATTTCAAATTTTAAATTTCCAATTTCCAATGTTTTTAGGCTATGAAAAAAGATTACGTCTATCAAGATAAAGACGTAGGGGCGGGGTAACCCCGCCCCTACCAGAACGCCACCCCTCCTTGTCATTCTGAGTGAGCCGAAGCCCTGAGCGTAGCGAAGGGGGAGCGAAGAATCTGACACGAAGTGTCACCCTGAGCGTAGCGAAGGGTCTAGAGTTTTATGAAAAAAGATTACGTTTATCAAGATAAAGGCCAGTACAAGCTCCTCCAGAACGCCGAGAGGATAGGGGGCTTCTGTAAATTTCAAATTTTAAATTTCCAATTTCCAATTTACAATGTTTTTAGGCTATGAGAAAAGATTACGTCTACCAAGATAATAAGGGTCAATACAGGCTCCTCCCGAATGCCACCAGGATGGGCAACTTCATGATGGCAGACAAGGGCTTTGTTCCCATTGAGCAGGTCCTCCCCGAGCAGAGGTTCGCCCACCAGCCCATTTTCAGGAGGCCACCGGAGGAACTGGTAACGGTCTTCAGCTATATCCACAAGTTCAACCAGGGAGTCTTTAGCCCTACAGAGCATAACATCCAGGTAGCCAACCTGTTTAAGAAATCCAGCACCACAAACCCCGATGGGGTACACCTTTTGTATAAATATACTGGGTGGGTGGACGCCCCTTATTTACAAAGCATTCAACTTAAAAACTGGAGTGCGGAGGCACAGGCCACAAAGCGGTTAGTTCCCCTTGAAGGTGGTGGGTGGGGGTGGATTCCAATCGGGAACATGTTTGAGGGGATTACTCTCACAACCAACAATTACCCTATTTTCTTTAAAGACTATGTCTTCTTCTGGGCCCCTTATAATTTCACCGATGCTATCTACTACGCAAAGTTAAATACAAAAAAGACAGAGACAAAGGAAGTCAAGGTTGCAATACAGGATAGTCAAAAGGCTTTCTATTCTCTGGGTTGGCTCTATGTAGATAACTCTGACCCTAATTATGGCTACAAGATAGTAATTTATAAGCAAGACAGTGGTATCTACGGTATTCCCTGGAATCCTTATTCTGAGAACCTTGTCCAGTACAAAGCCAATAGCCTTGAAGGCCCCTGGGTCTATGATAAGACCTGGGATACCTATAGCCTTAACCGGCTTTCGCCAGCCTATACGGCCATCATCCAAGAGTTGGCCTCCCTGATACTCTCCAAGACGCATAAGAATCTTTCTGTCGCCGTGAGCAATGCCCATTATGACGATGCTACAGATGATATTATCTCCGAGGCATACAACCCACCTTATTATGCTGGCGGTGGTGGTGCATGGGTACGGAGTAGGGGCAATGAGGGGGAGATAGTAAGTATATGGGAGCCCACCCTCAAGAATTATCTGATAAAAAGGCTAGGCAACGGACAGATGAAAAAGACCCTGATTGCTGATATAGACCAGGGATTTTTTGATTGACCGGTAGGGGCGAACGGCCCCTGAACCAGAAACGGTTCAGGGCTTACCCTGCATCCCTGCCCTGTACCCTTGTGGTATAGGGCCGTTCGCCCCTACGGAAAGGACAAACAAATGCCAGTCAAACATAAACTAGGCTCAGGCGACATAATAGACATTTTAGCCGTTACCAAGACCAACCAGGGTGCAGGCTCTGGCCTGGATGCCGACAAGGTAGACGGTCGTGAACCAGGACAGCCCAACGGCCTTGCGGAACTGGATAGCGGGGGTAAGGTCCCCTCCTCCCAACTCCCTGCCCTGGCCCTGACGGATATATGGACGGTGGCCTCCGAGGTGGCACAACTTGCCCTCACCGCTCAGGAGGGCGACATCGCCATCCGCACCGACCAGAATAAATCCTACGCCCACAACGGCGGTACGGCTGGTACTATGGCTGATTGGAGCGAACTCCTTACTCCTACTGATACCGTCCTCTCCGTCTTCGGCAGGACAGGGGCAGTGGTGCCCCAATTGGGGGACTACCCCTGGGGGTATATAGACAAGACCGTCTCCAGTCTTGCGGACATCACTACCAAGTCCCATACCGTCCTTAGCGACATAGGCTCAAACACCCACGCTCAAATTGATACCCACCTGGGGGCCTCCTCTGGCGTTCATGGGGTTAGTGGCTCACTTGTTGGGACTACTGATGTCCAGACCCTCCTCAACAAGCTCTTGCAGAGTCCCAAGATTAAAGATGTGGATGCTACGCCGGTTGGTGATGTACTCCTTGACGTGATAGACGGTGCCCTAAGGGCCAGAAACTCCACCAATACCGCCTATGCCCCATTGATACTATCACAATTAGCTGTAGGTACGCCGACCGTAGATGGGTTGGTTAACGCAGAGGGGGATACTTCAGTATTAGGCGCACTCTTCCGTATCAAAGATACAAAGGCCGTCCCTGGCGGGCAGCCATTATTTTCATTCACCAACAATACGGATACAGTATTCAGCGCAGATAATATAGGCGATGTAGGCATAAGAAGATGGCTTGAATGGGGGCAGTATAACGCTGCTAAATATGGCCGTCTTGCTATCCCTGCCAGTGATGGGTTTTTAGGGATTGCGGCATACGGGACGGACACAGACATAGATATAGAGATGAGGCCACAGGGGGCAGGGCGATTATATTGTAACGGCAGATTCAGACTCAAGGACGTGGATGCCACTCCTGTTACAGACCTCTTACTCCAAAACATTGATGAGACGCTCCAGGTGAAAAACATAAATGATTCCTGGGCGACCATAGCGGCTGGTAGCCTCAAGGCCACGTCCCTCACCACTGGCTCTGTGCCATTCATTGGTACAGGCGGATTGTTCACAGAGGATAACGGGTATCTTTATTGGGACAATTCAAGTAAGAATCTGGGTATCGGCACTAACAGCCCAAGTGCAAGACTCCATCTGCATAATCAGGCCGATGGGGTAGTGGCCATGCGTCTAGGCAGGTCAGGCGGCTCTACCTGGGGTATATACAGGTATGGCTCAGGGGGGAGCGACCGCTTTACGATAGGGGTAATCGGGACAAGCGAACCATTCAACATCCTGACCGATGGCAAGGTAGGCATTGGTACGACTGCCCCAAAGTTTCTGGCCCACGTGGCAGGCAGGCTCAGCCTTGGGGTGCCGAACTCAGCCCCCACAGATGCCGACCTCTCCAATAGTGAGACTACTGCTTGGCTTGATGAGGCGGCGGGCAAGTTAAAATTCAGAATCAAAAAATCGGATGGTACATTGGTAACGGCAGAGGTGGCCTATGCGTAACGAATGCGGGGTGGGGAATGGGGAATGCGTTCCGAGTGCGGAATGGGGAGTGCGGAGTGCGGAATTGAACTCCGCAATCTGCAATCCGCAATCCGCATTTGAAAAGGAGGTCTTCGTGGAACAAAAAATAGGGAATAGGGGTCAGGGGAACTGTAGGGGCTTATTGCATAAGCCCCAGACCAAGCCCGAACTCAAAGAGCTAGACAGATTAAAGCTAGAGAGGCTGAACCTCTCAATCAGCAACATTAATCTACAGCTTGCCCTGCTAAACGAGAGGGCCAGGGCGTTGCAGATAGAGACGGCAGGCTTGCAGGCAGAGAGGGAAGGGCTGGTAAGGGGAATCACTGAAGGCTGTGGGCTGGACGGGAAGTGGAGATTGAACCCTGATACGCTGGAATTTGTAGGGGTGGAGACCGCCCCTGCCCTAAAAGGCGAGGACAAATAATGCCTAGAGACCCAATTCCAGGCCCATACATAATGCGATACCCTATCCCCCAGGACGGCCAGACCAACGTCCCTGTAAGCGACGGTGTAAGGTTTACAATTAAGAGCGATGGGCCAGGGGTGGCAATCGGGACGGTGAAGGTAAAGGTAACAGATTCTCATGGAGTCAATACCTATGATTCCACCAGCCCTTATTTTAAATACTCTGGAACGCCGGCAAGCTATGAGATAGAAGTCAGGCCCCCCCAGCCCTGGGCCTATGAGGAGAACGTACAGGCAGAGATAGATGCGTGGGATTTGGCCGTACCACCAGTACAAGGAGTGATGTATGAATATGTACCCTAGAGGAATGCGGAATGCAGAATGCGGATTGCGGAGTTGTTTCAATTCCGCACTCCGTATTCCGAACTCCGCATTTGAAAAATGCCCCCACTGACGCTTAATTTCACGACTATCTTTGACCCCGCAAATCGCAGGCTGGGGGAGGAGTACCTGGAACTCTATCCCGCAGGCAAGACCGATGTAGAAATCCTCACCATCCCCATAGACTGGTACGAGAAGGGCCAGACCAGGACGTGGTCCCTTGACCTCTGGTACGCCAGACGACAGGAGGCCGACAGGGTGGAGGAAGTGAGGCTGTCAGCATTTACCTATGGGGCAAGCAATGAACTGGGGCAGGAGATAGTCCAGAACGGCTACCTGAAAGCAAAGCTCTCCACCTCCTCTGTATGGAGTCCGCTGACTGTGTCAACGGGACTTTCTCTCGGCGACTTCTGGCCCAACTCCAAAAAGACCGTAGACTTCCAGTTCAATATGCCCCAGGGCGCCCAGACCCCCGTGGGCCTGAACATGATTGGGCTAAAGATTGAGCTACTCAGGAGTGTTGTCTACGGCTCTACCGCCTGGGGTAAGGCCATGTACGGGAGATATGTAGGGGCAGGGTTTACCCCTGCCCGAAAAGACGTCTTGATTAAATTGCACGTGAAGTAGGGGCGGGGTTACCCCGCCCCTACAAAGAGGAACGAAAAATGCCAACGACCCTAATTGACCTAAAACTAGACCTCCGAGCCATCACAAAGGAGATGAAAGACCCCTTCGCCTCTCTTGAGGTCAACCGAAGGGATACCCTCCAGTACATCAACACCGAGTACAAGGTCATCCCCAGTTCCAGCCCCTATCGTATCCGCCTGGACGAACTCCCCGACAAGGACTCAGGGCTAACTATCTCAGGCTACACGGAGAACCTGGCCCTCCCCACCCAGGCGGGTCAGTTCTATGTGGACTGGGTCATGGGCTACGTCTGGTTCCACTCCTCGGACGCAGACAAGGTAGTCCAGCCCATCTATTTTGGCAAGGGCAGTCTTGTAGACGCAGAGGACATGAACAAGGTCTATGAACACCTGGGCGTTGCAAGGGGCATCACCAACGCCCTCCGCCCCCGTCCACAAGACACGGCCAATAAATCCATCTGGATAGAGCCAGGGTTCTTCTTTATCGGGACTACCAGGGTCAACTACCTGGGCAACTCCAACGTCAGGCTCGGCACAGGTGGCGAATACCAGGTCTCCGCCCTCACCGCCAACTACTACAACAAGATACTTTTCACGGTGAACGGCTCTGCCCTTCTAAAAAAATATGAAGGCACACAGGCCCAGACAAAAGAGACAGTGGTAGCCCCCAGCCTACCAGCAGGCGAGATGCCCGTCTGCATGGTAACGGTTCAGGACGACGGCACAGGCGGGGCAGGGACGATAAAGGACGTCCAGGGTTCAGACATCACTGATTACCGAGCCTTCTTAAAAGCCCCTGTTACGGAACATCGCTACCTTACCGCCCATCTGGAGGGCTTCCCGATACTCAATGACGTATTCTTTGATGGCCACTACTTCGCCGAGGCCGTTATCATTGATAAGATTACCCTCTCTGCCAGGAGCGCCCCCAGTGGAAGCAATCTCCAGATAGAGATACTCAAGAATGGTGTGGCCACCGGCAAGGTAGCCACCCTCAATGCAGGCAGTCTCTACCAGTCAACCACTTTATCCCCTGGCCTCTCCTTCGCCGCAAGCGACAGGCTCGGCCTCAAGGTCGTGGCCGTGGATTCAGGGGAAACGGCGGAGGGGCTAGGGGTGTTATTAGGCTATTATTAAACTAGTTTTTAGGCAAGTACATGGCTATCTGAAATTGGTTGTTTTGCAAGTTTAGGATAGGCCCAAATTCACTTGACGTTGGATAGGCATTTATGTAGTATAAGTGGTATTGGAATACGATATAATAAAGATGGCATATCTGGGGAGCGTAAATAGTGGGGAGGAATAAAGTTAAGATTAAGCTTGGGAATGAGGTTTTTGAGGGTACCTCCATTGAAAGAACATCTTCTTCAGAAAATTGGAGCGAATACCTTCTAGAAGATGGTAGTGTTGTAAAGATGAAGCTTGTAGTAACAGAGATTGTGAGAGTAGATGGGCGATATGATAGTGATGATAATCCAATGTATATTGTTAAGTCAAGCAATGTGATAGCTGTTTCCTCTCCTGATAATCTAAAAAGGAAGGTATAAGAGATGTACACAGTAGCCACTAGATATTCCTTCCAAGGTAATAACACCCGCTGGGTAAGTAAAGACACATGCGTTGAAGATTCTTCAGAGGCTATAAGGTTTTTGTATTGTGGTTCAGAGAATTACCCTAAAGCTCCTCCTGCCCGGAACATCAAACAGGTAATTACTGAAGACGTCGTTCTAGTCGGGTTTCTGTTAATTGCCGGGCTTTCTTTCACAATCCTCGGTGTTGTGCAAGCCGATGTTTATTACGCCTCTCTTGGTCTACTAGGAATATTAGCTGGATTATTCCATTATTTAGGAAAGTAATGACTAACGGGTTTCCCTTCCATCTGACCGGGAAAGCAGGTGTTCTAGGTTTAATAATATATTTAGTGCTACATTACTGGCCTGATGATTTTACCAAATCCGAAGGAATAAGAGTACTTTGTGCCTTTGGATTCTTTTTCCCTGTACTGAGATGCCTACACAAACAAGCAATAAAGAAAATTCAAAGAACTAAGTAAAGACACATAGTTACACCAGCGGCACTCTGGTACAGAATAGTCAATATTAACCCGCATGAATGACATCCTCTCCCACAGTCTTTCCCATAAACTCGGTCTTAAGGTAACGGCCGTAGACAGTGGGGAGACGGCGGAGGGGGTAACCGTATGTTTTTATTACTAGACCTCTGAAAAACTCAGGACAAAACCGTCATTCATTCATATTTTTTCAGAGACCTCTCCCCAAAATCCTTTGACGTAGCGGTGGTGGGTGGCTATAATTTGGCCTTGTGAATTCGCCTCTCCTCAGAGAAAGAAAAAGCAATTTCGTAAGGCTCTTTGATAAGACTCCAGAAGGAGTTATCTGCCCGCACTTCTACGAGCTTATTCTTTCCAACGGTTGCCCCTATAATTGTTCATATTGCTACCTCAAACTAACTTTTAAGGGTAATAAAAAACCCGTCCTCTTTACCAATCAGTGGCAGGAGATTGAGAAAGAGCTTTCGCTCCTCCCCAAAGGCAATTTTGTAACTGGAATACTCGCTGATTCTCTAGCCATTGTACCTCCAAACTTTGAGCCTGCCTTAAAATGGTTTAGTTCTCAAAGAGATAGATACCTCATTCTGGTTACAAAAAGTAGCAATATCGGGGCTTTGCTCGCTCATAAACCTTCACCACAAGTAGTGGTCTCTTTCTCTGTAAACAGTATGGAGGCCTGGAGTAAATATGAACATTTAACCCCTGACCCGGTAGAGCGCCTAAAAGCCGCGGCAAAATTGAAGGAAGAGGGTTGGAGAACTCGCATCAGACTTGACCCGATAATACTCAACGGAAACGATGCTTTCACAACATATAAGGAGATATGTCAGAGAGTGGCCGAACTTGCCCCGGAAACGGTGACTATTAGCAGTTTGAGACCGTATCGTGGGCTATACCGTTTTTCCCCAAATGCCCCTCGCTGTGGCTTAAAGGAGGCCGCTGACGGCAGGATGCGTTATCTACGGGATATAAGAGTCAATGCCTATAACAAGATAGCAGAATGGCTTGGTTTCCAACCCTCCCTTTGCAAAGAGACTAATGAAGTATGGGAGGAATTAGGTTGGACATTCCAGGGATGTAACTGCATCGGCTAGCAACCACATTACTAATGCAAAGTACCATTGTAAGACAGGGGATTGCCCTTTACCAATGAGACTTTTAAAGAGGTAGTGAACTACGTAGAGAGGGTTGGGGGCAGAGCCCCAACCCTATAGCCCAGGTGCTCCGTCACCTGGGCTATAAATTAAGTTATAGTCCCATCCTTGATATAATACGAAATATTATTTCTCTTGCAAAAATTTACTACAGCCTTTGCCTGGTCATTATAGAAGGTCTTTGAATGCGAAAAGACCCTTGTCCTGGGGCTGTAGTTTAACCTCCCGAAGATAATCTCATCGGCAAACGATACCGCCTCCAGGATTTTAAGCAGGTCTTGCCTTATTATATTGGGCGTGGGGTATGGTTCCATGCTCACCCACGTCTTGAAGCCTTTTTCATGTAAGTATCTAAGGGACTTAATACGTTCCTCAAATCCGGCGGCATTAGGTTCGTAATCTCTCCTGAAGTCCTCATCTAAGGAGACGAGCGTTATGCCAAACTTGTTTCTCCTCCGTGCCTGAGGCAGGGTTGGGGGCAGAGCCCCAACCCTATAGCCCAGGTGCTCCGTCACCTGGGCTGGCGACATCCTCTCATCCCCTGTACCATGAGGGTACAGGGCAGGCAAGGCAATCTCCTTTGGGTAAACGCCTTTTGTGAGAACGGTACAGGGGATATTTTCGCTGTTTAACCTCCTCATTAGCCTTAGACTTAACTGTCCTATCTCATCATACCCGAACATAAACGGGTCTGTAGAGAAACACAGGTGGACTGATTTGATTTTACCATTGTATCTTGATAACTCCCTTTCTAGCAGTTCAAGGGCATTCTCAACGATCTTTGGCCTGCACCAATCCTCATAAGAAGAAATTACGCCACACCTTTTCTTCATCATCATGGCGTAACAGGGGTATCTACATCCATGAGAACACCCCTCCACGTGGTTGATGCAGAAGTCGGCGAATTCTACTCTGCTTTTATAAAGCAAAGACTTGCGTCTAATCTTTTGCATACCGGGCCATATAATAGAAGCCCTTTAGGCAAAAAGCAACCCTACCAAACCCCCACTGGCCCTAAACCAGACCTGCCCTGGAGCGGAGCGAAGGGACGGTTCAGGGCTGGCAAAATTGGGCGAAAGGGTGTATAAGTAGTTAATAACCCTAGATTCTTCACTCCGTTCAGAATGACATCAGGAAAGAAGGATTATCAACCCGCCCGAGGCGGACTTTCAGCTAGAAAGGCTAGGGCAGAGGAGCAGAGATGATTTATCAAATCCTTTCCAGGCTATATCTGACTACTAGAAAGGAGGCTGAGGAACTGCCTGAGGATTTTGAGGTGCTCATCCTCAGTCAGATGCCCACAAACCGCGGGGTGAGGATTGCAATAGATGATGACGTACCCTGGGATGCAGAAGTTGTCTCAAAGATAAAGAATACGGTGTACAGGTGGATAAGCGAGGGTAAGAACGTCTGCCTGGCCTGTGATGCCTGTGTGTCCAGGAGCCCTTCGGCGGCCATTGTCTATCTTATGTCCATCGGGATGGACCTGGAAGAGGCATTAAAATTCGTCAAGGCCCGCCATCCTAGGGCCTATCCTAGTTCCATCATTATAGACTCTCTGCTGGAACAAAATATTTAATTGACAGGACAGGCATTGTAGTATGCAAGCTTATCCGCCTAAGACGGACGGGTTAGTGCGGGTTGGGCTAAAGGCTCAAAGAGTTGCAGGGTGGCCTGGTGGACCTTTTCCAGGAGTTCGGGTCCGCCTGAGGCGGACTGGATTGCCCCCTTTTCTTCAAGTCCACAGCAGAGTATCTCCCCTTTGTACTCCACCCCCAGTACGTGGAAGAGGGCCTTTACGGTCTGGATTGAGCCTGCGAATATCTTGTCCCCTTTATTCAAGGCGGCTACGGAGATGAACAGGCCCCCGGGTCTGACCTGATCGTTGCGGAGTTCCTTCTTTAACATGTAACGTCTGGCCCAGAGGGCCTGGCAACGGTCTATGAGTGCCTTGAGCTGGGCGCTCACCCCCATAAAGTAGAGGGGTGAGGCGATGACTATGTAATGGGAGTCCAGGAGGTGGGCGTAAACGGTCTGCATATCGTCCTGCTGGACGCACTCCCCGCTCTTCCAGCAGGCCCCGCAGGCAGTGCAGGGGGAAATTTTTAGTTCACTCACCCGTAACAGTAGCGTGTCCACCCCTGCCTGGTTGGCGGCCCTCAGGGCCTCCTGAAGGAGGAGGTCTGTATTGCCCCCCCTCCTGGGGCTTCCTGCTATGGCGAGGAGCTTCTTCTTTATAATGGTTTCTTTATTTAAAGACATTAAGAAACTAGACGTAAGGGGGAGTTCCCCACTGACTAAAAGAATTGTAAATTGAAAATTGGAAATTCTAAATTTGAAATTTGCAATTTCCAATTTGCAATACTATTTTATTCCCTAACCCCTACCCCCTGACCCCTAAGCCTCCTGGCGAAATGTTCTATGGTCTCCAGGAACCCCTCTCTACGTCCCACCTTTGGCTCCCAGTTCAGGAGCCTCTTTGCCTTGGAGATGTCCGGCCTCCTCACCTTTGGGTCGTCTTCCGGAAGGGGTTTGAAAATTAGCTTGCTCTTGCTGGAGGACAGTTCCGCTACCTCCCTGGCCAATTGCAGGATAGAGACCTCCTCAGGGTTACCCAGGTTAACTGGTTCGTGCTCCTTTGACAAAAGGAGTTTGTAGAGGCCCTCCACCATATCGGAGATGTAACAGAAGCTCCTGGTATGTTCCCCTGAGCCGAATACGGTGAGGTCTTCTCCCTTCAGGGCCTGGGAGATGAAGGTGGGCAGTGCCCTGCCGTCGTCCAGTCGCATCCCGGGGCCATAGGTGTTAAAGATGCGGGCTATACGTGTGTCTATCCCGTGGACCCTGTGATAGGCCATGGTAAGGGCCTCGGCAAAGCGTTTGGCCTCGTCGTACACGGCCCTTGGCCCTATGGGGTTGACGTTCCCCCAGTAGGTCTCCACCTGGGGGTGGACCAGGGGGTCGCCGTAGACCTCTGAGGTGGAGGCCAGGAGGAACCTGGCCTTTTTGTGCTTGGCTAGTCCCAGGGCCATCAGGGTCCCTAACGCCCCTGCCTTAAGGGTCTGAATGGGTAATCTGTGGTAATCCACAGGGCTGGCTGGAGAGGCCAGGTGCAAGACGCAGTCTATGTCCCCCTCCAGATAGATTTTCTCGGTAACATCATGTTTTATGAATTTAAATTCCCTGGTCCCGGAGGGGGAGGGGAAGTTATCCTCGGAACCCGTACAGAGGTTGTCTATGCAGACGACGGAGTGTCCTTTATTAAGGAGATATTTACACAAGTGCGAGCCTATGAAGCCAGCACCCCCGGTTATTACCATTTGCATGAAAAAAGACCCTCTTTAGGGGGAATGATTCACCTCTTGCCGATTCGTAGTAGCCGTGAACACACTTTCTTTATCCCGTGTGGGGCAGAGCCCACACGCTCTGCCGTGTGGGAACAGAAACCCTTCCCAAGATAAACCATAGCTTAACCCCTGTCCAGGTAAAAATCAATCAAATGGGTAGTGATTGTGGAGTTAATAGAGATGGGTTATAATACGTCTAAAATATTTTAACATTGGAAAGGGGCATAAGGTGATTGCTGAAGATAAATTTGATAAAGAAATACGAAGTATTTTAGAACAGCTTATAAGGGTATACAAACCTGAAAAGGTTATACTCTTTGGTTCTCTGGCGCGGGGTGAGAGGAGGGAAGGAACGGACATTGACCTCTTTATCATCAAACGGGACATTCCCGACTTGGGGGTTGATAGGATTCGTCAGTTAGATACACTGATTAAGTATAAGCTTGCCACAGATTTCATAGTATATAAACCACAGGAGATGAGCCAGAGGGTGAAATTGGGCGACCCATTTATTAAGAGTATCCTTAAAGAGGGGAAAGTTCTTTATGCCGCAGGATGAGGTGGTAAAGGAATGGATTGAAAAGGCTGAAGAAGACTTTGGGTTTGCCTCTTTGGGCTTGAAGGAAATGGGGTATTTTCCCCAGGTCTGCTTCCACTTTCAACAATCGGCAGAGAAATACCTTAAGGCTTTCATCATCGCCAACCGGCTAGAATTTAGACCTATTCATAACCTCCTGGAACTATTAGAGATTTGCAAGCAAAAAGAGCCAAAAATTAAAGCGATAGAGGAACCCTGTCGCTACCTAAACCCATTCTATGTTGATACACGTTACCCTGTACATTGGCCCAGTAGCTATACCGAGGAAGTTGCTGTTAAGGCAAGAGATTCCGCAGAACGGATAAAAGAGTGGGTAAAGAGTTTCTTATCTAAACGTGAGGGTAGAAGCACTTAGAGATATAGCCGGACTATCCAGGGCCCTATCGACTGCCCGGTTTCTGGGCAGGCCCTTTATACTCTCCCACCTCATCACCCGCCGATGTAATGCTGACTGCCCCTTCTGTCTATGGAAAGGGGAGGGAGTGGAGTTGGATAGTGGGCAGGTGAAGAATTTGTATGCCCAGGCTGGGAGGTCGGGCTTCCTGAGCGTGGTAATCTGGGGTGGAGAACCCCTGTTGAGGGAGGACCTGGGGGAGGTGCTGTTTTCGGCCAGGGAGGCGGGCCTAAAGACTACGATCATTACCAACGGTTACAACCTGCCAGAAAGGGTGGGGGAGATAGGGCCATATCTGGATACCCTCCTTGTATCCTTTGACGCCCCAAACGAATTCCATGATACCATGCGCCGCCTGCCGGGGTGTTTTAGAAGGGCTGTAGACGGTATAAGGTCTATCAGGGCAGACTTTGCCGGGGTAAGACCTATAATTATCTCAGTAATCACAAGGGAGAACCTCCAGGAGGTGGAGGGTCTACTGGGGTTCAGTCGTAAGGAGGGGCTTCCCATTATCTTTCAGGCAATAAACACCCTGGACTATGCAGTCTCTCCCAGGCCCATAGACCCCGATGCAGTACCCTCTCAGGAAGGACAGTCAAGTGCCTTTAAGCTTATCAGACACGCCAAGAACAGGGGGTTCCCTGTGCTGAATTCTTACGAGTATTTAAATACCTTTATAAAAACGTGCGAGACAAGCCTTCGGCCCGAAGCTCTGGTCGGGGGTTGGGGACAGAGCCCCAACCCTATAGCCCAGGCGCTCCGTCGCCTGGGCATGTACGCTACATTTAATGCAAATGGTCATTACAGATGCCATTACAAGAAGCTGGTCTTCAGGGTAGATACCAACGGGGATGTCATTGACTGTACCCGTCCTGGACGGGTAATGGCTAACGTAAGGGAGAAGGGCTTGAGGGAGATAATAGGGGGTGCTGGATACAAAGATTTCATAAGGAGGGCCGAGTCATGTGCCCTTTGCGCCGATGCCGGGACGCTGGAGTCTTCCTATCTATGGGAGCTCCATCCACGCCCCCTCTTTGACGCCTTGAGGTTCCTTGCCAGGAGCTAGGAACTAGGGGACAGGGAACAGGGACCAGGGATTAGGGAAATAAACTTTTTCTAATCCCTAATCCCTGACCTCTGACCCCTAATCCCTGACCCCTAGTTCCTGCCCCTTGTCCCTGAACCCAAAAAGTCAACGTAGACTGCTTGACATACGTCCTGGCATTTATTATAGTAGCATCTTTTGAGAAAAGTATTTCCCTTTTGAGGGTCCTTTAAAGGAGGGTAAGGCGTGCCATCCGTTCAAGAAAAAGTCATAGAGCTCGTAAGCAAACAGATGGGTATAAGTGCAGGAAAGATTACCCCGCAGACGTCCTTTATCAACGACCTTGGGGCTGACTCTCTGGATGTGGTGGAACTCATCATGGAGCTTGAGGATGTCTTTGATATGAATATCCCGGATGAGGATGCGGAGAAGATCAAGACCGTAGAGGACGCTATTAAGTACATTGAGGAGCGGGCTGGGAAGTGCGAAAAGAAAGGGTAGTGATTACCGGCCTGGGAGTCGTTACCCCCCTGGGGAGCGACAAAGAAACCCTATGGTCGGCCCTCTGTCAGGGCAAGAGTGGTATAAGAGAGATAAAGAGTTTTGATACGAGTAAGCATGACGTCCACTTTGCGGGGGAGGTTCAGGGCTTTGACCCGAACCAATGGTTTGACCCCAAGCAGGCCCGCAGGTTAGACCCCTTTGTACAGTATGCAGTGGCGGCCGCCAGGATGGCCGTGAAGGATTCGGGCCTGGATTTCAGTAAAATTGATACTACGCGTGCCGGGTGCATTATAGGCTCTGGCATGGGGGGACTCCACGAACTAGAAGAGCAACACAGGACCCTCCTGGAACGGGGGCCCTCCAGGGTCTCCCCCTTTATGATTACCAAGCTCATGATAAATGCCTCCGCTGCTATGGTGGCTATAGAGTACGGACTCCACGGCCCTAACCTTGGCGTAGTAAGTGCCTGTGCCACGGGTGCCCACGCCGTCGGTGAGGCCCTGAGGCTCATCCAGAGGGATGAGGCCGATGTGGTCATTGCCGGAGGTACAGAGGCGGTGATTACCCCTCTAGGAGTGGCAGGTTTTATGAATATGAAGGCTCTCTCCACTAGAAATAATGAGCCCCAAAGGGCCTCAAGACCATTTGATAAGGAGAGGGATGGTTTTGTCCTGGCAGCGGGGGCGGGTATTGTAATCCTGGAGGAGATGGAACACGCCCGGAGGCGCGGGGCACCTATTTATGCAGAGTTGATGGGCTATGGCCTCAGTGCCGATGGGAGTCACATGGCCGCCCCTGAGCCTGGTGGTAGAGGGGCCGTTAATGCCATGAACAGTGCCCTGGCCGATGCCAGGTGTAACCCCGAGGCCGTTAATTATATTAATGCCCATGCCACTTCTACCCCCCTGGGGGACGAGATAGAGGCCAGGGCTATTAACAGGGTCTTTAATCACTCTGCCCCCCGTGTACCTGTCAGTTCTACCAAGAGCATGATGGGCCACCTGCTGGGCGCTGCCGGCTCGGTGGAGCTGATTATCTGTGTACTGGCCATACAACGGGGCGTAGTGCCCCCTACTATTAATTATGAGCACCCGGACCCGGAGTGCGGCAATCTGGATTTCGTCCCCAACAATGCCAGGGAAATGGCTATAAAGGTGGCTATGAGCAATTCCTTTGGCTTCGGCGGGCATAACGTAAGCCTGGTGACAGGCAGGTTTGAGGGGTAAATTAGGGAGTAGGGGATAGGGAGTAGGGAGTAGTAAAAGATTGCTAGCCCCTACCCCCTATGCTCTACCCCCTAAAGGTGATATGCCTCTTCCAATGTCGGTCGTCCCTTTGAGGATAGTCCTTCCTGTAATGGGCACCCCTGCTCTCCTTTCTGTCCTGTGTTGCCCTTATAACGAGGCCTGCCAAGAGTATCATGTTCTGGAGTTCCCAGCCCTCAGGGGTATGAAACTCTTTATCCATGACGTATTCCCACCACTGGGCCAGGGTGTCCGTAGCCTCCTTGAGGTGTTTCTCGTCTCTCTCCACCCCGGCACACCTCCACATAAGGCTCTTTAAGGAGTCCCTTATGTCCTCCAGGTCCAGCCTCCGCAGCCTCTTGGCCTCCATACTTACCTCCAGGGGATAGGGCCTCACCTTACCATGCCGCCGCTTTGACGAGAGAGAGGCCTCCCTGCCTGCTTTATGACCGTATACCAGTCCCTCCAATAAGGAGTTACTGCCCAGGCGGTTGGCCCCATGCATCCCGGTAGAGGCCGTCTCTCCACAGGCATAGAGGTGTGGGATACCTGTGCGTGTCCTGGCATCCACCTTTATACCCCCCATCATGTAGTGGGCGCTTGGCCTCACCGGGATTAATTCCTTTGAGATGTCTATATGGAAAGACTTGCAGGTGGAGCAGATATGGGGAAAGCGGGAGCCCAGGAACTCTCTCGGCAGATGGGTTACGTCCAGGTACACGTGGGTATGCTCGGTGAGCTGCATCTCGTGGAGTATGCTCTGACTGACCACGTCCCTGGGGGCCAGTTCAGCCATGGGGTGATACCTGGGCATGAAGCGCTCGCCCCATTTATTCCTCAAGATGGCCCCTTCGCCCCGCATGGCCTCGGTAATCAGTGCCCTGGTGGCCCCTGCGATGTAAAGGGTAGTGGGATGGAACTGGACGAACTCCATGTCCTGCAGTGTGGCCCCGGCCCGGTAGGCCATTGCCGTACCGTCTCCGGTGGCCACCACAGAATTGGTAGTCTCCCTGTAGAGCTGACCACAGCCCCCCGTGGCCAGGATGGTCTCTCCGGCCCAGACGATGAACCTCCCCTTCTGTTTGTGCCACAGTAGCGCCCCACGACAGGCCCCTTCTACCACTAAAAGGTCTATGGCAAAGCAGTGGTCCATGGTGTCTATGTTGGTGTTGCCTTCCACCGCCTCCAGTAGGGTCTCTTCTACCACCATCCCGGTGGAATCTCCCCTGCCGTGTATCACCCTGGGGCGGCTGTGTCCCCCTTCTTTGGTCAGGTCCAGCCCTGTACCAGAACGGTACAGGGCTAGCGGGCCGTCTTCAGGCGGGGGTGGCCCATGTCCCGTGCCGTGAGGTACAGAGTTGACCGCACGGTCAAAGTTCGCCCCCAGTCCTATCAACTCTTTTATCCTGACAGGCCCGTTGCGTATCACCTCTTTTACCACCTTTTGGTCACACAGGCCCTGTCCTGCCTCCAGGGTATCTTTTATGTGGCACCTGAAGCTATCCCCGGGGGAGAGCACTACGGCGATACCCCCCTGGGCCCGCATGGTATTGTTTTCCCCGAGCTTATCCTTAGAGACTATGAGTATCTTTGCCGGGTGTGCGCCTGAGGAGGCGGATGACGCCCTAGTCGGGAGTGGCCCTGCCACCTCGGCCGCTGAGAGGGCCGCTGAAAGCCCGGCCACCCCACTGCCAATTACCAGTACCTCGGTAAAAAGTTCGGGCAGTTGGGCAGTATCAAAACCCACCAGGTATCTTCTGGGCAGGATCACATCGTCCATTTTTGCATCCTACACTACAAGATTTTAGGGTAAATATCTTTATTGTAAAGGAAATAGTTAAGCTAGGGAGTAGGGGGTAGGGACCAACAAAAAGGGCAGTAGAAAAATGGACTTGACCTTTCCTGAATTTTCCCGTTTAATAAAAATCTCAAATCTGCTCTTTCTGTATTTTCACTAAAGGAGGTTGTAAGATAGTTGCCGGTTGTCCGAAGACTCCGTACTGAGGACTGAGCAACCGCACGTTTCCTTAGATGCATAGTTTTTTAGATTTTGACCAGGCAAGAGACATTGCTAAGAAGCACGGCACGCCTGTGCTCGTGCTGTCTAAACAGAAGGTCATTGAGAAGTACAGTAAACTTTCCAATGCCCTTCCAAGAGTAAGCCTGTATTATGCCCTGAAGGCCAACCCGTACGTTGAAGTGGTAAGAATACTGAACGAGGTGGGGAGTAATTTTGATATATGCTCAATAGGTGAATTTAATACGTTACAAGGGCTGCAGATTAATACCGGTAACGGCAGAGTTATCTACACCAATCCCACCAAGAAAGAGGAGGAGATAAGGTTCATACACGGGCAGGGGATTGATTTATTCGTCTTTGACAATAGCCTGGAACTCCGGAAGATAGCCCAATCTGCACCAGGGGGTAACGTCCTGTTGAGGCTTGAGGTATCCAACCCGCACTGTGTGGTCAACCTTAGTTACAAATTTGGGGCTGAGGCTGGTGAGGCTGAACCACTAATTTCAGAGGCCGTATCTCTTGGTCTCAACGTAAAGGGTCTCTGCTTCCACGTGGGTTCTCAGACCGCTAATCCCCAACCCTACGTGGACACGATAATGACGTGCAAGAAGATAGCCGACAGGTTGACGTCAAGAGGTATTAGGCTGGACCTGTTAGATATTGGCGGTGGGTTCCCCGTAGCGTATACCAGCAGTATCATGCCAATTGAAAAATTTTGCGAGCCCATAAATGAGGCGCTGGACAATTTCCCCCCGGATACCCGCATCATTGCCGAGCCTGGGCGGTTTCTGGTGGGGGATGCCATCGTCCTTATTACCAAGGTCATCGGCAAATCAAGGCGGAAGGACGTGCAGTGGTATTTCCTTGACGATGGGTTGTACAACTCGTTTTCCGGAAAGGTGTACGACAACACAGATTATAATATCATCTCGGAAAAGACCAGGAACAGGGAGCAGTGCGTGGTGGCTGGTCCGACATGCGATTCGTTTGACGTAATATCCACTAAAAAGGTCTTGCCTGAACTAGAGATGGGGGATTTATTGCTGGTAACGAGCATGGGGGCGTATACCAGTTGCAGTGCCTCAGAATTCAACTGTCATAAAAGAACCCCCACCGTCGTAGTGGACTGAGTTTTTTGGAGTCCATTGACTGCGTCAGTGGATATTCCCAGCCACATCCGCCTTAGGCGGACTGGACTCCATAACATTCAGGACCTAGAACCAGAGAGAATTAACAAGATGGCAGGGATAATCAGAGAAGAATCTATGGGAGACTTATGGAACCTCTGGTTCTCAGAGTTACATAAGAGGACGGTCGGCCTTACAATTAAGATAAAGGACGTCTTGTTCAGTGGTAAATCCGACTTCCAACGGATTGACGTACTTGATACGGAGGAATTTGGGAAGGTACTGGTACTATACGGTTCTATCATGATAACGGAGAGGGACGAGTTTATATACCACGAGATGCTTTCGCACGTCCCCTTGTTCGTCCACCCTGACCCGAAGGAGGTACTGATAATCGGGGGCGGAGATGGGGGGACCCTCAGGGAAGTCCTGAGACACCCGGAGGTCAAAAAGGCCCTCGTGGTGGAGATTGACGAGATGGTGGTTGACGTCTGTAAGAGGTTCTTCCCTGAGGTTAGTTGTGGTTTTGATAATCCCAGGGGTGGAGTCCTCTTTGAGGATGCGGCTAAATTCCTGGTTAATAACAAAAATAAATACGACCTGATTTTATGTGATTCTTCAGACCCAGTCGGGCCGGCTGAGGTCTTATTCCAGAAGAACTTTTACGAGATGATTAGTGACTCACTATCTCCCGATGGGATATTCGTTGCGCAGTCAGAATCCCCGATATTCCACGGCGAGACGATTGAGAAGGTATACAAAAACCTGAAAGACATCTTCCCTATCGTAAAGATGTATCTGGCCCACATACCGACTTATCCGAGCGGGACATGGAGTTTCGCATTCTGTTCCAAGAAATATGACCCGATAACTGGTTTTCTCCAAAAAAAATACGACAGCCTGAAACTCCCCACCAAGTATTACAATAGCAAGGTCCATTGGGGGAGTTTTGCGTTACCAAATTTTGTGCAGGGTCTGGTGGAATAGCCAGTAACTAGTAGCTAGGAGTTAGTAGCTAGGAGAAAAATCCAACCCCTAGCTACCAGCTACTAGCTACTGGCTATTTCACCCGAGGCGGATGTTATCTATGTCTAAAGACAATATACAAGAAGTTTCTGGTGGCGTGGTGGCACCCTCTGGCTTCCTGGCCGGGGCCTGCGCCTGTGGCATTAAACAAGGGGGCTACGACCTGGCCCTCCTGCTATCCAACCGCCCCGCCCGGGCGGCGGCCCTCTTTACTACCAACCAGATAGTGGCCGCCCCGGTAAGATTGAGCAGGGAGACCGTCAAGAGGGGACCCATCAGGGCAGTGGTAGTAAATAGCGGTAACGCCAACGCCTGCACAGGTGCCCAGGGCCACCTCAACGCCATGGCAATGGCAGAGGCCACGGCCAGGGAACTCGGCCTCTCCCCCTCCGAAGTCCTTGTGGCCTCCACGGGCATCATAGGTCAACCGCTTCCCATGGAAAAGATACTTGCAGGGATAAGAGAGGCCGGTCAGAAGATGAGCAGGGACCCCGAGCACGGCAGGTCGTTTACCAGGGCGATTATGACCACCGATACCAGCCCCAAGGAGCTTGCGCTGAAGATAGACACAGGGGGCCGTACCATCACCCTTGGAGGGGCGGCAAAGGGGGCAGGGATGATAGCCCCCAATATGGCTACCATGCTCGCCTTTATCACCACCGATGCCACGCTCACCAGGAGACAGTCAAAGGCGTGTCTACAGAGGGCAGTGAGTCGCTCCTTCAACCAGATTACCATTGACGGACACATGAGCACCAATGACACGGTAATCCTCATGGCAAATGGGGCCAGTGGGGGGCCATGCCTTAGAGGCAGAGACCTGACCGCCTTCCAGGAGGCCCTTGGACACCTCTGCCAGGTGCTGGCCAGGGCCATCGTAAAGGACGGCGAGGGGGCCACCAAGTTCGTAAGGGTTATAGTCAAAGGGGCTAAGAAGGAAAAAGAGGCCGGGGTTATCGCACGGGCCATTGCCAACTCTCCCCTGGTAAAGACAGCCATAAACGGGGAGGACCCCAACTGGGGCCGAATCATATCTGCGGCAGGGGCCACGGGTATTACCCTTGACGAAAAAAGGCTCAGGCTATATATTGGCGAGTCGTTAATTTTTGAGGGAGGAACGTCTGTGGCCAGCCCTATCCAAGCCCTGGTGGCGGAGCACCAGGGCTATAGCATTGGGGCTCTGCCCCCAATGCTCAAAAACATTATGCAAGGAAAAGAACTAGATTTACGGCTGGAACTGGGGCTGGGCCGCGCAGAGGCCGAGGTCTGGACCTGTGACCTCTCTGAGAAGTACGTGACCATTAACGCCAGGTATCATACGTAGGGGCGTATTGCATACGCCCTTACGAAAGGCCTTGAGGAGGCAAGCTATGGGTAATAAATTCTACGGCCGTCATTCTGAGCGAAGCGAAGAATCTCCGCACGAGACCCTTCGCCCTGCTCAGGGTGACAAATCCTTCCTCGGCAGACTCCTAATCTGTACACTACTGTTCTGCCTCTTACTTGTCCCACCGCTACCCCTCCTTGCCCAGGAGCTAAAGCTAGACGTAAAGGAGCACGTGCTGAAAAACGGGCTGAAGGTATTGACCCTGGAGAGGCACAAGTCCCCCACCGTCTCCCTGAGAATAGTGTACAAGGTAGGCTCCGTGAACGAACGGCCTGGCATTACCGGCGTATCCCACCTCTTTGAGCACATGATGTTCAAGGGTACGAAACTCTTCGGCACCAAGGACTGGAGCATAGAAGAACCCTTACTGAAGAGAGAGGACGAACTGGTGGTGGCCGTAGAGGGGGAGAGGCACAAAGGGGCGTCGGCAGACCAGGGGAAGATTAAGGCCCTGGAGACCGAGCTGGAGGAGGTAAGGAAGAAGTTAAAGGACGTAACGGTCAAAGACGAATTATGGTCCATATACATGAGCCATGGCGGCACAGGGTTAAATGCCTCTACCGGGGAAGATGCCACCTTTTATTACTGCGACCTCCCTACCAACAAGCTGGAGCTATGGGGCCTTATTGAGTCTGACAGGATGAAGAACATGGTCTTGAGGGAGTTCTACTCGGAAAAGGACGTGGTAATGGAGGAGAGGAGGCTGAGGACTGAGACCAGCCCCTTCGGGCTGCTCCTTGAACAGCTCAGGGCGGCCACCTTTACTGCCCACCCCTACAGCTGGCCGGTAATAGGCTGGAGGTCCGACATAAACGCACTTACTAAGGAAGGGACCAAGGAGTACTTCACCAGATACTATGCCCCTAACAATGCCGTACTAATAGCCGTTGGGGACTTCCAGACGCAAGAGTTCATAAAACTGGTAGAAAAATATTTTAGCGACATCCCCTCCCAACCCCCCATACCAGAGGTGGAGACAGTGGAGCCGGAGCAGAGGGGTGAGAGGAGAGTATACGTAGAATATGACGCCAACCCCAACGTGGCCATAGCTTATCACAAACCTCAGGTAACCCACCCTGACCAGTATGCCCTTGAGGTCGTAGAGTCACTCCTTTCCAGTGGACGTACGGCAAGACTATACAAGACCCTCATAGAAGAGAAGAGGATGGCCGTTATGGTCAGGTCCTATGCCGGGGCCTCCAGATACCCGGACACCTTCTATGTCTTTGTGACCCCCAGACACCCCCACACCGCCGAGGAGGTGGAGCAGGTCATATACGAAGAAATAGAAAAATTGAAGAAGGAACCTCCTTCCCAATGGGAACTGGAAAAGATAAAAAACCAACTGGAGGCCGGCTTCATTCGCGGGCTGGATTCCAACAACGGCCTTGCAGATGAAATCGGTTACTATGAATCCATTGCCGGCTGGGAATATATAAATATCGCCCTTGAAAAGATTAAGGCCGTTACTGCTGAGGACGTTATGCGCGTGGCCAGGAAGTATTTAACCAAGACTAACCGCACCGTGGCCACGCTGGTCAAGGTGGCAAAAGAAGAGGCTAAAGAAGGCAGTAAACAGTAGGGAGTAAGGACTGAGAAACAAGGAGAAAAGGGACATGAAAAGATTTTTACTACCTACACGCAGGCTAAAGCCTGCGGCTACCTTCCTACTGCTTACTGCCTACTGCCTACTGCTTACCGCCCCGCTCTACGCCCAGCACGGGCGCCCCGCAGAGGAGTCGCCTTTCGTAAAGCCTCAGTCTCCAGGGGCACAGATAGTCTCTAAACTACACTTCAACCCCCTGGAGTTTACGCCACCAAAGGCACAACGGAAGGTACTCTCTAACGGCATGGTGTTGTACCTCCTTGAAGACCACGACCTCCCCATCGTAAACATTACGTCCACCATCAGGACTGGTGCCATCTATGAACCTGCAGAAAAGGCGGGGCTGGCCTCCCTGACGGGCCACGTCATGCGCTCAGGTGGGACTACCACCCGCAGTGTAGAGAAGATTAATGAGGAGCTGGAATACATGGCCGCCTCGGTGGAGACGGCCATAGGGAGAGAGGAGGGTACTGCCGGCCTTTCTACCATGAAGAAGGACCTGGACAAGGCACTGGAGATATTCGCCGACGTCCTCAGGAACCCTAACTTCCCTGAAGACAAGATAAAGAAGAGAAAGGAAGAGGTACTGGAGGGCATACGGAGGGAGAACGATAGCCCTGGCGGTATCGTGTTCAGGGAGTTCAGGAAGCTCATCTACGAGCCTCATCCTTACGGAAGGAAGGTAGAGGGATACCCCGATACCCTGGGCAGGATAACCAGGGAGGACATGGTAGAGTTCCACAAGAGGTACTTTCACCCCAACAACGTCCTGATGGGGGTGGCTGGAGACTTTAATACCCAGGAGATGCTGGAGAAGTTAGAGAAACTCTTTAAGGACTGGCCCAGGGCCGAGGTCTCATTCCCTGCCGTCCCGAACGTCAAAGAAGGATTTAATAAGTCCATAAATTACATATACAAGGACATTGACCAGTCTAACGTCGTCCTCGGCCATGTGGCCATAGAGAGGACCAACCCTGACTACTTTCCCGCCATGCTCATGAACTTCATCCTTGGGGGGGGAAGCTTCGCCTCCAGGATCCCTGGAAAGGTAAGGAGTGACGAGGGCCTGGCCTACAGCGTCTACAGCGCCTTCCATACCCCAAGAGACAAGGGGTTCTTTTTCGTAAGCTGTCAGACCAAGTCCGAATCCACCAGCAGGGCCATATCCCTGACCCTGGAGGAAATCCGGAAGATAAAAGAGAAGCCCGTAGAGGAGGACGAACTGGCCACTGCCAAGGATACCTTTACCAACCAATTTGTCTTCCTTTTTACCTCCAGTTCGGCCATCGCATCTCACATGGTAAACATAGAGTATCAAGGTCTCCCCCTTGACTACCTGGACACATACGTAGCTAAGGTAAATGCCGTCACCAGGGAAGACATATTAAGAGTGGCCGGGAAATATCTCCAGCCCGATAACGTCACCCTCCTGGTGGTAGGGAATAAAGACAAGTTTGACCGCCCCCTCAGCGAGTTTGGAGAGGTCAAGACTATTGAACTGAAGAGCATAGAGTAGGGAGAAGAAAGGATACAGAATACAAAATATTCTGAATTCTGAATTCTGTATTCTGAATTCTAGTCCCTGCCCCCTGGCCCCTAACCCCTAATCAGTCTACGGAGACAAATAGGAGGAAAGAAGCATGCCCCTATCACCTACGTGCAAAGTCACGAAGACCCACTCCCTGAAGAAGGGAGATATACTCTTCTACGAGGGTACCCCTGCTAACGAGATGTTCTACTTAGAGAGTGGGAGGCTCAGTGTAACCAAGAGGATACTGAATAGAAACATAAAGTTAGGGGAGTTGATACAAGGGGAGTTCCTGGGAGAGGTGGCCGTAATAGGAGGCGGCACGAGGAGTGCCACCGCCCGTGCCACTACCGACTCCACGGTGATGGCCCTGGACAGAAAACACTGCGACCAGTGTTTTGCCAACATCCCCTCATGCGTCCTCATAGTAATGAAGGCCCTGGCCAATAGGTTAAGACAGGCAGATGAACTAGTTATAAAGATTGCAAGGGTCCACGAACTGATAAACGAATTGGCGGGAAAGATCCAATCGCTAGAGTCTACCCTCCTTGAGGAGGAGAAGGAAAGGGGGTAGGCCGTGAACCACGTGGGGTTCACGGCCTGCCATGCACCCTACGTGGTGCAGGGGGTAGGGGGTAGAAATATATGAGAAGATTTGCGCCGCAGGCCATTTTTTGCTTACTGTCTACTGCCTACTGCCTGTTGCCTACTGCCTATTGCCACGGGCAGGAGATAAAGACCCTTCCAAAATGGACCTGCATAGTATACCTTGCCGGAGATAACTTCCTGGACTGGTTCACACAGCAGAACCTGGAAGAACTCAGGGAGGGCCATGGCACGGCAAGCTATGACGTCCGCACGGTAGTCCTGGTAGATAAGCTGGATAAGGGAGGACATCTCTACGAGGTCAGAAACGGCTACCTGCTGGAACTACCCGTAGAGGATATAGACCCCTCCTGGAGGGGTAAGGAACTAAATACAGGCGCCCCCCAGACCCTAATCACCTTTGCCACATGGGCCGTGGAGAACCTGCCTGCCCAGAATTACCTCCTGCTCCTCGGTGGGTACGGCGAGGGATGGATGGGTATGCTTCATGACTTAAATGATGGACAGGGGATAGTGGACGTCTTGAGCCTCCCGGAACTGGAAGAGGCCCTCGGCAGTATCGTCAGGGCAATAAAGAAGGTTAATGGTAAGGACAAGATTGACATCCTGGGGCTGGACGCCTGCTACCTGGCCATGGTGGAGGTCTTGTTTTCCATCAAGGACTATGCCAGTTACGTCATAGCCTCCGAGAACGAGGAGGCCCTGGACGGCTGGCCCTACGGAGACGTCCTCATGGCCTTCATGGAAGACCCTTCCATGCCCGCACCCCACATCGCCTCCCGCATAGCCGACGCCTACATAGACACTACCTCGTACTCCCCTGCCAGGCTGGACAATATACTGACCGTAGCCGTGATAGACCTGGCGGCCTTTACGGAAATAATGCCACCACTGGGGGAGTTGGCCCTAACTTTAAAGTCCGCCTTCGGCGGATCGCCTCAGGCCGTGAAGAGGTTTAAAGAAGTGGATATGCTCACAGATTCTTTTACCGTCAGTGCCCATATCGCCGGACGCTACATCCCTTACAGTATGCATTACGACCTGGGTAGTTTTCTGAATGCCCTGAGACTAAAGTTCAGAGATAACCCAGCCATAAACAAAAAGGCTGTAGAATTACAGAAGGTCCTAAAAAAGGTTGTAATAAAGGAAAGGCATCAAGACCTGCCCGAGAGAAAACTCTCCCTGGCCGGGCTGACCCTCTTCTCAATGGGGGCAGAACTGGAGGGTTACAAGGACCTCCCCTTCTCCAGAAATAGCCCATGGTACGCCTTCGTGGAGGAGAGGGTGTCCACTCTGGGTGGATTGGAGAAGACCCAAAAATAATGTAGGGGCACGTTGCAACGTGCCCCTGCTGCTTTTACGGCATTATACACTACTGTCTTACGATAGCCCCCAGTCTCTTAGCCAGCCCATCAATTATTACCCCCCGTGCCCTATCTGCCTCCTCCCCCGTCAGTGTGCGGTCAAGGGAGCGAAAGTGGAAGGGAAATGGGCACTCCTAAACAGAAGCCTCTTCTGTGAAGACTTCCACAGGGACAGCAATGGTCTTAGCCCATTTCTTCTTTTGAATCTTCTTTTCTATTTCTTTTGCAATTCTGGCAGTAAGATATTTCTCCCCACATTGCTGACACACACCGGTGGGCACATTCTGGAATACGTACAGTCTTCCTTTATAGCGATAATCCAGCTCCACCCTTGCTTCCTTTACCTCTCCTTGACAGAAGGAGCAATCTCCATATTCGTGTACCTTCATTACTTCCCTTTCCTCCTGGTTCTTTCGTCCAACCATTTGGGGGCCTTTGGTATGTAAACGGTTATTATCCTGACCCATCCCAGCCGAGTATAGCCACAAACTATATGAATGGGCCGATTCCTGGAATAACCCAGGACTAAGCAACTTTTTCCTCTTGGGTCACCTGGATAATATTCTAATACCTCACCCGTGTCAATGACGGACTCTATATCAGAGATAGTTATATCCTCTACATATCTCTCCTTTTCAGCGTGGAGGCTAATTTCATACTCCTTCTTTCCCACCCTCTTTCTAATGTCATCAATGCTTATCATGCATTATATTATTACCTTAATACGGCCCCCAGGGCCTTGCTCAGACTTTCTATTATTAGGCCCTGTGCCCTATCGGCCTCCTCTCCCGTCAGTGTGCGGTCAGGGGTGCGAAAGTGGATTCTGAAGGCAACGCTCTTTTTACCTGGAGGAACCTGCTTGCCACGATAGAGGTCAAAGAATTCCACCTTCTCCAGAAATTTTGCCCCTGCCTCCCTTACACAGGACTCTACCTCTGCCCAGGTTACGCCCTCGTCCACTACGATGGCAACGTCCCTGTCAATCGGGGGGTAGAGGGGGAGTCTCTGAAAGGTGCTGGTCATGTCTGCCTTCTCAACCAATAGGTCAAAATTTATCTCCGCAAGGCAGGGCGTGTCCCGCAGGTCGTAAGCCTTCACTATCTCCTCGCTCACTTCCCCCAGGATAGCCAGGGGTTCCCCCCCTAAGTTTACCTTACAAGACCTCTCTCTGGTAAAGAATGGATTGGCCAGGCCCTCCCAACGAATGTCCCCCTTTGCACCCAGGGCCGACAGCAGGCCCTCCATAAGGCCCTTCAAGGCGTAAAATGGGTCTTTACCAGCCTGTCCCTTGATTACAGTCAAGTCTTCCTCATAAAGAATCCCAAGACACGTCTTTTCCATAGGGAGTTTCTGTCCCTCTTCGGGGAGATAGACCTTTGAGAGTTCATAGAGTCTCACCCTGGGTGTGCCGTAGTCTTGATTGTGTCTCTTGGCCTGAAGCAGGTTACCCAGGAGGGTCTGTCTCAGACAATCCTCTCCTGCTCGTATCGGGTTCCTTATACGGAGGGGACTCCCCCCGGGAAACAACCCTGCCCTCCCAGTCTCATTACCCTCTACGATACTATAAGTAACTGCCTCAAAGAACCCACACCCGGCCAGTAGCCCCCTGACCCGTTCCTCCACCCGCTCCTGTCTCCCTATGGGGCTGACGTGTATGGGGAGACCTGTATTGGTGGGGATATTGTTATAGCCGTGAACCCTGGCAGTCTCCTCAATGAGGTCTATCTCCTGTGCAACGTCCCCACGGAAGCTAGGCACGGCGACCTCTAAGACACCCCGTTTCCCGCCCTTTATCTCAAAACCCAGACGGCAGAGGGTATCCCTGACCGCCTCCTCCTCCAGGTTGGTGCCGAGGACGGCGTTCAGGCGGGATAATCGTAGGGGCACGGCATGCCGTGCCCCTACAACTGTCCTTACGTCTACGGAATCCTTAGCCGCCTCTCCACCGGCCAGCTCAAGGATAAGGGCCGTTGCCCGCCGGGAGGCAAGGTCCACCCCCTCTATGTCCACCCCCCGCTCAAAGCGGTAACTGGACTCTGTCTTCAGGCCGAACCTCCTCGCCATCCTCCTTACAGTAGCAGGCCCGAACCTGGCCGACTCCAGGAGGACGTTGCACGTCCCCTCGTGTACCTCCGTATCCCTCCCTCCCATCACCCCGGCCAGGGCTACGGGCCTTGAGGTGTCGGCAATCACGAGTACCTCAGGGTTAAGGTCTAGTTTGGCACCATCTATGGTTACCAGCCTCTCCCCCGACAGTGCCCGCCTTACTATGATTTCTTTACCCTCAAGTCTGTCCAGGTCAAAGGCATGGAGGGGTTGACTCCACTCCATAAGGACGTAGTTGGTAACGTCCACTACGTTGTTAATCGGTCTCAGGCCGACTGCCTCAAGCCTCTGCTGGAGCCAGGCGGGGGAGGGTCCAATCTTTACCCCGCGAAGCACCCTCGCCGTATATCTGGGGCAGAGCTCCGGCTCCTCTACCGTTACTTTTACCTCTACGGCCTTTTTCCCCGCATTGTACCTCAGGGGAGGGGGCTTCAGGGGGTTCCTGGTGAGGGCCGCCATCTCACGGGCAATCCCGATTACCCCCAGACAGTCAGGGCGGTTGGAGGTAACCTCTATCTCCAGTACGTGGTCCCCGTCAGGGGTTGCCCTCATACCTGCCACCACGAAGCCGGCGCCGGTCAGTACCTCTGCCAGCCCCTCTGGCGAGAGCTTGAAGTCACAGTATTCCTTTAACCAGTTATACGTTACTTTCATGTGTCGCAGGGGCGTATTGCAATACGCCCCTACTTTAGTCTGTAGCCGCAGGCTTTAGCCTGCGTTGTTTTACTAGAATTGGGCTAGGAACCTCACGTCGTTCTCAAAGAAGAGCCTTATGTCATCAATGCCATACTTGAGCATGGCTATCCTCTCCACCCCCATGCCGAAGGCGAAGCCTGTGTACTGCTCAGGGTCGTAGCCCACGGCCTTGAATACGTTGGGGTGTACCATGCCCGCCCCCAGTATCTCCAGCCACCCACTGCCACCGCACACACTGCACCCCTTTCCCTTACAGAGACTGCAGGAGATTTCTACCTCGGCACTGGGCTCGGTAAAGGGGAAGAAGGAGGGCCTGAGGCGCATCCTGGTATCAGGGCCAAAATAGGTCTTGATAAAGAGAGAAAGCACCCCCTTGAGGTGTCCAAAATTTACCCCTTCGCCTGCGGTGCTACCGCCCACCATCAGCCCTTCTATCTGGTGGAACATGAAGGAATGGCGGGCATCCACCGTATCGGGTCTGAATACCTTGCCTGGGGCAATTATCCTTATGGGGGGTTTCTGTTTCTGCATTACCCTAATCTGGACAGTAGAGGTCTGGCTCCTCAGGAGGACGTCGTCGGAGACGTAGAAGGTGTCAAAGTCGTCCCTTGAGGGGTGGTCAGGGGGTATGTTGAGTGCCTCAAAATTAAAATACTCAAGCTCCACCTCCGGCCCGGAGACCACCTGAAAGCCCATACGGCCAAAGATTTCCTTTATCTCCTGGATGGTCTGGACCAGGGGGTGGGTACGCCCACGGGGGGGTATGTGACCGGGGAGGGAGACGTCAATCACAGGCGATACCTTCGCAGGGGCGTATTGCAATACGCCCCTACAAGCCTCCTCAAGCCCCCTGGTAAGTTCCACCTTAATCTCGTTGGCCAGTTTTCCTACTACACGCTTTTCATCTGGTGGGAGGGTGGACAGTTGGGCCATGTACTCGCTGAGGAGGCCCTTCCTGCCTAGATATTTTACCCTGAAGAGTTCCAGTTCCTCGGCAGAACGGAGACTCTTAAGCTCCTCCAGTGCCTTCTCTCTTAGTTCTAGTAGTGCCTCTTTCATCGGTAGTCATTTTTGCCTTAGACGGACTTGTCCTTGACATGGTTACGGGCGGGCGAATTTGACATAGCGAGATATTAGCATAGCAAGTAGAATTGTCAAGGAAGGATAAAGGAATGTCCTCGCTCACCCTCACAGGGCTTGACATGCCAAGCTAATTTGTATATCTTTGATATATACAAAGAGGCGTACTTAAATGGACATATTATCTCGTGCTGAAGGTTTTGATTGGGATAGAGGTAACATTGAAAAGAACTGGGAAAGGCACAGGGTTGGCTTTTTAGAATGTGAGGAGGTATTTTTTAACAAGCCCCTCGTTGTCAAGGAAGATGAGCCACATTCCAAAGAAGAACCCCGTTATTATGTATTGGGTAAGACCAATAGCGGGCGATTGCTTTTCGTGATTTTTACGATAAGAAAAAACAAGCTAGGGGTCGTGTCGGCAAGGGATATGAGCAGGAAAGAAAGGAAAATTTACTATGAGCAAATCGAAAAACGTGCCTAAATTCAAGAGCGAAAAAGAGGAGTCTGAATTCTGGGCAACCCATGATTCAATGGAATATGTAGATTATTCCAAAGCAAAAAGGGTATTACTGCCAAAGCTGAAGCCATCTACCAGAACCATCTCCTTGAGACTGCCAGAATCCCTCATTGAACACCTCAAGGTCCTGGCCAATAAGAGGGACGTTCCCTACCAGTCTCTATTAAAGATGTTCCTGATAGAGAGGGTAAAAAAAGAAATTCGTCATTAAGAAAGAGGTGCGACCTCTTAAAACTTTTTCAGAGGTCTCGGATTATTGTTCAGGAGGGAAAGAGCCGGTGTTAGACCTCAAGATAAAAATAGGCGGAGAGGCAGGCCAGGGGATGCAGACCATCAGTCACACCCTTGCCCACGTGTTCACAAGGGGAGGACTGCACGTGTTCAGCGTCCAGGACTACCAGTCCCGCATCCGTGGCGGGCACAACTTTTCCGAGTTAAGGATAAGGGAATCTCCTGTCTTTTCCATGACCCGTGGCGTAAATATCCTCATCGCCCTCAACAAGGAGACCATAGACCTACACAAGGGTGAACTCTATGAGGGGGGAGTAATTATTTACGACGGTGAGAAGATAAAGGTAGAGGCCCATCAAGACCTCTTGAGTGTCCCCCTGGACAGGTTGGCCCAGGAGGGCGGGAACAGGTTGTACGGCAATTCCGTGGCGGCAGGGGCGGCCCTGGGCCTACTGGGTTACGCCTTTGAGCCCCTGGCAGAGGTACTCAGGGACGTCTTCGGTAAGAAAGGCACTGTGGCAGAGGATAACGTCAAGGCCGCCAGGGCCGGTTATGACTTTACTACAAGGAACGGCCACTCCCAATTCCCCTGGAAGTTTAAGCCCCTGGACGACAGGCGGCGTATGCTGATAGCTGGTAGTGAGGCCCTGGCCCTGGGGGCACTTGCCGCAGGCTGTAAGTTTGTGAGCGCCTACCCCATGACCCCCGCTACGGGGATAATGACCTACCTGGCAGGGAAGGCCAGGGAGTGGGACATAATCGTGGAGCAGGCAGAGGATGAGATAGCGGCCATTACCATGGCCATCGGCGCCTCCTTCGCAGGGGTACGGGCCATGACGGCCACCTCTGGCGGGGGTTTCTGCCTCATGGTGGAGGGGTTGGGCCTGGCGGGGATGACAGAGACGCCCATCGTGGTGGTAGAGGCCCAGAGACCAGGGCCTGCCATTGGACTACCCACCAGGACTGAGCAGTCCGACCTTGAGTTCGTGCTCCATGCCTCCCATGGCGAATTCCCGAGGGCGGTCTTAGCCCCAGGCACCTCGGAAGAGGCCTTCTACACGATGGCCAAGGCCTTCAACCTGGCCGAGAAATACCAGACCCCGGTCATCGTTATGAGTGACCAGCACCTGGCAGATTCCTACTGGACGATAGATACCCTGGACATGTCCCGCATTATTATTGATAGAGGCCAGCTTATACGGCCGGAGGAGACGGAGAAACTGGTGGGTTACAAGCGACATGCCATTACACACTCTGGTATCTCCCCCAGGGCCCTGCCGGGGTATCCTGGTATAACCGTGGTTACCGATAGCGACGAGCACGACGAGGAGGGCCACCTCACGGAAGACACAGGACTCCGTACCAGGATGATGCTCAAGAGGATGAGGAAAGAGATAGGTCTGGCCCAGGAGATTTCTCCGCCCAAATTTTATGGTGCGGTCAACCCTGAGGTACTACTGATTGGCTGGGGTTCCACCTACGGCGCAATCAGGGAGGCCGTAGACCTCCTCCAGTCCCAGGGGCAGAAGGTTGGCATGATGCACCTAAGCGAGATATGGCCATTTCCGTCCGGGGCGGTTGCCACGGCCCTGGAATCTGCCAGGGCATGTTTTGTCGTGGAAAATAACGCCACAGGCCAACTGGCAAGGCTTATACGAAGGGAGACGGGTAAGGCCGTTACGGGGAAGATACTCAAGTTTGACGGGCTTCCTTTTAGTCCGGAATATGTTATGGAGGGAATAAAATAGGGGGTAGGGAGTAGGGAGATATAGCCCAGGTGCTCCGCCACCTGGGAACCAAGGAGTAGGGAGATAGTAATGGTTACGTTAAAAGACTATGCAGGCGGGCCGACGGCCTGGTGTCCGGGGTGCGGGAATTTCATGCTCCTCAGGGCGGTACAGGAGGCCCTGGTGGGCCTGGGGAAGGAGCCGCACGAGGTACTCCTTGTCTCTGGCATCGGGCAGGCAGGCAAGCTCCCTCACTACCTGAGATGCAACACGTTCAACAGCCTCCACGGCCGTACCTTGCCGCCTGCTACCGGGGCAAAGTTGGCCAACCACGAACTGACGGTATTGGCCATCGCCGGAGACGGGGATTGCTACGGTGAGGGTGGGAACCATTTTATCCACGCCATACGAAGGAACATAGACATAACCCTGATAGTGCATGATAATCAGGTGTACGGCCTGACAAAGGGACAGGCCTCGCCTACCAGCGATACGGGTTTTGCCACCAAGATACAGCCAGAGGGAGTAATCCTTGCCCCCTTTAACCCAGTCCTGGCGGCGGCGGCCATGGACGCCAGTTTTGTAGCCAGGGGCTTTACCGGTGAGAAGGACCACCTGGTGGGCCTGATACAGAAGGCCGTGCGGCACAAAGGCTTCGCCCTGGTGGACGTCCTCCAGCCTTGCCCCAGTTTTAACAAACTGAACACCTTTGCCTGGTATAAGGAGAGGGTTTATAAATTGGATGAGGGCGGCAAGTATGACCCGACAGATAGGGTTGCGGCCTTCCAGAAGGCCCAGGAGTGGGACAGTAAAATTCCCATTGGTGTTATCTACACCAACCCCAAAAGGCCCACCATGGAGGAGCAGATACATGCCATAAGGGAGGCACCGCTGGTAAAGTCTGCCGCGGGCGGACCAGACCGCTCCAGGCTTGAGAGATTGCTGGAAGAGTTTATCTGAATACCCCATACCCCCGAAAAACCCCTACCATAAGATATAGAGAGGTGATAAAATACGCTTAAGAGGGAAAGAAATGTCACGCCAATTCACAGTCCTTATAAGAAGAGAGGGTGAGGGCTATCTAGCCCACTGCATGGAGACGGAGATATTGGCCAGGGGGGCCACCCAGGAAGAGGCCAGAGATAATCTCTGTAAGGCACTGGAATCTTATCTTAAGACCATTCCACCAGAAGAATATCCCAAAGAAGGAGTGGACCTCTATTTTATGAGGATAGAGGTGCCCTGCTGATACCTGTAGGGGGGGATAACCCCACCCCGACTCATTGCGGAATGTAGAATGCAGAGTTAAATTCCGCCCGCCTGAGGCGGATTTTCAACAATCCGAACTCCAAATTCACCATTGGTCCGTCTCAGGCGGATTGACATTTTCCCTAGCCCAACTTACCAATAAAAAATGATTGACTTTTTGCCCTGCCAGGATATTCTATTTTGTTTTAACCCTGATTTGGTTAGATTAACCTTGCATCGGAAAGAACCATTATGGGTTTGACCAGGATAGTATATAACCTGTTTATTATAGCACTTTACGTCTATCTCCCAAAGAAGGGTTGACAGGAAGATGGTAAAACTGGGAGTAATCGGGGCGGGTTACTGGGGGCCCAACCTTATAAGAGACTTTCTAAGGATAGACCCCCAATCGGTCCGTGCTATCTGTGACAAGAGCAAGGCCCGAAGGGAAATGATAGCCCAGACGTACCCGCAACTAAGGGTTTATGAGGACTACCCCCACCTCCTTGAAGACAAAGAGGTGGAGGCCGTAGTGGTAGTCGTCCAGCCGGCCTACCACCATGAGGTGGCCAGGGCGGCCCTGGCCTCAGGGAGACACGTCTTTGTGGAGAAACCCCTCGCCGTTAATACCAGGGAGTGCGAGGACTTAATACAACTGGCTGAGGACAAGAAACTTGTCCTTATGGTAGGACACGTCTTTGAGTACAACCCTGCCGTCCTTAAGGTAAAGGAATACTTCCAGCAGGGCACGTTGGGGAAGGTGTATTATCTTTACTCTGAGAGGATGGACCTGGGTACGGTCAAGGCCGACGTGAATGCCATGTGGAACATCGCCCCCCACGACGTCTCCATCCTGTTGTACTGGCTGGGGGAGGAACCCCTATGGGTCTGCGCCCAGGGGTTCAGCTACCTCCAGGAGGGGATTGAGGACATGGTGCATCTAACCATGGGGTTCCCATCCGGTGTCAATGCGGAGGTACACGTAAGCTGGCTCAGTCCACGGAAGATAAGGACTACCACTGTGGTGGGCAGTAAGAATATGGTAATATATGATGAGCTTTCTGCCGATGGCAAGGTGAAACTCGTGAGGAATGAACTCTGCGCCGACGGCTTTGAGCAGAAAAAAGACAAGTACGTAAAGAAAAAAGGGGAGGTGATAACCCCCCAACTGGAAGGAGGGGAGCCGTTACTACTGGAATGTGCCCACTTCCTGGAATGTATAGAGAAGGGACAGAGACCCCGTACCGATGGCCTGAATGGCCTCAGGGTAGTAAGGGTACTAGAGGCGGCGCAGACGTCGCTGAAGAGGGGTGGGACAAAACAAACCCTGCCAGCCCTATCCACCCCGGGCGCAGCAGGTAAATCACGCTGAAAGAAGGAACCCATGAGGAACACCATAGTAATGGAGAAGATACAGCTAGTAGACCTGCAGACCCAGTACCAGGGTATCCAGGAAGAGGTACACTCCTCCATAAGGAAGGTGATTGAAGAAGGGGCCTTTATCCTCGGTAAGTACGTGAAGGAGTTTGAAGAGTCCTTTGCCAGCTTTTGCAGGGCCAGATACGCCGTGGGGGTAGCCAATGGTACGGACGCCCTCATCCTTGCCCTCAGGGCCATGGGGATTGGACCGGGTCACGAGGTGATTACCGCCCCCAACTCTGCGGCCCCTACTGCCGAGGCCATTGGCCTTGCCGGGGCAAAGGTGGTCTTTGCCGATATTAACCCCGAGACATATAACCTGGATACGGAAAAGGTCAAGAAGGCCATAACCTCCAGGACCAAGGCCATCATACCGGTGCACCTGTACGGCCAACCTGCCGATATGGATGCCTTCAAGGAGCTTGCCATGAGCTACGGGCTGAGGTTGATTGAGGACGCCGCCCAGGCCCACGGTGCCGAATACAAGGGAGTACGGGTAGGAAACCTGGGCGAGGCGGCCTGTTTCAGTTTCTATCCCTCCAAGAACCTGGGGGCCTACGGGGATGGGGGGGCAGTGGTTACTAACGACCCGCTCATAGCGGAGAAGGTCCGTATGCTAAGAGACCATGGCAGGAAGGAAAAATACATCCATGAGATTGAAGGATATAACAGCCGATTGGACGCCATCCAGGCGGTCATCCTGTCCATTAAACTGAAATACCTGGAAGGCTGGAACGAAAAGAGGAGGGAGAGGGCAAGGCAATACGACGTACTCCTATCCCCTGTACAAGGGGTAACCATACCCAGGGTACTCCACGGGGTAAGGCACGTGTATCATATCTACGCCATAAAGGTAGAAAACAGGGATGGGTTGAAAAAGAAACTGAAGGAGATGGGTATCCAGACTGGTATCCACTATCCCCTCCCACTCCACCTCCAGCCGGCCTATGCCCATTTGGGCCTTCCTAAGGGTACTTTCCCCATGGCGGAGGAGGCCACGTCAAAGGTACTCAGCCTTCCCCTTTACCCTGAGATGCGGGTGGAACAAGTAGAGGCAGTGGCGGAGGCCATTAGAGTCCATATCAGTTAGGTTAGTAGGGGCATATTGTCGTGCCTCAGGCATGCCGCCTGAGGCGGACAATGGTGAATTTGGAGTTAGGATTTCGGAATGCGTTCCGAGTGCGGAATTATTCCAAATGCGGATTGCGGAATGCAGAATGCGGAATAATTCTGCACTCAGAATTCCGTAATCCGCAATCCACACTCCGCATTCTACAATAGGTTCTGATAATGGACGTCTCCCGTAAAAATCTATCTGTAGTGTTCCCTGTACATAACGAGGCGGATAGCCTTGGAGAACTCCTCTCTCGTCTCCTGCCAGTCCTCAAGGGCTTGAATCGGCCTTACGAGGTAATCTTTGTGGACGACGCCAGTACGGACAGGAGTTGGGGGGTGATGAAAGAACTGCGTGCCAATAACCCGCACGTGCGGGTTATTCGGTTCAAAAAGAACTGTGGGGAGTCAGCAGCCCTGGAGGCGGGCTTTAAGGCCGCCAGGGGAGACATGATAGTGGCCATGGATGCCGACCTCCAGAGTGACCCAAAGGATATACCCGGCCTCCTGGAAAAACTGAAAGAATACGACGTGGCCTGGGGGCTGAGGGCCGAAAGAAAAGATGAGTGGCTGAGGCGTCTTGTGTCCTGGGGCGGCAATACCCTCAGGCAGGTGATTATGGGAGATAATGCCAGGGATGCAGGTTCGCCCCTCAGGGTCATGCGCCGCGAGGTGGTACAGAAGGTCAAACTATTCAAAGGTCTCCACCGCTTCTACCCCACCCTTTGCCGGATGGAGGGTTTTAAGGTGATAGAGATACCCATCTCCCACTTCCCCAGGAAGTTCGGTGAGTCCAAATACAATATCAGAAACCGCCTCTTCAAATTCCTGGTAGACCTCCTGGCCGTAAAGTGGATGCAGAACAGACGCATAGATTACGAGGTTGTAGAGGAACTGGATGAGAGATAGTCACCGGGTACTGCTGTTATCCTCCCTATGCCTTGTCCTTTATCTGCCTGCATTGGGGAACAGAGACCTCTGGGGCACCGTAGAGACGGAATATGCCCAGGTGGCCAGAGAGGCCCTCCACTCCACCTCTTGGGGGTGGTTAGTACCCCACTTCAATGGCGGTCTCTACAATGAAAAGCCCCCCCTGTACTTTTGGCTTATGGCCCTGGCCAGTCTGCCTGTCGGAGATGTTACGGAATTTACCGCCCGCCTCCCTTCAGCCCTTGCCGCACTGGGCACGGTAATCGTAGTGTACTTCCTGGGCAAGGCCCTGCTGAACGAACGGGCGGGACTCCTGGCCGCCCTGATACTCCTGAGCTCCCCTGGGTTCTTCAGGTCTGCTTGCATGGTAAGGATAGACGTGCCAGTGGCCTTCTTTTTTACCCTGAGCCTGGCCAGCTTCTATATAGGGCTTGCTACCTCCAGGAGGTGGTTATTTCTATTGGGCTGGTTTTCTGCCGCCCTCTCCTGCCTGGTAAAAGGGCCCGTCTATCCACTTATTATTGTCCTTACCCTGTCCTCTTACATGGTCTTCAGAAAAGAGTTACACCGCTTGAAGGAGACCCTCCCTCTCCTGGGAGCCTTGGTGTTCTTTGGCACTATATGCCTCTGGCTAGTCCCTGTTTATTTTAAGGCAGGGCCTTACCTCAATGGCCTGTTTAACTGGGGGGTATGGTACCTGAAGGAGGAGGAATACCACGTTGAGAGTTTCTACTTCTATCTCCCCCAATTCCTGGTCAGCATGGCCCCCTGGTCTATCTTTATACCACTGGTCCTGTACTCATACTATAAGGAGACAAGAGACAGGGAACAGGGGACAGGGGACAGGGGACAGGGAATAGGAAAACCTTTATCCCCGTTGCCTGTTCTCTGGTTACTGGTCGGCCTTATTGCATTTAGTCTCCTTAGCACCAAGCACGGCAGATATATCTTGTTCATTTATCCGGCGGGGGCACTGATGGTGGCCCAGATGTGGGAGGGCTACTGGGCAAAGAGCCCTCCTTTATGGTCCTGGCAAAAGTGCCTGCCTGTCCTTGTAATCGCCGCCTTGACGGGTGTGGCGGTGGCCTTGTTTGAAGGGGGACGGCTCCCCTATCCCGCCCTGGGCCTCTCTCTAGTCGTTGCAGGTATGCTGATAGCCGTATACCTGGCTTACAGGGCCTCGCAGGTGAAGCTCCTCTTTGGGGTCATCTTGCTCGTCCTGTCCGTCTATCAAGCGATTTATTGCCAGTTTCTCCTGCCGTTACAGAACAACGCCAATTCTGACAGGCCCTTATGTCAGAAGCTACTAGGTATTATGGAACCAGGGGCTAAGTGGGCCGTGTATAAGTATTATCGTCCCTCATTTACCTATTACACCCACACCTTTCCAGGTAGTATATACATGGAAGAGCAGTTCACGGCCCTTCTCTCCTCCAGGGAGAAGGTCTATTGCCTCCTGGGTGAGGCAGATTACAGGGGGTTAGGGGCATCGGTCTACAAGGTGGCCGAAATTCCCAATCCCAGGGAGAAAGGCCCCCCTTCTTTTGTCCTTGTCTCCAATAGGCCGTAATAGGGAGTAGGGGGTAGGGAGTAGGGAGTAGGGGGTAGGCAGTGGTCGGTTGTCTGAAGACTGACAACTGAAGACTGACAACTGAGATGAGATTTGCCTATATTAGAGAGAGTTTTTCCAGAGTGCTATCGCTAAAGCTCGCACTGGTGGTGATATGTCTGACCCTGTATCTCCCCCATCTTGGGGGGAGGGACCTCTGGGCAGGGAGGGAGACCCTCTACGCCCAGGTGGCCAGGGAGACACTCCAGGGGAATTGGATTGTGCCCCACTTTAATGGGGAGATATATTTCAACAAACCGCCCCTGTACTTCTGGGTGATAGCCCTGTTAAGTAAGCCCTGGGGGGACGTAACGGAATTTACCCTTAGATTGCCCTCTGCCCTGGCGGCCATAGGTACCGTGCTTGTGGTCTTCTCTCTAGGTGAGGTACTCATCGGTGCGGGGGGAGGCTTCCTGGCGGGGCTTATCCTGGCCAGCAGTCCCGAGTTCCAGAAGTATGCCTGTGTGGCCAAACTGGAGATGCTCTTGACCTTCTTCGTCACTGCCAGCCTGGCCTGCTTCTATTTTGGCCTTGATTCTGCGTCTCACAAGCCCTGTACCAATAAGGTACGGGGCAAGAGATGGTATTTCCTCTGGGGATGGGCCTTCCTTGCCCTATCCGTCTTCACTAAGGGCATTGGTATCCTCATCATCCCTCCGGTGTTGGGCCTCTACCTCCTTAGCCGAAGGGAACTCTACCGATGGAGGGAGATGGAGCCATTCCTTGGCGGCCTCCTCTTCGTTTCCCTCTTACTATGCTGGCTCCTCCCGGCCCAGTTGTATGGAGGTATAAGTTATACGGGGGGCCTGGTGGGGCACTTTAAATACCACGTAGGCAAACCTGCCAACCTCTTTAAACCCGTTTTTTATACGAGGGAGGTCCTGGCAGGGACGCTCCCATGGTCTCTCATACTTATTGGCCTGTATGCCTACTGGAAGAGGAGCAAGGCAGAGGAGAGGGATCCCCTGCGATTCCCAGCGGTATGGTTTCTGGCCACCTTCATCCTCTTTTCCATCAGTATGGAAAAGAGGAGCCGGTACCTCCTGCCCCTCTACCCGGCGCTGGCCTTGATGCTGGGGACCCTGTGGAACTATTACATATCCAGGGCCGCCCCCCTATGGACGTGGGAGAGGTGGGCCACGGTCCTCGCCTTTGGTTTTTGCGGGGGTTCATTCCTGGGGCTAGTCTATGCTGGACTGCCCGTAAGCTGGATAGTGTTACTGGTGGGGTTATGCGTCCTGGCCTTGATGCTCCTCGCCCTCTGGTCCCGCCAATACATGGTGCTCTTTGGCAGTCTCTTCCTCTTTGCCATGGCCTTTGAGACCACCTATTGCCAGCTCGTCTTGCCCAGAGAGAGCCATGCTGGACAGGAAAGGGCCCTCTGCCAGGAGATACTACAGGTCATGGAGCCAGGCGCCTCCCTGACCACTTACCAATCATTTAATCAAGATTACGTCTGGTACATGAAAGGCAGGGTTAAGGAGCTCTCTTCCAGAGAGGGGCTTTTGAACTTCTTCTCTTCCAGTGAGAGGGTCTATTGCCTTACGGATGAAGAGGCCCTCCCCTCTCTGGGGTCAGAGGCCGATGTTAATAAGACAAATGTTTATAAGGTAAAGGAGTTTCAGAGGCCGGGCAAGTATGGGGGTAAGCTCCTCCTCCTCTCCAACAGGCCTTAAGGAAAAACATTGTAAATTGTGAATTGGAAATTTAAAATTTTAAATTTACAATTTGCAATTTTTCTCAATAGTGATACCAGATGAACCCCCATACCTATTCCTTATACGCAAGATTAAGGGAGCCACACCTGTTGGAGATGCTTGAGCCAAAAGAGGGGGAGTGCATCCTGGACCTGGGCTGTGGGGCGGGTTATTTTACCGAGAGGATTGCCGAGAATGGGGCACGGTGCTGCGGGATTGATACCGACAGGCGTTCTCTTGGCCTCGCCAGGGATAACGTGCCCGCTGCGTTTATTTGCGGGAGCGTTACGGACGTCCCCATTAAGGATAATACAATAGAGAAGGCCCTCCTGGCAGACGTCCTTGAGCATGTAGAAGAGGACGAGAGGGTAATCAGTGAACTCTGCAGGATAGCAAGGGATAAGTCCTTGCTGGTCATTTCCGTCCCCTCCAGAGACGGCCTGCTAAGCAGTACCCGACTCCACAGACTCTTTCACTCGGAGAAGGGTTCGCCAGAGTACCACGTTAGAAACGGTTACACCTTAGACGATTTAAAGGGACTTTTAGAGAGGCACAACGTAAGGGTGGTGGAGGTGCGGTATGCCGTTACTCTATTGGGAGAGGTATTCTTGGAGGCGTTAAAGCTCATGCTGTTTCTAGTCAAGAAGGATTATACCTCCCAGGCAAGCCTCCGGGACGCAGACAGGTCTTTCTTTTTTAAATTATACCGTTACATTATCTTCCCTTTCATGTATAAAATATCACGCCTTGAAGACCTATTGCTGTCCAGGTTTGTTAAAGGACACACTATTATAATCAAGGGCATTGTTGAGAAACGAAAGCAAGGAGACAGGTAACAGGTGACAGGAAACAGGAGAAGATTTATTACGGGAAGCAACCGTTCTTATGTACTCCTGACGATAGCTATATGGGCAGTACTGTACCTCCCCAACTTGTGGTGGAGAGACCTTACGGGGACAGACGAGCCTAAATACGCCCAGGTGGCCAGAGAGGTGCTACTGGACGGGCATTGGTTCGCCCTCCATCTTAACGGAGCCCCCTATTATGGGGAGCCACCCCTGTACTTCTGGTCAGAGGCCCTCCTCAGCCTGCCCCACGGTGACGTTACGCCGTTTATTGCAATGCTTACGGCCTGTCTCTTCGGGTTGGGGACCATGTTGCTAACCTACTCCCTGGGGAAGAGACTCTTTGACGCTGACACGGGTTTCTTAGGTGCGGCAATCCTGGCCACGCTACCCCAATTCCATAGCTTTAGCTGTATGGCCAGGCTGAACGTCCCCTTCACCTTCTTTATTACGGCCGCATTAACGGCCTTTTATTTCGGATACTCCGAACCAGAGAAAAAAAGGGGCTATTTCCTCTGGGGCTGGGTTCTATTGGGGTTGGCCGCTATTACAGAAAAAGGCCCGATAGCCTTCATCCTGGTAGGCGCTACAGTGCTGGTCTTTCTCTGGAGGAGGGGGGAGTTGAGACTATTCTTGGAGACCAGGCCCGTCCTGGGACTTTTCTTATCAGCAGCCCCCATAACCCTGTGGCTACTCCCGGCCTATCTAACGGTAGGAAGGTCCTATATGGAGGGGCTCTTTGGGCAATTTAATTCCCAGGTAACTACCCCCCTGGGGGTTGATAAATTCCTCTTTTATTTCTCTGGGATATTTGTGGATGGCTCACCCTGGTCTATCCTCCTCCCTTTTGCCTTCTACGCCTATTGGAAGGAGCAGACTAAAGGACCTCAGAGGGACTTCATATGGACGTGGCTCTTTGTGATACTCATTACTTTTTCTATAATCCTTCAGAAATTTAGCAGGTACACCCTCCCCCTGTACCCTGCCGTGGCCCTCATCTTGGCCCATTTTTGCGGGGGCTACATACGACGCCCCGCCCTGAGGGAGTGGACGTCTATTAAAGGGGCTCTCTGCTGGGGCCTGGCCCCCTTTCTTGGCCTCTTCTCTGCCTGGATATTCTTCGGACTACATACCCATAAGCTAGTCCTTTCTTATCTTATTATTGGGGCAATGGGTGTGGGGTTCCTCAGTCTTTCTCTTGCAGTACGGCAGATTTTCAGGGATAAGCAGTGGGAGGTGCTCTTCGTCTTTACGTTCCTCATCACCTCCAGCTTCCAGATGTCCTATAACAGGTTTCTCTTCCCCTGGGAGAAGGAAAATCGGTCAGAGAGGGCCTATTGTGAGGAATTGAAGGGGCTTATGGAACCAGGCGCCCCCTGGGCTGTGTACAGAATCTTCAGACCCGCCCAGGTCTACTATACTAAGTCCCATCCCAAGGTCATCTCTTCTGAGGAAGAAATCGTTTCTTTCTTGGGCCCTCCGGAAAAGGTCTATTGCCTTATGGCAGAGGCGGATTATAATGGGCTGACCTCTACAGGGAGGGTCCCTCTATTCAAAGTAGCGGAACTCCAGGGTCTTCACAAGGCAAGGTTTGTACTGGTCTCAAATTTGCCATAGGTAAAACTAAAGGGATGGAATTAAGAGAACAACTTGCAAAGGAAGGGAGCTGGCTTTTTAGATATAGAGGTTCTCTGGTGCCTTTACTTCTAGTCATGTTGTTTCTCCCAGCTGTGAGGAACTTTGCGTATCCCGGTCATATATGGGAGATAGGTTGTCTAGGTATCTCTCTTTTGGGCTTAGGCGTCCGCATCTATACTATAGGCTGTACACCCAGAAGGACATCTAGTCGGAATACAGAAAAACAGGTTTCCGATGTCTTGAACACCACAGGGATGTACTCTATTGTTAGGCATCCGCTTTACTTGGGTAATTTCCTTATTTTGCTTGGAATATCTTTATCAGTTCTGTGCTGGTGGTTTACCCTTATAACCATTTTACTTTACTGGCTATGTTATGAAAGGATAATGCTCACCGAGGAAGGTTTTTTAAGGGGGAAATGGGGTAATACATTTTTGGAATGGGCCGAAGAAACCCCCTGTATTTTACCTAAATTCAAGAATTGGAAATCGCCGAGTTTGCCATTCTCTCTTAAAGCTGGTATCAAGAAGGAGTATTCTCTCTTTTTTATAATAGTTGCAGTGTTCACCTTTATAGATGTTATTGAAGAAAGGATTGCTCAAGGTAAATTCGTATTGGATTTACCCTGGGAAGTAATGTTTCCTTTCGCATTGTTCACCTATATCTTAATAGGCTTATTGAAAAAGACGACAAAAGTATTGGTTGTTGAAGGAAGATAAGCTGTTGCAACGGATAACTTTTTGAAATTTAAACGATTTTCTGTATGCTTCTACTACATTATCTTTGCGAACAATTGATTTCCCAGGAGGATTAAGCGGGACTATGGAAATTGCGAGCGTCGTTTGGCCCTGGATAGTGAACTTCAGGCCTGATTTTTGGCTAGTGCTGGGCCTGGTAGGGCAATTCACCTTCATGGGCCGTTTCGTGATACAATGGATTGCCTCAGAAAAGATGGGTAAAAGTATTATACCCGTCTACTTCTGGTACATGAGTATTGTGGGGAGTCTCATGCTCCTCTTCTACGCCCTCCACCGCCAGGACCCTATCTTTATCCTCGGCTACAGCGGCGGTAGCCTCATATATATCCGTAACCTGGTACTCATACATAAAGAAAAGAAACAAGGGGTTAAAGTTGAAAATTCGCCATCTTTTGGGCGGGGGGATACCCCCTTGTAGGGGCAGGTCCCGCCCAAAACACGGCGGATTTTTCAACTTGCACCTGCCCTAAAACTTATCTTGAGCGTAGCGGATGGGTAATGGAACAATAGAAGAGTTATTTGAAAGTGACCGCCCCTGCATAGCCCTCCTTGTCTCCCTGTGTATCGTACTATTCTTTTTTAACCTGGGAGGGAGAGACCTGTGGGCCCCCGATGAAGGGGAGTATGCCCAGATATCCCAGGAGATGCTTGATACAGGCGACTGGGTAATACCCAGGATGAACGACCAGCCCACTGCCCAAAAACCCCCCCTCTTTAACTGGGCCGTGGCAATAATATCCCTCCCCCTGGGGAAGGTTACAGAGGTCACTGCCCGACTCCCTTCCGCCCTGGGGGGGTTAGCTGGGGTATTGGCCACGTATTGGCTGGGGAAGACCCTTTATGGTAATAGGAGGACCGCCCTATTCTCAGCCCTGGTGCTGGCTACCACCCCCATATATTTCCACCAGGCACGATGGGTACAGGTGGATATGCTCCTCTGTGCCTTTGTTACTCTATCTTTAAGCCTTTTTTATTATGGCTACACAAATCCCACGGTAGGGGCACGTTGCAACGTGCCCCTACTCCTGGGCTCCTTCTGTATGGGCCTGGGCGTACTTACCAAAGGGCCTATGGCCATCATCCTCCCCTCCTTGACAATCGCCCTCTTCCTTGCCCTCCAGGGGCGGATTAAAGAGTTTCTTAACCGCAGGCTAATCCTCTATATCGTGGCAGTCTTCGTGGTATCCATACCCTGGTATCTGGCCTCTTACAGTAGGGGAGGGGCTGATTTTACCAGGGAGCTTATACTCAAGCACAATTTCCAGATGTTCCTGGAGACCTGGAGCCATAAGCAACCCATTTATTACTACCTCTGGAACCTGCCCTGGGAGTTCTCCCCCTGGGTGGTGTTTCTCCCATCCGCCGTGTATCTGCTGTTTCTCAATGGGAAAGAGAGACCTCAGAGGGACTTCCTCCTGGCCTGGGCCGTGGTAATGTTCTGTTTCTTCAGCCTGGCCCAGGCTAAACAGGCCAAGTACCTCTTACCGATGATGCCCGCACTGGCCCTGATGGTGGGGAGGTTCTGGGAAGAACTCTGCACTCCGCATTCCACATTCCGCACTCTGAACAAGGGGTGTCTCTCATACAAGAGGTGGGTCCTGATACCTGGAGGGGTGATGTCGGGGTGTATGCTCCTTGTCGGGGTCTTGGGGCTATGGTTCGTTAAAAAAAGATATCCCGAATACCTCTCCCTGTTTGTCCCCCTCAGCAGTTTCTTGACCCTCCTGGGCGGGTCTTTCTTCCTCGGACTCCTCTACGGCGGACGGGAGGGCCATTTCCGCCAACGGTGGACCGCCTTCATATCCCTCCTCGTGGGCCTTTCGCTGCTATTATTCTATTACCACGCCTTTGTCCAGAAGGAGTTGAATCCCCGCAATTCTGCCAGGCCCTTTTGCCAGGAGGCCGTAAGGGTTGTAAAAGAAAGGCCGCTAGGGATTTTCGGCATAGGGTATCACCAGATTGGGCCCTATTTGTTCTATACAAAGAGGCGGTTAAAGACCTTCAGCGACCAGGGGGCGCTGGAAGAGTTTCTTGGCCCTGAACCAGACCTGCCCTTGAGTCCGCCTCAGGCGGAGAAGGGACGATTCAGGGCAGGGTCACCATCAGCAAAGGGCGAGAGGGTGTTTTGTATTATCGGGGATGCACAACTGGCCGCCTTGAAGGGGGCTAGTAAGGTTCCTGTCTACAATCTACTCTCTGCCGCAGTGGGCCACAGGCGGATACACCTCATATCCAACCAGCCTGGGTAGGCAAATAGTCGTGTTGTCATTGCGAGGCAATTTCTCCCCCCGGCTACGAGCTACTAGCCCCTAAGCCCTGGTGGGGATATAGACGCGAAGATTGCAGACTGTGACGGCAAATGAAAGGAAGTTAGGTCATGCCTGCCACTTGGCCAGGACTACCAGCCCTGCCCCAACCCACAGGGCCTCTCTTATCCTTCTTATAATGCAAAAGGACATACTTACCTGGGCGGTGAGGGAGAGGGCCAGGAAGACTAGCAGTACGCCCCCTTCTTGTCCTCCCAGGCTTCCCGGGATGAAGGAGGATACGCTCCTTGCCACGGTGAAGAGGGCCTCTATGATAAACGCATTGGTCAGGTCTATAGGTACTCCGAGAAAGTTCAGTATTAGATACACCTCTAGCATCCCCGCCAGCCACCCGAGGAAGTAAAAGAGGAAGCAGAGGTAGAATCCCCTTCTGTTGGTGCTGTAGAACTCGGCTATGGTGTCGTCCAGTTCTTTGAGCCTGCCAGCCCTTTTTTCCAGGAAGCGGATGTGTATCCCGAACCTCCTGAGGAGGTTCAAGGTGGCGGTAAAAAGCCCCTTTTTCCGGCTAACGATTATCATGCCGGTAAGCGGTATTCCCAGGAGTAATGTAAGAGCCGTAATGGCCAGCAAGGAATTTGTATCTTTGAGTCTGGAAAAGGCCAGGGCAACCCCAATGAGTACGAAGACCACCTGGGCCAGGGTCATTATCGTACGGGAGATTACTACTGAGGCCATACCGTCTATCGTTGAGACGTTATAAGTCTTTAGCAAATAGGCCTTAAGAGGTTCTCCTCCCAGGTAGGCGGAGGGGGTGAGGCAGTTTATAGATTCCCCGGCCATCCTGGCGGCAAAGAGTCCAACAAACTTGAGGTCTGGGGTCAGGTCTTTCAGGGCATACCTCCATCCCATTGTATCCAGGACGAAGACTATCGTGTAGGGTATTAGTATTATGAGAAATTTCCACATGCCTAACATGCGGATATCTGCGTAAACGGCCGAGGCATCTAACTTGTATAGGAGGAAGGCAAAGCCTGCCAGTCCCATCAAGAGGAGGGCCAACTTCAAATTTTGGAAGCCTTTTGCAGGAAAGGGATTAACTTCGGCCGGGATGCTCTTCATCTCATGAATTTCTCTGTGTATATATTTGACAATTCCTGATAAAGACTTTCCGCCTGGGGGCCATTACCTTCGCATATCTTTATGAGCGGCCATTCGCTCTTAGGGAACCTGACGTAGAGGGGAAAGGTCCTGTGCAACCCGGCTAATTCTCTACTGGTAAGCTGAGGCATATTTAGCGTGGGTGACAGACGGTAGTCGTTGGCAATGTCGTCTTCCTTCAGATACTTCTCCAGTTCGCATACCTCCCTTAAGGCACATCCTCTGTAAGGGCTGAAAAAGCTTACCATTACCCCTTTGGCCTTTATCTGACGGTTGAGTTCTATGGTATCAAAAATCTTTTCTCTGGTCTCGGTGGGGAAGCCGATGATGTTGTTGCCGCTTACCCGTATCCTGCTCCCTTCAAGCAGTTCAAAGGCCTGGATAACCCTCTCGTTCGTTATGTCCCTTCCCAATACGTTCTTCCTCAACTCGTAGTTGCCGCTCTCTATCCCTACACTGATACCCTCACAGCCGACGGAGGCCAGTAGCTCCACGTATTCCTCTGTGATGGATTCAGGTCTGGCCTCTATCCAGAAGGGGAGTCCTACCCTGGGGTAAAGCCTGGCAAATTCATCTATCCTCTTACGGCTGGTGGTAAGGAAACTCTCGGCTACCAGGTAAACGAATTGCAGGTTGTACTTCTCCTTTTTCTCCTGCATCTCCTCAATCAGCCTGGGGATTTCCTGCTCTCTGTAGTAACCTCCCAGACCTTTGTAGAGTTTATTGAACCCTGAGTTAACGCAGAAGGAACAACTGTATGGGCACCCACGGTTCATTTCAAAGGTGCCTGTTACGGAGATCTTACCCCCCATGGGCTTCCAGAACCGCCTCTTGTCGTATACGCCCCAGTCCTGGAAGGGCAGTTCCCTCATGTCCATCGTCCGTCTCAGAGGGTTTTTATACAGCATACCATTTTGCTTGACCCATACGTTCTGTACGTGTGTAACGTCTTCACTGGCCCTCATCCTCTTACAAAGCTCCACCAGGGCCATCTCCCCTTCCCCAATGCATACCATGTCCACGCAATCCTCCTTAATTACTATGTCCGGAGAAAAGGTGGCGTACACCCCGCCTACTACGGTAGGAATCTTTGTGTGCCTTACGGCCTTCAGGAGTTCTATGCCAAGGGAATAAGTAACCTCTATGCAGGATAGTCCGATGAGGTCGGGCCTGTAGGACTCCACTTCTTTCCTGAAGTCCTCAATGACGTCACCTTCTTCGGGGAGGATGCCCAGTTCTTTGAAGTCTGTTTTCTTTACCTGGAGGGTGTAGGCCCGCACCTCGTCTCCGGTCTTATCTCTTGTCTTGTAAAAGGTGGTATCAAAGAGTTTTACTTCTATGCCCTCCTGCTTCAGGGAGGCGGAGAGGGTGCCTATACCCGCCGTAATGAGGGTATCAAGCATGGTGTTGCAATTAATTAGTAATACTTTAAAGTCCTTCTTCATTTCTTCCACTTTTGGGTCCTTGAACTTTTGGACCATTAAATCTTTCCGCAAGCCCCTTTATCCAATCGAACCCCTCTTGGAGCTCTCTGGTTACTTCCTTTACGGGGTACTCAAAGATAATTTTAACCTCCTTGTTCGCGCCTAGCACTACCTCCAGTACCCTCTCTACGTCTATCCACCCCTCACGGGGTCTCTGGGAGGGGTGTAAGGGGACGTGTCCATGCTTCTTGTAATGCTCAAAGTCCCTGGCGTTCCAGAGGTGCATAGACCTGGCATAGGGGGCCAGGGCCTCTATGTCTTTAAGATAATTCTTATTCCGCTGCTGTGCACCCAGAAAGGCATGACCCGTGTCAATGCATATACCCAGCTCTGTGTGGGCCCCTACCATTTCTACAAACTGGCTGGGCCTATGGAAGGCGTTGGAATAAGAGGTGAACTCGGCGTGGATGGGGACACCGTGGGAGCGGGACATCTCCGCAAGGCGGCGGCATGCCTGTTCGGCCAGCCGCATAGCCATCCTCTCATCCTGGGTGTCGGTAAGCCTGTAGGTGAGGTGACAGACCACATACTCTGCACCCCATTCCCCGGCCTGCTTGAGGGTATCCTCCAGGAGACGGAAAGAGAGTTGTCTATTAGCAGGGTCTTCGTTCAGGAGGAAGCTGGTTACGCCTGAGAAAGGGAAGTACTCAGGTCGGGGTACCGGGGCATGGAAGCTAAAGCTCTCGGTACCCTCGGCGTATAAGCCGTCAAGTACGCCCCTTAACTGGCTTAGCCCTCCCCGGGCGAAATCAAAGGCCTCTACCCGCCCCAGCCCCTTATGAAGGATACCGGCCTCTTTTATCCTTTCTACAGTGCTGCTTTGCAAAAGTGCCCTCTGTATCTTTTAAAATTTAAAACCAATATGATATACGAGAATATCCCAAAACTCAAGTATTCTTTCTGATGTTAGGATACGAGTTCGGACACCTATCGTAGGGGCAATTCCTGCCTGAGGCGGAGCATTGGGGGCAGAGCCCCAATGCTATAGCCCTGGTGCTCCGCCACCAGGGCTTACCACCCCAAAATCAGGGGACAGGGGTCAGGGAACAGAGATTGGGGGAAAAGATTGCTGATCCCTGGCCTCTGACCCCTGGCCCCTGGTTTACATATTCCTGATAACCTCTTCGCCAAAGGCGGAGGTGGATAGTTCCGTGGCACCCTTTACCTGTCTGGCAAGGTCGTAGGTGAGCTTCTTCTGGAGGATGGTCTTTTCCAGGGCGGTAAGGACTTTTTTGGCGGTCTCCTTCCAGTCCATGTGCTCCAGCATCATTATCCCCGAGAGGATGAGGGCGCTGGGGTTCACCTTGTTCTGCCCGGCGTATTTGGGGGCCGAGCCGTGGGCCGCTTCAAAGAGGGCACAGGTGTCGGCGATGTTGGCCGAAGGGCCAAGGCCGATGCCACCTACCTGGGCATTACAGGCGTCCGAGAGGTAGTCGCCGTTAAGATTGGGCATGGCCAGTACGTCACACTCCTCCGGCCTCATCAGTACGAACCTGAACATGTCATCTGCCAGCTTGTCCTTTACCACTATCCTGTCCGCAGGCTGTTTACCTCCGTACTCCCCGGTCAGTTGGGTCTCGGTAATGGTGCAGTGACCATATTCTTCCCTGGCTAGTTCGTAACACCAGTTGCGGAAGGCCCCTTCCGTGTACTTCATGATGTTACCCTTGTGCACTATGGTGATAGACCTCCTCTTTTGGGCAATGGCATACTCTATGGCCTTCCTCATGAGTCTCTTGGTACGGGTAATGGAGATGGGTTTTATCCCAATACCAGAATCAGCGGGGATATTGGCCTTATAGTCTTTATTGAGGAAGTCAATGATGGATTTAGCCTCCTTGCTCCCCTGGGGCCACTCTATACCAGCATAGACGTCCTCCGTGTTCTCCCTGAAGATGACCATGTCTACCTTCTCAGGACGCTTCACGGGACTGGGGGCGCCCTTGATGTACCTTACGGGTCTGACACAGGCATAGAGGTCCAGCACCTGACGCAGTGTAACGTTCAGGGACCTGTGCCCCCCTCCGATGGGCGTGCTCAATGGCCCTTTCAGGGCGATACGGTACTGTCTTATGGCCTCAAAGGTGTCCTCTGGTAGCAATTCCCCGAAACGCTCTTTGGCCTTTGCGCCTGCGAATATCTCATACCAGCCTATCTTCCTCTTCCCGCCGTAGGCCCTCTCTACCCCTTTGTCCAGCACCCGCCTGGCTACGGCCATTATATCGGGACCTATGCCGTCCCCCTCAATGTAGGGGATAATAGGATTATCCGGCACCTTCAGCTGATTTCCCTGGACGATAATCGGCTCTCCCTCTTTTGGAAGTAGATATTTTTTGAATGTTGTCATGAGAGTTTTATCCGTGGTAGTCCTTTCTTACTTTAAGGTAGACAGGTCATTCCCTTTTGACAAGCGTTATTGCCTCAGAATACAACGCATCCCCGGGTAGTTTAGTTAAAAGGCCTAGTGGTAGTGCGGCCTTAGTAGCAACGACCTGGACGAGGAATTTCTTGCTTACGCCAGCGTCATCAAACCTTGCTACCCCCACCCAATTGCCCCCCGCCGAGACCTTCAGAGGCCCATCCTGGACATAGACGTCATTTGTCTCCATCGGCGCCGATAAGATGTAATGGTTCAGTTTTAGAAAAGGCGTCCTGCCATTAATTACTTGAGAGGACTCCACAATTGTATTATTAACCGGATAAATAATTGTAAAGTGCTTTAATAAGACTGCCTCTTCCATGCGGTCCATGCGTTCGTGTAGAGGGAGGATTCCGAAGATAATCGTAGCAACGAAGCCAATAATGGTGATAACCATACTTGCGATTTCCAATATCTTCAACTGCTGTTACCCTCTCTTGATAATTATTCTAAGCGTTCCACAGGGTTTTTTCTACCTGCACCAGATTGGTGTTGAAGGCCGAGCCTCCACCCATGTCTGCGAGGAAGTCCGGGGTGGTATGGTTTGCGTTCTTACCTCCTGGGCAGTGGCGGCTCCACCACTGGCCCAGGCTCACCACCACCCCTGGCCTTACCCTATCCTCCACAGAGGCCCAGAGGAGGCAACTGCCCCTGTCGTTAAAGACACTTACGAGGTCCCCATCCTTTATACCCCTTGAGGCGGCCTCCTCAGGGTTAATAACTATAGTAGGGGCACGTTGCAACGTGCCCCTACCGTGCAGCCAGGGGTCGCTGGCGAAATTGGAGTTCAAGAGGGAGTGGGCTGACGGGGTGAGGAGATAGAGTGGATACCTTTCGTAGAGCCAGGGCGTAGTCTCCCTACCCTCCTTTAACGGTATGTGGGTGGGTAATGGGTCAAGGCCCTCGGCTTCCATCTTTTGGGAGTAAAATTCTATCTTCCCTGAAGGGGTGGGAAATCGCCCGTCAGATTTGTCTAGTTCACTACAAGCCTTAAAAGGCACGTAAGGTATCTCAAGGTTAAGTGGGGCGTGACCTTCTTTAATGAGTCTTTCCAGAGTTATGCCTTCCAGGGCGGGGTGCCTGGTAGACAGCATCTCCTCAATTACGTCCCAACTGTCTTGCTTAAAACAGGGGTCTTCAAGGCCCATTGCCCTGGCCAGGAGGTTAAAGGTCTCCAGATTTGACTTGCATTCCCCAAGGGGTTCTATGGCCCGCTGGTTGAGCTGGAGGCTGAGGTGGTAGTAGGAGGCATGGAGGTCTACCTGCTCAAATTGGGTAGTGGCCGGCAGAACCATGTCGGCATAATGCGCAGTATCGGTAAAGAACAATTCATGTACTACGGTAAAGAGGTCTTCCCTGAGAATCCCGGTCAACAACCTGTTCTGGTTAAATAGTACGGCCATAGGATTGGCATTGAACACATAAAGACTGCTAATCCTGGGGTTACCATTCGTGAGGATTTCGCCCAGGCTGTTCATATTAAATGAGGCCGGAGGGTTGGGCCTCAGGTCCTCCCCCTCCAGGTAGTCCCAGTCCACCGGAAATATAGTGCTGGTAGGGAAGAAGATACCACCGCCTGGCCTCCCCCACGTCCCCACTAGGGCAGGTAGACAGGATAGCGTCCGCAGGGTCATGCCACCATTAGTATGATGCTGACAGCCTGAACCCACATAGATAAAAGAGGGCTTACTACTGGCGTAGAGCCTGGCAAATTCCCGTATCTTTTGGGCCTCTATGTCCGTGAGTTTCTCTACTCGCTCCAGGGGATATTCCTCTACCCGTCTCTGCAGTTCCTCAAAACCAGAGGTGGAGTGGGAGACGAAGTCCCTGTCAAAGAGTCCTTCCTTGATTATTATGTGCATCATGCCGAGGGCCAGGGCCGCATCACTGCCGGGCCTTGGCTGGAGGAACAAATCCGCCACCTCTGCCCCTTTTACCCTAAACGGGTTCACCACGGCATAGAGGGCGCCCTTTCTCCTGGCCTCTCTGAGGAAGGGTAGTTGGTGTACGTTGGTGGAAAAGGTGTTAGTCCCCCAGGCTATGACAAGTCTTGAATAGGGGATGCCCCTTGGGTCCGCCCCTTCCGAGGTACCCATGGTGTAGAGGTAGCCAATCCGTCCCGCCTTGGTGCATATGGTACGGTCAAGCTGTAGCGTTCCCAGGCGGTTAAAGAACCGTTTCCCCGCCAGTTTTCCATGCACCATCCCCAGGGTTCCAGAACCGTAATAGGGGAGTATGGCCCTTGGGCCCTCCCTGGCGATAATAGCCTTCCAGCGGGAGGCAATGGTCTCCACGGCCTCTTCCCACGAAATCCTCTGGAAGCGGCCTGAGCCTCTCGGGCCTACCCTCTTCATGGGATATAACACCCGTTCCGGGCTATAGACCCTTTCTGGATAGTGCCTCACCTTTGGACAGAGGAAACCCCTGGTCACGTGGTGTTGGGGGTTTCCCTTCACTTTTACTAGCTTGCCCCCCTTCACGTGGGATAGGATACTGCAGGTGTCCGGGCAGTCGTGGGGGCAGACACTCAGGACTATACCGTCCCCTGGCGGTTCAGGCCGATGCACGACTTCTCCATATCCATCCAGGTGGCGGAACACCTGGACTATGTCTCCCTACTTGTGGTTTAGGCCGCTGCACGACTTCTCCATATCCATCCTAGAAAGAGTCTAGAAAGAGAGACCGTTAGATAACCTCCCCATCCCACCGCCATGCCCCAGGTGAACCACAGCATCTGTCCGGAAAATACAAAGAGGAAGAGGATTATCTGGAAGGTATCCACGTTGGACAGCATTCCTAGAAAGGTGGCAGTACCACTCCCCACAGGGGCTGACGTGTTGGACGCCCCTGCCGTATCCTTTTGCATGAGCAAGTAGGAATCCAGGTTGAGGCATACGAGGGCGGCAGTGGCAGAGACAATGCCTGCCCAGAGGACGTTGGCATGTCCTTGTCTGGAGAGGGCCAGGGCAGTGGCGAGGAATATACCTGCGTAAACTATACTGTCGCAGACAGAATCAAGCCAGGCACCAAACCGGGACTGCATAAACTTCAGCCTGGCCACCTCCCCGTCGCTCAAATCCACAATGACCGAGGCCTGATATATCAATGCGGCAAAGACGCCGTACCAGTAACCCCCCTGCCAGAAGAACCAGCAGGCAGTCAATCCAATAAGGAGACTGCAAATGGTTATCTGGTTGGGGGTAATTGGCAGTCTTATTAACACCCTTGTGAGAAACCTGGAGAGTTTTCTGTTGACATATATGGCCATTAGGCCATCAGTGGGGAGGCCCAACCGTTTATACAGCGCCTTCTTTACACCCTTGAGGGTCTCTAGAGAGGTAACTTCCTGGCAGAACTCTTTGGTAACGTTAACCGCCCTTACAGTACCTTTATTGGCCAGATGGCGGATTACTTCCGTAAAGGTTATGGGGTTCCTGTGGTCGCCAAGGTCTATCCCCCTCAGGGTCTCTGGCTTTACCAGTAGAATCCCTGCCGTCAGGGCATCTGCCTCTTCCTCCCCAAGGCCAGCAACCTTTTCTCCCTCAAGCCTTACAGAGGTGCCCCGCTCTGCCGTGCCCTTCCTGACGGCCAGGCTGGCTGACTCCTCCCCTAGCCCCCAGTTCTGTACCCCTTCTATTACCTTTGCATCAAAGACCGATTCTGCTTTGATAACCAACACCCCCGTTGAGGTGGCAGGGCCGGCCTTGGTATCAGGTTTAAAAAATTCTTCAGGCAGACCCCCTTCAATCCACCGCAAGGTAGCCTTGAGTCTTGTGTCCTGTAACAAAGGCTGGAGTTGTGCGGCCTCCCTGGCAACGATATAAAACTCCTCTATTCCCCCTTTCTGGGCCGCCAGCAGTGCACGCTTGAAGAGGGGTAATCCTGCACAGTCTTCCAGTGCCCACCTCAGGGCCGTTACCAGGACAATGGCCCGCCTTATCATGGGCGTCCTTTCAATCCCTTTTTGTGGCTCAGTTCACCCTTGTTGCCGTCTAACATCGGCAGTATATCCTTCTCTGCCCTCTGTATGTCTTCCTCAAAGTCTATCTCTATCCAGGGGAGGCCGTCTACGGGTTCGTAGCCCACCTCACAGCAGGATAACAGCCTGTCCAGGGCCTCCTCATATTCTGCGTCCAGCCTTCCTTCCCGAATAAAATCCTCCAGGGTATTTCTAAGCTGAGGGCAATACTCCCCGGCTAGCTTCAGGAACCCTACCCCCTCTCCAATTAAAGTGCGGATTGCGGAGTGCGGATTGCGGAGTGCGGATTGCCGAGTGCGGGATTCCGCATTCTGAATTCCGAATTCCGCATTCTTAGAGATGGCCGCTACCCGCTCCCCCTGGACGAAGAGCTTCATCTCCTCTCCCGTATCCGTGAAGTCCTCCTCCAGCAGGAAACAACTCTTTTTAGGGGACTCAAGCAGTCTTTTTAAAAGGGTGGGGTGGAATAGTACATCGGCGTCCATAATGAGGACGTCGCCCTGGAGTCTTTCCCTGGCCTCCCAGAGGGAGGTGATACTGCCCCTCGTGTAATTTTCATTGTATATGTAGTGGGTCTTAAACGTATTTTCTGCCTCCTTGAGCCTTGGGAGTATCATTTCCTTCAGGTGGCCCAGTACAAAGGTGACCTCTGTGATGGAAGATTCTTTCAGGGATTCCAGGTATCTATCCAGCAAGGTCTTCCCGCCGATTTCTATCAGGCATTTGGGCCTCTGGCCCGTAATGGGCATGAGCCTCTTACCTACCCCTGCCGCAAGGATTATGGCACGTACCGTAGACCTCCCGGCCTTACTTGAGGCAGAGGGGCGGGAGACTATCTTCCTTAGACAGCCCAGGAAGCCTTCCAGGTCCTTCCTGGTAAGTTCCCCCATGTTGGCCACCCTGAAGATTTCTCCCTTGAGGCGTTCCTGTCCGGCATAAATTACAAACCTACTCTCCTTTAACCCGTCATGGAGGGTCTGATAGTCAAACCCGGTGGGGAGATAAAGGGTCGTGATGGTATTGGATAGTAACTTCTCAGGCAGATAGGGCTTGAGGCCCATCTCTCTGAAGCCGCTACGCAGGATCTCGGCGGCCTTCCTGTAGCGGGCAATCCTGCCCTGGACTCCTTCTTCCAGGAGTTCCTCCAGGGCCGCCTCCAGGGCATAAAATATCGGGATAGACGGGGTAAAGGGGACGGTGCCCTTTTCCTGACTCTCCCAGAGGGTAGGTATATGGAGGTACATGGAACGGGGGGGTATCTTCTTTAGCCTCTCCATCTCTTCTTTTTTAATCAATACAAAGGAAAGGCCCGGGAGCCCCTGTATACATTTGTTGGCCGAGCCGACGCAGAGGTCTACGTTACATCCTTCCAGGTCTAACTCCTCTCCCCCGAGGCCGCTTATGGAGTCCAGCAGGAAGACCTTCCCGTATTTCTTGGCTATCTTGCCAATCTCCCTCACGGGGTTAATCAGGCCCGTAGAGGTCTCATGGTGCACAAGGGCTACTACCTGTATCTCCGGGTGCTCTCTGAGGGCCTTTTCAATGTCGCCAGGGTCTGGCAACTTCCTCCAGTCGTAGACTAGCTCAAACTTGCGGTGGCCGTAGATGGAGGCCATACGGGAGAACCTCTCGCCATAGACACCGTTGTTGATTATCAGGATGGCCTTACCTTCCCCAACGGAGGAGGCTATAGAGGACTCCATGGCGGCAGTGCCGGAACCCGTAAGTATCGCCGAGGTGTACCCCCCTCCAGGCGTAAAGGCCGCAAGGAGCATCTGCCTTACCCTCTTAAGGATGCGGGAGAACTCTTCCTCCCTGTGACAGATATCTCCCCGAAGGAGGGCCTTCCTGACCTTCTCCGATACCACCACCGGGCCGGGGTTTAATAGTACCATCCTCTCAAACGGCTCTTGCATCTCTAACTCCTTCTGATGGCCTCCATAAATCTATCCCTGATAACGACAGGGCTGTGGTTGACCCTTGGAAGCCCTTCGGGCCCTTCCTCTGCCTCTACCTTTACCAGGAGAAAAGAAGGGCCTTCTTTCTCAAGGCATCTCTCTAAAGTCAGCTTGAAGTCTTTTTCTTCAGTAACCTTTTCTACCACAGGATAGCCAGAGGCCTGGGCTATCTTTTCCAGGGGTATCTTCCTGGATATTGTGGCCTGGCTGCCCGTGGAGCCGTAGGTCTCATTATCAATGACTATGTGGACAAGGTTAGGTGGCAGGAGTTCCCCTATCTGGGGCAGCCCCCCGAGGTTCATAAGTACGTTGCCGTCGCCATCAAGTATCACTACCTTACGTTGGGGTCGTGCGAGGGCAAGACCCAGGGCAATGGAAGAGGCCAGGCCCATAGAGCCAATCATGTAAAAATTCTGGGGCCTGTCCTTAAGGGTAAAGGCCTCACGGGAGACCCTGCCGTTGGCCGCCACCACTAACTCTTCTCTTAGTGTTCCCATAATGGTCTTTAATACGGCAGTGGTCTTCACTGGAGTACCCCCACCGTCCTCTCAAAAGATTCTTGCATCTTTGTATAGTTTAAGGACATAGGCAACACTATAAAAAGAAAAATTCCTCCTGGAAGAATTGTAAAATGAAGATTGGAAATTTCAAATTTAAAATTTCCAATTTCCAATCTTAAATTCCTCGGCAGTGGTCTTCACTCTAGCACCCCCCTGGGCAGGAACAGGGCAACGGGTATCTGTCTCTGAGAGGTCATCTCTCTGGACCATTCAATAGACTTAGCGACGTTTTTGGTGGAGAGTTCTCTGTAAGGGAGTCCTATACAGTCCATTAACTTTGTGCACGCCTTTCCCATAACCAGATGTTCAGGTGCGTCCTTGTCTTTATAACCCCTCCAGGTAACGATTAAGAGGCTAGGGATTTTATAGATAAGATTAAGAGAGGTCAAGGCATTAAGACATTGGCCCAGGCCGGAATTTTGCATAAGTACGCATGGGGTCTTCCCGCCCAGGTAGGCCCCGGCCGCAAGCCCCACGGCCACGTCCTCTCTAACGGCAGGGACGTAAGGGATTCGGGGGTCTTTCTCCAGTAAGAGTATTAGGTCCCCAATGATGGAACAGGGGACGCCCGTGAAGAAGTTATACCCCGCCGCCGCCAGTAGGTCCAGGAATTCCTCGGCCTTCAAGTTGAAATTGCCCTCCTCAGTAGTAGGGGCATCCGCCTCAGGCGGACAATGTGCCCCTACTGGCTCTGCTCTGGCTTTTTATATTGGCGGTATATGATTTCCCGTATAGTCTTTTCAAGTGCGTGGCAGAAATCTAGTTCCTTGTCTGCCTTTTGATATGCGTTTATATCCATGTACCGCATAAAGTCTCTGATGCTCATGTCCACTATCTCGTAAGGGACCCGGGGTTCGCTCAGTTCTCCAAGACGTATGATGAGGGCCTTTATGAGGGCCTCTGGCTTGAGTTTACAATCCCAGACCGGGGCCTGGGCAATCTCCCTGCGGAAGGCACTAATATTCTCAGGTTTGTAGAAATTGGAGCGGAATTTCATGTAGTCAATGTTGTCCCAGAACTCCCAGTGGGCAGAACAGTAGGAACAAGCGGGGAGAAAGACCTGTACCGGGTTGTTCCAGAGGTCAAAATATATATGGCTTAAGAGGCTTACGGCGGCGCTCATCTTGTGGCGGCTTATATGGCTGACGTCCTTATCCCCTACTATCTGACTCGCCATCTCTGCATGTTGGAGGAAGGTGGGCGTCTCCTCTGTGATCCTCTTATAGGCGTACATCTTGTTCTCTACCCTCTGCCTTTCCTCCAGACCGTCTGTATGTATGGACGCCAGCTTCTCTCCCAACTCCTTGAGCTTGTTTTCCACCTTTTTCTCCAGGGCATCAAAATTCCTTGCCTTTACCTCTTTAGAGCCAAAGAGTTCCATGGCCACGTCCAGAAATTCAGGCTGATTGGAAAGGATATGGGCATAGACCCTGTGGAAATGAGGTGGCTTCGTATCAATAACAGGGATTACAGAGTATATAGCGGTGCCCTTTTCTAAGTTGCAACTCTCTAAAAGCTTAGCAGAAAGTACCACATGCGTTCCCCAGTCCACAGTATCTCCTTCTTATACAATGTCTTGACAATTAGCACGTTTCAAGTTATAAAACTGGCCGTCCAAGATTTGAGGGTGTCCGCCTCAGGTGGACTCCCAACAAAGGAGGTATAACCTTAGCTAGAGGTCTTATACCTTTGATATCCTATCTATAATTTTTTAATAGGGCGATTGTCAACAACATTTTTATCCTGCACGCCCAAAACTAGGGACTAGAGGATGCTTATCTTCGTTCTAAAGTCCTTCTTTGCCCTGATAGTAATAGCCTCCATATTCTATTACTTTCTGTCCCTCTATTGTACCCGTAAATTCTTCCAGAAGGGTAGAAAGACCTCCAGTGGATTCGCTTCCCCTTCGCTACGCTCAGGGTTCTTGCCTCCCGTCACCGTTCTTAAGCCTTTAAATGGTATGGAAAAGGGCCTTTATGAGAATCTCTTGAGTCACCTCCAGCAAGACTACCCTGCCTGCCAGGTTATCTTTGGCGTTAGAAACCTTGACGACCCTGCCGTATCCGTAGTGGAGAGGCTCAAGAAAGAGCTTCCAGAGAAAGATATTGAGCTGGTGGTCTCTGATAAGATTATAGGCTCCAACCTCAAGATAAGTAATCTGAACAATATGTATCAACGGGCAAAATATGGGGTGATTGTCATCAACGATGCCGATACCAGGGTGAGACCCGATTATCTAAAAAGGGTGGTTGCCCCCTTTGAGGATGACCAGGTTGGGGGCACCACGTGTCTATATAGGACCCAGGATAGTTTCAGTTTTGCCTCGGCTATTGAGGCCTTTTTTGTCAATGGGGACTTCTTGCCCTCGGTGTTGGTGGCCAACTACCTGGGGATGCAGTTTGGTTTAGGGGCCACTATTGCCGTGAGACGCAAGGTGCTGGACGAGATAGGGGGTTTTGTTGCCCTGGCCAACTATCTGGCCGATGACTATGAGATAGGGAACAGGATAATCAGGGCTGGGTACAAGCTCCACCTCTGTGACTACCTGGTGGACGTTGTACTCCAGGAGGCGGGGCTTATGGAATACCTTAGACATAACGTCCGCTGGGCCAGGACTATAAGGAGTTGCAGGCCATCGGGTTATTTCTTACGCATCTTTACACGTGGCACCCCATTTTCCATAGCTTTTTTGATAATAACGGACTTTTCTACCTGGGGGTTGGCCCTCTTCTTTGTCCATCTTCTCTCCAGGGTGCTTACCTCCACTATTATTGAAGTGGTCTACCTGAAGGACACCAAGACCTTGTCCCATCTCCTTCTCCTCCCCGTAGAAGATTTTATTACCTTCCTTGTATGGTGCTGGGGATTTGCAGGGAACAAGGTTGTCTGGGGCAAAAACACCTTTTACCTGCTGGAAGGTGGCAAGATAGTAATGGCAGGCCCTGAACCAGAACGGTTCAGGGCAGGCGGAGGTGCTGTTATAGCTGGCCAGATACCTGCCGTCGGGAGTGACCCTGCTACCTGTCACGGAAAAGGATTTACCCAATCCATTGAGTATTGAGGATAGATGGAGACGGCGTATAATTCGTCCAACTTATGCAAGTCAGAAAGGGGTCTCCTACATTAGTAAACTTCCCCCCCATCCTGCAATCCTGGCAAGCCTCTATGGGCTTTGTCTCTCTTTTGTTTGTTCGGGTTACGTCTTTCCTCCCCTTTGGTTTGCGGCTGTCCCCTTTGGGATAAGCTTTCTTGTCTTATATTGCATCTTTATGTTCCGGCTGTGGGGATTAGCTCAGGCTAGTAGTTTAAGGGTTAAGAAACCCACTCCTGGCAAGGCCGTGGGCCTTGCGTTTATCCCCTTTTACAATTTTTACTGGGTGTTTATCTTGTTCAGGAACCTGGCACTGCATCTGAACCACTTGGCCGGCCCAAATAAAGTCCCTATCCCCCAGGTAACAGGCGGGTGTATCTTGTTGGTCAGTTCCGTCGTGTTAGAGTTCGGGGGGCAGATTATCCCACAGGTTACGGGCAGGCATGCACTGCTGAGGTTACTATTAGGCAGTACCGTATTTGGGTTCGTAGGTTGGATTGTCCTGCTTATAATAAATTTTGATTTCTACAGGTCTGCCAGGGAGCTAGTGACGAGGTCTGCGTAAGAACGGTTTTCTTGCAAGGTAGTCTCCGCGTCTTAAGATAAGATTGAGAGGAGAATGATATGGAAAAGAAACTCCCCCCTCACCCCGCCATCTTCATAGCCCTCTATGCAGTTGGCATTCCCCTCTGTTATTTACAATTGGTCTCTCCGCCTGCGTCCCTTATGTCGCTTATGTCGCTCCCCCTCCTTATAGTTGCAAGTATCTATTATGTGATTTTCTTGGCCCGGTTGTGGGAGTTAGCGCAAGCCAGTCCATTAAGGATTAAGAAGCCCATCTCTGGTGAGGCAGTGGGCCTGCAGAACGTCCCCCTTTTCAATTTCTACTGGCTCTTTATTTCACACAGGAATCTGGCATTACACCTGAACCACCTGGCAGGCCAGGAGAAAATACCCGTTACATTGGTTACTATTGGATGTGCATTGACAGTTAGTATTGTATTATCGCCAGTGGGTTTTATTATCCTGGCTATAACCTATTTCTATTTCTACGAATCTGCCAGGTGCATAGGCCGTAAGGAGAAGTAACGCTGTGAGACCTCTGAAAAAGTCTACACGGCACTATTTGTCATTCTGACCCTGAACGAAGTGAAGGGGAAGAATCTCTAGACCCTTCGCTTTCGCTCAGGGTGACACTTCGTGGCAGATTCTTCGGTCCCCTTCGCTACGCTCAGGGCTTCGGCAACTACTTTGCTCCCTCAGTCCGCCTTAGGCGGATCCTGAGCGAAGCCGAAGGAATGACATGTAAGGAGGGTTTTTCAGAGGTTTCTATATATATGTGAATGTGGGGGATAGTCTAGAGACATGAAAAGGCAAGGGGCGTGTCCTATCAAAGCTTGTATCTCCGTTCTCTAGCCCCCCAGGGCAGGGCCTTGAACAAAGCGGAGGAGCAGATTCGCCTCCCTGTCTTCTGTTCCCTGTTTATTGTACCCTGTAACCTGTACCCCGTATTTTGCTCCCTGTTTTCTGCGTTCCTCTTCTCCATGACAATCCTCCTCCTTTGCTGCCCCTTTGGTACACCCGGGACTTTGGCTCAAGGACAGGCATTGTCTGCCCCGGACGGATGGGCCGCTACTTATGGAGGAATTGGTAGTAACCGTGCCAGTTTCGTCCAGCAGACCAGCAATGGGGGTTACATTGTGGTGGGCATAACAGAATCCTTTGACAGAGATTATGACCTTTTGGTCTTGAAGCTCAGACCTGATGGGACTGTGGAGTGGCAGAAGACCTATGGGGGAGTTGGTACTGAGCGGGCCCATTCCATCCAGCAGACCAGTGATGGAGGATACGTAGTGGTGAGCGCAACAGATTCCTTCGGTGCCGGGGAGACCGACTTTTGGGTCTTGAAGCTCAGGCCAGACGGGACCATAGAGTGGCAGAAGACCTATGGGGGAGTTAGTTTTGATTGGGTACGCTCCATCCAGCAGACCATAGATGGGGGATACATTGTAGCCGGCGAGACACTATCCTTCGGCGCTGGGTCCTTTGACCTTTGGGTCTTAAAGCTCAAACCCTATGGGACTGTGGAGTGGCAGAAGACTTATGGGGGAGTTAATACGGATTGGGCCTATTCCCTCCGGCAGACCAGCGATGGGGGGTACGTTGCGGCTGGCGGTACAAATTCCTTCGGTACAGGGAATATAGACCTCTGGGTCTTAAAGCTCAAACCCGATGGGACTGTGGAGTGGCAGAAGACCTATGGAGGAGTTGGTCGTGATGATGCCCATTCCATCCAGCAGACCAGAGACGGGGGGTACATAGTGGCAGGTAGTACAGAATCCTTCATCGCTGGGAAGGATAACCTTTGGGTTCTAAAGCTCAAACACAATGGGGCTGTAGAGTGGCAGAAGACCTATTGGGGGGCTTACGTCCTTGGTGATGAGACCTTTGCCATCCAACAGACCGGCGATGGGGAGTACGTTGTGGCTGGTAAGACAGAATCCTTCGGAGCCGGGGATGCAGACCTCTGGGTCTTGAGGCTTAAATCTGATGGGGCTATTGAGTGGCAGAAGACCTACGGGGGAAGTAGTCACGATGGTGCCCATTCCATCCAGCAGACGCTTGATGGCGGTTACATAGCGGCTGGTTGGACAGATTCCTTTGGGGCCGGTGGTCTAGACTTTTGGGTCTTAAAACTTAGGCCCGACGGTTCCTTCGGCCATGCTCAGGACAAGTCTATAGACACCCCCTGTAACTTTATAAATGATACCAGCACTTCAGGGATAAACAGCAACGCCACGGTTCTGGACACCAGCGCAAGCGTTAGGGATAGTAATGCAAATCCACAAGACTCCTCTGCGAGGATTGGGGTGACAGACTTTTCTGCCAGCTTCCTTTGCCCATAAACTAGGTTGAAGGACCTTACAAATGATACCGGCGGACTGCGATACAGACAACCCCTGGACTTCCACGAGGCGAACCTCTTGAAACAAGCGGTAATTGTCCCCTTATGCTAAAGAGTACTCTGGCTCTACGGTGGCTATCAGCGCCCCCGCCCGGACCTTGTCTCCCGCCCATGCCACGATAAAAAGTTGACCCGTAGCAGGGGATGGGAGATTCTCAGTCCTGGGTGGATATTGATCAAACTTAAATTCACAGAGGGGGTCGTTCACTTCTACCGGATCGTGGTTGTTCCAATACCACCTAAGGACCCTGCCATCTGCGGGGGCCTCTACCTTAGATACTCCGCCCCTTTTCCTTTCAAGTGGTTCTCCCAGACTAGACATAAATGATTTCAGGAGGCCCTCCATGGCCCCTAATTTCAGGAGGATTACAGTTTCATAGTCCGGTTCTTTGTGTGGCATTGCGGCTCTCCTTTCTCAAGTGGTTGTACTACCCTGGTATCTTAGAACATAACATTTCTCTCCAAAAAATAAATGGCCAGATTCAACAAGTTGCCACTGGATTCAACAGGCAAGTTAAAAAATGAGAGGTCAGTCTTAGGCGTAGTTGGCTTACTTAAGTGGACAGTACCGAATAGTCCGCTAATTGGATGGATTCTGTCTTTATCAGTCCCTTTATGTCGCTGCTCGTCAAGACCTCCAGTTCCTCCGTCGGGTGATAATCTGGCATCCATCGGGTGAATTCCTGGCACGGTAATATGCAGGGATGGAAATATATCTCCGTTACGCCCTGGGGGAGATGCCCCAGTAAATATCTTATATAACCGGCGTTCATGTCCCCGTACTGGAGGAGGCCATAGACCCTGTCAGTAAAGAGGAACCCCCTCTCTGATAGGGTCTTTTTGCAGTGACGGGAAAGGAGGTAGAAGGTCAGGTAATGGAAGAGTTTGGAAAAGGGCCTGTAGGGGCGGGGTAACCCCGCCCCTACTGCCTTGAGGTTCAACAGCAGTCCTTCCCTGGGGAGTCTGAATGCCCTTATCCCAAATTCCTGGGCAAGCCCAGTGAGGATACCGAAGACAGTGGGATGGACGTGTATGTTCAAGTGCCCGCTCAGGAAGGCCAGCCTGATTCCCGTGGAGAGGAACCTCTCTATCTGGGCCCTGAGTTCCTCCCTCAACTCCCGTTGGGCCTCTTTGCTGAAGAAATACCTCGTCCCGGCTAGGAAGGAGTTATTGGGGAAATTCCCATCGGGGTCTGCCAGGTGGGGTATCTTTTCATGGGATAGGACAGACCTTCCCTGGAGGAGGACTACGTGGAGTCCCACGCTCAGCCCTGGGTTCGCCCTTGCCAGCCCCACTGCCTCCTCAAAGGCTATTCCCGTTGCCATGAGGCTGGCGCTGGTGAGTATCCCCTCCTGGTGGGCCTTGATTATTGCCTGATTGACCCCGCTTGAGAGTCCGAAGTCATCCCCGGTTACGATGAGAGTTCGCTTATTCTGCATAAGTAAGCAGTAGGGAGTAGGCAGTAAGTTTGTAGCGTGCCAGCTCGTCTGGCACGTTAAACGTGCGAGATAAACTCGCACGCTACATTTCTACCCCCTAACCACTAAATCCGCCCACCGGTCCTCCACTCCTCCACGCTGGCCCAGAGGGAGATAAGGTTATTACCGTCTAACAACCTCCCAATGCCTCCTTTTAGCCTCCCTCCACGAAAATCCGCCAATGCGTCGCTAACAGAGATGGCGATATATTGCATAAGGCTAGGCTCCCTGTAACACTCGTTTATGCAGAGGTTGCAGTTTAATCTCTTAAATGGCACAGTGGGGAATTCGCATATGGCGCCCATCTTCTCGTTCAAGGTCTGACAGGGATATACGTCCAGCTTCCAGTCTACGTAGAAGGATTTGTAGCCTCCCAGGCAGAGGAATTTCACCTCCTCTTTGCTGAAGAATCTTATCATGTCATCAAGGGAGGCTGTAGGGTTAAGCACCGTGAATTCTGCCTTCAGCCTCTTTATATCCTGAAAGACCTGGATTATCTCCTGAGGCGTGAAGTCTATTAGCGGTGAATCCTTGTAGCCAGCATAGGAATCCGAATATCGTATCATCGGGTTGGAAAAGGTAATCCTCTCTAACCCCAGTCCCTTGAGGAAGCCGGGAAGTTTGAAATAATCCTTGATTGCCTTACTGATAGTTACCGAGGCAATACAGTTGATGCCTGCCCGTTTCAGCAGGGGGACCATCTCTTTTATGTTCTGACAGACCCCTGGCAGCCCGCGGTTCCTCTCGTGTTCCTCCGCAGACGGGGTATCAATGGAGATGAAGAGGGTGCTCAGCCCGGCCTCCTTCATGGCTCTTACCGCATTTTCATTTAGATAGGAGGCATTGGTGGACATCATACAGACTATGCCCTTGCCATTAGCATAGCCTATGATATCCCACACCTGGGGATGGAGTAGCGGTTCTCCCCCCACAAAGGTGATGTACCATATTCCCCTGTCATACAGGATGTCCAGTGCCTCTTTGGCCCTGCGGGCCTCCACGTACACCCTATCCTGCGCCGGCACACTGGGGAAGGTGCAGAAACCACATCTGGCATTACAGGCGTTGGTGAGGGCAAAGTTTGCGAAGCTGGGCCCGCCGTTAAGGATGGCCTCCTTTAACAGGGCATAATTCTTTCTAAGGGTTCCATTTAACACTTCTTTCCCTTAACGAGTCCCTTCCTGCGGGCGAGGAATTCCTTGAACTCCTCACCTTCCCTGAGGATTCGTTTCCTCTCTTCTCTGTCAAAGAGTATCTTTTTAAGTATCTTGAAAATGAACCCGGGGCGGTAATAGAACTTTTTGTAGAATCTCTCAACTGCCCGGAAGACCTCCTCGTGGCTCAAAGTGGGATAACGTACACAACAGTTCTGATACCCCCTATCCATCACCAGATTTTCCTCTACCAGATAGCCCCTCTCCCGGCACATCTCATAAAACTTTGTCCCAGGGTAGGGGGAGGCCAGAGAGACCTGGATGGTGTCAGGGTTCATCTCCCTGGCAAACCTGATTGATTCTTCTATGGTCTCCTTTGTCTCCTCTGGAAGCCCCAGTATAAAGGCCCCGTGTATCTGTATACCCAGCTTCTTACAGTTCTTTGTAAATTCCCTGGCCTGTTCCAGCGTGACCCCTTTCTTCACGTTGTTTAGTATCTTCTGACTCCCCGATTCATATCCTACCACTAGGAGCCGCAGACCCGAGTCCTTCATCACCTTTAAGGTCTCCGGGTCGGTAGTCACCCGGCTGGTGGTAGACCATGTGATGCCCAGGGGCTTTAGTCCCTTACATATCTCGTGCACCCTGGAGCGGTTGGCAGTAAAGGTGTCATCGTCAAAGAATATCTCATTGGCCTCTGGGAAATACTTGACGGCGAGCTGTACCTCTTCCACCACGTTCTGAGGACTCCTCACCCTGTAGGTATTCCCGGTAAAGGTCTGGGGCCAGAGGCAGAATATACACTGGGCAGGACAACCCCTCCCCGTGTATATGGAGACGTAGGGCCTCTTGAGGTAGGGTATTTGATAGTTATGGATATTCAAGTCCCTCTTGTAGGTCTCCACCACGAAGGGGAGGGCGTCAAGGTCATCTATAGGCCCCCTATCAGGGTTATGGATTATCTGCCCATTTTTCCGGTAGCTGATGCCTGATACGTCTTTAAGCCCCTTACCTTCTGCCACCTCCTTTATGGTGTAGTCAAACTCCCTCCGGCAGACAAAGTCTATGTGGTTTGAGGCCCTAAGGCACTCCTCCGGTACGGCGCTGGGATGGGGACCTACCATGGCAACAAGTGCCTTACTGTTTTGTGCCTTGATGGATCCCGCGGTCTGCACGTCCTTGTTAAACGAGGCGGCGCTGGTGTAGATTGCCACCAAGTCATAGCCCTTCAGCCTACCCAGGGTCTCCTCCAGGGTCAGGTGCTCTGCCGGGGCGTCAATCACCTTGCTACCCTCAATCATCCCCGCCGGGTAGCATAACCAGGTGGGATACCAGAAGCTGGTCACCTCCCTGGTAGCCTGGTAGCGGGAACCTGCCCCGCCGTCAAAATCTGCATAAGAAGGCGGATTTAATAGTGCAACTCTCAAGTCTTCCTCCATTCAGAATTAGGTTACAGGGAACAGGATACAGGTCACAGGGAAAAGATTTTTGCCTGTTACCTGTTTTCTGTCACCCGTTCCCTTGTTTTCTTGGCCTATTTTAATGGAAAAAGCCAGTTTGTCAAACCAAAGGTACTTTTCTAACCTAACAGCCTTGACTTTAACCCTATCCTTTACTACACTACGTCTCGTAGTGTAGTATCCTTGTTCCTACACCTACACTAGCAAAATATAAAAAGCAATTCTGTGTATAATCTAAGAAGAAAGGAGTATCTATGTCAGTTAGTTTCACTGCAATTTATGAGAAGGGAGAGAAATACTACATTGGGTACTGTCCTGAAGTCCCTGGAGCAAATGGCCAGGGTGAAACAATAGAGGAGTGTCGTGAGAGTTTGAAAGAAGCTATTAAGCTTATACTTCAGGACAGGTTAGAAGAGGCCGTGCGAGGTATTCCCGATGACGCAATTCGTGAGACCCTGGTTGTCGAATGAAAAGACGCGAATTTCTCCGTCACTTGCGATTTCATGGTTGCGTTCTTAAGAGAGAGGGGGCAAGGCACTCCCTTTATCAAAATCCTGTTAATGGTGTAGTTGAAGCTGTTCCTCGTCATGTTGAGATTGATAATAGGCTAGTGGAAAAAATCTGTAAAAGGTTAGAAATACCTCCACCAGGGAAACAATCGTAAGGAGGGTAGGTCAGGGGCACACCCTAACCTGCAATCTTCTGTCAAGGCATGGCCTTGACCTAAACGCTACGTCATTCTCTCGTCGGTTCTTGCACGAAATTATTTATTCTTGTTCGACCCTAGCTCTCTAAGTACCTCCCTGGCAGAAAGATGCACACTTGGGTCTTCGCTATTGGCTAGCCTCTTAAGAATAGGTAGTACTTTGCTACGATGTACCCTTCCAATCTTTTCCAAAGCTTCTGCAGCATTAGAGCGAACACCAGAGTCTGTATCCCTAAATAATTTTTCTAGGATATGTAGAACCTTCTTGGGATGTACCTCTCCCACCTCTTCAAGGGTCATTCTAGTATGGTATCGCACAATGGGTTCTTTGTCTTTGGCTAGCTTCTCCAGGACAGGTAGGACTTTGCTGGGTTGTCTTTCCCCTGCTATTTCCAGGGCTTCTGCAACACAAGAGCGAACACCTGGATCTTTATCCCAGGTTAGCTTTTCAAGTATAGGCAAACTCTCTTTAAGATGTTCCTCTCCTGTCACTTGTAAGGCCCACGCAGCACACCAGCGAATATTTTCATCTTTCTCTTTGGCTAATTTTCCAAGGACTTGAATGACTTTACTGGGTTCCTCATTCCCTACTTCCGCCAGCATGCAAGCGGCAAGAAAACGGGCGTTTGGGTCTTTACCTCTATCAGTAACAATTTTCTCTAGTATTGGGAAGACCTCACCGGAATGTTTCTTTCCTATCTTTCCCAAGGCATCTATGGCACTAAGACTCACATCGCGGACTTTATCCTTGGTCAGCCTTTCCAGAATAGGTAGGGCTCTTTTAGGGCACAACTCTCCCATCATTACTAGAGTGTTAATAGTACGAGAGCGCACATTGGCACTTTTGTTCCCGACCATTTCGCTTAGAACGGATATAGTATCATCTAGATATAACTTTATCATTACGCTAATTATTCCATTCCTATAACTTGGGTGTTCTAGCCGTAGGAAACCAGATTGGGAGACGTAGGAGGCAGTGTCTTTCCTTAATCGTACAAGATTTCCCGGGAGAGGCAAACTCAGTTCCCTTTCGTGGTTAAGTTTTTTTATACATTTTTTATAAATTCGTTTGAAGTCTTCTTCTTCAGTTTTGCCATACACGGCCAGGATTAGGAGGAAATAAAACACCTCTTTATCCTTCCTGAGCCATGCCTCAAACCAGTTACCTACGGCTTTTTCTATCTCCTTTGCATCCTTGAGGGCCTGTTGGAAATCTTTTTTTCCTTCTATTACTTTTCTTAATTCTTCTTTTGTGAGTCGCTCATAATTGTGGGGGAATCTCAGTTCCTGCAGGATTTCCCATGTGTGGCTATTGGCCAATGCTCTTATATCTGGGCCTGCCTTGTAGTATTTGAGATGTCTTTTAAGTATTACCTTAAAATCTTCATCGCCATAATCACCCTCTGTCATCTCAATCATGTAGTCTTCTACTTTTTTCTCTTGGAGCTTGGTGTATTTAACTGCCTCTTCGAGAACCTCCCTCCTAGAAGTTATTATGATGTGGTTCTTATGCGCTAACCCTAAAATTATATCAGGCCTGTCTCCAATGGGGCTATGATGGTATGTAGAGCCCCCGAACGGGTCATCAAGGAGAATGATGCTATCGGGGTGGTTTGCTATCTCATAGAGTTCTCCTCTCTCAGGAAAGACAAGAAAACGCAGGCAAATATTATTTTTCTGAAAAGAGTCTGCCAGATGGAACCCCATAGAAGTCTTTCCTATGTGGGCTGGGCCAGTGATTATTAATAGTCGCTTACTTTTTAATATTTCCTCGGCCATAGAATAGCAACGGGGCTTTACATAAACTTTTCTTATTATTTCCAGCTTGCCAGGCCAGACTTTAGAGGGAAGATACTCTTCAGGGATTGGCATAAAGTTAAACCATGTAGGATAGTATTTCTTGAGTGAGGCTCTTATTTCATCTTTTATATCTCTTCCATCGAAGGTTTTATGTACATATATCCCATAAGGCCCTTCAGGTTCTCTTGAGGGTGGTCTGATCTCATTCTTTACAAAGCCTTTTAGTTCACCATCGGCTCTATCCTTCCCTTGTGGCTCTTTCTTGAAGATGAAGATGGGTATCCCCCGCTCATTAGCCCAGCGGAATTCGTTTTTTACTATCTCAGAGATGGTCTTGTAGTAGATGTATATAACGGCCTTGGATTCCTTCAAATCCTCATGGCATTGGGTGTTGGTAGTGGTACTAGGAGGGGTGGGCTTTTCTTCCACAAGGATAGGTAAAAAGCATTTATCCAGGTCTCTGCCAGTTTCTTCCACTGCTTCTTTGGCCCAGGTTCTTTCATTTTCTAATTCGTTTTGCCTGGAGCTTATAAATATCTTTATGGTTTCGTTCACGGACCTTGGCTCAAATTTTAAGACCTCTGCAAAACTTTCTATTTATGGAGTCCAGCGACCATGTCGCTGGGAAATATACCATTGACACGGTCAATGGACTCCAGAATTTTAAACTTTCCAGGGGCCTCATTTAAGGGTTCCTGACTAGGTTGAGTATATTGCTTACATTCTAACAGTCAAGACCTCTGCGAGATAGAGCAAACATAGAGACCCTTCGCTTCGCTCAGGGTGACAAGTACTGGAACAGGTTTAATAACAGCTTTAGTTTGGGGGTGGTAAGGGGGGAACTCCCCCCCCTTACAGAGGTATAACAGATGTATATGAGTAATACTGGAGGGCAAACTAAAATTGTTGACAACAGGCACGTTACGGCTATAATTTATGTAAGTTCTATAGACTTTTAATGGGACTGTATGAAGCTTTCTAAAAAGAGTGACTATGCCTTAAGGGCCCTCATCTATCTGGCCCTTAACCACCCCAATGATTCGGCGCAGATAAAGGAAATCTCCGCCAGGGAGAAACTACCTACCAAGTTCCTTGAGAATATACTGCTCACGCTGAGAAAGGCAGGTATCCTCTACAGTAAGATGGGGCTAAAGGGGGGTTACGCCCTGGCAAGGCCGCCAGAAAAGATTACCATGGGGGAGGTCGTCAGGGCGCTGGATGGCACACTGGCACCCATGAGCTGTGTCAGCCTTGTAGAGTATGAGCGGTGTTCGGAGGAGACCACATGCGCCATCAAGAGTGTCATGGAGGACGTCCGCAACGCCATAGCCAGGGTACTGGACGAGACCACCCTGGCCGACCTGTGTAAACGCGTAAGAAAGATACAAGAACACACCCTGCCTCCGGCCTTAGTACCAGGGTAGGGGTGACTGTCAGCCTTAGGCGGGTCGTCCCTGCACCTAAAGTCTAATCCACTGGTCCGATACCTGGAACCACTTCATGCTGGCTACCCTTAGAAACAGGTTGCCGCCCTCCTTCCTGGTCTCAAAGACGCCATCAAAGAAGTACTCCACGTTGTTGATGAGTTTTTCTTCCACTATGCCTTCTTCCAGGGTGAGTACGGTGGTGACGCCTCCATGGGTAGTAGAGGCCCTGATGAGGTTGGAGAGGAAGCCCTGGATGACGGCCAGTTCAAAATGGGCAAACAGGGAAGAGATGGAGTCAATTACCCTCCTTCCCCCCCGCTTGGCAATGGGGTTCTGTCCAAGTTCCAGCCCCGCATCGGCAATGGCCCTGGCCAGGTGATTAATCTCCTGAAAACTATCAAGCGTCTGCCCGCCAGGTATCCTTTCTAATCCCGAGGCCCAGGAACTGGCATCTACCAGGGCCAGTAGCTTGTTGGTCTCATAAAAGTCTAGAGGCGGCCTTGCCAGGAGGTTGTTCATCTTTTCTTTTACAAGGGCAGGGTTGTCATCCACTACCACAAAAAGGGAAGGTTCGTAGCTCCTTAGCCCTTCCACAATAAAGTTCCTGCAGAAGGAGGACTTGCCCGTACCCATAGGTCCGATGATTAGGATGTTTGAACTTATGGGCAGACCTCCCCCAAGGAGGGTGTCCACCTTTTTTACCCCCGTAGATATACGCCCTTTGGGTATCTCCACTGGGGCCTCCCACGGCGGCAAGGCCGCCCCGGGTGGGAGCTTTGCCTCCCTGGCCCTGGTGGTCCTCTCCAGGAGACGGTCTACGCGCTCCTTCAGGTCGGCTGGGGAGAAGGGTTTCACTACGAAGTCATCAGCCCCCATGCGGAAGCCCTGGAGCTTGTCTTCGTCCCTGCCCAGGGCCGTAAGCATTATTATGGGTACATCGCATAGCTGAGAATGGAACCTGAGTTCGTTGCATAACTCAAAGCCGTTCTTCTTTGGCATCATCACATCGGTGATGACCAGGTCTGGCCAGGTCTCCAGGGCCTTTTTGAGGGCCTCCTCCCCGTCTCTGGCCAGGCTTACAAGGTACTTCTTACACAGACAGTTCTCAAGGAGGTTCAGGATGGAGGGGTCATCGTCAACAATGAGGATACGTTTAGGCATGGTTTTTTTGTTGCAGGGGCGACCGTCCGGTCGCCCCTACTCTCCTAGAATAGAGATTATCTTGTCCAACAATTCCGTAGGGTTAAAGGGTTTAAGTATATGTTCCCTGGCACCCAGGGCAAGACATTTGTCTATCTCGTCCTTCTGTCCCCTGGAACTCAGGACTATTACTGGTATGTCTTTCAGGGTAGGGTTGCCCTTCACGTGCTCCAGCACCTGGTAACCGCTTATATCCGGGAGCATGAGGTCCAGGAGGATTAGAGAGGGTCTGTTGCTGGATAGCCACAAGATGGCCTCATTACCCCTATCCTTTATGGTAACCAGGAAGCCGTTCTTTTCCAGCTTGAACTGCACGAGCCTGGCCACTGAGGGGTCATCCTCTACCAGGAGCACCTGCGTTATCTTTTTGACCTCAGTCATTGGTTATTGATTACTCCTTTTGAAACCAGGGTATCTCTTCCACAAAGGGGGAGGCGGATGGTAAACGTAGTGCCTTCCCCTAATTTGCTTTTAACGCTTATCTCCCCGCCCAATTTTTCCACGATAGATTTTACGATAGCCAGGCCGAGCCCGGTACCCCAAACGGAGGTGTCTGCCCTAAAGAATTTCTGAAATAGTCTCCGCTGGTCTTCCTCACTGATACCGATGCCGCTATCTTCTACGTCTATCCGTACGAGGTGATTTTCTTGCCTTACCCATACCCCTATGCAACCTGTGGGCCTGTTGTACTTAATGGCATTGCTTATCAGGTTAGCCAATACCTGCTCTATACGCCCTCTATCTCCCTCGGCCACGAGGTCCTCCCTCTCAAACCCAGTCTTCAGGTGTATCCCCTTCTTTTCCATCTCCTTCTGGAAGGTACGAAGGACCTGGTGGATTACCAGCACGACATTCACGGGTTCTTTCTTGAAGAAGACCTTCTCTGATTCTATCCTCTCCACGTCCAGCAGGTCGTTAATAAGCTGGGTCAGCCTGTTACTACTCTGGGCCACTATCTGTAGGAATTCTTTCTGGGTCTCGTTTACTGGCCCGGTATCCCCCTCCAGCATAAGGTCCACGTACCCCTTTATGGAGGTAAGCGGGGTGCGGAGTTCGTGGGAGACGGTGGAGATAAACTCCGTCTTCATGCGGTCTATCTCTGCCTCTCTGGAGATATCCTCCATGGTACATACCATACCCGTAGGGTTTCCACTAAAGTCCTTTAAGGGGGCCTCTGTGTAGGAGACGTCAATCTGTCTGCCATTACGGTTCATTATCACCGCCTTACCCATCCACGTGGCTGACATTGGAAGTGGCCCCACTGCCCCCTCTATCGTGAACCCTTTAGTCCCTACTGCCAGTCCCAGTAAGACGTCAAAGTTCCTTCCCGAGACCTCTTCCTGCCTCCAGCCCATCAGGCCCTCAAAGGCAGAATTTACTGAAAGGACGTTTCTTTTCATATCTATGGTGGCGATGGGCACCCTTACACTCCTCATGACAGTCTGGAATCTCTCGTTAGAAGCACCTAACTCCGCATTAGTCCTCTGGAGCGTCTGGATAAGCTGGACGGTCTCCCGCATATCCCTGGCAATGCCTACCATCCCTACGGGCCGTCCAGCCTCGTCCTTTAGTATGGAGCCCGTAAAGAGGACCGGGACGGGTTGCTTATCTCTGGTCAGGAAATTGGTGCTGTAGTCATGGATGATACCCTCCCCGTCCAGGAGTTTCTGCAGGGTATGTTCTTTAAAGAGTCCTTCGTCTCTGTCTACCAGGATGCTTACGGGCTTACCAAGCAGTTCTGGCCTCTTGTAACCCAGGAGGAGTTCCAGGGTGGGGTTGACGTCTCTAATATCCCATTGGGTATCGGTAACTATCAGTGATTCCCTCATGCCCTTGATGATGCCGTCCGTATATTTTTTGGCGAGGGCAAGTTGCTGGGTCCTCTCCTGTACCCTCTTTTCAAGCATCACGGTGAGGTCCTGGAGTTTACTTATCCTGGCGAAGTTCAACCAGGAGGTCACGTCCTCGTACTCTGCGATGTTCAGCCCCTTGGCCTCCTCTTCAGGACTTACCCTGAGCCTCATTATCTTATTGCCAACCCAGAAGAATAGTAACCCCAGGCCAAAACTCCAGGCGAAGGCCACCGTGACCCCAAGGAACTGTATCCCTACCTGCATAAGCCTATCGTGGTGGAGGGTGTGGAAGGGTGCTATAAGGGCGAGGGCGACGGTACCCACGGCACCGCCTATACCGTGCACAGTTACGGCCCCTACCGGGTCATCTATCTTAAGAACCTTTTCAATAAAGTCCTTTCCCAGTAAGACAAGACACCCTGCCACTATACCAATAACCAGTGCCCCCCAGGGTTCCACCCTGCTGGAGCCAGCGCATATGGCTACCAGTCCCCCCAGTGTGCCTAATAAAGTTGCTTCTACATCAAATTTTCTTTGATTTTTTAACCATCCAAAAAGCAGGCAAGTAACTCCTCCTGCCCCTGCAGCAATGTTGGTGTTCATAATAGTCAGGCCCACGCTGGCATCTACTTTAAGGGCAGAACCACCATTGAAACCGAACCAGCCGAACCAGAGGAAAAAGGTCCCTATGGTTGCCAGGGGCATATTGTGTCCCCCCATCTTATTAGCCGTGCCATCCTTATTGTATTTACCAATCCTGGGCCCCACTATCATGGCCCCTGCCAGGGCAAACCAGCCTCCGACTGAATGCACAACAGTAGAACCGGCAAAGTCAATAAAACCCAGCCTGGCCAGCCACCCCGCCTGTTCATGGTGGAAGTAGCCACCCCAAACCCAATGCCCATAAATAGGATAGATAATCGTCGTTATCAGTATACTGGACCAGATTATGGCAGACAGCCTGGTCCTCTCCGCCATGGCCCCGGTAAAGATGGTAACTGCTACGGCGGCGAAGACCAGTTGAAAAAATGCAAAGGCATAGCCCAGAAATACCCCTGAGACGCCATCAAAGAAGAAATAATTTGTGCCTATCAACCCCACCAGCGACTTTCCAAACATTAATCCAAAACCGCAAAGAAAGTAAAATACCGAACACAATATAACTACAGTAAAATTCTTCAGTGCTATGGATATGGCATTTTTGGCCTGCACGGAGCCCGCCTGAAAGGCCGTGAAACCCACCTGCATGAAGAACACCATAGCAGAGGCGGCCAGCACCCATAGAATATCCAGATTCCTCTTTAGCTCTGCAAGGGAGGGTGCGGCCTGGGCGTAGGAAGAAGGAATACAGAATATAGAATTCAGAATACAGAATGCAACAGTCAAAATAAATAATATTCTAAATCCTGAATTCTGAATCCTGAATCCTGACTGAAGGTTGCGGTTATATAAAGGCATATCTTTGTTTCCCAGGTAAGGGCACGGCACGTTAAACCCTTACTATAAGAATTATACTAGATAATGCCTGACTTGGCTATAAAACTGCAGGGAGTGGGGAGGGAAAAGAATTGGAAATTGTAAGTTGTAAATTGCAAATTTTAAAATTTCCAATTTCCAATTTACAATGATTTTTCCCTAGTCCCTGGTCCCTAGGTTCAGTACCAGTAGTCTAGGCTCGGTCATCTCCTCAATGGCATATTTTATCCCCTCGCGCCCAAGTCCTGAGTCTTTAACTCCTCCATAGGGCATGTGGTCAGCCCTGAAGGTTGGTACGTCATTTATTATGACACTGCCCACCTCTAATGTCTTGTAGGCGAGGAATGCCCTCCGGAGGTCTCTGGTAAAGACCCCGGCCTGGAGGCCGTAACGACTGCGGTTGACCTCCTCCAGGGCCTGCTCAAAGGAGTCAAAGGGGGATACGGTCACGAGGGGACCAAACACCTCCTCACAACAGACCGTCATCTCAGGACTGACATCCACCAGGATGGTCGGCTCAAAGAATCTGTCTGAGACGGGCTTACCGCCCACAAGGGCCGAGGCCCCCAGTGATAAGGCCTCTTTTACCCAACCGTCCAGCCTTTCCACTGCCCCTTGAGAGACGAGGGGTCCGATTCTGGTCTCCTCTTGCATCGGGTCACCCGTCTTTAGGGCCTTGACACTCTCCATGAGTTTAGAAAGGAACTGGGTGTAAATACCCTTATGGACGTATATCCTCTGGAGGGATATGCAGGTCTGCCCGCTATAGACATAACCCCCGTACGTGCATCGCTGTACCGCATATCCCAGGTCTGTGCCCTCATCTACTATGGCCCCCGCATTCCCACCCAATTCCAGCACCACCCGTTTCTTTCCAGCCATGCCCTTTAGGTACCAGCCGACTTGCGCACTCCCGGTAAAGGTGAGTAACCTGAGTCTATCGTCTCTAACCATCCCCTCGGCCTGTGCCCCTGAACATGGTAAGACACTGAGTCCACCGGATGGTATCCCGGACCCCTGGACTATCTCTGCCAGGATAAGTGCGGTCAGCGGCGTAGCAGAGGCGGGTTTTATTATTGTCGGGTTCCCCGCAGCCAGGGCAGGGGCCAGTTTGTGACAGACGAGGTTCAATGGGAAATTGAAGGGGGTAATCCCTAAGACAGGCCCCAGGGGGAATCGCCTCATCAGTGCCAGGCGTCCCCTGGCCCCCTCCAGTAAATCCAGGGGGATTAACTCACCACCCATCCGCCTGCATTCCTCTATGGCAAGTTGGAAGAGGAGGACGGCCCTCTCTACCTCTATCCTGGAATCTGAGATAGGCTTGCCTGCCTCCAGGGTAATAGTCTCGGCCAGCTCTCCCCTGCGGTCTATAATGCCGGTTCTTATGCGGGAGAGGATTTCTGCCCGCCGGTGGGTGGGAAGAGAGGCCATCTCTCTTGCCACAGCCTCAGCACTATAAACGGCTTCTTCAACGTCTCCCTCAGTCGGCCTGGAGGTGATGCCCACCACTTCCCCATTGTAAGGGTTCTTTATCTCAAGGGACTCGCCAGATTCCCTCCACTCGCCCGCCACCAGAAATTTATACCTTCTTACATCCATTTAGTTCCCTATGCCTCTCTCCCATGGACAATATAGCATGGGCTGCCTGAAAGTAAATTGGTTAGATTGCACAATTTTACACTACATCTTGCCCCTGGGGAATTTTCTTTCAACACCTTTCACAAAATATTTTGTTGACGCAACACGATTTTGTATTATAATGGGTCTGCTTTATGGACATAGGATTCTACTGCAGAAGGTTAATCTAGCACGTTTAGGCTGCAAGTCCGCCATCGTTCGGGCGGACTGAAGTTGGGGGCTTCCGGTCTTCCCGCTATTTATTAACTTCCCTCTCTTTCCTTATGTTCCAATTACATTTGATTTAAACAGTTTAAGAAAGTGAATAACAAAGTGAACAACAAAATGACTGCTGCTCCCACAATGCTGTGGGGGCAAGGTGACAACGCTGTAATATCGTTTCTTCGTTGTTGGAGGATATTTCGTTCTATTAAAGGCCTAAGGCTGGGAGATAATTTCTTCCCCCACGTCTCAGGTAAGGCATTCAGGTTTTACTCAGCTAAAGAGCGGGACCGGGATACCCTTGTCAGGTTAAAATCTGTTATGTCCTGCATGGGAATAGAATGTGGCATTGAAGAAGGCACGGAGATTATAAGCGTGCGTTCCACGGAGTTACAAAAGCAGTTCCAGTAAGAAGAGATTTCACCTCCCTCTAATCCGCATTAAGGGCCTTGCGTAGAAAACCTTCGTGCAAGAGCAGTCGTTTTCTGGCCGCCTTGTAATCCAGTTTTTGCAGGTGCATGAGGAGGGCAGTCTTGACCTGGCCGTGGGCTTTCTTCAAGAGGTCCCTTGTGGCGCCTCGTGCCAGGCCAGTAACCTCCATGACTATCCGTTCTGCCCTGTCTGCCAGTTTGTTATTAGTGGCCAGAAGGTCTATCATAAGATTCCCATACACCCGCCCCATCTTAATCATGGCTCCCGTGGTAATGGTGTTGAGTACCAGCTTGGTGGCCGTACCGGCCTTCATGCGGGTGGAGCCGGTAATCACCTCTGGGCCGGTGACGGGCCTGATGACTATGTCCACCGGGGAATCCAGTCTCGTGTTGGACACACAGGCGAGAAAGATGGTCTTTGCTCCCTGGCGGTGGGCCTCGGCGAGGGCGGCCTTTACATAAGGGGTCGTTCCGCCTGCCGCAATGCCCATTACCGTATCCTTTGGACTTACTTTACATAGACGTATTACCCTTGCCCCTTCAAGCAGTTTATCTTCTGCGCCCTCTACGGAACGGAAGACCGCCTTTTTGCCCCCTGCTATTAGACCTCTAACCAGACCTGGCGGGGTACCAAAGGTGGGTGGCATCTCTGAGGCATCAAGGATGCCTAATCTGCCACTGGTGCCCGCCCCGACGTAAAAGAGTCTCCCTCCCTTCCTAAAGGAATCCACCACCATATCTATCGCCCTGGCAATCTGCTTCCGCTCCCTGGCTACGGCTGTGGGGACCAGCTTGTCCTCCCGGTTGATTATATCTACAATCTCCAGGGTGCCCTTTGTGTCTATGTCCCTCGTGCGGGGGTTTTGTCTCTCCGTCAGGAGTTTGGAGCGGTTAGGGATACCCATAGGAACCCTCTTGACACGCATAATAAAGGCTGTTAAATATATGCATGGAGATGATGCACGATGAGAACAACTTTAGACATAGACATTAAGCTCTTAGAAGAGGCCATGAGGCTTACTAGGGCGAAGAGCAAAAAGGAGACCATAGACGTCTCCCTTAAAGAGTTAATAAGACAGAGGCGCAGGGAACGTCTCTTATCCAGGCTTGGTCGTTTTAAATTAGACCTAACCCTCAGGAAACTAGAAAGATTAAGACAGGGTGAGTAATAACGGGCATGTACTGGTTGATACCTCTGCATGGATATTGTCCTTTAGTAACCGTCTTCCCAAAAGTACACTAGAAGAATTTAGAGCCCTCCTTACAGATTGTATGTAGGGGTACGTTGCAACGTGCCCCTACTAGAGGGGCTTGTTTCAGTTTGCTTCATCTCTTTTACTGCCCCATATCCCCTGGCGATGGCCAAGAAGGTTGTAAATTGGAAATTGTAAATTTAAAATTTCAAATTTACAATTTCCAATTTACAATGGCCTCTCCCTACCCCCTAGTTCCTGGGAAGCCACGGGTCAATATGTACAAAGGCCTTGTCCACGCTCTCAAGGGATTCCAGCGCCCTTTGTACCTCCTTGCCTATACGGTGGGATTCGGTGGTGGGGGTCTCCCCGTCCACGTTTATGTGTATCTCTACGTGGACATAGTTCCCAACGTGGTGGGTCTTCACCTCGTTCAGCCCTTTCACCCCTTCAATCCCCAGGGCCTTCTTCTTTAATTCTTTTATAAGTTCTTCACTAGCCTTCTTGCCCATGAGGTAATCTATGTTATCTACACCGATGGAGTAGCCTGTGCGGATAATCCAGAGGCTGACCACCATGCCAAGAATGGGGTCAAGGAGGTAGTATCCATAATAGGCCCCCGTCATCCCCATGAGGGCTCCGAAGGCCACCAGTACGTCGTTTTTACAATCCTTGGCGCTGGCAAGGAGGGCTGGGCTGTTGGCCTTTCTGCCGGCATTTTCCAGGTACTGTTTCATAGAGGCCTTTGTGCCGATGGTGACAAGGAGTACCAGCAAGGGGGCGATGCCAAAACTCACGGCCTCTCCGCTGATGAGGCGCGTAATGGACATGTGAATCAATTCCATCCCTGCCATGCCGGCAATCACGGCCACAATGAGGCCAGAGATGGGTTCTGCCCGATGGTGTCCGAAGGGGTGTCCCTCGTCGGCCTTTTTGGCCGAGACCCGGACACTGATATAGACGGCGATGGAGGTCACAATGTCCGTAAATGAATCCATCGCCTCTGCAAGTATGATGAGACTGCCCGATTTAAGGGCTACAATAAGCTTGATGACAAACAGGAAGGTATTGCCATACAGACCAAGCAGTGTGGCCTTGCGGGCGGGTTGTTTTTTGGCCACGGTGTCCATTTGTCTTTTTATATCAAATCCTTCCAGTTCCTTCCAGGCACTATCTTTCCCAGGATGACCCTGTCCCTTGCCCCTGTTGCACTGGGGACGTTGGCGGGGTGGCCAGCCATCGCCTCGTAGGCCAGCACGGCAAAATTCATCGGCTCCTTGGCCTGGGTGGGGATACCTAGTTCCTCTATACTCCTGACAGGGACTGAGGGCAGGTACTCCTTGAGGAATCTTACCAGCGTGTGATTCCTTACCCCGCCTCCGTACAGGAAGACTTCGTGAAGCGGGTGGTGGGGTATTATGAACCTTTTATACCCCTCTGCAATGCTCCTGGCGGTAAAGGCCGTTACCGTGGCAAGGAGGGAGAGTGCATCTCCCGGGTCTGTCCTGGAATAGAGGTTATCGGCAAAGGAGTGGCCGAATTCCTCCCTCCCCGTGCTCTTGGGCGGAGGCTTCTGGAGGAAGGGATGCCCCATGAGTTGGGAGAGGAGTTTTTCGTTTACCCTGCCTTCTTGGGCGAGCCTGCCCCCTTCGTCAAAGGATTGTCCCCCGCGGGTGATGTGCCAGATTATGCGGTCAATTATCATGTTGCCAGGGCCCGTATCAAATGCGATGATGTCATCAAGTCCTCCCGAGGGTGGGAGGAAGGTTACGTTGGCGATCCCGCCAATATTCTGGAGGGCAATGCCCTTTACTGGGTCTTGGAATAATAAGTAGTCCACGTATGGTACCAGGGGTGCACCGCTCCCCCCGGCGGCCACGTCTGCCATGCGGAAGTCCGCCACTGTAGTTACCCCTGTCTCATGGGCAATGACGGAGGGCTCCCCCAGTTGGAGGGTGGTGGAGAGGTTGATGCCACCACGACGCCCCGTAGTGCTGCCGCCCCTTGCCCTTGAGCGAAGCGAAGGGATGGGCCTGGGTTCAGGGCAGTGGAAGAAGGTGTGCCCGTGCGAACCTATAAGGTCTACGTTGTCCAGGGGCAGGGAGGCCTTTTTAGCCATAGCCTTAGCGGCCTCCGCCAGCCTGTAACCCAGGAGGATATTCATCCACGCCAGCCTCTTTGTTAGACCTGTCGGGTTCATCGTGGACGGGTGGATGATTTCAAGTATGTTGTCCCGCAGGGAAGGTTCATAGGGGTAGGTCTCGTGGGAGAGTACCTCCACGCGTAGGGGCACGGCGTGCCGTGCCCTTGGTGAAGGAGGCTGGATTTCTACAAGACAGGCCGAAATCCCATCGGTGGAGGTCCCTGACATAAGACCAATCACTTTAAAAGGGCGATTGCGTGTTGTTGATGTCCTGTGAGGCATTAGGGATTTTAGTCCTCAGTTTTCACTTTACGAGACCTCTGAAAAATCCTACTTACTGTCATTCTGAGGGAGCGGAGCGACCGAAGAATCTCTTAAAATACTAGATTCTTCGCTTCGCTCAGAATGACACGAAGTGGTGCGGCGACTTTTTCAGAGGTCTCTTTACAGTATAAGCATGGCGTCTCCATAACTATAAAACCGGTAACCTTCCTTCCTGGCAACGGAGTAGGCCTTGAGTATCCTCTCCCTCCCGGCAAAGGCAGAGACCAGGACGAGGAGGGTGGAACGCGGGAGATGGAAATTGGTCAAAAGGGTGTCCACCAGTTTAAACTCGTAAGGGGGATATATGAAGAGGTTAGTCCATCCACTGGAAGGAGACAGTTCACCCCTTGCCGCTGCCGTTTCCAGTACCCTGAGGGAGGTGGAGCCTACGGCTATTATCCGCCCTCCGCGCCTCCTGGTCTCTTTGAGTCTTCGTACGGCCTCCGGGCCTAGCTCATAATATTCTTTCTCCATCGCATGCTGTGTGATGTCAGGGGTCTTGATTGGGATAAAGGTCCCCAGTCCCACGTGAAGGGTCAGGAAGATAATCTCTACGCCCCTCTGGGAGACCTCTTGCAGGAGTTCTTTGGTGAAGTGCAGGCAGGCCGTGGGGGCGGCGATGGAGCCGGGTTGGGTGGCAATAACGGATTGGTACCGCTCCCTGTCTTGCGATAGATAGGGGTCCCTCTCCGGTGGCCTCTTTATGTAGGGAGGGAGGGGCATCCTGCCTACCCTCTCCAACACCTCTTTGAGGTCCCTTTGCGGCCCCAGTTGGATGACCCACTGTCCGGAAGAGGTTCTGCCAATCAGGCGGCCCTTGAGATTTCCCCCTTCTACGTCCAGTTCTTCTCCCTCCTGGGGTATCCCCCTGGTCTCCAGTAGCACCCTCCATCTGCCGGTGGACGCCTCTACTTCTTCTATCATGAGGAGTTTCGCCCTCCCCCCCGTGGACCTCTTTCCCACTAATCTGGCAGGGATGACCCTTGAGTTATTCAGGACAAGGGAGTCCCCCTCCCTGAGATACTCCGGGAGGTTCCAGAAGTGGCGATGCTCCAGTTTTCCTGAGTCGCGGTGGAGTATCATTAACCTTGAGGCGTCCCTTTTAGGCAGGGGGTGTTGGGCGATGTATTCTTTTGGCAGGGGGTAGTCGTACAAAGATAGTTTTTTGCCACACTCCATGTTTTTATTTTATCTACAGAAAGGGCAGAGACAACAGAAAAAAAACCAAAAGATTTTCCTTGAAAATCATACCATATATTGTATAGTTTCACCAGTAAAATATGATATATAGCCTGACCGCAAAAATATTTAAAAAAAGCTGTTGACTAATGGAGAAACAATGATTAAATTCCTGTGGTGTAAAGTGGGGATAAGTGGTGAGAAAGCCCATATATGCTATACGGCAGCTTTGAACATGTGCTGGATGAGAAGAACCGCGTGGCCATACCTGCCACCTTCAGGGAGGCGGCCGTGGAGAAGAAATACGGCAAGGGTTTTCACATTACTCGCGGGACAAAGCAGTGCCTCTTCCTCTTCACACCGGTACATTGGGAGCAATTCGTGAATAAAATTCAGGAACGTCCATTTTCGCCGGAGCGGGAGGAGATAGAGGATTCTTTGCTCGGTGGATCGTATATGGTGGAGTGTGACTCCCAGGGGAGGATTATTATACCACAGAAGCTAAAGGAGTTTGCAGGTTTAGAGGGTACTGTGGTGTTTACCGGATTGGGCAACGTGGTAAAGTTGTGGAACGCCAGCAAATGGAAATCTGTGGATGAGGAGAGAAAGGGTCGGATTGATGCAGTAATCTATGGGGTTTTAGGCGGGGCTGGAAAGTAGTTGTTAGTTGTCAGTTGTCGGAAGACCGAAAACTAAGAGCAAAAAACTGCTAACGGAGGACTGAGAACTGGAAACGGGAGACTGCGGTGGACCAGGACAGGGAGTGGGTTTACAGCCCCCGCTTCATCAGCCCGTTATGCTGAGGGAGGTACTGGATTGGCTAAGGCCAGGGCCCGGAAAAGTCATAGCGGATTGCACACTGGGTACAGGGGGACACGCCGTGGCCATCCTTAGAGAAATAGGCCCTTCAGGGCTCCTTATAGGCATAGACAGAGACTCGGAGGTTATTGAAGTGGCAAGAGGATTCCTTTCCCAGGCCGGTAACCCGTTCAGGCTGTTCCACTCCAATTATGCCGGGCTTGGCCAGATACTCCAGGAGACGGAAATAGGCAGCAGCACCGCAGGCGCAAGGGGGCTGGATGGGCTGTTATTAGACCTGGGCGTCTCCTCTTATCAATTAGGCAGGCCGGAGCGGGGGTTCAGTTTCCAGTGTGAGGGGCCGCTGGATATGAGGATGGACAGGACTTCTGGCCCCACGGCAGGTGAACTACTAAGGCGGCTCAAGGAAGAGGAACTGGCAAGGCTCTTCTGGGACTACGGGGAAGAGAGGTGGTCCAGGAGGATAGCCAGGGCCATTAAGACATACCTAAGGAAGGAACCACTTGAGACTACTACCCAGTTGGCCTCTCTTATAGAAAGGGCGGTGCCCAGGGGCAAGAGGAGGATACACCCCGCCACCAGGGTCTTTCAGGCCCTCCGCATTGCGGTAAATAGGGAGTTAGGAGGCCTGGAGGCGTTTCTGTCCACAGTGTATCAGTACCTCAGGCCAGGGGCCAGGATGGTGGCCATAAGTTTTCACTCCCTGGAAGACCGCATCGTGAAGCACTCCTTTCTGGAGGGCTTTAAAGGGGGGATATACAGGCTTTTGACCAAGAAACCCATCAGGCCCTCTCAGGAAGAGGTGCGGGAGAATCCACGCAGTAGGAGCGCCAAACTCAGGGCCGTGGAGAGGATTTAGGGTGCTCCTGATAAGGGTGCTTTTCTTGATATTTATCTCGGTGGGAATGGCTATGGTTGTGCTCTGGGAGTCTAAAGGGATTGTGAGGATGGGCTACAAGGTAACGGCCCTGGAGAGGAAAAAGGCTTACCTGGAGGAAAAGAACCAGGAGTTGGGGAGCGAAGTGAGTTCACTGAGGTCTCCGCAGAAAATCCTCCAGAGGTTGGAGGACATGGGCCTTGAGTTATCACCTCCCGGAAAAGGGGACCTTAAGAAAGATAACCCTAAGCTTGTCCTTGAGCGGAACGAAAGAAAGGCATCAGACTCAAGACGGTAGTGCGAAAAGATAAAAGTTTAATGGTTCAAGGGTTCAAAAGTTCAAAGGCTCAAAAGGGTTTGAGGTTGCCGATGGCCGCTAGAGATTTACCGGGACTAACAGCGCTATACTGCCCGAATTGTAAGGGCGAGGACTTCATGTTTTCTGGCCTTCAGAAGGGTTACAGTTATTCTCCAGATATAGAACTCTGGACGTGCAGGCGGTGTCACAGCACCTTCAGCGAGAAGTCCCTCCGCCTGAGGCGGATAGGCATCAAGGCATGAGGACGTATCTTTTCATAATAATACTTTTTGTGTCCTATCTGGGCCTGGCGATACAGCTTGGTCGCATCCAGATACTGGAGCACAGGAAATACGATGCCCTGGCGGAGGCACAGCACTCTAAGAGGATAGAGATACCGGCCCGCAGGGGCGACATCCTTGACCGTCACGGGAAGGCGCTTGCCCAGACCCTGCAGGTAAACTCTGTATATGCCAACCCCGCAGAGGCAGAGGATAAAGAGGAGGTCTCTAAAGGTCTTGCCAAGGTCCTGGGGATGGGGCCAGATAAGGTGCAGACCCTCCTTGACAAGGAAAAGAGGTTTGTATGGCTTAAGAGAAAGGCCAGCCCTAAGGAGATACAGGACGTTAAGGACCTGGCAATAAAGGGCGTAGGCGTACTCCCTGAGACTATCAGGTCTTATCCGTGTGGTAGCCTCCTGAGCCAGGTGCTTGGCATTGTGGATATTGATGGAAGGGGGCTGGAGGGGATTGAGTTGGTCTTTGACAGGGAGCTTGCAGGTGCCCCCGGATACATGGTGACCGCTCAGGACGGGTTGCAGAGGCCCATCTTTACGGGTGGGACAGTTTTAAGCGCCCCTCAAGACGGCAATAACGTTACCCTTACCGTGGACGTAACCATACAGCACATCCTGGAAGAAGAGCTGGATAGGGCCTGCGAGCAATGGAGTCCCCAGTCTGCTATGGCCGTAGCCATAGACCCACAGACAGGGGATGTCCTGGCCATGTCCAACCGCCCCACCTTTGACCCCAACCGTTTTCAGGATTCGTCCCCGGAGCATCGCAGGAACAGGATAGTAACCGATTGTTACGAGCCAGGTTCTCTTATTAAGCCTCTAGTAGTCAGCGGGGTATTGAAGCGTGGGCTTGCCCGTCCCTCCGACGTCTTCTTCTGCCACAACGGGGTCTTCCCCATCGGGAGGCGCGTACTGCACGATGTCCACCCTTACGGAAACCTCACCCTGGAAGAGATTATCGTCTACTCCAGTAATATCGGCATGGCCCAGTTGGCCATGTTAGAGGGACCCAGCAAGCTCTACGGCGATTTAAGGCTCTTCGGCCTCGGTACCCCCACGGGGATAGAGATTCCTGGAGAGACATCAGGTGTCTTGTACCCCCTCTCCAAGTGGACAAGCCTTTCCCTTGCCTCTATAGCCATGGGACACGAGGTGACGGTAACCCCGCTACAACTAACCACGGCCTTCTGTGCCCTGGCTAACGGAGGGAATCTAGTTAGACCAAGGATTGTACTGGCCCTGGGCGATAGTAAGGGCGGAGAGACAAAACGGTTTGAACCCAGGTATGTGCATCGGGTCTTGAATGAAGATATGGCACGTCAGATAACCCGCATCCTTACCAGGGTAGTGGAGGAAGGGACGGGAAAGAAGGCCGGCCTTACGGAGTACGCCGTGGCTGGAAAGACGGGTACTGCCGAGAAACCCAGGTCGGATGGCAGTGGTTATGGTGGAGCAGGCTACGTCAGTTCTTTCATAGGGTATGCCCCGTCAGAAAAACCCAGGCTCTGTGTGTTAGTGATGATAGACGAGCCCCGCGGGGCCCACTACGGTGGTACAGTGTCTGCTCCAGTAGTAAGGGAGATTATCAGGAGGTCTTTGAATTATTTAGAGACTGGCGTCTACTGCGCCATGGGATAGCGAACTAGGGGTTAGGGGTCAGGGGCCAGGGGTTAGCAATCTTTTTCCCTGGTCCCTAATCCCTGACCCCTAATCCCTGGTTTTAGGAGGAGCCATGAAGCTCAGCAGGCTTTGTTCTGCCTTAGACGGACTGGAAGGGGTTAGGGTTTTTGACTTCCAGGAGAGGGACATAATTGGAATAGCCTATGACTCCCGCAAGGTGAGACCTGGCTACCTATTCGTGGCCGTACCGGGCTCTAAGGCCGACGGGCACACCTTTCTTCGCGAGGCCGTGGAAAGGGGGGCAGTAGCCCTGGTTACAGAGAAGCCAGCCACGGCGAATCTGCAGGATGCACTACCCGTCCCCGGTAGCCTTACCCAGATAGTGGTCCCCTCCTCCAGAAAGGCCCTGGCCTGTCTCTCCAGTCGTTTCTATGGGGAGCCTTCAAAGTATCTAACCTTTATAGGCATTACTGGCACTAATGGTAAGACTACCATCTCTTACCTCCTTCGCTCCATCCTGGAGGCCTCTGGAAAGAAGGTGGGCCTTATAGGGACTGTAACGTGTTCTACCGGCCAGAGGTGCATACCCTCCAGCCACACTACCCCGGAATCCCTGGAACTCCACGGCCTCTTCAAAGAGATGTGGACCTCCGGGGTTACTCACGTGGTCATGGAAGTCTCCTCCCATGCCCTGACACAACACAGGGTGCATGGGATAGATTTTAAGGCGGCCATCTTCACCAATCTAAGCCAGGAACACCTGGACTATCACAAAGATATGGAGACCTATAGGGAGGCCAAGGCCATTCTCTTCCGCAGCCTTTCTCCCGAGGCCGTAGCGGTGCTTAATGCAGAAGATGCGTCCAGCCAGTACCTGGCCCAGCAGACCAGGGCCCAGGTACTCTGGTACTATCCAAAAGCTAATAAGGGGATACGGGGAGAGATTCAGGGCGCCTCCCTGGAGGGGACAGAGGTGATGCTCTCAGATGGGAAGGAAGAACTGCTGGTGAGGTTCCCTCTAATTGGAAAATACAACTTCTATAATCTGCTGGCCGCATCTACGACCGCACATGCCCTGGGTATAGGGCTATCAGAGATTAAGAGAGGGGTAGAATCCCTGGAGTGCCCTCCGGGGAGGCTAGAGCGGATACCAGTGCCGGGTTTCCATATTTTTATAGACTACGCGCACACCCCCCATGCCCTGGAGGTGGCACTGGAGACCCTGAGACCGCTGGTGGAGAACCGCCTGCTGCTGGTCTTTGGGTGCGGTGGGGATAGGGACAGGGGGAAAAGGCCGCTGATGGGCCAGATGGCAGAGAGGTATGCAGACCGCTTCTGGCTTACCAGTGACAATCCCCGCAGTGAGCCTCCCATGCAGATTATCAAGGAGATAGAGAGGGGCATCAGTGGCAAGTCTTACAGGGTAGAGCCAGACAGACGCCTGGCCATAGAGCAGGCCCTTTCCCAGGCCGTAAAGGGAGACGTGGTACTTATAGCCGGTAAGGGGCATGAGCAGACCCAGGACCTGGGGAAACTCATTATCCCCTTTGATGATGTGGAGGTAGTGAGACAGGTGCTCTCTAAGGGGACCGCCAGGGGAAAGGCGGCAGAGGCCATTCCCCTAGCGGTGGAGGAATTACAGCATGCAGGGTCTCTATAGTAGGGGCGAACGGCCGTTCGCCCCTACGCATGTCTAATGTTTAGACGGAGGTAAGGACTGAGATGCTCTTAGAATGCAAGGTATGTGATAGGGTAAAAAAGTTTGGGGAGTGGATAGACACCTCTCTTGAATTCAGGGCATTAGTGAGAGAGACAGGAGTGGACGTAATTCATGTGGTTTGTCCTCACTGTGAGGAAGAGGCCTTGATGGCGTCTGCGGAGCGGCCGCTAATGTCTGCGGTGCTGTCATCCGCCGGTGCCTCGCGGGAATAAGTAAGACAGTCGCAGGGTGTCCCTGATTAATCAGAGACCCCTGCATGGGAGAGACCTGATGGAAGCCCTCTGGGGTTGGGAGATTGTAGAGGCAGTTAAAGGCATTCACAAGGGCGGTAAAAAGGACTTCCTCTTGAGCGGGGTGTCCACGGACACAAGGCTCCTAAAGGCAGGGGAACTCTTTGTGGCCATCTCCGGGAAGAAGTACGACGGTCATGCCTTTATACCTCAGGCCCTGGCAAAAGGGGCAGGGGGCCTTCTAATCTCAAGGGATGTAGGTGACGTTCCTTCAGACGTCCTGGCCAACGTCCTGGTAGTGGAGGTAAAGGATACCATAGAGGCCCTGGGCAGGCTGGCCAGATACTACAAAGAAAAGCTCCCTGTGAAGGTAGTAGCAGTTACTGGTACCAATGGCAAGACCAGCACAAAGGAGATGCTGCATCACCTCCTTTCCCCTTCCTTCCGTATGGTTAGCTCTCCTGGGAATTATAACAATTTTGTGGGCGTACCCTTAAGCCTCTTTCAAATGGAGCCCTACCATGAGCTGGCGGTTATTGAGATGGGCACCAGTGCCCCGGGGGAGATACGCTGGCTGTCCTGGATGACGCAACCTGAGATTGGGGTCATTACCAATGTCTCTGAGGCACACCTGGAAGGGTTGGGGGACGTGGAGGGGGTAGCCAGGGCCAAGGCGGAGCTCATAGAGAATATCAACCAGGGTGGGTACCTTGCATTTAATGCGGACAACCCGTGGTGTCAATGGATAGCCAAGACTTTCCCGGGACGGTTTATCAGTTTTGGTCTTGGTGAGGGGGCGCATATCAGGGGTACCGAGCTAGAGGAGCAGGAAGGGGGGCTTTCTTTTACCGTTAATGGGCGCCACAAAGTTTTTTTGAATACACCAGGGATCCATAACGTTTACAACGCCCTGGCTGCCCTGGCGGTAGGGTATAGTCTGGGGCTTAACCTGGGGGAACTCAGTCTGAGGTTGGCGGATTTCCGTCTGCCCCCTATGAGGATGGAAAAACACCGTGTAGGTGGTGTGACCATTATAAACGATGCCTACAATGCCAATCCTGCCAGTATGTTTGCCGCCCTTGCGGAGTTATCACGCATGAACGTCTCCGGGCAAAAATGTCTTATCTGCGGGGATATGGCAGAGTTGGGGAAGGAGGCGGTAGACCTCCACGTGGAGTTGGGAGAGAGGGTTGTGGCAGCGGAGGTAGATCTCCTCCTGGTAACGGGGCGCTTTGCCGCTGAGGTGGCAAGGGGTGCCCTGGAGGCCGGGATGGCAAGGTGGCAGATACAGGTCTGCAACAATCTTGATGAGGTTTGTAATGCAGCCACGACGTATCTAAAGGAGGGGGATACCGTCCTCCTGAAGGGTTCCAGGTGCATGCGTTTAGAAGAGGTGTGCATCCGTTTGAAAGAACATTTCTCCAGTCCACTTTTTTTACAAGGTCAGCCTCAATCAGATATGGCCCAGGCGGATGGTAATAAGGCCCTGGCCTTGTCTGAAGAAAGAGTGCCGGCTTGATACTAAACATGTACAGTTACTTGTTTTCAACACAGATACCTGGCAGTCCTCTGGAAGATACCGTTTTAAGGGCTAGTTTGGCGGCACTTACGGCCTTTCTGGTTAGTCTACTCCTTGGGACGAAGGTTATTAGAAAGCTTGGGGAATACCAGGTGAGAGAGGACACGTCCAAGACCCATTCTGAAAAACTTCGTGACCTCCACGCAAATAAGAGGAATACCCCTACCATGGGGGGGATAATAATCCTCCTCGCCCTTTTCCTCTCTGCGGCCCTGTGGTGTAACGTCAAGGACTACTCCATAGGTCTCCTGTTTATGACGGCCGCGGGACTCGGCGTCCTGGGTTTTGCAGATGACTATCTGAAACTGACCGTAAAAAATTGCTTTGGCATGAGTGACAGGACCAAACTGTCCTTTCAGCTGGCCCTGGGCCTAATCCTGGGTATTGCCATATATCAGCACTTCAAGAGTTCTGGGATAGGCACGGGCATTAACCTGCCCTTTCTCAGGGAAGACGTAGAGCTTGGATACCTGTACGTGGTAGTGGCGATGTTTTATGTGGCCTGGAGCTCTAATGCGGTAAACCTTACGGATGGGCTAGATGGCCTGGCCATAGGCTGTACGATACTGGCCAGCCTGTCGCTCAGCTTTGTGGCCTATGCCCTGGGAGACAGGGAGACGAGCCTATTTTTGGGGATTAATCATATACCCTGGGCCAAAGAGCTCAGCGTCTTTTGTGCCGCCCTGGTTGGTTCAGGGCTGGGGTTCCTATGGTACAACGGGTTTCCGGCACAGGCCTTTATGGGGGATGTCGGCTCTCTAAGTGTGGGAGGGGTACTGGCAGTGGTCGCACTCCTGCTCAAGCAGGAACTCCTTTTCATACTCATAGGGATGGTCTTTATGCTGGAGGCCTTTTCGGTATTTCTCCAGGTGGCGGTATTTAAATTGTCGGGCAGGAGGGTCTTTTATTGTGCCCCCCTGCATCACCATTTTCAGTTCATAGGCTGGCCTGAGTCCAAGATAACTGTGAGGTTCTGGATAGTTGCAGTCGTCATGGGCTTCTTGGGACTCCTGATTTTCAGGATAGGACTATGAGGTTGCCAGAGCCGGGAGGCGTAGTGGTGGGGTTGACGGGTTGTCTCCTAGGGATAGGAATAGTGATGGTGTACAGCTCCGATTGGGTTAGTTCCCTCGGACAAAGGGGTGATTCCTCTGCCCTTCTGAAGCACATGGTTGCCCTCGGCCTGGGTACAGGGGCCATGGTCGGTCTCCTTTGTTTTGATTACAGGAGGTTGGAGTCTTTGTGGTACGTATGGCTTGCCCTGGCCCTCTCCGGGCTCGTGCTGGTACTGGTTCCGGGCATAGGGACCCTCCAGAACGGGGCCAGGAGGTGGATAAGGCTGGGGCCTATGATAGGGTTTCAGCCCTCAGAGTTTGCCAAGCTGGTACTGGTGATATTTATGGCTAGATGGGCCTCTAAGTATCAGGGGAGGATGCGAGAGTTCTTGAGGGGTTTCTTGTTCCCCCTGCTGGCCGTGATGGGCTTTACCGTCCTTACGGTACTTGAGCCGGATTTTGGTACTGCCGGGTTTATGGCCGTCCTCGGCATGATGCTCTTAATAGCGGCCGGGAGCAGGTGGGTCTATGTGGGTGGCGCTGCGATGGCCCTTGTCCCCATCCTCTTCCTTCTCATACATCATGCCGCCTACAGGAAGGCCAGGGTACTGGCCTTCATGGACCCCTGGAGCGATGCCTCGGGGGCAGGCTACCACATTATCCAGTCCTGGATAGCCCTGGGTTCGGGTGGGCCCGTTGGGGATGGCCTGGGAAAGGGTTATCAGAAGCTGTTTTTCCTCCCCGAGTGTAGTGGTGATTTTATCTTTGCCACCCTGGGGGAGGAACTGGGGTTTGCAGGCACCTTCTCCGTAGTCTTACTCTTTGCCCTCCTGGCATGGCAGGGGCTAAGGGTCTCTTTGAGGGCGACCGAGACCTTTGGGCAAATCCTTGCCCTGGGATTAACCTTCATGCTCTGCTACCAGGCGGCCTTTAATATGGCAGTGGTGCTGGGTTGTGTGCCAACAAAAGGGATACCGCTTCCTTTTATTAGCTCAGGCGGGTCTTCCCTCCTACTCTCCATGGCGGCGGTGGGACTGCTATTAAATATCTCTATACATTCTCAGGAGAAAGAAGGAGTGCTTTCCTGGAGACCAGGCTTCTTGGTGAGGAAATCTACAGGGGCATGTGTGCCCTGCACCAGTAAGGTCCAGGGTGCGGTGAGGGGGACGCCGGGGTGGAAAGGCCACCCTTATCAAAGGCGTGGGATTTCTTGAGGGTTGTCTTTGCTGGAGGTGGAACGGGTGGTCATATTATGGCTGGCCTGGCCGTGGCTGAGGGGATTAAGGCACGCTATCCCCAGGCGGAGATATGCTTTGTCAGCACGGGTAACGCCCTGGAAGAACGGTGTCTGGAAGGAAAGGGTTACAAGTTCTTTAAGACAAAGGCCAGGGCCTGGAAAGGTTCTTTAATCGGGATGACAATGTTCCTTATCAGTTTTGTGGTGAGTTTTCTCAGGTGTCTCTGGTACTGGAGAGAGCTGAGGCCGGACGTGGTCTTTGGGCTAGGAGGTTATGCCTCTTTGGTTCCGGTGATATGTGCCTATATACGAAGGGTACCCGTCCTCTTGCTGGAACAGAACGTGGTGCCAGGGAAGGCGACCAGGTTTCTTGCCCCATGGGCGGGCCTTGTCTTGTGCCACTGGACGGCCTCGGAGCGGTGGCTTTCTTGTGGAGAGAGGCTCCGCTTTACGGGTACTCCATTGAGGGAAGGACTTTTTGGACGGCAACCTACTACTCCACCTCAGGCGGACCAATCCGCCTCAGGCGGAATAGCCGGGTTGGGAGGCAAAGACCCTACCCTTCTGGTCTTAGGAGGCAGCCAGGGGGCAAGGGCTATTAATGATGTGATGATAGAAGGCCTTCCCCTACTGAAGGAGAGGGTGACAGGGCTTCGGGTTATCCACTCCACAGGGAAAGAGGGTTATGCAAGGGTGAAGAGGGCCTACGAGAGACTGGGTATGGAGGATGGCGTGTTTGATTTTCTCGTGGATATGGGCACGGCGTATTCTTCTGCTGACCTGGTACTGTCCAGGGCAGGGGCAACTACCCTGGCAGAGATTACTGCCTGGGGGTTACCTGCCGTGTTGATACCTTATCCTCATAGTGCCGATGGACATCAGTATAGTAATGCGGAGGAACTTGCCGCTAGAGGGGCGGCAGTGGTGGTAAAAGAGCGGGACCTTACGGCCCAGGGGCTTACGAAGTTACTCCTGGAGATCCTTACGGATGGAGAGAGGCTCCAGGGGATGCGTCAGGCCTCAAGGGCTATGGGCAAACCTTCCGCTACGCAGGAGGTCATACAGTGCATGCTGGAACTCCTTGAGGGTGGCAGGCGGTTAGACCGCGGGCATCAAAAAGGGGAGAGGGTATGTCAGAGTTTATCACCACAGGCGCTTTAGAGGCGGGTGTACTATCGGCGTTGCAGGGGTCTCTGGTTTATCTCATAGGGATTGGTGGTGCTGGTATGAGCGGTATGGCTAAGGTGCTTATGAAAGGCGGGTGCATAGTGCATGGTTCCGACATGCAACCCTCCCAGTCTCTACTCCATCTGGAGGAGTTAGGGGCCAAAATAACCCTGAGACAGGACGGCTCCTGGCTCAGCCCCCAGGCTAGACTGGTAGTAATCTCGGCCGCCGTACAAGAGGATAATCCAGACCTGAAGAAGGCCAAGGGTTTTGGCCTGCAGGTAATTAAATATGCCCAGATGCTGGGTTCATTGATGGGAGATAAGGTGGGGATTGCCGTGAGTGGTACCCATGGAAAGACCACTACTACCGCCATGGTCGCCACCCTCCTCAAGGAGGCGGGGGAAGACCCCAGTTTTGTAATTGGAGGTGAGGTGCCAGGGTTGGGAGGGAGTTCCGGCCTGGGCAGCAGTAAGTATTTCGTGGCAGAGGCCTGTGAGTATGACAGGTCCTTCCTGCATATGCGACCCCAAGTAGGGATTATAACCAATATAGAAGAAGACCATCTGGATTACTATAAGGACCTGGAAGGGGTGATTGGGGCCTTCAGGAATTTTGCCCAGGGGGTATCTAGAAATGGTTTGCTGGTAGTGGCCCATGGGGACGTGAACATTATGAAGGCCATACAGGACGTACCTTGTAACGTAGAGACGTTTTCCATTGGTTCTGCCTCCTCCTGGAGGGCAACGCCTCCCGTCCGGGAAGGGGGACTTAATTCTTTCAAGGTATATTACAAAGAGGACCATTATGGTGATTTTACCCTGGGGGTGCCCGGTAACCATAACGTCAAGAATGCCCTGGCGGCTATTGCCGTGGGACATTGGGCCGGCCTGCCGAAGGAGCCCATGCAGAAGGCCTTGAAGGAATTCAGGGGGGCTAACCGCAGGTTCCAGATGCTGGACACGGTGCGTGGGGTGACGGTCATAGACGATTATGGACATCACCCTACGGAGGTATGCGCTACGTTGCAAGCGGCCAAGGAACGCTTCCAGGGGAGGAGGCTGTGGTGCATCTTCCAGCCCCATCAGCACACCCGTACCAGGTTCTTTCTTAGCAGGTTCGCCAGGGCTTTCAGGGAGGCGGATGAGGTGGTCTTCACGGACATCTATCCTGCCAGGGATAGTAAGGAGGACATGGAGTCGGTTAGCTCCGTTGACCTACTGAAGGAGGCACAGAGGGAAGAGGTCAGGGCCTTGTACGTATCCAGCCTGGATAGTGTGGCAAGTGAGGTATACCCGCGGCTCAGGGAAGGTGACGTGGTGATGACCATGGGAGCCGGGGACGTGTGGAAAGTAGGGGTGGAGCTTGTTTCTCTCTTGCGAGGAGGTACCACCGCTGGCGTCGGCGGCAGCACTGCCTGGCAAAGAAATGGACATTACGATGGTCAAGGACTTAAGAGGCAAAATTAAGCATCAGCAGTGCTTGAAGGGGTACACCACTTTTAAGGTGGGTGGGTCTGCTACCCTGTTTGCAGAGCCTACCAACCCGGAGGAGCTTCAGGGGGTTCTTGATTACGGGAAGGAGCAAGGGCTTAAGATATTTGTCCTTGGTAAGGGGAGCAATATCTTAGTAAGAGATAGCGGAGTGGAGGGCCTGGTGGTCCACATCCCCAGGGGCGCTTTTAGCAGGATTGAGCGCAGCGACGAACAGGTGCTGGTAGAGGCGGGGGTTAGTCTCCCCAGGCTTATCCAGAGGACGGCGGAGTGGGAGCTTAAGGGGCTGGAGAACCTGGTGGGCATCCCCGGCAGTGTGGGGGGTGCCGTGGCCATGAATGCCGGCGGTAAATATGGGACTGTAGAGCGCTGGATTGAGGAGGTATCTACCATTGGATACGATGGGGCATTGCATTCTTACACACGGGGGCAAGTAGATTTCCAGTACAGGAATGCGGGACTGGGGCAGAAGATTGTCCTTGGGGCCAGGTTAAGGCTTGAGAAAGGTTCCAGGGAGGAAATCCTCCACCGGATGAGGGAGGTTTACGAGGAAAAGAGCAGGAGTCAGCCCCTTTCCGCAAAGAGTGCCGGGTGCGTCTTTAAGAACCCACCAGGGCAGAGCGCAGGGGGCCTTATTGACCAATCCGGGCTAAAGGGGCTTAAGGTCGGTGGTGCGATGGTATCCAGGAAACATGCCAATTTTATCGTAAACTGGAGCAGTGCCACGGCGGCCCAGGTCCTTGAGCTTATCCAGAGGATAAGAGAAGAGGTGAAGAAACGGTTCGGAGTCTGGCTGGAGCCAGAGATAAAGATATGGTAGCCCCATCTGCTACGAGCGATAGTCTACGGTCCGAGGTCGGCCGTCGGCAGTCAGCCGAGGACCGGAACCCAGTACCTGGCGGCCACCCTGGAGAGGCAGTATTGAAAGTGGCCGTCTTGATGGGTGGAATCTCCCCGGAGAGGGAGGTGTCTCTCCGCTCTGGCCAGGCGGTGGTAGAAGGTCTCAAAGAGGCGGGCCATTCCGTGATACCCATAGTCGTGAACGATACGAGAGTGGAGGAGCTTGACCCGTCTCAGGCGGGGGATGTGGACCTGGCCTTTGTTGCCCTGCATGGTTGTTTTGGGGAAGATGGAGGGATTCAGTCCCTGCTGGAGGCGAAGGGCATCCCCTACACGGGTTCAGGCGTGAGTGCCAGTAAGCAGGCCATTAATAAAGTAGAGTCCAAAAAGGTCTTTAGGGCCAGGGGGCTATCCACCCCCAATTTCATAGTCCTGAGGCGTCACGAGTCCCTCAGGCCGGAGCACGCCATAAGCAGGCTAGGCAAGTTGTCCTTCCCCCTGGTGGTGAAGCCTGCTTGCAACGGTTCTAGTGTGGGGGTGACCATTGTAAAGGTAATTGAAGGTCTTATCCCCGCCCTGGAGTTAGCCTTCCGTTACGAGGATACGGTTCTTCTGGAGGAGTATATTGCAGGCCGTGAACTCACGGTAGGGGTACTGGGGGAAGAGGCCCTCCCTGTAATAGAGATAAGGCCTTCCAGGGAGTTTTACGACTTTGAGGCCAAGTATAAGGATACCAACACCCGTTACATCCTGTGTCCGGGACTCCCCGGCGGGGTATATCAAGAGGCCCAGGATATAGCCCTTAAGGCCCATAAGGCGCTGGGTTGCAGTGATTTTTCCAGGGTGGACATGATGTGCGATGAGTTGGGGTCCCTCTATCTCTTAGAGGTGAACACCATTCCTGGGTTTACCGAGAGGAGTCTCCTGCCCAAGGCCGCCCAGGCAACTGGGATGAGCTTTTCACAGCTCTGCAATAGGATAGTGGGTCTGGCCTTAAGTAGGGGCAGGGTAACCCTGCCCCTGCAAGAGTCAGTGTAACCCCTGTACGTACAGGCAATATAGATGACAGAAAAGGGAAAGAAAGACCAGGTAGAGGAAGGAAGGCTTCGTAGAGTAGTAGGGGCCTATTACTTCAAGATACCCGTTGCGGTGGTGACTATTGGCCTCCTGGTCTGGGGTGTTTATGAAGGGTGGAGTTACTTCTCCGCACTGGAAGAATTTAAGATAAAGGAGGTCGTATTTGTTATCCGCCCCGAAGATGGGGTGAAAGAGAACCTCCTGGGGGAGATAAAAGATACCAGAGGGATAGTAGGGCGGGGGTTCTTTGATAAGGGGCTTACCCAGGAGGTAGCCAGGAGATTAGAAGGGATACCCTGGGTGAATAGTGTCCACTCCGTAAAAAGGGAATTCCCTAATAGAGTAAGGGTGCAGTTAGAGATAAGGCGGGCCGTAGCGGTGTATAAACCTGTAGTGGGCCGAAACCCTGATTCGCCTCAGGCGGAGAAGGGGGGAGCGAATCTAAAGGCCAGCCCTGGAGCGGAGCGAAGGGACGAGGTCTTTTATCTCCTTGATGAAGAAGGCATGGTATTGCCAGGGACGCATTTTTCATGGCCACAGGACCAGGGGAAGACTCCTTACATAGAATCCAGGAGGTTAAGGATTGTCCCGAGGGCAGGACAGAGGATGGAAGATAAGGGGATACTGGCCGGGGTAGGGCTTGTGCGTTTCCTGAAGGAGAACGAAGTACACAAGGTAATGGGCCTCAGGTCTGTGGACGTTACTGAGGTGGGCCGGGGCAGGAGCCACGGCGAGAGTGACATTACCATTTGGACCAACGGCGGGATAGCCATCAAGTGGGGCTGTCCCCCCCTCTGTGGGCATGCAGATGAGCTTTCTGACGGGCAGAAACTCAAAAACCTCCTTAGCATTGTCAAGGCTGAGGGAAAGAAGCTTGAACAGATGGAATATATTGACGTCAGGTGGAAACTACCCAGGGGGAAGAAGAAAGAAGATAAAGAATTTTCAGCCCAGGAAAAGAGGAAGAAACTTGAAGGGATATAGATATAACCCGCCTCGTCTACCTGCTGGCTTGTGGTCGGCAGGATGTGCCTCAGCCTTGGGGGCTGAAGGCATAAAACTGGAGAATGCCACCCCTCAATTACGACGAGGCGGGGTTTACTTAATCTAATAACAATATTTCTTAAAAGTCAAGGTTTTTTTGGAGGATAAGAGACTAATCCGCCCCGTCTACCTGCTGGCTTGTGGTCGGTAGGATGTGACCGGCCTTGGAGGCCGGACACGTAACGAGAATGCCACCCCTCAACTATGACGGGGCGGATTTTAACCTTTTTGATGCTGATGAGAGAGATTTACCCGCCCCACCTGACTGCTGACTTGTGGTCGGCAGGGTGTGTCTGACCTTGTAGGCCGGACACGAATAGAGAATGCCACCCCTCACCTAATGGGTGGGGCGGGTTTTAGACTTAAGTAGGGGCAGGTCTTGCACCTGCCCTGATACCTTGGGCAGTTTGATAGGAGAGACTAATCCGCCTCGTCTACCTGCTGGCCTGTGGTCGGTAGGATGTGACCGGCCTTGGAGGCCGGACACGTAACGAGAATGCCACCCCTCAAATATGACGGGGCGGGTTTTTATTTCTAGAAGACTAGGTTGGTAGGACCACCCCCAATACGGTCACTAACAGACCCGTCCAGATTCAGTAGGGGCACAATATTTTGTGCCCCTACCGCTACGTAGATAGGTGGAGGGGAAAACCTATGCCTAGGGTTTTTCTTTTAGCGGGATGTCTTTTAGTCTTCTTGTGGTTAGGTGCTGGACAGGCCGGGGCATCCGCCTCAGGCGGACACCTACAGGGGAAAAGGTCCTTTCAGGAAGAGATGGCTACCCTGCGGGGGGAGAAGGCAGGGTCAGATGACTCAGGGGACGTCTACCACGGCGGTGGGCTCTCTGCCTATTACACCGCTCCCGACAAACTCTTCCCCGGGAAGGGTAGATACGGACAGCTCTTTCAATTCCTTCCGATGGTCAGGTGGTACGACCCCGACCACTACTATAATAATTCTGCCTTTCGTCCTGTAAGCGCCGTGCCGGGGCAGTACACCGGGCACGAGTGTATCGTCTGCCACACGGTGGAGAACCCCCAGATAGTTGCCCAGTGGAGGAGGAGCCGGCATGGCAGGCCGGCGGAGGGGAAGGAGGCAGTAGGGTGTGAGAAGTGCCACGGGACTGACCATGAAAGACTGCTCATGCCCTCTTACAATACCTGCGGGGAGTGCCATCCCCAGCAACTGATAGGACATAGAGATGGTGGCAGGGGGTCCCATGCCCATGCCTACCAGCTTGACCTTATTGAAGACGGTTGTTACGTAGAAAAGCCTGCAGGGGAGGTCTCTGCCTGCCTTACATGCCATGCCATTGCTGAGAACCGTTGCGATGGATGCCACACCAGGCATGAGTTCTCAGTAAAGGAGGCCCGCCGCCCCACCAGTTGCGGCGTATGCCACTCAGGCCCGGAGCAGTACGAGTACGAGATGTATATGCAATCCTACCACGGGATGATATACCAGGGAGAGGCCCACGAGTGGGATTTCTCCCAGCCGCTTGCCAACAAAAATTACAAGGCACCCACCTGCGCCTACTGCCACATGCAACAGGGCGAGCACAACGTCAGGAGGACCTCTACCGCCTACACCTTTATGGGCACCTCCCTGGTAGACAGGGGTGCGCCGAGATACAGAGAGATAAGGGAATGGTGGGTGAAGACGTGCCAGGGTTGTCACTCCTCCAGGTTTGCCCGTGACCAGCTTGAGGCCATGGACGAGGCCGTAAAGCTGAGCTTCACCAAATACCGTGAGGCGATGGCCATAGTGGTAGACCTCCTTAATGACGGGCTACTTGACCCCATGCCCCAGGACCTCGCCCCTGACTGGAGGGGGCATTACACCTTTAGCCTCTTGCCAGATGGACACAACCGAAAGTACAACGTCTCCGAGATAGAGAGACTCACCTACGAACTCCTAGTTGACATTACCGATGCCATCTATAAGGCCAAGGCCCATGGTGCCGTGTATAGTCCCATATATGGCTACTGGGAATGGGCCCAGGACCGCTGGCTAATAAAGATAAAGGCAGAGGCAAGCCGCCTCCGCCGATTCTCGGAGATAGAGAAGAAACTGTACATAACACACGAGGCCTACGACTTCTGGAGTCATGGCGAATATACGGACATGTTCCTTGGCTGGAGGAGGAAGGAGGGGGATGTTAGGTAGGGGGTGTGTCCCCCATCCCTTCTCCGCCTCAGGCGGATCAGGACAGGCAAGGGGGAGGGATATCAATCTTTCAGAGACCGCAACATTAAAATTCAGGGATATCACTGCTCGTTAGGGATTTGAGGAAGTCTACTAAGGCGGCCTTTTCCGTGCTTGTGAGGTTTAAGGGTCTTATGGTGGTGGAGAGGTGCGAGTTGGGCTTACCGCCTTTATCGTAGAACTCTACCACCGCCTCAAGGTTGAGTTCGTTGCCGTCGTGCATGTATGGGGCGGTCAGTGCAACGTTGCGGAGTCCAGGGGTCTTAAAGGCCCCTTTGTCCTTTTCCTGCTTTGTAACGTTGTAGCGGCCTAAATCAGGGTCGGGCCTGTCCATGCCAACCCCCAGGTTGTGGAAGTTGTTGTCGGTGAAGAGGGCGCTATCTGGCCCGATAGGGTGGCAGAGGGCGCATCCCCCTTTACCACTGAAGACCACCAGCCCCATCTTCGCCATTGGGTTAAGGGCCCCTTTCTCACCCCCGTACATGTAGCGGTCAAAGGGTGAATTGCCCGAGAGCAACGTCCTCTCATAGGAGGCGATGGCCCTGGCGGCGGCATCAATGGTGATGTCTCCACCAAACGCCTCCTGGAAGGCCTTCCGGTACCCTTCAATGCCCTTGAGTTTCTCTACGGCTACTGCATGAGAGGGCATACCCATCTCAATGGGGTTCACTATAGGGCCCTTGGCCTGCCCTTCCAGGCTTGGGGCACGTCCATCCCAGAACTGTACGTTGAAGTAGGCGGCATTGATGGTAGGGGGGGCACTCCTACCACCCTTTTGTCCCTTTATCCCTGTGGACACCGCCCTCCCGTCCCCACCACCCAGCCTGAGGTCGTGGCAGGAGGCACAGCTAACGGTGTCATCCAGAGACAGCCTTTTATCAAAGTAGAGTCTCTTCCCAAGGGCCACCTTCTCCGGGGTCATGGGGTTATCCTTGGGCACCTCCAGGTCAGGGAGTCCCAGGGGCGCCTTTACCTTTTGCCCCCCATCCGTCTTGATGATGACGCATTGCTGGGCCTCGCCTTGAGCCGTATAGAGGATGGTAAAGATAAAGGATAGCAATAATTTTCTGAGTACGTTCGTGCAGAGATTCATGACATCCCCCTCTAAAGTTAGAGTGCCCGCAAAAATGCAACAAGGTCTTTCTTCTCTTGCTCGGTCAGCTTGATTTCCAATATTAGGTTGAAAAACTCCACAGCATCGTCCAGGGTCAGCAGTCGGTCATCGTGGAGATACGGTGGTGAGTCCTTAATGCCACGCAGGGGGAAGGTCTTGATTGGCCCATCGGCGCTGGCCATGCGTCCGTTAATCATGCGTGGCTTGTAAAAACGTTCCACCCTAAGGTTGTGCATGAGGTTGTCAGTGTAGTAAGGCGGTTGATGGCAGAAGGCACAATTGGCCTTGCCGAAGAAGAGGTTCTGTCCCCTAATCTCAGACTCGGTGGCCTTCTTTGGGTCCAGCCTGCCGTCAATGCCTAGCTTGGGGGCGGGTGGAAAGTCCAGGAGTTTCTGTAACTCTGCCATGAAGTGCACCTGACTACCTCGCTCTAGGATGTTGACGCCCTTCTTCGTTGCAATCACCGGGTCACCGTCAAAATAAGCGGCTCGCTGCTCAAACTCAGTGAAGTCCTCTACGCTGTTTAGTGCCCGCTGTGAGCCGAACAAGCGTTGGATGTTGACGCCACGCAGGCTTGGAGTATCAATGCGGTGGCGGAACTCCTGGGGGCGGACGTCTCCTGCGAGGTGGGTGGAGGCGTTGGTATGTCCGTTTGCATGACAGTCCAGGCAGGCCACCCCACGGCTCGGGCGTTCGGAGCGACGGTCTTCGGTCTGGTTGAACTGCTGTTGTGGGAAGGCCGTTACCAACAGCCTTAGCCCTTCAAGTTGTTTGGGGTTTAGTATCCCGTTAAACAGCTCGTAGTAATTGTCAATGGTTACCAGTTTGCCCTGAGAGACGTCACCGAGGTCTGGCCGTGTAGTCAGGTAAATGGGAGCAGGGAACTCTGGTAAAAAGTGGTCAGGCAAATCAAAGTCCAGGTCAAAACGGGTGAGGTCTCGCCCCTCCTGCTTTTTGATTTCCTCTATATGGAACTTGGGGAAGACCATGCCACCTTCCGGGTGGTTGGGGTGTGTAAGGGGCAAAAAACCCGCCGGGAACAAGTCCTTTTCGCGGATTTCTTCAGGACTCATCGCTGACAGTTTCTCCCAGGTCATGTCCTTGGGGAGTTTGGCCCTCACGCCTTCCTGGATGGGCTTCCCACGGGACATTTTTGCTTCTTTGGCTGGACGGTCGCTTAGGTCATAACGTTCGTTTAGGAGGTCCATCTGCCGTTTCATCACCTCGGGCTTTGCAGTCTTCATTCTGGCCATTATGGTTGCAAAGTCCTCCTGGATGACAACGGGGGCGTAACTTGAACCCTTCTTTCCAGATTCCTGTGCGTAGCCTTGGTTCAATACGATGAGTACGGTGGTGAGCACCACCAGCAACGACCCTGTCCGCCTTAGGCGGATTGGTATTCTGTTTCTCATGACGTATCCTCCTAGAAAACAGTGAGAAAAAATACAGGGTTCAGTGTGGGCGTTTAAGTGGACATTCTTTATGCCTTACCCAGTGTCTTCTGTCCGGGGGTCCACTCTACAGGGCAGAGTTCCCCGCTCTGCAGGGCCTGGAGTACCCTGAGGGTCTCCTTTACGCTCCTCCCGGCGCTGAGGTCTGAGATTAACGTGTAGCGGATTACGCCTTCAGGGTCAATGATGAAAGTCCCGCGGTAAGCTATCCCCTTATCTTCCTTTAGTACGCCGTAGGCACGGCTCACCCTGTGGGCAGTATCGGCCAGGACGGGATAGGCTACCTCCTTCAGGCGACTGTCTCCCTCAAACCAGGCCTTGTGGGAATACTCGCTGTCTGTGCTTGCCCCAACCACTACGGCCCCCAGTTTTCCAAACTCCTTAGAGAATTTGGCGAAGCCTTCTATTTCTGTGGGGCAGATGAAGGTGAAGTCCAGTGGGTAAAAGAAGAGTACCACCCACTTGCCGTTGTAGTCTGCCAGCTTTACCTTCTTCATTGCCCCCTTCACGTAGGCCATCTCTTCAAATTGAGGCGCCTTGTCTCCTATCTTTACCATGGTTAGTGTCTCCTGTAAAATTTATTGAAGGTCTTATCAGGTCATTCCCCGAAATTCCAGGTAGATTAGAATCCTTCTTGCAGACAAAGTCAACCCTGGGACGTTACATTAAAACGTACCAGTTGTAGAGAGATGGCTAAAGAGGGGCCAGAGGTCAGGGGCCAGGGGTAGCCGCAGGCTTTAGCCTGCGTAAGTTGCGTAAGTAGAATACGCAACCTAAAGGTTGCGGCTACTAATGGCACGTTTTAATGTAGCGTGCCAGCCCTCCTGAGGCGGATTACCCATCTTTGTAGCAAATACACTCACCCAACGTTTTGCCCTTGACAAGCCTATTTATCAAGATAAAATAAAATCTATAGAGGAGGGGGGTTCGTGGTTCATCTTAGGAATCTGGATGGAAACCTCAAGAAAGGTCCTGAACTACCATTTAGTTGGACTTGGTGGTAGTGGGATGAGTCCCCTGGCCCAGGTGCTTCTGGCCAGGGGGCATAGGGTAAGCGGTTCCGACAGGAACCTTGACAGAGGCACAAATCACCCCTTATTTCAAAAACTCTCCCGCCTTGGAATCACCTGTTTCCCTCAAGATGGCTCCGGAGTGACTGAGGCTATCAGTATGGTAGTCATCTCCTCTGCCATTGAGGAGGATAATCCAGATATGCAAAAGGCAAGGGGGATGGGCATACCTATCATCCAGAGGGCAAGCCTCCTGTCCATCCTTTTTAATGAGCGTAACGGTACTGCCATTGCCGGCACCAACGGTAAGACCACGGTTACGGGTATGGCGACCCTTATTATGGACAGGGCCGGTCTTGACCCCACGGCGGTGGTGGGGGGATACATGAAGAACTATGCCTCTGAGTCCAGACCCGGTAACGTAAGGATTGGTCGCAGTGACGTTATGTGTATTGAGGCTGACGAGAGTGATGGTACCCTGGCCTATTATAGGCCCAAGGTGGGCGTAGTAACTTCCATATCCAAAGACCATAAGCCCCTGGAGGCCCTCATGGGGCTGTTTCTTATCTTCATCCAGAACTCTGCCCGACTGGTCATCAACGTTGACTGCCCTGTCCTGAGTAAGGTAAAACTCCCGCCCAAAGAGACCCTTACCTACGGCCTTCAGGAGAAGGCACAGATAAGGGCTACGGATATAGTTTACAAGACCTGGGGGTCCTGCTTCCGTGTGGGGGGGGTGAATTTTGAGCTTAAAGTCCCGGGCCGTCACAATATCCTGAACGCCCTGGCGGCCGTTGCGGCCTGTAGTATGGGGTCTGTTACCCTTGAAAAGGCCGCTGAGGCCCTGGGGGAGTTCCAGGGGATTGGGCGGAGGCTGGATTTAGTAGGTGAGACACACGGCATAAAAGTAATAGATGATTTTGCCCATAATCCGGATAAGATACAGGCCGCCCTGGAGACGGTCAAGCAGGGTTCCAGGAGGGTCTTTGTTGTCTACCAGCCCCATGGTTTCGGTCCCACCAAGTTTATGAAAGAGGAACTTATAGAGGTCTTTTCAAGGGCGATTTCAAAGGAAGACGCCTTGCTCATGCCAGAAATCCTCTATCTGGGTGGGACGGCAAGGAAGGATATCTCCTCGCAGATGCTTGTGCAGGAGTTAGTGGCAAGGGGCGTCAATGCCCACTATCTCCCCGAGAGGAGTCATATACTCGGCCTCCTTATGGCAGAGGTGAGGCCAGGTGATACAGTCCTGGTCATGGGGGCAAGGGATGACACCCTTACGGACTTTTGCCACGAGATCCTCACCAGCCTCCACAGGAACGGGCATAACTGAGAGGAAAAGAGAGGGGATTCAGAATTCAGTAGTCAGAATTCAGAATATTTTGTATTCTGAATACTGTATTCTGAATTCTGTATTCTGAATATGACTACTACAGGCAGACAGGCTCCCGAGGGTCTAAATCCGAATAAAGAGGCGGGGGATAAATTTTTTAATGCCCTGATTTCCACCATCCACAAGTCCGGTAGACTGGATAAGAAGACCATGACAGATATGGAGGAGAGTTATGGAAGGCTCTCCGATGTTGGGGAACGTTACAGATATCTGGTAAAAAGGTATCGTGAACTCCGCCTGGCCCTCATAGAATCAGGCAACCCTATGGAGGCCCAACTGGTGAAGGGGAGGGAATCTATTGCCAAGACCAGTTATTACTGGCATTTTGGCTATTTATCCCTTGCCTTCTGGAGTTGGCTTACCGGTCCCAGTGGTCTGAAGCACTTTGGACTCCTATGGTTTTCCATGGTCTTCTTCGTCTTCCCCACTCTGTATTGGATTGGTAACTTTGCTACCCCTATTACTTTTACTACCCCGATGACTATCGTGGACTACGTCTATTTCTCCTTTTGCACCGCCACGACCCTGATCTACGGGGACGTTGTACCCAGTAGCTTTGGAAAGGTGATTGCCGTGATAGAAGGCCTTTGCTCCTACTTCGGGCTAGGGTTACTCTTCTGGACACTGATGGAGAGGTTTAATGAGGAGATATAAAAGCAGGGGTCAGGGGAGTTTGTAGGGTGCGTTTGAACGCACTACTTCAATAATTTTCTCAGCAACATAGATAGGCCCTTTGGAGGTCTCTATGGCCACTCTATTTGCAAGGATTAGTGAATAACTTTTAACTTCTTTTTCATTTACCCCATGCCATACAGGAAGGATTTTCTTTTCTCCACTTTCTAAAGAAAGTAATCCATTTAGCTCCTCTCGAGGCCACTTTTTACGAAAGAAATCTTTGCTCAAGACAATTACTCCATACCTTGATTTATTCAAGCCCCCTTCAATGCTTTCACATAACCTATTACCTAATTTAAGTGAGAATTCATCATACCAAACACGTAATCCTTTCTTACGTAAAGCCTCTGCCAAAGGACGAACAAACGACTTCTTGTCTTCACTCGCATGACATAAGAAGACATCATATTCTTCAGAGGCTTCATTTGATCTTTGAGGGGTCTCCAGGACTAACCCTTTTTCTTTCTCCTGCCTCTCCTGGGCAGGCTTATCCCCTGCCTGCCCTGCCTGGGACGCCAAGAACTTTTTGATGCCTTTCCTCTCTGCCTCTGCATCGAGCTCTGTCTGTGCCACAGTACGCAACAATTCCCCGAATCGTTCTTCTACAGCATCAAGCCTGGTAAAGAGGGCATCCCTTTCCTCCGCGCCTTCCCATATCAATCGCCAGTAGAAGCCCTCATGCTTGTACTCAGGGAATAGATTGTCATAGTCGTGGAATACCTCAAAAAATTCTGTTTCACACTTAATAACCTCTATCAAATAGCTATTATTCTTGCGTGGATGGTCTTGGAGTTTAGGGGGCTTTTGGAAGGGCTAACGTTTGTAGAATGAAAGTAAGGCATAACGATAATTGGACACTCTGAATATAGCCGTGTGGAACCGTTTAACTGTATAGTGTTCATCCATGTGAATTTCTAAAAATATGGCGAACTTCTTGACAGGTGAAGGCTCTTGCGGTAGGATGCTTGAAGTTCAAGTCAAACATACCTACCGGCCAGGGAGACAAAAAGGCCGTCAAGCCGTCTCCCTGGTCTCTCCTTAATCCACAAAAGACTAATTTACATTTGACTATAGCGGTCTCTTAGTGTACACTTAATTTTGGAATCGCCCCAAACCCGAATTGTCACCGTATGGTGTGCGTGCCTTAAAAGGGCTAGGGTTTGGGGTTTTTTTATTTGGGCCACACCTGGACGTGGAGTTCACGTGGTCTAATGATACCACGATATTCCCTTGCGTCTGGTTTCCCACTAAGACTCCTTAGTATAGAACCTGCTACCATATCTGCTAACTGTAAAAGATTGTTACATGCGGAGTCCTGGAGTTTTATCTTCTTGATATAGCCACCATTTATTTTCCTCCGCAGGTAGCCTCCTAGCTGTCTCCTAAAATCCTTGCTACCACTGATGTCTATAACTACCGTGGCCTTATGAAGGTAAGGTTTTGCATTTTGAAAGACTAGACTGCTAGCATACTTGTAGAAGGACTCTTTAAACTTAAATCCCTCTCCGTAGAGTCTCTGCTTGTTTATTATAATGGCTAAGTAAAAGAAATTGTACGGCAAAACTGCAAGAAGGAATTGTTTACGCGTATCCTTGTTACAGCCATTAAACTTAATCTCAGAAGTAGGCCCTAGTCTCAGTTCACGCTTAAATAAATCTATACGCTTGTCTAATGCTTCTGCCTCCTCATTTTCTTCAAAAACTATCAGGGCAATAACAAAGTATTTACTAGAACCGCCTTTAAGCTTTAAGCCTGCGTCTCCTGATTCGTCCACAAAGACTAGCATAGGAACATGATATACCAAACTATCAGGAATCGCTAGAAATTTACAGCCTCATAGAAGGCCCTGCTATCCCTAGACCTGGCAGTGATGGAGCTATGGCCCAGCCACCTTAAAATTGAGGTTATACGTTACCTCCCCTGCACCTTATAAAATATTATCCCGCAACTGCTCTAATAAATCGCGTGCCTCTGCCCAATCAGGTTTAAGTCTTACTGCTTCCTCGCAGTGCTTTATCGCCAGGTCGTACTGGTCCTCATAGCCATACGCTGCCCCCAGGTTATAATGTGCCTCTGCCCAATCAGGATCAAGCCTTACTACCTTCTCAAAATGTTTTATCGCCATGTCATACTCGCGCTCATTGCAATACGACATTCCCAGGCTATAGTGTGCCTCTGCATAATCAGGATTGCGTTTTACTGCCTCCCCACAATACTTTATTGCCAGCTCGTACAGGCCCTTATTGCCATACGTCAGCCCCAGGTTATAGTATGGCCTTGGCCAATCAGGCTCAAGGCGTATAGCCTCCTCTAACTGCCTTGTTGCCGGGCCGAACATGTCCTTATTGCCATACATCACCCCCAGGCCAACGTGGGCTTCTGCATGATCAGGCTTGCGTTTTATAGCTTCCTCAAAAAGTTTTATCGCCGTGTCATACTCGCCATTGCCGCCGTGCACCCACCCTATGGCAACTAAGGTTTCTGCATCTAGTTCCATTTGCATTCCTCCCCAATGTAAGCCTCTATAAGGTCAGATTTAATAAGTGCCGCCTGTTCAAAATGCCTTATTGCCTGGTCGTACAGGCCCTTTTCGCCGTACACCGCCCCCAGGCCAACGTGGGCCTCTGCATAATCAGGCTTGAGTCTTATGGCCTCCTGAAATTCACTTATTGCTGAATCAAACTTGCCCTCCTTACCAAAAGAAAGCCCTAAATTAAAATTGCGTTGCGCCTCAGGGTTTTTCTCTTTGGTAAATATCTCTGCCTGGCTTACAGGCGGTAGGCATAGGAGAGATGCGGTATTAGTGCAGAGAATAAGAAAGAGAGGTGTGAGGAAGATTGGTAGGAAATCCCTTGGCCTTGTTTTGCCCATTTCTTGGCAGCCTCACGCAGGAGGCAGTAGGGTTCTTCTACAACCCCTCTTTTTTAATATTCTCCGCCACGTGGTGGTAGAACCTCTTGGCATTAAAACTGCGGAGTATCTTCAGCCCCAGGTTCCAGCCGATTAAATCAAGGTGGTCGGCCCTGAAGTTGCCCATGTACTTGACCCCATTGTTGTAGGGGCGACCCGCCGGGTCGCCCGTACTGGCCCTGCCACCTGCCACCCATCGGGCTGAGTTCACCGATACCAGCCCATCGTTTTCCCCCTCCTCCTTCATGATGACATTATGGGCCGGCCAGAAGATCGGGTTGAGACGGAGTTTCGTCTTGGAACCGCTGTAGGTGAAATATCTCACCTGGCGGGCGTTCTCTACCTCTTCGTTAAACCGCCGACAGCTCTCTGTAGTCAGGTCATGTATTAGTTTAGTATCCATTCTCAAGAGGCCCCTGAGGAGCCGTAACACCAATCCGCCCCGTCTGATTCCCCAATCGGCAATAGACGTCCCCCTGTGCGGGGTTACCACTGTGGAGAGAGAGGCTACCCGGTCCTCCATATCCAGCTTGGCTATCATATAGCGGGCATCCAGCCCCCCCATGCTGTGGGCAATGATGTTTACCTTACCGGCCCTGGTCTTTTTCAGGTACCCTTCTATCTGATGCTTCAATACCATGGCCCGACGCTCCACCCGGGCCACGACGGTCTTTGTATGCATCGTCTGGAAGCCCATGTCATTCAGGTAACGGGTTATCCCCAGGAAATAGGAGATTGTCTTGCGGTCAAAACCGAAGACGCCTGGGGCAAGGATAATGGGGTAGTTAGTACCATTTCGCTTTATATTCATAATTTAGCAATTTTACGATGTTTTTGCCCTTATGTAAAGGATTCTTTCTCTGGATTTCATCTCCCAAATCCCTTCCCTCGTGCACCCAATATGCAATGGAAAAGGACTCCGACCCTTGATATAATTGCCCCACTATGGCCAAGATAAAGGTTAGGGTAAAGACAGGTGCCCTCCACAAAGAACCCTGCGAAATAGGGGCAGTGTACCTCTTTGAGCAGTCCCCCCTCAGTCCGGTTGCAAAGGTACTGGATAAGGCCCTGGGCAGGGCCATCTCCAATCTCCTCAGGAAGGGTGAGTTCAAGCCGGGGTTGAACAAGTCCTATCTCTTGCACACCTATGGCAAAGTCCCGGCTAAGAGACTGCTACTCCTGGGTCTGGGGAAGAAAAAAGACCTCTCCTTTGATAAACTGCGTCAGGCAACGGCCACGGCCGCCCGCGAGACAAGGGATTTGGGGCTGAAGGGGTTGACCCTGCCGCTCTATCCGATAGTCCTTAACTATGTCTCCAAGACTTCCCAATCCATTGTGGAAGGCGCCCTTTTGGGACTTTACCGCTTTGAGAGGTTTAAACACCCTGAACCAGAGGAGAAGAGGGAGCTAGAGACAGTAACCCTGCTGGTGGAGGGGGCTAGGCAACTCGGTGAGGCGAAAAGGGGGGTAAGGAGGGGTACGACTATAGCCGAGGCCGCCTGTTTCACCAGGGACCTGGTGAACCTCCCATCTAACGAGGCCACCCCAGACATGCTGGCCCGAACCGCAAGGGAAGCGGCCAGGAGACTGGGGTTAAAGGTCAAGGTGTGGAAAGGGGACGCCCTGAAGAAGCTGGGGATGGGTGGTATTATCGCCGTGGGTAAGGGGAGCAGTAACCCCCCACAGCTTGTAGCCCTTGAGTACGGTGCAAGAGGGAGGGGTGATACAATAGCCCTGGTGGGTAAGGGTGTTACCTTTGATTCCGGCGGTATCTCTATAAAACCTTCAAGAGATATGGATAAAATGAAGGGGGACATGGCAGGGGCGGCCACCGTGCTGGGGGCCATCAGGGCACTGGCCAGGCTGAAGCTCCCTCTCCATATAATAGGATTACTACCCCTGGCCGAGAACATGCCCAGCGGTACGGCCAGTCGTCCGGGAGATATTGTTACCTGCTTTGGCGGAAAGACCGTAGAGATTATTACTACAGACGCCGAGGGGAGGCTTATAGTGGGAGATGCCCTGGCCTATGCCAGGCGATACAAACCCAGGGCAATAATAGACCTGGCCACCCTTACAGGGGCCTGCGTGGTGGCCCTGGGTAATACCGCCACAGGGATGCTGGGGAATAACGAGGAGTTGAAAAAGAGGATAAAAGAGGCGGGAGAGGCCTCGTGGGAGAGGGTCTGGGAACTCCCCTTATGGGACGATTATGACGAACTAATAAAGAGTGATATAGCAGACATGAAGAATGCCGGCCCTGGGGTGGCGGGGGCCATTACGGGAGCCTGCTTCCTCAAAAAATTCGTGGAAGACTATCCCTGGGTACACCTGGATATAGCCGGTACTGCATGGGCGGACAAGAATGGCCCTTACTGGAGGGAGGGGGGCACAGGTGCAGGGGTGAGGCTCCTGGTAGAACTCCTCTCCGGGTGGACTAGGTTTCCAGGCAAGAACAAGTAGCTAGTAGCTAGTAGACAGTAGCCAGTAGACAGAATATAGAACTGGGGCTCTGTCCCCAGTTAACAAGTAGACAGTAGACAGGAAAACACCTTGTTGCTGTACACTGTCTACTACCTACGGTCTACTGAGAGTAAGGAGGGGTGTCGGGTGGAAGAGGTACGGGGGTTAAAGACGGCGGCTGAGCTTGCGGCATTATCCGCAAGGACGGCCCCTAAGTCCAAGGGGGAAGATTTCATAAAGATAAAAGTACTGGCAGGGGAGGAACTGCGCCGTCTGGCCCAGGCCATGGTAGAATACGGAGAAAGGACGGGGCGGGGGGGCTTTGACAGAGACGGAGATAACGTAAAGAACTCCTCGGCGGTGCTCCTTATAGGGATGAAGGATGCAACCCATTGCGGACTGAATTGCGGGGCATGTGGGTTTGATACCTGTAAAGAGAGGGTGCCCAGGGAGATGGAGGAATTCAAAGGCCCGCAGTGTGCCTGGAGGTTGCAGGATTTAGGTATTGCCGTAGGCTCCGCCGTAAAGACCCTGTCTATGCTCAACGTAGATAACAGAATCATGTACCGTGCGGGGGTGGTGGCCAGGAAGACGGGGGTATGTGATTGCGACGTTGTGGTGGGCATCCCCCTCTCGGCTACCGGGAAGAATATCTTCTTTGACAGGAAATGGCCGCGCTGAATTCAGAATTGGGAATGCGGAATGATGAATGCTAAGAGCCGAAAGCCGGAATTCCGCATTCCGCATTCCACATTCCACATCCGGAGTGCGGCCCAAATAAAGGGTATTAATGTCCTTATCACCTCCGGCCCTACCAGGTCCCCCCTGGATGCCATCCGTTATATCAGCAATACCTCCACTGGCAGGCTGGGGAAAGAGATTGCCTCGGAGTTTATAAAAAGGGGGGCAAGGGTTACCTTTATTTATGGGATAGGGAGTGAACGGCCTGAAAAGGGGGCAAAGGCCATTGAAGTTACTACAATAGAAGACCTCCTCCGTGAGCTGGAGGGCCTAAAGGGACAGGACTTCCAGGTGATTGTACATGCCATGTCCGTATTAGACTACGCCCCGGAGAGGGTGATAGACGGGAAGGTGTCCTCTACAGGGGACTGGACAATAAGGCTGGTCCCCACGCCCAAGGTGATAAACCATATAAGGGCCTGGTGGCCAGGGTCTCTCCTGGTGGGCTTCAAGCTGGAGGTGGGTAAGACCAAAGAGGGACTACTTGAGATAGCCCGCCAGGCGATGGGGCAGTGGGGGGCTGAGGTCGTGGTGGCCAATGATTTAAAGGATATTGAAGGGGATAAACACCTGGCCTACCTCCTCGGCCCAGGCGGGAGACTGGAGGCTCAGGCCAACAACAAGAAGGAAATCGCCGAAAGGCTTGTGGAATTAACCCAGAGGCTATACGATAGCCGTAGGGGCGGGTTTTAAACCCGCCCCTACCCACCCTTGCCCCCTGCTTTATTAAGACCCCTTAACGTACTTTATAATGTAGCGGTTAATATCTTTGGCGCTCACCCCATAGATGGTCACTTCAAAGGACTGCCTTGCCCCCATGGGGATATCCATCACGTAAGCGGCATTGGCCCCCAGCACCTTCCCCTTGCTGTCTAGTACCTCCACATTAAAGAGGACGAACTGATAGTCTTTGGAACTACCGTTCTCCAGTTCCCCCGTAAAGACCGTGTTGTTGAGGACTGGTTTGTAAACAAGGTTGACTACCGTTAGGCCTTGTCCGATGTCAACAAACCCAGGCCTCTTAAGTGGAGCGTAAGGGGCCTTTGTGGTCTTCGGGGGCTGGGTAGTGCCCTTCTCCAGGGCCGTCAGTCTCTTTTCCAGACCTTCCAGCTTTAGGGCCATCTCGTGCAAGGTCTCCTCCAGGGCCGTTAGTTTCTCCATGATAATGGCCTGGGGGTCGTTTGCACCCAAAAAAAGGAAGAGGTAAAGGAAGGCTAATGGGACATTCCAGCGGGTTTCTGGTTTCATAAAAATATTTTACCTGTTTCCTGTCTCCTGTCTACTGTTTACTGTCTACTATTTTTTATATCCCTGCCAGATTCAATTCCAGTTTCTCATAGCCCTTCTTCCTGGCCCAGATGTCCAGGGGGATAGTGGCCAATTCATCCACCACCGGCACGGCCTCGGGGTCTCTTCCCAGGTCTATGGTCTTTATATATTGCCCGCAGGTCTCACACGTATCCAACCTTACGGCAGGCCACCCTTCTGCCACAAGATAAGAGAGTTTTGTCTTATCTGATTCGGCGCAGTTCGGACACGAGAGCCTTTGGTAGGGCCATTCTTCGTGACAAAAGGAGCATATCAGAAAACGCTGGGAGGCATTATCCACGGGGCGGAGACAGCCTGCTTGAGGTCTATGCCCACAGAAGGGGCAATGGGTTCCCATTGTTGAGGGTGTCTCCACCCCCTCCAGTGCAAATTGCAGGTAGGGTTGTAGTAGTGCCCTGGGGAAGAAGAACAGTGGTTGTGCCATGTGTGCTGACTGCTGGTAATCTTCAATAGCGGCCTCCCAAGCAGTCTGTCCCCACGAGGAGACCTCTTTGGCCATAGTAGCCAGGAGTGGGGGCCCTTCCCTGGCAATAGAGAGTAGGGATGGGGAGTGAGGTAGGAGTGCCTTTAGGCCCTTTTTAAGCAGGGGTACGTCACAACGTGCCCCTGCCTCCTCAATGGTAAAGGCCTCTTTGTTAGATTTAATCTCCTCATAAAGCCCCTTCTGGAAGGTAAGGAGCTTCAGGTAGAAGTCCAGTATCTCCCTGGCAGAGGGGTAACGCTGGGAAAGCATCTTACAGCGTTCTATACGTGAATCCCAGGTAGGGGCAGGTTTGAAACCTGCCCCTACTATTGCCTCGCTATCTTGTGTCATAGTGATATGCCCATCACTCTCTTATACCATCTGGCATGGTGTGTCCTGGCCCAGGCCTCGGTGACCTTGCCCTCTACCATGGCCCTCAGCGCCCCGGGGGTGGCAAAAAGCCCCATATACAGGTGGACGGTTATGCATCCCATGGAGACAATGGCAAAGACCTCATGTGTGAGAATACCTGCCAGCCCAGGCGACGAAGCGCCTGGGCTATAGGGTTGGGGCTCTGTCCCCAACCCTTCCCATGAGAACTTGTCAGGAAACCACAGGACTACCCCGGATAGGAGTAGTGCAAGGCCACTAAGGGCCTGCATCCAGAAGAGGGTCTTCTGCCCCGCATTGAAGCGTCCCGACTCGGGCACCCCCTCCTCCCCATGGGTTATGTAGCTCCAGGTGTATCGCATCCACTCCCAATCTTCGGGATAAAGCCATAGGCACCTCCGCCAGTTGACGGTCATAATACTAACTGCCAGGAAGAATACCACCCCGGCGTAGGGGTGCCATATCCTTGTATTGGTCCCTCCGCCCAGGAGGGAGGAAATCCAGTAGAGTCTGGGAGAATACAGGGCCAGACCTGAGAGCAGGAGGTAGAGGAAGGACGTTGCTACCGTCCAGTGAATAAGCCTCTCCCTGAGGTTATACCTCTGTATCTCCGCACCCTCGGGAGCGTGCGAGGCAAGCTCGCACGCTACCGATTTTGTAACCCTCTTTCTACGCCTCTTTGGTTTCATCCCTAACGTACGCTGCCTATTGTAAAGCAGGTCGGGAGACCTGCTTCTACCTATTGAAAATTTTAAATTCTAAAATTTCCAATTTCCATTTTACAATTAGTCCTTTCTCTCTACCCTCTGTGGGCCGAATTTAAGGTAGTGTAATCCTGCGGCGAGAACCCCACCTAAGAGGAGTGCGCTCCCAACTGTCTTCATCGGCCCCTTCCACAGTGAGACAACCCACGGTACGCTTGGGTCTCTGGGGAGGCCGTAGTCCTCTGGCCTGTTGCCAAAGGGCAAGACGTATATGGCATGGGTGCCCGAGACGCCTGGTGGGTTATAGACCGACGCCTGGCTGAAACCCTGTGCCCTTAGTTGCTTCACCCTTTTTAGGGCCCTTTCCAGCATCTGCCTTTTAGTACCGAACTGGAGGCATCCGGTGGGACATGCCTTTATACAGGCAGGCTCCAACCCCACCGCCACCCTGTCAGAACACAGGGTACATTTGTAGACCTTTTGGCTCCTGGGGCTTAACTTCGGGACATTAAATGGGCACCCCATTATGCAGAACTGGCACCCTATACAGTTCTCCTGTACAAAGTCCACAATCCCGTTGGTGTACTGCACGATAGCCCCTGGGGCAGGACAAGCCCTGAGACAACCAGGGTCCTCACAGTGCATGCACTGGTACTTGGCCATAGTCCAGTGCAAATTTCCGTCCCGCTCTGCCTCTCTGAATTTTATCAGGTTCCAAAAGTTGTGGGCCAAATCAGGCATGGTCTGGTAACTACCTGTGTAGGGATAGGTCTCCGCCACGGGTGTGTCATTCCATTCCTGGCAGGCCACCTCACAGGCCTTACAGCCAATGCAGGTAGAGACGTCAATGAGTTTGCAGACCCTCGGCGTCTCCCTGATTCCCCGTGTAGGGTAGTTGGTGGCGGAGAGGGCCTTTAGTTCAAGGGGCATGTCTATACCCTCTCCACCTTCACCAGAAAGCCCTTATACTCAGGCGTGGAGCAGTTGGGGTCAAGGGCAGTGGGGGTGAGGAGGTTGGCCAGGGGGCCAGTGACCCTCCCCGCAAAGCCCCAGTGGATGGGGATGCCTATCTGCCAGACCCGTCTCCCGTCTACCGCCATTGGCCTTATCCTCCTGGTTACAAGGGCCTTGCCCTGGACACTCCCCCGTGCGGAGGTGACCCTCACCATCTGCTGGTTCTTTATGCCTAGCTCTTCGGCCAGGCCCTCTGGTATCTCAACAAAGAATTCGGGTTGGAGTTCCGAGTTGACCGTGATGTGTTTGGTCCAGTAATGGAAATGTTCTGTCAACCTGTACGTGGTGCAGACTACAGGGTATTCCTCAGGCGAGCCATACCTGTCCATATCTGACTTGAAGGTCTTGGCAAGGGGATTGGGGCTGACCATTGGGTGGAGTATATTCTTCACGGGTGATTCCACAGGCTCGTAGTGTTCAGGGAATGGGCCTTCGGCAAAGTCGGGGGCAAATAGTTTCCCCACCCCTTCTGGTAGCATAAGAAAGGCACCAAGACCGGCCTCCGGGGGGCTTTCGGGCCTGTAGTCTGGCGTATCGCCCACCCACTTTTCGCCGTCCCACTGTATGGCTGCCCTGGTGGGGTCCCAGGGCCTCCCCTGTGCGTCGCAGGAGGCCCGATTGTACATAATGCGCCGGTTGGCAGGCCAGCTCCACGTCCACCCGGGGAACATCCCAAGTCCACTCGGGTCTCTTAGTCCCCGCCTCATCATCATGTTCCCCTCCTCCGTGAAACTGCCGCAGTATATCCAGTTCCCGCAGGCCGTAGAGCCGTCATCCCTGAGCTGGGCAAAGGAGGAGAGTTGTTGTCCCTTTTTTAGTATGACCTCTCCCTTCTCATCCTTAAGGTCTGCCACTGCACGCCCATTGATTTCTTTAGCTATCTCTTCTAAGGACGGATTAGCAGGGTTAGAATAGGGCCAGTTGAGATGGAGGATGGGTTCAGGAAGGGTGCCGCCGCCTTGCTGGTATAATTTGCACACCCTCTGGAAGATACTGGAGAGGATTTCCTGGTCAGCCCTGGCCTCACCAGGGGGGTCAAGGGCCTTCCATTTCCACTGGGCCCATCGGGCCGAGTTGGTAAATGAGCCGTCCTTTTCGGCAAAGTTGGCCGCAGGCAGTAGGAAGACCTCCGTGTTAACGGTGGTGGGGTCTATCCCCGGGGCCTTCCAGAATTGGGCCGTCTCCGTCTCAAAGCACTCTGCCACGACCAGCCATTTAAGCCTGGAGAGGGCGGCTATCATCTTATTAGAATGGGGACCGTTGGCCACCGGGTTCATGCCAAAACACAGCATGCCTTCCAGCTTGCCTTGATACATGTCATCAAAGAGGTTTACCCAGCTGTAGTCCCGTTCTATCTTAGGCAGGTAGTGATAGCAGAAATCGTTTTCTTTATTGGCGTGACTTCCAAACATGCACTTAAGGAAACTGACAAAGAACTCTGGATAATTCTCCCAGTAATTCATGGAGGTGGGTGTAAGGGCCCTTGGGGTATTCTCTCTCAGGTGGTCTTTGAGGTCCTGGTGCGACACGGGAGGGATTTTGAGATACCCTGGGAGTTTATCGTAGGCCATGCCATGGTCTGTACCGCCCTGGATGTTGGAGTGCCCCCGCAGGGCGTTAAGCCCACCGCCCGGTCTGCCAATGTTTCCCAGGAGTAACTGTAGTATTGCGGCGGCACGTATAATCTGTACTGCGAAGCTGTGGTGGGTCCAGCCCAGGGCGTACATTATTGTCCCGGCCTTATCAGGGGTGCCAGTGGAACATACAATCTCTGCCGTCTTGAGGAAGTCTTTTACGGATGCACCAGTAATCTGGGAGACCACCTCAGGGGTATATCTCTCGTAGTGTCTTTTCAGGAGTTGGAAGACGCACCCGGGGTCTTGCATGGTGGTGTCCTGTTTGACGTATCCCCTTGCGTCCTGCTCGTACTGCCAGGAGGTCTTGTCATAGGTATTTGTAATGGGATTATAACCGGAGAAGAGACCGTCCTTGAAGGAGAACCCTTCCTTCACCAGGAAAGGGCCGTTAGTGAACAGCCTGACGTACTCCTCATGGTAAAGGCCGTGGGAGAGGGTATAGTTTATCAGCCCACCCAGGAAGGCTATGTCGGTGCCGGCCCTGATTTGTACGAAGCAGTCGGAGACGGCCGCCGTCCTGTTGAACCTCGGGTCTACGCACACCAGCCTGGCCCCCCGATTCTTCCTGGCCTCCATGACCCACTTAAAGCCGCATGGGTGGTTCTCTGCGGGGTTACCGCCCATGGCGAGGATGACGTCAGAATTGCCAATGTCAATCCATCCGTTGGTCATAGCCCCTCGGCCGAAGGTGGGCGCCAGACTGGCGACCGTGGGGGCGTGTCAGAGACGGCTCTGCTGGTCCAGATATACCACCCCCAGGGCCCGCATGGTCTTTACCAGGAGGAAGTTCATCTCACTGGTATCAGTACAGCCCCCGATAGCGGCCATGCCCAGGGTGCGATTAACTATCCTGTCTTTTTCATCCCTAGACTGGAACGTCCTGTCCCTGGTGTCTTTTACATGGCGGGCAATCTCCGTGAGGACGAAGTCCCATTCCACCTCATGCCAGTGGGCGGCCCCAGGGGGGCGGTAGAGGGGTTTGGTGAGGCGGCGGTCGTTAATGACATAGTGTCTTAGTGACGCCCCTTTGGGACAGAGTGTTCCCCGGTTTATGGGGTGGTCAGGGTCCCCCTCAACGTGTACCACGGTGGGGGTAACGTTGGCGGCCCTATCCCCCAGGGTATGGATGATTACCCCGCAGCTAACTGAGCAGTAGGGGCAGGTGCTTCGGGTCTCAGAGGTGCGGGAAATCTTGAGCCCTTTAGCCTCGGCCATAGCTGGCCTGAGGTCAAATCCCAGGCTGGAGAAAAAGGCCCCAGCGGTGCCGAGCTTCAGGAAGTGGCGTCTGGTTAGCTCCATCTCTTTTGTAAAAAAGTTAAACTAAAGGACGCCAAAAGTCAATGTATTAAAATGTACCGATTTGCCTTGATATTGTGGGCAAATAAAAGAAAATGTTGGTATGTTCATGTCTATCTTCAGAAAAGGAGGCCAAAATGGCTAAGGCATCGGGCAGTTATATTTGTGGTACCTGTGGCATTACTACCACCGGGAAGGGACACCTCTGTAATCCAGTGAAACTTGAAAGGCTCACGGCCTGTAAATTTTGCGGGAGATTGGCTGATAACCCACGCCACGTGTGCGTACCTATGGTGCTAAAAGTAAAGTACGCCTGCGGTAACTGTGGTAGGGTGTCAACTGCCCGTACCTCCCTTTGCAATCCCCAGCCCATCCCCAAGGCGGTAAAGAAACCAGCCAGGGCCAGGGCACGTTAAGGCTACCGGCCAACCAAAAGGGCAGTCGCACACTATCTGGCCAGGAGCAGGCCGGCTACAATAGCCAGGGTTATCCCCAGGAGTTGTACGTAGGTCAACTGGGCGCCGAAGAAACACCACATCCAGAAGACGGTAAGGGCGGGGCTGAGGGAGACCAGCGGGGCAACAATCTCAGGCCTCCCTCCGGTCTTGAAGGCATAGATTATTGTCAGTGTACCCACGGCGGCGAAGAACCCTGCCCCGAAGGCCGTGGCGTCAGCCTTTTGAGAGGGGTATTCGGTCCCCAGACGTACGAAGAAGAGGAGGGGCACCAGGGCCGCCAGAAAACCTATGGACTCAAACACCATCACCCTGAAGGGGTTCTTCAATACCTGAGTGGAGAGGCTAATCAGGGGGGACCATACACTCCAGAGGACGAGCGTCAACATACTAAAGACCAGCCAGTGTTTCATAGCGATTTGACCTCAGTGCATAAATTTTTGGGATGGAAGACCTGTTTCGCCACAGTATACTTGTCCTTGCCCTTTTTGGCTAGTATTTTACGGCCTGGTAAAGGCTTGACTTGGGGAAGTCACCGTCTTATAAATGCGTAAAGGGAAAAATAGTGTAGGGGCACGGCGCGCCGTGCCCCTACATTACTTGAGAAATGCGCCCCCATAGCTCAGTTGAACAGAGCGCTGGCCTCCGGAGCCAGAGGTCGCAGGTTTGAGCCCTGCTGGGGGTGCCAGTCCTGGTTTAGGGGATAGGGATTAGGGGTCAGGGGCCAGGCAAGCAGGTAACAGGAGGCAGGTAACAGGTAAAAAATCTTTTCCCCTGTATCCTGTGCCCTGTCCCCTGTGACCTTGCCCAATCCCTGTATTAAGAGCTAGTACCACTATGCAAGATAAATACTCTGAACTCACCGATCCAAAGGACATCCAGCTCCGTAAAGATTATTCCTGGATTTCCAGTGAGGACGAGGCCCTCTTGCGGGAGGTACGGCCCGTTGTTGAGGAGAATATGGGGAGGCTTGTGGAGGGTTTCTGGTCTCACCTGATGAGGTTTGCAGAGACGAAAGAGATACTAAAGGATGAACAAAAGGTGGGAAGGTTCAAGAGCGCCCTCCCTCAGTATGTAATGGAGTTGTTCTCAGGGGATTACGGACCTTCTTACGTAAAAAAGCGGGTAAACGCCGGTGCAGTGCATTTCAGACTGGGGCTTGCCCCAAGGTGGTATCTGGGGGCCTTGAACGTCTTTTATCATCTCCTCCGCGATATTCTTAAGGAGTATTATGGTGAGGATAGAGAGAAACTGGGCAAGATTATGAGGGCCGTGGAGAAGATGTTGAATTTTGATTACCAGTATATGGCCGAGGTGTATGAGTTAGAGCATAAGGCAAACCTGATGGATGCCCTTCAGAAACTCAAGGAGTTAAATAGCAGGCTAGAAGAACTCTCCATAAGAGATGGACTTACAAACCTATATAACCACAGACATTGCATAGATACTATCCACCGGGAGTTTGAACGTACCAGGCGATACAATCACCCCTTTTCCTGCGTTATGATAGACGTTGATCACTTCAAGTCAATAAACGATACCTATGGTCACCCCTTTGGGGATTACGTCCTTAAGGAGCTTGCCCTGATTATGCAGGGGCATCTTCGTATGACGGATCTAATATTCCGCTACGGTGGGGACGAGTTTATGGTACTCTTACCAGGGACCAATTCTACTGCCACCAGCCTGGCCTGCCGACGTCTGCAAGAAAAAGTGGCACAGTACCATTTCCATTATCAATCGGCCAGCTATAAAGTCTCTCTAAGTATCGGGATATCAAGTACCCCAGACAAAGGGGTACACAGCTATCAGGACCTTATAAAGACCACTGATTCTGCCCTCTACAAGGCCAAGCAGGAGAGGAATTGCGTTGTGGTGTGGGGGCAGGAAGGATAGGGGCTAGGGAGTAGGGAGTAGGGAGTGGAAACACATTAAATTGTAAGTTGGAAATTGAAAATTTTAAATTTAAAATTTCCAATTTACAACTTCCAATTCCTTTAATCCCAATCCCCAGCCCCTGTCCCCAGAATATAACTCCTAATAATAATCGTTCAATGAGACACCGTCCACTCCTCTTGATTGTCCTTGCCTTTGCCAGTGGCATATTCCTGGATGGTCTACTTGTACCCGGCCTGCCACTTCTTCTAGGTCTTGTCCTTGGGGCATTAGTGGGGTGTTGGGCCATAGTATTCCTCCTGGGTGAGGGCGGTACTGGTCATCTCCACAGGGGCACAGTATATATGTCTTGCTGTCTATTCCTTTCCTTGTCGTCAGGGGCGGTCTACCACCATATCCGCTTTTATTCTTTTAGCGATGCAGACATTGGGCGCCTGGTTAGTGAGGAGAGGATCCTTATGCGGCTAAAGGGGGTGGTAATTGAGCCCTCCTTTACCCAGACTGCGACTTCATCTATCCTTCCATGGAAGGGTGCAAGGGAGGACATGAAGCAGTGTCAGTTCCTCCTGAAGGTAAAGGCGGTAGAAGGACGATCCGGATGGCACAGGGCAAGGGGAGTGGTGCAGGTGCGGGTATACAATCCACTGGATACCATGTTTAGATATGGTCAGGAGGTGGAGTTCCTGGGGAAGGTCTATGCCCCTCCAGGGTCCAGGAACCCTGGGCAGATGGATTATAGGGGCTATCTCCAGGGAAAGATGCCTCCCATAAGGGCCATTGCCAGTGTGGAGGAGGGACAGAACGTAAAAATTCTTGCCAGCGGGCAAGGAAATGCCTTCTTTCGTACCGTATATTTTCTGAAGGAGAGGCTGGAGGCAGGGATAGCCCGCTCAGCCCTGCCTGGCAGTGCCGCTACCATGGCTGGGTTAGTATGGGGGGAGAGAGAGGAGATGCCCAGGGAGGTGCTGGATGAGTTTCGCAAGACGGGCACCTATCACTTCCTGGCCATTAGCGGTACGCAGGTGGGGATGATAGTGATTACCATCCATTTCTTTCTCTTCCTCTTAAGAATCCCCAGGAGGCATATTGCCCCTATAATAATGGCGGCGGCAATGCTGTACGCCCTCCTAACGGGTTTTGAGCCACCGGTACTCAGGGCCACCTTCTTGGCGGTCTTTTGTTATGGTTCCTTGCTGGTGAAGAGGGAGTGGGACCTGCCTAGCGGGATTTCTGCTGCGGTGCTGGCGACACTCCTTTTTAATCCCGCAGACCTGTTTAATCCAGGATTTCAACTCTCTCTGGTGGGGTTTCTGGGCCTGGTTTATCTGGAGGCCCGTATAGAATCACTGTTCTGGGGGCCTTCTCTCCTGGTGGAGAGACTTCAGGTCCCTGAGGAACGCCGGAGGTTCCGGACGGTCTGGGTTTACCTCAGAAAGGCCCTTTGCGGGTCTATAGGTGCATGGGCGGCCATCTCCCCCCTGGTCTTGTATTATTTCCACCTCTTTTCTCCATGGGGGGCCATACTAACCCTATTAATTTTCCCCCTTGTGTGGATACTTACCATCAGCGGCTTTTGCCTCTCTATTTTAGGGCAACTGTCAGTTACGGCGGCCTTTCCCATTGCCCATCTTGCAGAGGCGGTGGATATCTTTATGAAGGGCATAATCTCCTGGGTCGCATCCGTGCCCTTTACCTATGTTTATGGCCCCTCTCCCTCCTGGCCATGGCTTATGGTTTTTTATATTTCGGGAGCCCTGGCCTTACTGGTGAAGGGTATCGGTGTGAGGTTGTCTTACATAGCAGGTGCACTCCTCCTGGCGGGAAACGTCTATGTCTACGGTGAAATACCCCTCTGGGGCAGGGATTCTATGAAGGTTGTCGTATTGGACGTGGGACATGGAAGTTGTGTCTTTGTAAGGTTTCCTGATGGGAGGACAATGCTTTACGATGCCGGGACCAGGGGTTATTTTGATGCGGGCCGTCACGTGATAGCACCCTTCCTCTGGCAAGAAGGGGTCAAGGAGATTGACCTCGTGGTAGTGTCTCATGAGGATGCAGACCACTTTAATGCCCTGCCTTTTCTTACGGAGAGGTTTCGTATGGGGAGGGTACTGGTAAATGATCACCTCCTCTCTTCAGAGGAGGGTAGTCCCCTGGTTGATTTTATTAAGTCCAGGGGGATGACGGTGGAGGTAATCCAGGAGGGTGTGAGATTAAACGGGCTCGGTGGGGCAGGGGTGAAGGTATTGAATCCCCCACAGGATAGCAACAGGTTCTCTGCGAATGATGCCTCCTGTGTGTTGCGTGTAGATTATCAAGGGCGCTCCGTACTGCTGTGCGGTGATATAGAGGGCCAGGCCATAGGCAGGCTTATTGCCTCTGGGGCTGAGATAGGGGCCGAGATAGTGGTGGCCCCTCATCACGGGAGTTATAGCCCAAATCTGGATAAGTTTCTGGAGAGGGTTTCCCCTGAGTATGTGGCGGTGAGTACGGAAAGAAAGAATCTGGATTACTACTATTCCCGTACTTCCCCCCCTTCACCTCAGGTGGATTCGGGGTCAGGTCATACCTTAGATAGATTTGCCATGGCGAGGCTACTCCCCACCTCTGAATTAGGGGCCATTAGCTTTACTATAGAAGGGGGAGTTATAGAGCCTGATGGATACTTACCCTGTGCCCCCGAAGTGGAGAGGGGTAGGACAACTAAAAGGGCAGGCGTAAAGCCTGCCCCTACACCCGGTGCCCCTGGAGTGAAGAGGGACACGGACGATTAATGCTATTGCTCAGTAATTTCTATCTTAGCGTCTTGTTTGAGCTTTTGGACCAGCTTGCCGGTCTCCTCTTCAATGTAATTCTCTTTCACCTGCTCCTTAACGTCGGCGTACTCTACCTTCTTAGCCTCTTTCCTTTCGGTTACTTTTATTATATGGTAACCGAACTCCGTCTTAACCGGGTCGCTGACCTGTCCTGGTTTTAGCTGGAAGGCCGTCACTGCGAAGGTCTCCACCACTGCTCCCTTCCTGGGGAAGAACCCTATGTCACCCCCCTTTTCAGAAGAGGGACAGTTGGAGTATTTCTTGGCTAACTCAGCAAAATCCGCCCCGTTATTTAGTTCTTTCTTTATACCTTCTATCTTTTGTTTGGCCTTGTCCAACTCTTCCGGGGATTTCATTAGCCTTGTATCCACCAGGATATGGCTGGCCTTTACCATCTCTCCCCCGTATATGTCTTTGTTGGCAAGGAAGTAATTAAGCAGGGTTTTATCGTCTGTTTTCTTTTCAAAGTAGGTCTTGAGTCCCAGGGAGGTCTTTATCTCACCTTTCAGTTCCTCCAGGTTTGAACCTGAGGACTCAAGTAGTTCCTCCAGCGTGAAGGTTGCAGTTTTGGGGTTGGCCTTCATACGTTCCCTTACGTTGTTTACGGCCCCTTCCACCTCCTGGGCAGTTATATTAACCCCTTCCTTTTTTAAGAACTGCCCAATCAAGAGTTGCGTAACCATTTCGTCAATTATCTCCTTCTTAACGGCGGGGAAAACGTTGGGGTCCAGGTCTTTGTACTGTTGTAATCTCTTTTCTATTTCCTGGGGAGGTATCTTTTCGCCATTAACTATGGCAATGGTCTTCTTTGCGGTCTGCCCACAGACACTGCCGGAGAGGCCGACAGAAGTGATTATTGCTACTAATAACCCGACGACACAAAAGGCCTTTTTCACGAGGAATTCCTTTCTGTATAGAAAACACAAAAATAATATCCGTATCCTTTAGCTAGAATGGCATTATTTGACATGTGGGACTGCCACTAAAAGACAATTTTAAGTGATGGGGGTATATTGTCAAGAAGATTTTAGATGGATTGTAGGGCATTTAAAGATGGTTAAGTTTTCTTACCTAAATATGTTCCAATAGGTACCCTGCGCCCGTTTCCGCGTCGGGCGTATCTGCCGAAGTCTTCCAGTTTCTCTAGCGTCCCGCCATCCAGCACCGGCCCCTCTACGCACAACCTCAGTCCATTACAACAACACTGTCCGCACACACCCACGGCACATTTTATGTACCGCTCCAGGGAGGCCTGCATGCAGATGTTGTATTCCCTTGCGAATTCCGATACCTTTACCATCATGGCCTCCGGGCCGCAGGTATAGATGGCGTCAAATCTGTAGTGTCTGTATAAATCTTCCAGCAGGTCTGTGGGTACACCCTTCGTCCCCGCAGAGCCGTCCTCTGTACAGAGGAGCATGTCCTTGAAGCGGTTGCGGTAAAGCAGTTCCGAGGCCGTCCTTGCCCCTTGCACCACCACAGAATCCTCCAACCTCTCAATGAGTACCGCCAGGGAGGCCATGCCCACCCCGCCCCCTACCACACATGCCTTTCCCACGTTCAGGTTGAAGGCCGTGCCGAAGGGCCCCCTGATGCCCACCCACTCACCCACCTTCATCTCGTGCAGCCTCTGGGTGAATCTGCCCTTGAGGGCAACGGTTACGCCAAAGAAGTCTTTGCCATGATAAGAGATACTGAAGGGCTTTTCGTCCAGCCTGGGTATCCAGAGCATAATGAACTGTCCGGGTTGGTATTCCAGGGATTTAGATTCGCTTCGCTCACTACAAGTCTTGAAGATAAAACTCCTGGCCAGGTTGGATTCCAGGATTACCTCCTCAATCTTCATCATTACCGGCTCAAGGTGCATGGGCAGCCCCTATCAACTCCTTTACTGAGGTACAGCCGTTGATCTCCATCCATTCCTCCATCTCCTGGCATACCTTGCCAAAGACCTCTATCCCTCGGGAATAGACGGCAGTGCCAATGCCTACGGCAGAGGCGCCGGCCATGAGCATCTCTATGGCATGACGCCCGGTGGATATGCCCCCCACCCCCAGGATAGGGATTTTTACCGACTTATAAATGTCATAAACACACCTGAGGGCAATGGGCCTGAGGGCTGGCCCTGAGACGCCACCCACTTTGAAGTCCAGTATGGGTTGGCGGGCCTCAATGTTGATTAACATACCGGGGCCCAGGGTATTAACGGCCGTGATGCCATCGGCCCCGGCCTCCTCTGCGGCCCTGGCCACCCGACCTATCTCTGGAATGTTGGGGGAGAGCTTCACCAGGAGGGGTAGTTCTGTACCTTTACGTACAACGGAGACAATCTCTTTAGTGGCCTCTGGGGTATTCTGCCCTGCCAGCATCCCGTAACCGGGCGTGTGAGGGCACGAGAGGGACACCTCTACTGCGGCAAAGTCCAGCCCCCAGAGCCCCTCCAGCACCTTCATAAAATCCCCCACACCTCTACCTATTATGCTGGCAATTACAGGCACCCCCACTTCTTTGAGGTTGCTAAACTCTTTAGCCCCTTCTTTGATGCCAGGGTTGGCGTATCCCACGGCATTAAGCATTCCGGCCTCAAACCCTACCACTATGGGGTTATTGTGGCCGGGAAGGGGTTCCAGGCTCAAGGACTTTATCGTTACGGCCCCGGCACCTGCCAGGGCTACACCCTTCAGCAGACCTTTGCTTGTGCCCAGGATGCCAGAGGCCAGGACTGTGGGGTTTTGAAGCCTTACACCACAAAGCTCTGTGGATAGGTCAACCCTTGTAGTGAGCGAAGCGAATCTATCGGCCATGGTCGGGAAGTATAACAAAAACACAATCCTTTGGAAAGGACGGGTTGTCAGTCTTAGGGAGTAGGGGGGAGGGAGTAGGGAGGGAAAAGAATTGGAAATTGTAAGTTGTAAATTAGAAATTTTGAAATTTCCAATTTACAATGTTTTCAGGAGTAGGGAGTAGGGAAAGAATAAAGAATGCAGTAGTCAGAATTCAGAATACTAATTACTGAAGACTTTGGACTAAAAAACAGACTGTGGACTACGGACTAAAAAAAGTCCAAAGTCTATAGGCTAAAGTCTATAGTCCATAACCTACTGCTGAATTCTGACTTCTGAATTCTTAATTCTAGTCCCTGGCTATTGCAACCCATGTCCATATACCCCACAAGTTCTTGGAAAAATTTTATTGAAAAATTCTAATATAGAGTTAGTATTATGTATTCTTGTTTTTGCTTGTTAGATTTTTGTATAGGAGAATTGTTGTTTGAGGTGTCTGGTTACTGGCGGAGCAGGGTTTATTGGCAGCCACCTGGTAGATAGGCTGCTAGGGGGCGGCCATGAAGTGGTTGTTCTGGATAATTTTTCTACTGGCCGTCGCCAGAATCTTTTACAGCATGGGAGGCATCCGGGGCTAACCGTCCATGAGGGGGATGTGGCCCTCCTGAAGGCAATTCAGCCACTTTTTGAGGGGGTAGACTGGGTATTTCATCTAGCAGCCCTGGCCGATATAGTCCCTTCAATTGTACGCCCCCTGGAATATTATAGGTCAAATCTAGACGGGACGGTGGCGGTTCTTGAGGCCTCCCGTCAGGCAGGTGTAAAGCGATTCGTATATGCGGCCTCCTCTTCTTGTTACGGGATCCCTGATATATATCCAACCCCCGAGACGGCCCCCATAAGCCCTCAATACCCCTATGCCCTTACTAAGTACCTGGGGGAAGAGTGCGTATTGCACTGGGGAAAGGTATATAAACTCCCGGTGCTCTCCCTCCGTTTCTTTAACGTATATGGCCCCAGGTCCAGGACCTCTGGGACTTATGGGGCGGTCTTTGGGGTATTTCTTGCCCAGAAGCTCAAAGGAAAGCCATTTACTGTGGTAGGTGACGGCAACCAGACCAGGGATTTCACCTTTGTTACAGATGTGGTGGAAGCCATAGTCATGGCCGCAGGGTCTGAACATGCGGGGCTGGTCTTGAATGTAGGTTACGGCAAGGCCTATAGTGTTAACTGCCTGGTAGAACTACTGGGTGGTAACGTGGTATATATACCGGAACGCCCTGGTGAACCCCGCTGCACCCAGGCGGATATTACCAGGATAAAAAGTTTATTGGGTTGGAACCCCAAGGTAACGTTAGAAAGGGGCGTGAAGATTTTATTAGAGAATATAGATTACTGGCGTGAGGCACCTGTGTGGACGCCTGAGACTATCTCTGAGGCAACGAGGGAGTGGTTTGAATACCTTTCCAAATAGAGTCCGCCTAAGGCGGACAGGTCGGGAGGCATTGCGTATATGAAGGTGCGTGACTTTCACAAGAAGGTCAAGTCTCTGGAAGAACTTGCTGAGATTATAAAAGGTCTAAAGGAGAAGGGGAAGACCGTTGTGCACTGCCATGGGGTCTTTGACTTGCTTCACCCCGGGCACATCCACCATCTGGCGGCGGCAAAGGAACAAGGCGACGTCCTTGTGGTTACTTTAACCCCGGATATTTACGTGGGTAAGGGCCCTGGTAGGCCAGTCTTTAATCAGCACCTAAGGGCCGAAACCCTGGGGGCCATCCAGCATGTGGATTATGTGGCGATAAACAAATGGCCCACGGCGGTAAATACCATAGAACTTCTCCGTCCCCATATATACGTAAAAGGGAGCGAGTACGCCGCCCCGGAGGAAGACCTTACGGGGGGAATTGTTGAGGAAGAGGAGACCATACAAAGGGTAGGAGGCCGTCTAGTCTTTACTAACGAAATCACCTTTAGTTCTACGGAACTCCTGAATAAACATTTTAACGTATTCACCGATGAGGTGCGGCAGTTCCTGGACGGGTTTAAGCGGAGGCACTCAGCCTCCGAGATTATTGAACTGCTTAAAGGCCTTAGGGACTTGAAGGTGCTGGTTGTCGGAGAGACCATTATAGACGAGTATCTCTACTGCAAGGCAGTGGGAAAGCCCCCGAAGGAGGCAATCCTCTCCACCCGATACGTCTCCACCGAGACCTTTGCCGGAGGTGTGCTGGCCATTGCAAACCACCTTGCCGGATTATGCGACGATGTGCATTTAGTTAGTTGCCTGGGCACACTGGATTCAAGGGAAGACTTCATACTTAAACACCTTAAGCCCAACGTGAGGCCAAAATTTTTCTACCAGGATAATGCCTACACGATAGTAAAAAAACGGTTTGTTGACCCAGACTTTCTTTCCAAGATGTTTGAGCTCTCATACCTTAGTGGGCATGACCTCCCTGGTGATTTGAGCCAGCAGATATATGGTTACTTAGAGTCTACTCTCCCTGATTATGACCTTGTCCTGGTAACCGACTACGGGCACGGATTCATCGGAGGGGAGCTAGTAGAACTCTTGTGCCGAAAGTCCAAATTTTTAGCGGTCAACGCCCAGACAAATAGCATGAATTTTGGTTTTAATCCCATAACCAAATATCCCAGGGCGGATTATATCTGCATAGATGAAAACGAGATACGTGTTGCTATGGCTGATAGATTCAGTCCGGTGAAGGAATTGGCAGAAGAGGTTGTCAACAGGATGAAGTGTAAGAGGGCTGTGGTTACCCGTGGGCACTATGGCTCCGTAGCCTATGAGCCGGGGAGTGGATTTAGTGAGACACCCATTTTCTCTAGCAAAGTTGTAGATAGGGTTGGGGCAGGGGATGCCTATCTAGCAGTGACTGCCCCATGTGCCGCCAGGGATTTGGACAAAGAAATCCTGGGCTTCGTGGGTAACGTCGCTGGGGCAATAAAGGTGGCAACGGTTTGTAACAGGACCCCAGTAGAATCCGTCCAGCTATTTAAATTCATCACCACCCTCCTTAAATGAAGGCCTTGAGTAAGAAAAGGACATCGGCAGAGGACATAACCCGGTATTTCTCCCAGCTTGGGTCGCTTTTCAAGGAGACTCAAGTTACAGATGCAAAAGGTACGCCTCTAGAGTTCTCCCGGGGGATGCAGGAGGCTATAGACTTAATCCAAAAACAGAGTGCCCTGGGTAAGAAGCTAATCTTCATAGGTAATGGGGGCAGTAGTTCCATAGCCAGCCACCAGGTGACTGATTTTTGTAAGAATGGGGGGATACGTGCCATTGCCTTTACTGATGCCTCCCTCTTGACCTGCCTCAGTAACGATATTGGTTATCCCTATGTGTTTGAGAAGTCAATAGAACTCCATGCCGACAGTGGCGATGTCCTTTTTGCAATAAGCAGTTCTGGCCGCTCAGAGAATATCTTAAGGGGGGTCAGTGCCGCAAAGGATAAGGCCTGCGAGATTATTACCATGTCTGGGTTCACCGCCGATAATCCCCTGCGGAAAGGCGGCAGGCTCAATTTCTTTGTCCCATCTAACTCCTACGGGCATGTGGAGATCTCTCACCTCACTATCTGCCACTGCATGGTTGATATGCTGGTTGAGAAAGGGCAATACCAGGAGAGATAGGAGAAAAGTACGGAGTTAGTGAGTACTTTTTTTCTTGGCATGTCCTTTGAGTATTTTGCAGAAGTCTCATTATCAATGAAAAATATTGAAATCCTTTCCAAAAACGATTATTATTAACTCTCAATATTTTGAACCAAAACAGGCCATTAAAAGGGGACTGCTGTTAGCTGTTATTTGAATGGATAGATACAGAATAGACAGCCACAAGTTGTTTTATCATGTTTCAAGGGTCAAGGACTGGCTGGATGGAAAGCTCATCTACCCCATATACGCCGAGATTGCGGCTACAGGCCAGTGCAATCAAAGATGCACCTTTTGCGCCCTTGATTACATGGGTTACGAAAACAAGTCCCAGGACAAAGACGTCTTACTAAAAAGGTTGTCCGAAATGGCCAAGCTGGGGCTCAAAAGTGTCATGTACGCCGGAGAGGGAGAACCGCTAATCCATAAACAGATTGGCGACATCGTTGTGGGCACAAAGAAGGCCGGTATAGATGTGGCGATAACCACAAACGGCGTAAACTTACATAAGGCATTGGCAGAACAAATATTAGGATATACCACCTGGATCAAGACAAGCATAAACGCCGGCACCAAAGAGACGTACGCAAAGATACACAGGGCTAGCCCCTCAGCCTTTGAACGAGTCCTGAAGAATCTTTCCTATGCGGTAGAACTCAAAAAAAGGGAGGGTTACAGTTGTACACTGGGGGCACAAATGGTCCTCCTTGAAGAAAATGCCAGCGAGCCGGCCATATTGGCCAGGAGGGCCAAAGACATTGGGCTGGACTATCTGGTAATAAAGCCCTTCTCCCAACATCCTATGAGCCATGGCAGGAGATATGAGGATTTACGTTACGGTGGCTACTATGATATGGAGAGAGAGGTCAAAAAGTACGAAGACAAGAATTTTAAGATAATCTTCCGTGGGTACACTATGAAAAAGCTGGACGAAAACGGCAGATATTATGACCGCTGCCAGGCGCTTCCTTTCTGGGTGTATATAGATGCCGGGGGCAATGTCTGGGGCTGTAGCGCCTACCTGGGCGACGAGAGGTTCCTCTATGGAAATATTTACGAAAACACCTTTGAGGAGATATGGACGGGTGAACGCAGGAGGAAGTCCCTGGAGATGGTAGCTAAAAGCCTGGACACTACGTCGTGCAGGAAGAACTGTCGTCTGGACGAAATAAACAGATACCTGTGGGACCTGAAGAATCCCACAGAGCACGTAAACTTCATCTAGGTCACTGATAAGCGAGCTATGAAGAAAAAGACCCCCAGCCTGAAATCCGTCCCAGCCAACGTCTTGCGGGACATGTACTATATGATAGTAAAAATTCGTAAGGAGGGGGAACGGATTGCGGAACTCTACCCTGAGCAAGAGATGCGATGCCCCACCCATCTGTCAATAGGGCAGGAGGCCGTAGCCGTAGGGGTATGTGCCAACCTCCGTAAGGATGATTATGTCTTCAGTTTCCATCGCTGTCACGCCCACTATCTAGCCAAGGGCGGCGAGCTGAGACGCCTGGTAGCAGAATTGTACGGTAAAAAGACCGGGTGTGCCGGGGGTGTGGGTGGCTCTATGCACCTGGTAGCGCCTGATGTGGGATTTATGGGTGCCTCGTCTATCGTGGCAGGTACCATCCCCATTGCCACGGGCACGGCCCTGGCGTCGGTAATGCAGGGTTCAGACCGGGTGTCGGTTGCCTTTTTTGGTGATGCCGGGGTAGAAGAGGGTACCTTTCACGAGACACTCAACTTCGCCTCACTCAAAAACTTGCCGGTAATCTTTGTGTGTGAAAACAACCTTTATGCCACGCACGCACATTTATTATCACGCCAGCCCGCAGACAATATATTTGAACGCGGGGAGAGCCACCGTGTACCGGGCGTATGCGTGGATGGAAACGACCTGCTTGCAGTCTACCAGGCAGCAAAAGAGGCCGTAGACCGCTGTCGCCGCGGGCAAGGCCCGTTCCTTATAGAATGCAAGACGTATCGCTGGAGGGAGCACGTAGGACCGTATTACGACTATGATTTGGGGTACCGCAGTAAGGAGGAACTGGAGAAATGGATGGCTAGATGTCCAGTCAGCATCTACGAAAAGGTGCTACTAGAAAACGGCATCTTATCCCAGAAAGACGTGAGCACTATTGCAAAAGAGGTCAGTGAAGAGATGGAGGAGGCAGTTAGATTTGCAAAAGAAAGCCCATTTCCCGACGAGGACGAACTGTTAAAGGACGTTTACTAGTATGGGCAAGGATAAAAAGCCCTCCTTGTCCGTCGTCATCCCTGCCCTCAACGAAGAAGGAAATCTGGAAAATACGGTGAGAGCTGTCTATCAGGCGATGGACCAGAGGTTCAGTGCGTATGAGATCCTGATATTCAATGATGGCAGTGCAGATACCACCGGGAGGATTGCTGAGACTCTCGCAACAAAGGACAGTAACGTAAAGGTCATACACAATCCCAGGACCATGGGGTTCGGATATAACATCCGTGCGGGTATAGAGCGGGCAAGACATGAGTATGTTACTATGGTTCCCGGGGACAATGAGATACCGGCTGGTTCTATTGAACAGTTGTTTAAACATACTGGGCCCGCCGACATAGTGGTCTCCTATTTCACCAACCAGGAGATTCGCCCATTCCACAGGCAGATAGTCTCTCGTTTATACACCACAGCCCTTAATCTCATCTTTGGGTTGGACATGAAGTATTACAACGGCCCTTTCGTTTACAGGTGTACGGCGGTCCAAAGAATACCCGTGACAACGGGTGGTTTTGCTTATCTTGCCTCCAATTTGATAAGGATGTTGAAGATGGGACACAGTTTCATAGAGGTTGGCATCCCCCTGGAGGAGCGCAAGCATGGTTCTTCAAAGGCGATAACCGTGTTCAACAGCATTGTCGTTGCAAAGACAATCTTCTTATTATTTTTAGAGATATATGTCTGGGAGCGGGGCAAATTTAGGAATAAGCCTAGACGGATCGTGGGGCAGCTAACCTAGTAAGTAAATACGAAATGTTGATTTGCATGCCGTTATTTGCAATAATTTGCAATGTTTGAGGATTACGAGAAGAGAGGCCTTATCAAGAGGGGACAGTACTACAAGACATTTACTACGGCCTTCAGACATTCTTCCCTGCGCTCTTCCCGGCAAGACCCCAGTGATGATGCACAGTATTTCAATACTGCCAATCAATACTCAACCTGGAAGATTTAAAGAAATCGTAACCCAGGAGCGTGCCAGTTGGAATGGGCATACTTGCTGGCGACGGACGAGACTGCCGTATGTCTGGATGTTATCAAATCGGGAGGGGTAGTTGATGAAAGGTATCATATTAGCGGGCGGGAGTGGCACAAGGCTTTATCCAATAACAATGGCCGTCTGTAAACAGTTATTGCCCATTTATGACAAGCCAATGATTTATTATCCGCTATCTGTGCTTATGCTTGCCGGCATACGAGATATCCTCATAATTTCTACTCCTCACGATTTGCCGCGATTCAAAGACTTATTTGGTGGTGGGTCTCATTTAGGGCTTAATTTCACCTATAAGGAACAGCCCCATCCAAATGGTATTGCAGAGGCATTTATAATTGGTGAGCATTTTATAGGCACGGATGATGTTTGTCTTATACTCGGAGATAATACTTTTTATGGTCATGGTTTTGTGGAGATATTAAAGAAATCTGTGCACGATGTGAAAACAAAGGGCGGTGCAACGATATTTGGGTATTATGTCAATGACCCTGAAAGATATGGTGTAGTTGAATTTGATGATAATAGAAACGTTTTATCCCTGGAGGAAAAGCCCAAGGACCCCAAATCCCATTATGCGGTAACCGGCTTATATTTTTATGACAACAAGGTTGTAAAAATTGCCAGGGGTATTAAACCCTCAGAAAGGAAGGAACTTGAGATAACGGAGGTAAGTAAAGAATATCTCAAAAATGGCAAGATTAGGGTTGAACTCCTTGGAAGAGGTTTTGCGTGGCTTGATACGGGAACACACGAAAGTCTGCTGGAAGCTGGGGAGTTTATAGCAACTATAGAAAAAAGACAGGGCCTGAAAGTAGCATGCATAGAAGAAATTGCGTACAGATTGGGGTACATAGATAAAGACCAACTATTGAAGCTTGCAGAACCTTTTAAAAAGAATGGATATGGGCAATATCTTTTGGGTTTATTGACCTAGTATAAATTCAAGAAAAAGACCTTTTTAAAGATATTTTTAAGGTGATTAAATGAAAAAACTTTTGGTTACAGGTGGGGCTGGTTTTATTGGGAGTGAGTTTGTTAGGCAGGGCGTAAAGAGGGGGTATAAAATAGTTTTGATTGATAATCTCACCTATGCTGGTGATGTTGAAAGAATAAAAGCAGTAGAAAAAGAGGTCACTTTTTACAGGGTAGATATAGCAGATAGAGAATCTGTAAAAGGTGTTTTTAAAACAGAAAGACCTGAGGTTGTTGTTCACTTTGCAGCCGAAAGCCACGTTGACAGGAGCATACTGGAGGCTTCCCCTTTTTTAGACACTAATGTAAAGGGGACCTATGTCTTGCTGGACGTTTCAAAACAGCACGAAATAGAGAGATTTATAAATATATCAACCGATGAAGTGTATGGCGAACTTAAAGAAGAAGGACAATTTCTGGAAACAACACCCTTAAACCCAAATTCTCCTTATTCGGTTAGCAAGGCCTCTGCCGATATGCTTGGAAGGGCATATCATAGGACGTATGGAGTGCCTGTAATAACAGTGAGACCCTCAAATACCTATGGTTTCTGGCAGTATCCGGAAAAACTTATTCCAGTAGTAATATTAAAGGCATTGAATAATGAAAAGATACCCGTTTATGGAACCGGACAAAATATCAGGGAATGGTTGTTTGTTTCCGTTTGTGCCGATGGTGTCTTCGGGATATTAGAAAAGGGTAAAGTTGGAGAAACATATAATGTAGGGAGTGGGGAAGAGAAGAGGAATATAGAAGTAGTGAAAGCCATTTTGAAGTTATTAGGGAAGCCGGAAGATTTAATAGAGTTTACAAAAGACAGATTGGGGCACGATTTCAGATATTCTTTAAATTCAAACAAGGTGAGGGAACAAACTGGTTGGAATGGGGAGATGCCCTTTAGTGAAGGCATAAAGAATACCGTAGAGTGGTATATAGATAATATGGCCTGGGTAGATAGTAAGCTTGGTTATCTCAACAAATATTGGCAGACAGTTTATAGTACAAACACAATAAAGAGAACTCTGAAAAAGCCGTGACGACACTATCCGCCATTTGCCTTCTTCTCTTCCCCTTTCTTTGCCTTTTCTATTGATTCGGCAGATGGCTCCGTAGATTTCCTGAGCTTCAAGGCGGGCGCTTTCGTCTCAGGTTCTTTCAGCAGACCCTCCATCTTTATCTTCAGCCTGAGGTCGTTGGGGCTATCAGCGTAGGCCACCGCCGTTTCAATAGTTATAAGGCCTTTCTTGAAGAGTTCCAAAATGGCCTGGTCAAAGGTCTGCATACCCTCCTGTGTACTACGGGCCATGGTGTCCTTTAGCAGGTCAATCTCTTTCTTCAGTATAAGGTCTCTCACCCTTGCGGTGCCCAGGAGTATCTCCATGGCTGCTATCCGCTTACCGTCAATGCAGGGGACCAACCTCTGGGAGATAACTGCCTTCAGGTTGAGGGACAGGAGGAGATGTATCTGGTCTTGTTGGTTAGCAGGGAAGAAGGTTATTATCCGTTCTATGGCCTGGTTGGCATTGGTGCCATGGAGGGTGGATAGGCAGAGGTGTCCCGTGTCTGCAAAGGCCAGGGCTGATTCCATGGTCTCCTTATCCCTTATTTCTCCTACCAGTATCACGTCCGGTGACTGCCTGAAGGCGTTCTTAAGGGCCTCACCGTAAGACTCCGTATCAAGGCTTAACTCCCTCTGGGTTACTATGGACCGTTTATGGGCGTAAATAAACTCTATGGGGTCCTCAATGGTGATGATGTGTCCTGAGGCGTTACTGTTCCTATGGTCAATCATGGCGGCCAGGGTGGTAGATTTTCCTGAGCCTGATGCCCCTACTACCATGACCAGTCCCCTTTTGGTCATGACAATGTCTTTCAGGAGGCTGGGGAGACCCAGCTCATCTATACTCTTTATAAGGAATTTTATCTGCCTTATTACCACGCCCATGGACCCCCTCTGGAAGAAGCAATTTACCCTGAATCGCCCCACCTGAGAGATACTATAGGAGAGGTTCATCTCGTGCTTCTGGAGGAATTCGGCCTGCTGTTTCTCGCTGAGGAGGGATAGTGCCAGGGCTTTGGTGTCCTCCGGCTGGAGGGGTTCTCCCACGGGTTCCGTCTTGCCCATTACCCTGTAGGTTACGGGGGCCCCGGCTATCAGGTAAAGGTCTGAGGCGTCCCTCCGCACCATATCTTCCAAAAGGGGTTCAAGCTTCAATGTATGTCCTTTCGTACTATTCCAGCCCGCCTGCTGTCCATTGACATAGTCAATGGACTCCATAAATTTCAGTCTAATTCCTCCACAGGTTCCATCAAGCTACTTATTACCTCCGGACTGCTCAGGTAGGGGAGTATGGTCTCTTTCTCCACCAGGTCCTTCTTGTAGAGTTCCACCAGGGAGAAGTCCATGGTCTGCATCCCCAATTGCCTGCTGGTCTGCATGGTTGCAGTAATCTGACTGCCTTTGCCCTCCCTGATGAGGTTTCTTATAGCAGGTATACCCACCATTACCTCCACCGCCGACACCCTTCCCCTGGCCCCCTTGCGCTTGAGGAGGAGCTGGGAGATTACGGCCGTAACTGCCTCGGAAAAGACAGTCCTTATCTGGGCCTGTTGAGAAGGCGGGAAGACGTCCACGATACGGTTCACAGACCTGGCGGCCCCTGAGGTGTGGAGGGTGGCAAAGACCAGGTGACCCGTCTCCACCGCCGTCATGGCCAGGCTTATAGTCTCCAGGTCGCGCATCTCTCCTACCAGTATGACGTCCGGGTCCTCCCTCATGGCCGCCCTCAGGGCCGCAGCGAAACTGTAGGTGTGGGGACCCAATTCCCGCTGGTTAATCAGACAGTTCTTGGGTTCATACGTGAATTCTATAGGGTCCTCAATGGTTATGATGTGAAGCCTCTCCCGTTGGTTGAGGTGTTCTAGCATGGAAGCCAGGGTGGTAGACTTCCCACTGCCCGTGGGGCCAGTGACCAGTATTAGCCCCCTGAGGCGGTTGGTAAGTTCCTTTACTATGGGCGGCAGTCCTAGAGACTCCAGGGCCGGTATCTTGTCTGGAATGACCCTGAAGACTATGGCCTCCCCTCTGGACTGTACGAAGACGTTCACCCTGAAGCGACCCACCCCTTTAAAGTTAAAGGAAAGGTCTAGCTCGTGCTTTTCTTCAAAAATCTTGCGCTGGCGGTCGTTCAAGATGTCGTACAGAAGGGTATGCACATCCTCTTTCACCATCGACGGCGCATCCACCTTTCTTATGTCTCCGTCCACCCTGATTATGGGGGGCTCCCCCGAGCTCAGGTGGAGGTCTGAGGCCCCTTCTTTCCTGGCAAACAGTAGCAATTCGCTTATATCTATGGACATTTTCTCACCTCTTTTTTGCTCCTGGATACGCCGGTCCCGTACCAAAATATTTTATTTGCCTTCAAGGTAGCGAGGCCGGGGCGGAAGACCGCACCTTTCTAGAGTCTTAAAAGCTTAACGCATTAGCTAATCTCGTGCCAATTCTGCCGTAATACTCAAGCTACTTCAAATATTAGTGTTCTGAACTTCGGACAAAACTTAACCCCTTTTGAAGTAGGGGCACGGCGTGCCGTGCCCCTACTTCCTACTTCCTACTCCCTACCCCCTACTCCAGACCTATGACAGCAAATCCCGTTGGAAGGCTACAAGATTTGTAGCCTTTCTATCTGTGAGGGGGACGGCCGTGTAAGGGGTTATTCTTTTGTAAGTCATTATTTTGCAAATGTTAGACCAGTACAGAATTTTTTGGGTAGAAATGGCACGATTATTGAGATAAGCCTTCTCAGGGTTTGGGGCAGACACATAGGCCCGCCCGAGGCGGGTCTGCCTCTGGCACGATCTGCCCCTACAGTGTCCGCCCAATACGGTGTATATCTTGGAAAGGATGGCCTGAATGGGTCTCTCAAGAGAGAATGCCAAAAAAACAACAGTGGTTTTTGGGCGGTGGGAGATAGTCGTCCTTGTAACAATCGTTGGGTTGGCCGCAAGCACCATTACCCTTACCATTAATAAGTATATGACAGGTGGAAAAAATGGATTGTCAGGGTGGGAGATGAGAGACAACTCAATGGCTGGTACTGTCATAGGTGCCTTCTACAATAATCTGCGGGAAGAAGAAAATGTGTGGATATGCGGATCAGACGAGGCCGTCTCCCATGTCAAGATAGCCCTTAGTAGGGGCGACCCGGTGGGTCGCCCAGGGAGTAGGGATTGATATGCAGTAGGTAGTAGGCAGTAGGGAGTAAGCAAAATTTTATTCTTCTGCCTACTGCCTTCAGTGTACCTGGTACAGTATTTTGTCTCAAGGTGGTTGGTTTCCGTTTAGAAACGTTTAGAAAAAGGAGAATGTCATGATTAAGAAGCTGAGTAAGAGCGGTGGCTTCACGCTGATAGAGATAATCATCGTGTTGGCCATCATAGGGATGTTGGCGGGCATCCTGGCCCCTACCATGGTTAAGTACGTACAGAGTGCTAAACTGCGGAGGGCGACGGAAGACGTGAAGATGATTGGTACCGCCATGGGCAACTTCTACAACGACCTGGGTGAGTGGCCCATCTGGAAGGATGGTAGTGCGGATAGCATGGTAGGCGCTGGTACTACTGGCACTGCCTACAGTATCCTTAAGTTCGGCCCTGTTGATACAGCTACCGGTGCTCTCGATCCTAGCAATAAGGATGCAACCGCAGGCGCTGGGTGGACCGCTGCCCTGCTTACCGGGACGGACCAGTGCAGTGGGGCCCAGCATCTCTGGGTGAACGACCCCAACATCGATGGCGCCTTTAATGCCGCCGCCACTGACTATCCTACCACTATAAATGACCCTACTCTGAAGTACGCATGGAGGGGTCCCTACATTGAACAGTTCCGTGCAGACCCATGGGGAAATAACTACCTGGTCAATGTAATAGAGCTATGGCCAGGCAGGGAGCAGGGGAATGGTGTGTGCTATGTCATCTCTGCCGGCCCCGACAAGGTGTTGGCAACGACCTACGCCCAGGCTGGTCCGAACATGGTAGTGGCCGGAGACGACATAGTCTTCCGCATAAAGTAGTCTCCCTGTAGGGGCGAACCTATGTGTTCGCCCTCACTGGGGTGTATCAGATGCACCTATAGTTAGGCCCGTATCCTGGGGCAGGCAACTACCTGCCCCAGGATTTTCGCATGAGTAGGGGCATGGCACGCAGTGCCCCTAGCTAGCCCATGCAAACCTTTTCATCAGTGGAGAAAATGGATATGAATAAGGTATCTAGGGTATTAGGTAGCCTGGTGCTACCTGGAGTTGTGGTCCTGTCAATAGGGTTATTGTTTGCCCTCTCAAATCTTTCTTTGGCACAGCAGGGAGCAGGTTGGCCGTCCCTTCCTGATTCCTCGGCACCGCCTGCTGTCAGCCCTCCTCCTGCACCTTCAGTAAACCCGTCCCCCGCACCTTCTCCTGCGCCAATAGAAGTAACGCCGTCCCCCGCACCTTCGGGCGGTGGGGATGTTGATGATGGTGACGACGATGATGGAAAAGGGAAGGGCAAGAAGAAGGGTAAGGGCCACGAGAAAGGAAAAGGAAAGGGTCACGAGCACCACGATGATTAGTGCCCGCCAAATAGTCACGTAATAGTTTGTTACACTGTAGGGGCGACCCGCCCTGCACCACAAGGGTACAGGACAAGGTGCGGAACAAAACCCTGTACCTGATTGGTACAGGGCCGGGTCGCCCCTACCCTGAAAGGGGAGATTACCCATGGGGTTCAGGAGTGAGGTCCCACACTATCTTGAGTGTAAGAACTCTGGCAGTGGTTTCACCCTGATTGAAGTAGTCATAGTCCTCGCTATCATCGGCCTCCTGGCGTCCATCATTGCTCCTGCGATGGCCAGGTACGTCCAGAGTTCCAAACTCAGGAGGGCCACCCAGGACGTAAAGCTTATCGGGGGTGCCCTCGGCGCCTTTTATAATGACCTGGGGGACTGGCCTGTCTGGCAGGTAGGGACTGCCCGGCAGTCTGGCGACGCTAAGGCCGCCCTCCTGATCGGGCCAGGGAACCTACCCGGCCAGGGTGGTCCACCCTCTGGAGACACTGCCGATACCCTGTTGAACCAGCTAGGCATCAATACCCCTGCCTACCCTACTAATGTCGGTGACCCCACCCTAGAGTATGCCTGGAGGGGCCCCTACATTGAACAATTCCGTGCAGACCCCTGGGGACATGCCTATCTGGTCAATGTGAAGTTCCTCTGGCCAGCAAACGAGCAGGGGAATAAGCCCGTCTATGTCCTTTCCTCAGGTCCTAACAGGGTGGTGGACACAAACTTTGACCAGACAGGCCCGAATATGGTCATAGGTGCGGACGATATAGCCTACCGTATAAAGTAGGCTGTGGGGTAGGGGCAATTCATGTTGAAAATCCTGTTGAAAATCCGCCTCAGGCGGGAAAGTCCGCCTCGGGAGGACGCCTCAGACGGGAATCGCCCCTACAGCCGCATCTGGGGTGGTTTAATGGCTACAAATTACGGGCTTGCAACGTAAAATGTAGCCCCCCTCGCCCCGCCTTTTAGCCCCTAACAATGTCCTGGATTGCTGGAGGCGGGTTTAAGCTAATTATTAAACTGTCTTAAGTTAATTTATTGCATAAACTTGGAACAATCTATCATAGACACACATGTTGTATTATAAAACAATTAACGTATAAGTAGCAAACGGCACTATTTTTGATGGATATGGCGTAGCAAGATAAAAGCCTGTAGAGGCACGTTGCAACGTGCCCCTACGTTGTATTAGTGATCCACCTGCGGTGGATACCTCAGGCGGACCGGGGCCCCATAAAGGACAGTTAAGCGGTTGTAGGGGCGTATTGCAATACGCCCCTACTGGCTCATTAACCAAAATGGAGGTTGAAAGAAGATGTCAAAGAGACTGAGAGCCTTGATAATTGCTGCGGCAACCCTAGGTGTGGCAGTTATTGCAGTAAACATTGTGTTATTTCTTATCTAAGCCTGTGGAGGACGACCGTCACTGCCATTTTGATATGGAGTCCAGTCCGCCTCAGGCGGATGTGGCTGGTCCATTGACACAGTCAATGTTGAAAATCCGCCTCGGGCGGGGACTCCAAAAGTGGAGTAGGGGCACAGTTCGCCCAAGACATGGCGTCCTCCAGAGGCGGACTTTCAGCCGGTGGGTCGCCCAACTAGGGAGTTATGGACTATAGACTTTAGACTGTGGGTTTTTTTAGTCCATAGTCTATTGTCTATGGTCTTTTCAGTCCATGGTGGAGAATGGAGTTGGAGAGATGGAGACAAATAAGGGATTGAAGGCCCTGCTTATTGCGGTGGTAGTAGTGGGCTGGGGTGCTATAGGGGCCAACATTTATCTGAATTTTTCTAAGAAGCAGGTCCAACCCAACACCACGGGCTTAGACATGGTTAGCGGTCAGGCACGACACGTGTCCAGATAACAGTAGGCAGTAAGCAGTAGGGAGTAAACAATAAGCAATATCTACTCCTTACTCCCTTTTAGCAAGTAGACAGTAGTCAGTAGAAAACCTAATTCCCCACCCCCTACTCCCTACCCCCTAGTTTATGAGTGTTATCTGGCGAAGATGTATAAGTAGACGTTTATGCCGATTGCTGTTGCTCCGAAGGCGGCGAGAATTGGTATCATAACCCTCATAGCTTTAGTCATGCTGGCTCCTTTCTATAGAACGGGACTTGTTAGTGTCTTAACGCCACCCTGAACCAAGAACCCCTGCACCGACTCTAGACATATTCCCATTGTGCGAGAAATATATCACAACCCTCAGTCAATTACAACACCAAAAAAGTCCAGTATAGTACCCTTGGAAGCCTCAAGCTCTCCCAGGGAGCTTTGATAATCTGTAATAGCCTTGATTTCAAGGACCTCTGCCTTGGTGAGTTCTTCCTGGGCCCTGAGTACCTCCAGGCTGGTGGACCTGCCCACGGCGAATTTCCGCTCCTCTGCCTCCAGTCTCTTTTCGGCCAGTACTCTGGTCTTCTTTGTGGCCTCTACCAGTTCTACGTTAGTATGAACCTGTCTGACGGCGGCCCTTACCTGGACTAATATATCTTGTTCTGTCTTTCTGAGGGCCAATTCTGCCTGACGTCTTGAGAGCTTGGCCTTGTTATAATTGGCCCTCTCTGCCCTGAGGCCGATGGGCACCTCAAGGGTGAGTTTGGCGTACTCGCCCTGGAATTGATATGCCCAGGTAGAATCCTGTGCATCACGCCAATTACTGCCAAGGCCGCTGTAGTTTACCCCACCTTCCAGGTCAAGCTTGGGCAGGAGTTCGTTCTTTTTCTGTTTTTCAGTAATCCCTGCATTTTCCAGTGCAAGGCGGTTCTCAAACAACTCTGGCCTGCGTTCCTGGGCCACCTGCAAGGAGTTTTCCAGGCTTATCTTCTTGGGGAGGAATTGGGGTGTGTCCAGAGGGGCGATGGTAATATCCATCAGTACAGGGTCGGCCTCCAGGCTGAGGAGGTTCATGAGTTGTTTGAGGTTGTCCTCTCTATTCCTTACCGCGTTTTCTGCCACTATAATGTCCTCTCGTCGGGCAGATACTTCTTCCTCTGCGGCCACTATCTCAATGGGGGCCAGTAGTCCTGCCTCTACCTGGAGCTTGTTTCGGCGGAGGAATTCCTCCGCCCTCTGGAGTGATTTATGGGCCGCCTTAAGGTCTTCAATGGCCTTTACCAGGTTCCAGTAGGCCTTCTGGGTGGAGTTGGCCACGTCGCCGAGGGTGCGCCTGAAGGCGTAGATGGATTTCCTCTTATCGTTCCTGGCAATGTACATGGGGCTCATGTTGTAGAATATCCCGCCGCCTTTCAGGAGGGGCTGGGTGAGTTTGGCCTCAAAGAAGGTGTTCCAGGAGGGGTTAATAGGGACGGTGCTCTTACTCACAGGCTTTCGCCTATTCCGGAGGTTATTGTACTGGATGCTGATGGTGGCCCCAGTAGGGATGAGGGAGGTTAAGGTGGCGTCCATTAGCTTTCTGTGTTCAGTGTACTCTCCCGGGGCAGAGCCAGTGATGAAGATAGAATTCAGAGGGGTTTCGTCCTTGCGTATCTCCCCCGTACTCTTGAATACCGGGTCAAACCTGGCCCTGGCGATTGATATGTCTTTATCTCCTATTCTCGGGTTGAGCCTGGCAACCTCCACGTCCAGGTTGTTCTTAAAGGCCATTTCTATGCAGTCCGTAAGGGACAGCCTCAAGAAGCCCATCTGGGAGTGGAACTCTACGCCCTCTGCATGGAGGGTAGTAGGTAGTATGCAGTAGACAATATGCAGTAGGCAGTAGGCGGTAAGTAGTGAAAGTCTTCTCATGTCTTTCTCCTCCCTTCTGAACAGTAGGCAGTAAGCAGTATGCAGTAGGCAGAAGAATAGAATTCTGCTTACTCCCTACTGCCTAGTGCCTACTGCATACTCCCTACTGTCTGGTAGATTGTATCAAAGACAGGGCCTCAGCTCTAGTGGCGGGGTTCTTCCTGAAGATGCCCCTTACCACCGAGGTCTGTACCTTACTGCCTGGTTTCTTTACCCCCCGCATCGTCATACAGAGGTGTTCGGCCTGGACAATGACCAGCACTCCTTTAGGGCGGAGGGCCTCCATAATGCTATCGGCAATTGCGGAGGTTAATCTTTCCTGAACCTGGGGCCTTTTGGCATGGCTCTCCACCACCCTTGCCAGTTTACTGATTCCAGTGACCCTCCCGCCGTGGGGTATATAGGCCACGTGGGCCACACCGATGAACGGCAGAAGATGGTGTTCACATACGGAGTAGAAGGGGATGTCCTTTAATAGTACAATCTCATCGTGGTCCTCCGATTTCAGTACCTTTATCTCTTGTTTGGCATCCTTTCCGATGCCGGAGTATATCTCCTCACACATGGAGGCCACCCTTCTGGGGGTGTCTTTCAGGCCGGGTCGGTCAGGGTCCTCTCCTATACCCTCCAGGAGGAGTCGTACTGCCTGGATTATCTTCTTAGTGTCCATTCCTTGTTTTCCCTTTCCACCTAAGGCGGACAGGCAATCCGTTAAGAATTGTGGACGTGGTTACAATAGTCCGTAGTCTCTCAGGGCCTTGCCAAGCCTGGCCTCATTTTCTTTACTCATCTCGCAGAGTGGCATCCGTAACTCTCCGTTGAGCCGCCCCAGGAGACGCATGGCTGTCTTCACTGGGATGGGGTTAGTCTCAATAAACATTGCCTTACACAGGGGGAAGAGTTTGTGATGCAGCCTGGCGGCCTCTGAGGTGTCTCCCTTCAGGAAACTATCCACCAGCCGGGCAGTATCCCCGGGGACTATGTTGGCCGCGACGGAGACTACCCCTTTCCCTCCAAGGGAGAGGATGGGGAGGGTAAGTGAGTCATCCCCTGAGAGTACCGTAATCTTGCACAACCTGAGGATGTCGCTGACCTGGTCAAGGCTTCCGCTGGCCTCTTTTATGGCGATTACGTTCTTGAACTCTCCCAGCCTGGCTACCGTTTCTGGAGAGATGGATACCGCCGTCCTGGAAGGCACGTTGTAAACCACTATGGGTATATCTACCCCCTCGGCCAGGGCCTTGTAGTGGCGATAAAGCCCCTCCTGTGTAGGTTTGTTGTAGTAGGGGGTGATGATTAGGGCCGCATTGGCCCCTGCCTTTTTGGCGTAGTGGGTGAGCCTGAGGGCCTCCCTGGTGCTGTTAGAGCCTGTACCGGCGACCACGGGGATACGGCCCCTGACCTGCTGGACTACTTCCGAGATGACCCTTTCGTGCTCCTCGTGGGTGAGGGTGGCAGATTCTCCAGTGGTGCCACAGGGAGAGATGGCGTTGGTGCCCTCCTTTATATGGAATTCAACCAGTTCTTTTAATTTCCCGAGGTCTACTTCACCATTCCGGAAGGGTGTAACCAAGGCCACTACGGAACCACCTAGCATCATATACCTCCTATATATAATTGAGACCCTTGTAACCATATTACTTATCTAGTTTCCGGGTAGTCCTTTCGGCCGGCAGGCCGTGCCTGTAAATGAGTTCCTTCATCTCCTCTACGGCCCTTTTTATCCCCACGAACACGGCCCTGGAGACGATGCTGTGGCCGATATGGAGTTCCTCTGCGCCCAGTTCCTCAACGATGGGGCCTACGTTGTGGTAGTTGAGGCCGTGGCCGGCGTTTACCCGTAGACCTACCTCTCTGGCCAGGAGGGCTCCCTGGCGGAGCCTGGCTAATTGAGCAAGGCGGAGTCCCTCCGAGGGGGCATTGGCGTAAGCCCCTGTATGGAGTTCCACTAATTCTGCACCTGCCTCACTGGAGCTCCGAATCTGGCCGGCTTCGGGGTCTATAAAGAGGCTTACCAGGATGCCGTTGTCCTTAAGTCTCTTTATCAGGTCTTTCAAAGTCTCCTCCTGAAGTACCACGTCTAGTCCTCCTTCGGTGGTGACCTCCTGTCGTCTCTCGGGTACCAGTGTTACCTGGTGAGGTCTAGTAGAGATGGCTATTTCTACTATATCAGAGGCTGTAGACATTTCCAGGTTCAGTTTGGTAAAGACGGTCTCTTTTAGTAGTCTCAGGTCTCTTTCCTGGACGTGCCTTCTGTCTTCCCTGAGGTGGACGGTGATGACGTCGGCGCCGCCTTGCTCTGCCAGGAGTGCGGCGGTGACGGGGTCTGGCTCGCAGGTCTTCCTTGCCTGTCTCAGGGTGGCAATGTGGTCAACGTTCACGCCGAGTTTGGTCATTTCTTGACCTCTTCTTGTTCCTGGAAATCAAGGTGTACCTCTGGCAGTGCCTCTTCTAGTTCCACCTGAGGGGGAAGGATGCACCTGAGGGGGCGTTTGTAAGGCCCTGGTGGTTCCAGCCCGCTTACGTCTATGTAGACCTCTGGGGGACCAAGCTTGTCGAGGGTCAATTTGGGCCCCCTTACTTTAATATCTATGTCTTCCGCCTGCAGTTTTATCTTGCGAGGGGAATCGGGGGGTTGGAGCAGTTTAATCTTGACCTTCTGGAAGGTCTTGCTGCCGGGTTGTTCGGTGAGCTGTAACCAGACGTTAATTTGTTTATCACATTTTACCGGGACCTCTACGGTCTCGCCATTGCGACGTAATGTTACCCTTTGTTCTAGTGGCACCCTCCAGGGGAAGGTGCGGTTCTGGTCGGTGGTGAGGTTAGATACGTCTATGGTAATAGTAGAGATGCCCTTTGCCTCCTTGAGTAGGCTGGTGGGGCCTGTTACCTGGACCTGGGAGGGATAGAAGAACTCCCCTGTCAGGACGTATCCTGCGGCTGGTTCACCCTTTTTTTGGAGACTGACCGGGAGGGTCTTTTCCTCCAGCTTCCCCAGGGTTATACTTACCTTATCCGGATTCAGTGATTCCAGTTTTATCTCCGGGGGGAAGTTAAAATTCTTTTTGTCCAACGTTACCACTTCTTCCAGGAGGTCTATGGCCGGGCGGCCTTCGCCGGTAATCTCGCATCTGGCTACCAGTTCTTTGGTCCTGAGGAGTTCGGAGACGTAGTCAATGCCCTGTTTGGGTCCTGTGAGTTTGACCTTTATCTCGCTGGCGGATTGTTGGAGCAGGGTATAGTCTGTGGGGTGGATTATCCGCAGTGGGATTTCGCAGGTAAGCTCTCCGGTGTACTTACCGGTGGCATAGGACCACAGGGCCAAGGCCATAGAGAGGGCCATGAGTTTGGCCCCCCAGTTGCCGAGGAGGGCCTCTCTAATCAAGACTGGTCTCCTTATTGTCGTGGTCTGTGGGGCCTAGTAGTTGCTCCAGAGCCTTCCTCAGCCCCTGGGCGTCGTAGCCGCTGGTAAGCTGTCCCCTTACGGCCAGGGAGACGTTGCCCGTACGTTCCGAGACTATGATGGAGATGGCGTCCGTCTCTTCCGTGAGGCCGAGACCGGCCCTGTGTCGGGTGCCCAGTGCCTTGTCTACGTCAGGGCTATCGCTGAGGGGCAGGAGGCATCCGGCGGCGGCCAGCTTCTGTCCCTGTACAATTACTGCCCCATCGTGCATGGGGGAACCGGGCCAGAAGATGGTGTTTATAAGGTCGCTGGAGAGGTCGGCGTTGATGCGGTTTCCCCCCTCAATGAAGTTATCTAACCCGACCTTCCTCTCTATGGCGATTATTCCGCCCAGACGGTTTTTGGATAGGGCGGCGGCCGCCTTTACCACTTCCTCTATTGCAGGGGTTTCTGTCCTGAAGAAGGCCCCGAGTAAGGGGTTTTGCCCCAGCCTTACCAGCGCCCGCCTGAGTTCTGGTTGGAAGAGGATGATGAAGGGGATGGTGACCCAGGGCAGGAACTCGGTTAGTAGCCAGTCCACTGTGTAGAGTTGGAATTTCCTTATGATGAAAAGGAGGGCTACGGTGGCAATGACCAGTGAGAAGACCAGTCCCCTTATGATGCCCACTCCTCTAGTGCCTTGCATAAAGCCAAGGACAAAATATAGCATCAGGAATATGATGAAAATCTCTATAGAGGCCCGCAGGAGGCCCCAAAAATTTAACTCTCCTATAATCCTTTCCATTAGATTCGCTCCGCTCACTACAGGCCCTTTCCCTTCCACTTCTCCGCCTGAGGCGGAAAAAGGCTTTGCTCAGGACAGGCCTTTGAAGGCACTGCACAGGGAGGCCACCTGCACTGCCTCCTTAACGTCGTGGACCCTTATTATACTGGCACCCTGGAGTATAGCCAGGGCAATGACGGCCAGCGTACCGGGGAGTCTGTCTCCAGCATCCCCCCCCAATATTTTTCCTATAAAACTTTTCCTGGAAGGACCCACCATTATGGGTTGCCCTAAGACCCTTAGCTCTCCCAGCCTTCTCAAGAGTTCCAGAGACTGGCTTGCAGTCTTACCGAAGCCTAGCCCCGGGTCAATGATAATGTTAGATGATTTTACCCCCATTTTTAGTGCCATTTCAACCCTTCTTTCTAAGAAGGAACTAACTTCCGCTATAATGTTGTGGTAGACGGGGTTTTTAGGGTAGCGGTGGGGTTTTCCCCTTATGTGCATTATAACCAGGGTGGCCCCGTGGGAGGCTGCCACCCGTGTCATGTCTTTATCGCTCAGGCCACTAATGTCATTAACCATGGCGGCCCCAGCCTCCAGGGCCTTTTCTGCTACACTGGCCCGGTAGGTGTCTACGGAGAGGGGTATTTCTGTCAGGGAGGCTAGCTCCTTTACTACGGGGATTACCCTCTTTAGTTCTTCTTCCAGAGGGATAGTCTCCGAGCCTGGGCGGGTAGAGACCCCTCCTATGTCCACCAGTCCTGCCCCTTCGTCTATCATCTTGAGCCCCCTTCTCACGGCGTCTTTAACCTTCAGATAACGCCCCCCATCGTAGAAGGAATCAGGGGTTACGTTCAGGATACCCATTACCAGGGTCTTCCCTCCTGATTTTGGCAGTGGGTTTGCAATACGCCGCATCCTTGTCCCGTGAATGGTAGTCATAGGATAGTGGGTGGTCTGTCTATTGTCTACTGTCTGTTGTCCACTTCTCAAGGTTCTACCAATTCTCTTCCATGAGGTTTATAACCTTCTCTGCCAGGTCTACAAAGGCCTCCCTCTCGGCAGTTCCTTCATCTTCTTTCTTCTTTACTATAAACTCGGCCTGCTGGGTAATGTTTTTCTTATCTACTATGGTCCTGCCGGTACGGAGGTCTACCCAGGAGAAATCTATAATAATGGTCATTGCCGCCTCTGCTATGTTGGCCCTGGTGTCCTCTAAGAGGATGAGTTTCTTTACGTCAGTTATCGTGCCGTAGAGGATAGAGTCTGCGTGGTCCTTATCTACTATCTTTAAGCGGGTCCTGAAGAGTATCTCATTCTTAAGGGCATTGGTTAGGTCAAACTCCAGCCCCCGCCGGTAGGTAAGATTATCAAATATGGGCACATAAATGGTGTTCACGTTTTGCCGCAATTGGGACCTGGAGGTGTACCCGCAGGCCACCAGTAGAAGGCTCACCGTGAACAGCCCTAGCCATAGTAGTCTCATTTTCTGGTTGCGTTAATCTTTTTCAAGAATTCTATCTGTTCTCTGGACTTTTCGGCCCAGGAGGTATTGGGGAAATGGTTTACTACGCCTTCAAAGTGGACCATGGCTGCCTGGGGGTGTTTCTTCCTGAGGTAGAGTTCTGCAATATCGTACTGTCTGCGGGCAATAGATTCCTCCGTCTCGTGGATCTTCTTTTTGGCCTCTTCAGCAAAGTTCCCTGCTGGATAATTGGCCAGATACTCCTCAAAACCCTCTCTTGCCTTCCAGAGCCTGCCGAGGTCCCTTTCCCTCAGGGTCTCCAGGGTGAGCTTGCTGAGGGGGATACGGAACATGGCATAGGGGCCCCACTCGCTCTTGGGGTAATTCTCTAACAGTTTCCTGTAGGCCTCTTCGGCCGACTCGTATTCCATGGCCATAAAATAGGCGTCGGCCAGTTTCACCTGACTCTCGGGTGCCAGCGGTCCCTTGGGGTTATGTTCTATTACCTTTTCAAAGATTTCCACCGCACTCGTGGGTTTGGACTCCATGAGGGCCACCCCTGCCTGGTATTCCTTTTCTAAGATTACGCCTGACAGCCTTGTCCCCGGAAGCCTCTCCAGGAAGTCTTCGTAGGCATCAAATGCCCTCATATACTTGCCTGCCAGAAGGTAGGCCTGGGCAATGCTGTATAAACAGGGTTCCAGCAGGGTTCCATCTTTATCCGCCTTCATTACGGCCTTGAATTCCTTTACGGCACTCTCGTACTGTTGGTCCACCATCATGGACATGGCCAGTTTAAAATGCTGGTCTGGAATACGGGGGTTTAGGGTGATAGGGTCTACCCATCCCGTATCCTTATTCCATATCAGCTTGCCGTAAAGACTGGGTGAAGGGGAGAGGAGTATTATTCCTGCAATAAGGGCTAGAATTCTTGTAATTGAGCCTGCCAGTCTACAGGAGTCTCTAATCATCTCCATGTCCCTACCGGTCTGCCCCAGATTTGGGAGAGGTACTCCGTACTCAGCCTCTTCAACTCCTCACGTACTTTTTGGGGTACGTGGAGGCGGTTGATGGCAGATAGCTTACAGCCAGCCAGGAAATTAGCAGTAGAGAGGGCAGGTGGGGAGAGACCAAGGCCGTCTCCTCCTTCGCTATGCCCATGGCAAGTCTTACATACCAGACCCCTTTGGAAGGAGCTGAACACTGCCCCTGAGTTCCTGGGGAACTTTTTCCCGCACTGGGTACATTCCCCTAGTCCGGGGAGGTAACCCAGGTGTTTGAGTAGTTGGAGTTCAAAGGTTAGAAGACTCAAATCCTTATTGTTATCTCTTGATAGACTGTGCAAAGTGTCCAGGAGGAGATGGAAGAGGGGTTTGTCGGTCTCTCCTTCTTCGCTAAGTTTGTTTAATAACTCCACCACGTAACAGGCCGAATAAAACCTTTCTATCTCTTTTCTGAAGGCCGGGAAGTCTTCAAGTAGCTCCCATTCAGTCAGGAGATGCAAGTTGCCGGGTTCCTTTTTAAGAAAGATTATCTCATTGTAAGAGAACAAGTCAATAGAGCCGGGGGCTTTTTTCCCCATACGCTTAGAGCCCCTGGCCAGGGCCCGTAGCTTTCCATAGTTGAGGGTGTAGAAGGTAGCTATCTGGCTAGTGTTGCTGTAGTCTACCCTGTTAAGGGTTACGGCTAAGGTCTTACAGAACTCCATAGGGTTTCTTACTCGTCCTTGCCCGGAGGAACTGCCAGGCCTGCAGGAAGTAGGCAAGGCCGGAAAGGAGGGTGAGCATAACGGTAAACCAGAGTAACGCCTCTGAGACCGTGAGGACCCAGTAATATCCCTGGGCAGGGCCGGCAACGAAGACTAGTAACCCGACGACGAACGATTGAAGGGACATCTTGACCTTGCCCAAGATGTTGCTGGGGAAGGCGACCCCATTTAGCTCGGCGTATCCCCTCAGGAGGCTTACCAGCAATTCTCTTGCGATTATCGTTATTACCATCCATGGTCTCAATATGGGGAGATGGAAGATAAGGAGGGAGAGGCCACCGCAGATGATTAACTTGTCTGCCAGAGGGTCCAGTATCCTCCCAAAATTGCTGATTTGGCCATTGCGCCTGGCCAGGTAGCCGTCCAGGACGTCCGTAGTCATGGCCGGGATGTAGACCGTCAGTGCCAGGCCAAAGAAACCAAGGGAAAGGATAAGGAGAAAGAACAGGCCCATGAAGAGTCTCAGGACAGTTAGCTGGTTAGGCAGGTTCTCAGACCTGCTCCATCCACCCGTGTCAGATATGTAGCGAAGGGGCCACAGGAACTTTTTAAGACCCTTACCCACCCATTTTACGTGTTGGTCAGTCCAGACAGCGGGCAACAAGGTTGTAACCCTCCCACGTTGTTACGAGGGCCCTGCGGAACTCTCCTGTCATCAGGTTGGAACCCTCAAGCTTGACGTTACCATCCACCTCTGGCGCATCGCCATAGGACCTTCCATACCCCCGTCGCAGTGTAGGGGCAGGTCTTGCACCTGCCCTTTTATTTTGGGCAACCGCAAGGGTTGCCCCTACTTCCTCTACCAGTACCTCTATTTCTTTACCCACCCGGCGGGCGTTTTCCCTGAAGGCAAGCCCCTGTTGCAGTGACATTACCTCTCCCAGTCTCTTCTTCTTTATCTTTTCAGAGACGTGACCCCGAAGGCCCGCCGCAGCGGTCCCCTCTTCCTTAGAATACGTAAAGGCCCCCAGCCTTTCAAAGGCCGTTTCTTCCAGGAAGTCCAGGAGCTCCTGAAACTCCTCCTCCCCCTCCCCGGGGAAACCCACGATTACGGTGCTCCTCAAGAAGAGGCCTGACACCTCCTCGCGCAGTCTCTTTATGAGGCCCTCAATATCGCCCCTGTTTACTCCCCTGCCCATCCTTGCCAGGATTTTGTCATTAATATGCTGGGTGGGGAGGTCCAGATACTTCACCACCTTCTCATTACTGGCAATCTCATTAATGAGGGCAGGGTAGAAGTGGGCCGGGTGGGTATAGAGGAGCCTAATCCATCTAAGGTCATCAATCTCCGAAAGCCTCTGGAGGAGTTCGTGGAGACATTTCCTGCCGTAGAGGTCTATACCGTAAAGGGTGCTATCCTGGGCGATGAGGTTTATCTCTTTGGTCCCGCTTGAGACAAGTTCCCTTGCCTCCCCTAGTACCTCCTCCATACTGCGGCTCTTGAAGGGGCCTCTTATGGATGGGATGGAACAATAGCTGCAAGGGTTATTACAACCTTCTGATACCTTCAGATATGAATAGTGTCTGGGGGTAAGGCGTACCCTGAAATCCTCCTGACACCCGTTTTTACCACCCTTTAGATTCGCTTCGCTCACTACATGTTTAAGACCTGAAAATTCTGCCACCAGATTAAAATTCTCTAATCCCACTACATGGTCTATTTCGGGGATGTCCCTGGTCAGCTCCTCCTGATACCTCTCAGCCAGACATCCCGTGACTATGAGTTTTTTCAGGCGGGCCTCTTTAAGTCTTACCATCTGGAGTATGGTCTCCACAGACTCCTCTTTGGCCTCCTTTATAAAACCACAGGTGTTAATTATGAGTACGTCCGCCGCCTCTGGTTCCTGACAAAAGGAGGCCCCCCCCTGGGCCAGCCTGCCGAGTATCTTTTCAGAGTCCACCAGGTTCTTCGTGCATCCGAGGCTGATAAGGGCAATCTTTGGGTTCTTCATTTCTTCACGGTCTCTTCAGGGTTTTCCCTTAGTTTCGCCTTGCCCACCGTAGGCCTGGGGTTCCACTCCTCAGGCTTCAGGAGCACCTCCCTGTACCCTCCCCCTTTGTCTTCTCCAAGTATACCATCCTCTACCATCTGGTCCATAAGGCACACTGCCCGTGCATAGCTGACCTGGAGTTCTTCCTGGAGCAGTTTTTCACTGCACCTGCCCTTGCCAAGGGTCACCTGTACGGCCCCCTTGTAGAGCGGGTCTTCCCTTTCTTCCTTTTTGGCCTGGAGCTTCCACTGTTTGAGTTCGGGGGAGAATTCAGGCGTAGACTGCTTCTTGAGGTGCTCCACCACCTTCCGCACCTCCTCATCACTGACATAAGTGCCCTGGACCCTCAGGAGTTCTGTGGTGCCAGGGGGCATGAAGAGCATGTCGCCACTGCCCAGGAGCTTCTCTGCCCCGTTCTGGTCCAGTACGGTCCTGGAGTCCACCTTGGAGGCCACGTGGAAGGATATGCGGGCAGGGAGGTTGGATTTTATTAGCCCCGTGACCACGTCCACCGAGGGCCTCTGGGTGGAGACTATCAGGTGTATGCCCACGGCACGGCTCTTTTGGGAGAGTCTTATGATGTAATCCTCTACCTTCCTTGAGGCCACCATCATGAGGTCTGCCAGTTCATCTATGATTATTACCACGTGGGGGAGATAAAAGGCCTCGGGGTCAAGTTCTGCACTGGGCCCCAGTTTCTTCTTGAGGCTCTCTTCTCCAGACTTATTATACTCAATGATATTTTTCACCCCTACCCTGGCCAGCAGGCTGTAGCGTTCTTCCATCTTGTTAACGGCCCACTCCAGCACCGCCTGGGCCTCCTTCACGTCCGTGACCACAGGGGTTATTAGATGGGGGATGTCCTTAAATGCAGAGAACTCTACCATCTTGGGGTCCACCAGGAGGAGCTTCACCTCCCGGCGGGACCTCAGGAATAAAATGTTGAGTATGATGGAGTTCAAACACACGGATTTTCCTGAGCCGGTGGTACCCGCGATGAGGAGGTGGGGCATGGAGGCCAGGTCCCAAAAGATGGGATAACCCGTGATGTCCCTCCCCAGGAGGAGGGGCACGGAGTCATCGCTGACGTCTATCTTGCCCTGGGCAGTGAGTTCCAGCAGTTCCCTGAGCCTCACGTTTCCCCTGCGTGCGTTAGGTACCTCTACCCCTACGGTGGACCTCCCCTTGAGGGGGGCCACCACCCTTATACTGGGGGCCTTCATGGCTATGGCGATGTCATCTGACAGGGAGATGACCTTAGATACCTTTGTGCCAGGGGATAACTCTACCTCGTACATGGTTATGGCTGGGCCTGTCTCATGGCCTACTACGTGGGCGATTATGTTAAACTTCTCCAGGGTGGACTCAAGCACCTCCGCTCCCTTGCGGAGGGACTCCTCGTCCTGGGCGTCCCGCTGGTCTGGTTCGTCCAGTAGCCCCAGGGGTACTTGCAGAGGGCCTGCAGGTACTGCGGCAGCCTCCTCCTCTGACTCAGTGGATAGAGGGGGAGGTGTCTTGGACTTCCTGGGGCGTTTGGATTCACTACGGGCTTTTAACCCCCTGACCCAGCCAACGATGCCCTCTGCGAGGCTTATGTTGAATAAGAGTACCGTGGATATGAAGAACCCGAAGGCCAGGAATACCCCTGTACCGGCCAGGCCCAGGTTCTTTACTAATTGGTCGGAGGCCGTTGTGCCAAGGATTCCTCCCGACCATGCCAGGAGACCTTTGGGGGGTAGGATGGGGCCCAGGAGACCCAGGAATAAACTTAGTGAGACTACAAGGAGTGCCCCGCCTACTGCCTTAACCCAGAGGTCTTCTATCTCTCCCTTCAACAGGAATATTACACCCCAGGCGCCCAGCAGGAGTATCACCGCCAGACCTGCAAGACCCAGCCCAGATAGGGTATAGCCTGATAGTTCTGCCCCCAACAGTCCACAATAATTTTTTATTTGGACGTTGGAGGGATAGTTAGAGAAGGGGGGATCAGTGGGGTGAAAGCTTCCCAGGCTTATCAGAGCAAAGAGGGCAAAGGCTACAAGAAATACCGCCAGGACAATGTTTATGATCCTTTTTCTATCCATGTCCCTTAGACTCCTGTATGACCAAAGCCACCCTCGTTTCTTTTTGTCTTTTGAAGTTCTTCTGTCTCTTCCAGTTCAGCCCTTACTACGGGCTGGAATACGAGCTGGGCGATACGCATCCCCCTCTGGATATTGAAGGGCTCCTTGCCCAGATTGCAGAGGATGACGCAAATCTCCCCCCTGTAATCGCTGTCTATGGTGCCGGGGGCGTTAACCACTGCCAGGCCATTCTTCAGGGCCAGTCCGCTCCTGGCCCTCACCTGTGCCTCGTAACCAGTGGGGACTTCCACAAAAACCCCTGAAGGGATGGCCCTTATCTGCTGAGGCTCCAGCACCAACTCGGTTTCTACGGCGGCATAGAGGTCAACCCCGCTTGCCCCTTCACTCATGTAGCGGGGCAGTGGGAGGTCTTTGCATCCCTCTTTTCGTCTTATGTTAACCTTTACTTTTTCCACTGAGTCCCTTTACTCCTGCCTCCTTTTGTGGTTTGGAAGAGAGTGCCTTGAGTTCTTCCTGTACCGCCTGGACTATGTCTCCTACGTCAGCCATCCTTCCTACCCCTATACGGCCGGAGGAGAGCCGTCCCTCTACCGGTCCAACGAAACGGTACCCCATAGCCTTTAGTTTTTGGATATTCCCTTGCACTACTGGGTGAGAGTACATCCTGTCGTCCATTGCAGGGGCAATAAGCACCCTTGCCTTAGAGGCCAGCACAGTGCAGGTAAGGACGTCATCTGCAATCCCGGAGGCCAGCTTGCCCAGTATATTGGCGGTGGCCGGGGCTATCAATATAAGGTCTACCCTGTCGGAGAGGGAGACGTGGTAGGGGTCATGCACCTCTTGCTGACCAAAGAGTCCTGTTACCACCTTGTTGCGGGATAGGGTCTGGAAGGTGAGGGGGGTGACGAAGTGCTGGGCACAGTCGGTCATCACCACCACTACCTCTATGCCGGATTTCACAAGGCTTGTGGTTATCTCACAGGCCTTGTAGGCCGCTATGCTTCCTGTAACTCCAAGTATTACTGTATAAGCCATGCTATTTGGACTTTAGACTTTGGACTTTTCAAGGAGTTCCTCAGTGGTCAACAGCCTTCCGGCTTCGGCATCTTTGAGTCCTTCCAAGACTTGGGCAACAAAGTTTATCTCATACATTATATCCTCAAGAGAACACCCATCAGGCAATTTTTTTATGGTTTCTATCGTTACCTCTTTAAGCGAACCCATTTGAATAACTCCTTTCATCTACAATTTACCCTTCCGAGGAAGCCAGCCCCAGTATCTGCCTTATCTCCTCTACGGCCTTTTCAAGTGTATCGTTTACCACTTGATACCTATATTTGTTAGCAAACTTAATTTCTTCTTTTGCTATAGCCAGGCGGCCCTGGAGGTCGGGCTGGAGATTCCTCCCCTTTATGCGCATCGCTAACTCCTCTTCATGCGGAGGGAGGATGAAGATGGAGATGGCCTCCGGGAATTTTTTCAATACCTGTTGGGCCCCCTGGACGTCTATCTCCAGCAGGTAGATAATGCCCTCTTTTATGGCCTTCTCCAGGGGTTCTAAAAGGGTGCCGTAGAGGTGTCCCGAGTAGCTGGCGTATTCTACGAATTCTCCCCGTTCAATCCTCTTTTTGAACTCCTCCTCGCTGACAAAATAATAATCCCTCCCCTCCTGCTCCTGTGGACGGGGGGGACGGGTCGTAACGGAGATGGATTTTCTGACCCCTGGGTCTTTCTCCAGTTCTCCACATATTGAGGTCTTGCCACTGCCCGAGGGACCGGAGATAATTAAGAGCCTTCCACGGCTACTTACCGTTTGAACCTTTGAACCCTTTCCGCCCAAGGCGGATTGAACCCTTGTGGGGTGGTTTGTGCCCTGTTTATTCCACATTGAAGACCTGCTCTTTTATTTTTTCTATCTCCATCTTGATGTCTATGACGTCCCTGAGCATCTCTCCATCCCCCACCTTGGAGCCCATCGTGTTGGCCTCCCGGAACATCTCTTGTACGATGAACTCCATCCGGCGGCCAGCGGGGGCATCTACTTGTACGGTCTCGTCCATCTGTTGCAAATGGCTCTTTAGCCTGGCTATCTCTTCAGTAATGTCGGAGCGCTCCGCAAAGAAGGCCACTTCCCTGGCAAGGTCACTCTCGGCCAGTTCGGCTTTTGTACCTTCCAGGAGTTGGGAGACCCTTTTGTGGAGCCTCTCTCTGTAGTTTTCTACCACCTGAGGGGCCTTCTTGGTCAGGCGCGTGAGTATACGTTCAATCTGTCTCTTGCACCTCAGGATTTCTTCCTGCAGGGCCTTACCTTCCTGGGTACGCATCTCCTGGAGTCTTTCCATGGCCGAGTTTATCAAGGACTCCACGAGGGGAATCTGGGTCTCCACCTCCCTTTCTGTCCCGTCCCCCTTCTCACATATACCCGGCAAGGAAAATAGGGCGGCCAGCGGGACTTCCCCCTCCGGGCCCAGTTCTTTCTGTAGTTCCTGGAGGGAGCGGTAATAGCCCTTCAGGGCCTCCAGGTTCAGGTGGTAAGGGAGAGAATTTACGGCAGTGCGGCATCGTACGTCCAGGTGGACGCTCCCCCTGTGTACCTTCTCCTTGAGGTGTCTCTCAAGTTGTTCTTGACAGGATAGAAGGGCATTGGGGACGTCGGAGGTAATCTTCAGGTATTTGTTGTTAACGGAACGAACCTCCACCTGTAGATGAAGTTTATCGTCCTTATGTTCGGCCCTTCCGAAGCCGGTCATGCTCTTTAGCATCTCATTGACGGTCCGCCTTAGGCGGGTTCTGCTGAGTTGCCGGAGGAGCGGTCTCCTCGTGCTGTTTTTCCTGCCATCCCATGGTAGGACTGGCCTCCTTTGCCTGCGGTGCTACTGCCCCTGGATGGGGAGCCATGGGAGGATGTCCCTCCGGGAGCTTTCCCACAGGGGGGTGTTCCGGGGGCAGTATAGGGGACTCTGCCTGCTCTTTCATGGTCGCCTTCTCTATTACCACGGTAGTGGAGAGTTTGGTGAGGCAGATGGTGCTGACGATAAACGCCGCACCTATAAAATAGGTGAGTTTGCTGAGGAACGTGCTGGTCCTGGTACCGAAGGCCGACTGGTCTGTTATCCCGCCTATGGCGGCCAGTCCCCCGCCCTTACCAGCCTGGAGGAGAATGGTACCTAAGAGGGTTAGACAGTTCAAGACCAGGAAGGCCTTTAATAAAGCGACCCACCTGAAATAGTATAAGGCCCCTATAATGCCAAATACTGCCACAGAGGCTAGAATCCATTGAAAAGACTTTTCTGACCTTAGTTCCATTTATATTGGACTCCTCATGCGTTCCTGGGTTGTGAAAACTATCTTCAAGAAAGAATCCTTTTTGAGGCTGGCACCGCCTACCAGGAGGCCATTAATATCGGGTTGGGCGAGGAGTTCCCCTGCGTTCTCAGGGGTGACGCTTCCGCCGTACTGTATCCTTACCTGGGAGGCTGTTTCGTTTCCGTATTTATTTTCCAGTAGATTGCGGAGGTGGCCGTGGACCTCCTGGGCCTGCTCAGGGGTGGCATTCTTCCCCGTTCCTATGGCCCATACTGGTTCATAGGCTATTGTCAATTCAGGGAGGGCCTCTTGCCCTACGCCCTCCAGGCCGGCAGTAAACTGCCTCTCCACCACGGTGAAGGTCTCGCCGCCCTCCCTCTCCTCCAGTCTCTCCCCAAGACAGAAGATAACCTTCAGGCCCAGGGAGAGGGCGGTCTTTAGTTTTTTGTTTATCATGGAGTCGGTCTCTCCGAAGAGGTGTCTCCTCTCGGAATGGCCCAGCAGGACGTGGGTGCAACCCACGTCTTTTAACATGGGTCCTGAGACCTCTCCCGTGAAGGCCCCCTTTTTCTCCCAGTGCATGTTTTGTGCCCCTACCCGTATTTTTGTCCCCATCAGGACGAAGCACACCCCAGGCAGCCAGACAAACGGGGGGCAGACCCCTACCTCTACCCCATCCACTCCCTCCAGCCCTTGCCTGAGGTCCATGGCCAGGGTGCTGGCCTCTTCCAGGCTCAGGTTCATCTTCCAGTTACCCACTACAAAGGGGTTCAAACTGCCTCCGCTCCTTCTAGGAAAGGTTCGCTCCTGGGGAATGAACCCAGGGTTTTGAGTTCCAGGCACCTCTTTTTCATCTTGTCCAGGGTCTTGCTGACCCTGGGCTCTGAGACATGCCCTTCAAATTCAATATAGAAACTGTAGTCCCAGGCCTTCCTGCGAGAAGGGAGGGACTCTATGCTGGTAAGATTGATACAGTATTTTTTGAAGGGATGCAAGAGTCCGTATAGGGCACCCACCTGGTTTTTTATGTAGCACATGATAGCAGTCTTATCCTGGCCGCTTGGGCCGGGGTAGCTCTCCCCCAGGACGAAGAACCTGGTAACGTTTGCCTGGCTGTCCTCTATGTTTTTATACAGGACGTTGAGGTCGTAAAGTTCTGCCACTTCTTCGTGCGCTATGGCGGCCGAATGGGCCTCTTTTTTTACAAGCATTGCGGCCTCTGTGGTGCTTCCCACTTCCAGGAGTTCTGCCTGGGCAAAGTGGGTGGCCAGCCAGTTCTTGCATTGGGCAAAGACCTGTGGTTTGGAATAAATCTTCTGTATAGACTCCTCCAGACTGCGGGTCAGGAGGCTGTGGTGTATCGGGAGCACTACCTCTGCACAGACCTGCACATCAAACTCTAGAAACATCTGCAGAGTCTCTCTAATACCGCCTTCGGTGGAATTTTCTACGGGTACCATGCCGTAATCTGCCCTGTTCGTGGCCACTTCTCTGAACACGGCCTCAATACTCCTCTGGGATATGTAGTCCACAGCAGGGCCAAAATTTTTCCTGGCTGCCACGTAGCTGAACGTGCCAGAAGGCCCCAGGTAGGATACCCTGAAAGGTCTCTCAAGTGCCCTGGAGCAGGCCATGAGTTCTCTGTAAATAGCTGTCAGAGAGGCGCTTGGGAGAGGGCCTTTGTTTTCAGAGGCAATACGCTTATAAACTTGGGATTCCCTGTCGGGGTGGTAAACCCTTGTATTGGTACGTCTCTTTATCTCCCCTATCTGTTGTGCAATCCGGGCCCTGTCGTTAAGGAGGTGTACTATGCGGGTATCCAGGGCATCTATCTGCCCCCTTAAGGACTCTAAAGAGGACTGGTTTTCCATATCTCTTTGGCTTTCGGTGTTGGCCCTCGGCTGTCGGTCAATAGCCGAAACCCGAGGGCTGAAGGCCGAAAGCCGATAGCAGGCGGAATAGGTACAAATTTCGTTAACTACTACATTTATCAGAATTTAAGAGGGGTGTCAATAAAATATTAATTGACTCCTATTAAGGTCTTGTTACAATAGTATTTGTACGATTGTATTGGAATCTTATATTAAATAAATCGGCATAAAGGAGTATTATATTGGGGTCGGGAAAAGACATTTCAAAGAATTCGGACCAGCGGGTAGGGGTTTTTGTTGACGTGCAGAATATGTTCTACTCGGCCAAGGCCCTGCACCAGTCAAAGATAGACTACAGTAAACTACTACAAGAGATAGTAGGGGATAGGCAATTGGTGAGGGCCATTGCATACGTGGTACAGAAGCCCGAGGTAGACCAGTCTAGCTTTATAGAGGCACTGGAACGGCTAGGTTACGAGATAAAGTCCAAGGAGCTGCGCCTCCGTCCAGATGGCACTGCCAAGGGGGACTGGGATATGGGCATTGCCATAGATACAATAGCCATAGCCACCCGGCTGGACGCTGTAGTATTGGTCTCTGGAGACGGGGACTTTGTCCCACTGGTGGAGATGCTGAAGGCCCACGGGTGCCGTGTAGAGGTGGTATCTTTCAGGAAGAGTACTTCCAACGACCTTATCCAGTGTGCAACTAAATATACTGCCCTGGATGAGGATATGCTCTTCAAGGAGAGAAAATTTCAGAAGGATGAAGTTACGGGAAACTGATTGCCAATCCACTTTTGTGGAGAGTGGCCCTTGTGAAGGCGAAGCCAAAAGCAACGCAGGGCCTGCCCTTGAATCCGCCTCAGGCGGAGAAGGGGCGGATACTACCTTAAGTAAACTCCAGAAGTGCCAGATAGCCCTGGGTTACACCTTTAAGGACGTCTCCTTCCTGGAGAGTGCCCTGATACATACCTCTTGTAAACTGGAGTACAACGGGAGTAACGAGAGGTTAGAGTTTATGGGAGACGCCATCCTGGGGATGGTTATCTCAGAACACCTGTACAAGGCCTTCCCGGAGTACTGCGAGGGGGAGTTGACCAGGATAAAGTCTGTGGTAGTGAGCCAGACCATCCTGGCCAGGGTTGGAGACAGGTTGAACCTGGGGGAATATGTGGTGGTGGGCAAGGGTCTGCCAGAGCGTAAGAGCTTCCCCAGGTCACTCATCGCTAACGTCTTTGAGGCCATTATCGCCGCCATATATCTGGATGGCGGGCTCTCCGCCGCAAAGGATTTTGTCGTCTCACAGTTGGGAGAAGAGATTGCCCGTGTCTGTCACAGCGAACATGAAGGCAACTACAAATCCCTCCTGCAACAGCACTGCCAGAAGCATCTGGGCACTACCCCGCACTACAGGTTGATACACCAGCACGGCCCGGAACACGGGAAGACCTTTGAAGTGGCAGTGATAATCAAGGATGCCGAGTACCGTCACGGGAAGGGCAAGAGTAAGAAACAGGCCGAACAACTCGCCGCCGAGGCTACCTATAGGGAACTCACACAGCAAGAACGCCCTGTAGGGGCGGGGTAACCCCGCCCCTACTTTCTGTCTACTATTTCCGCCTCATAGGGGACGGGGTCTATGTACCCTGCCTCTTTAAAGGCCCCCAACCGCAGTCTACAACTCTGACACGTACCGCAGGCCCTATCTTCATTTTTGTAACAAGACCAGCTCAGATGGAGTGGCGCCCCGAGGGCCATACCTTTCTGGACAATCTGGGATTTCTTGAGATGTAATAGGGGGGTTTCCACCACTATCTGAGAATCCAGACGGGTGCCCACCCTTACCAATTGGTTGATGGCCTTGTAGTAGACCTCTCTACAGTCGGGGTAACAGGGGTTGTCGTTCTCTACCGCCCCTATGAAGACCTTTCTGGCGCCCAGTACCTCTGCCCAGGATACTGCTGAGGCCAGTAGGTGGGTGTTCCTGAAGGGGACGTAAGTGGAGGGGATTGCGGTAGCGGTAGGGGCAGACCTATGTGTCTGCCCAGCAGTCGGCACATCCAGTTTAGGGTCAGTGAGACTAGACCCTCCCATCTCCCCCAGGTAGTGCATATCCACCACGAGCCTCCTGCCTGGGGGGACGAGGTAGTATTGGGCAATATCATTAAAGGCCTTGAGTTCCCTCCGCTCGGTCTTCTGTCCGTAGTTGGCGTGCAGTAGGGCAAGCTCGTGGTCTTGTCTGGCAATGGCTGTGGTCACACAGCTATCCATACCCCCGCTAAGGAGTACTACGGCCAACTTACTTTTCATAAGATTTAAGGAGAATAGAAGAATACAAAATTCAACAAGCACCAAATACTATGCACTACGCACTAAACACCAGACATCAGTCCTTAGTCCCTAGTCCCTAGTGCTTAGTGTATCATGTCGGCAGGTGCTTCTCAGCAGTGTCCCTTCCTGTGTACCTGGAGGCCAGATGTAACGGTGTAGCTGGAGTTGGAGACGCACCTCCAGTCCGTCCTGGAGTATCCACTCGGCCAGGGGCCTTGGGTCCAGTTTACCATACGCCACGCCCATGAGGACCTTTGATTTATCCAGCAGGGCATACTTATCTATAATCCCCCTGGCCCAGGTATAATCCTCCTGGGAAGAGAGGACAAATTTAACCTCATCCGTATCCCTGAGCCTCTCTATGTTCTTCCAGTCCATCCGCTCGGACATGCCACTACCAGGGCACTTGATGTCCACAATCCTTATGGTCCCCTCAGGGAGCACGTCTATGTTCAGGGAACCGTTAGTCTCCACCAGCACCTTGTACCCTTCATCCAACAGTTTTTTGATGAGTCCACCCGTACCCTCTTGAAGGAGGGGTTCACCCCCTGTGATTTCTACCAGGTTGCACCCCAGGAGTTCCATGTCGGTAAGGATCTCCTCAAGGCCCATGTCTTCACCCTTTTCGTAGGCGTAGGTCGTATCGCAGTAACTGCACCTGAGGTTGCACCCCGTCAGCCTGATAAAACTACAGGGCAGTCCGGCGTAGGTAGACTCCCCCTGTATGCTCTTAAAGATTTCATTTACCTTTAGTTTCAAGGCTTACCTCTTCTCCCCTCTAAAAAGAGGGGTAGGGGTGTGTAGATTATAGCAGAACAGGGCTAAATTTTGAATACGGAATTCTGTATTCTTTAGTTTTTGTATTGCTTTTTCTAGGAAAATCTGATTTTTTATGTAGGGGCAGGGTTACCCTGCCCCTACAGGGATGTGAAATGTCCATAAGAGATAACCTGTTTCAATTCTCCAGTCAGATTCTGGGCAAGGAGAGGACGAAGTTCCTCTTCAAGGCCTACGACCTTGCCTCCTTTGACCTCTTTGGCAAGCCGGAGGGGGCAATCGGCGCCATTGACGTTACCAACCGTTGCAATCTCCGGTGCAGACACTGTTATTTCTTTGCCCACGACTACGAGGCGGAGCGGGAGCTTAGCGACGAGGAGTGGCTCCTCAAGTTTGAGGAATTAAAGAAGCAGGGCTTCCCCTTCTACCAGTGCTCATGGATAGGCGGAGAGCCTCTCTTGAGGAAGAGCCTCATAGAGAAGGGCATGGGGTATTTTAAATCCAACATGGTGACTACCAACGGCATGATGGAACTTCCTGATTGGAAAGACGTCAATTTCTATGTCTCCGTGGATGGCCCCAGGGAACTGCATGAGGGTCTGAGGGGCAAAGGCACTTACGACAAGATACTAGCCAACGCCGTAAGGCCCGACCTCAGGGTGTTACTCTCCATGGTCATTACCAGGGAGAACTACCAGGGGGCGGAGGCCTTCGTGGATGAGTGGCACGAGAGGGGAGGGGTAAGGGGGTGTCTCTTCCAGTTTTATACCCCTGTAAGGGGGTTAGAGAACGATTCCCTCTGGCCCGGGTGGGAGATTAGGGACAAGACCATTGACGTGCTTCTTCGGTTGAAGGAGAGACACGGGGATTTTATTGTCATACCACCAGAGGTGCTGGAGAGCATGCGTTCCGACCGCTGTCAGGAGATAACCCGTAACTGCCTCTTCCGCCAGGTGGCCTTCTGCTTTGACCCCCAGGGACGTGTCAAAAAACCCTGCATGATGGGCCCCCAGGCCGATTGCTCACGATGCGGTTGCGTCCTCCCCTTCCACCTCAAGGCCCTAAGCGATAAACACCTCATGATACGAGAACTCTTTATGTTCCTAAGGAAACAGGTGGGCAAGAGGGTTTTTGGGTAGTTTGCCTGGCCCTGTTTACTCCAATTGTATTACGAGTAATTCTTTAAAAAATTCTATTGACAATTTTACCAAATTGTTTTACTATTTAAGTGAAAACTAAAATAGTTAAAAAGGATTTGATGACATGAGGTTTATGCCTTCAGAAATGTTTAAAGTGCTGGGTGTGGAGACACGGGTTAGGATAATTAACCTCTTAAAATCCAAGGGACCACTTGGCGCAAAAAATATTGCAGAGTTGGTTGGTATAACACCTGCCGCTGTATCACAACATCTGAAGATATTGAGGCAAGCAGGCATGGTCAGGAGCGAGAGAAAGGGATACTGGATACCGTATTCAATAGATGAAGAAGCTCTGGAAAACTGCCGCCAGGCATTGAGCGAAATTTGCACATGCGGGTGCAGGGGAACAGGCAAATTCAGAGAGAAGAATCTGAATGAGTCGGGTTTAGAATCATTGAAGAAATACGAGAAGGAACTGCGAAATGAGCTTAAGATTGTCCGGGAAAGGATTAAAGAAATAAGGTAAAAGGGAAGACAATTTTTTGAAAACGTATGTAAGTAGTTGCTTATTTACTTTTCTAGTTTCTGCTATACAGTAATCCAGAAAGGAGGTGATAAAAATGGCTGGCAGGAAGAGTATCTGCGTCTGCGGGTGCCCGAAGAAGCCTAAGGACTCCAAATAGGGCACTCACTTCTTGTCACCCTGAGCGTAGCGAAGGGTCTCAGTTCCTTTGTTACGCTTGGGGTAGCGTCTTCTCTTTCCCCTTCCCAATCTTACTCCGAGATTCTTCCCCTTCTCCGCCTGAGGCGGATCAGGGTCAGAATGACAATAAGAGAGTTCTCTCGTATCCGAACATTGACAGCCCTTTCGCCTTTCTGCTACCATGATTTTTGTAGGGGCACGTTGCAACGTGCCCCTACTGCCTATGACTACATACAATACATGTCCCAGGGACTGCTACGATACCTGTTCCATCCTCACCACCACTGAGGGTGGCAGGGCGGTTAAGCTGCAGGGTAACCCCAGTCACCCGATGACCCAGGGCTTCCTCTGCTGGAAGATACAGAATGCCCTGAAGTTTGTGTACTCACCCCAGAGGCTATTTTACCCCCTTAAAAGGGTGGGAAAGAAGGGAAAGGATGATTTTAAGAGAATATCCTGGGAGGAGGCCTACAGTGAGATTGCACGCCGTATAGAAGAAGTACAGGCAAAGCATGGCCCTGGGGCCATCCTGCCCTTTGATTACTTCGGCCACATGGGACTCCTCAACAAGCAGTTCTCCCAACGGTTCTTCAACGTCCTGGGTACCAGCAAGTGCTCCCCTACCGTCTGTTCCCTGGCAGGCAGGACTGCCCTACAATACGTCTACGGAGGCTACTGGGGCATTGACCCGGAGGAGATACAGGACTCCAGACTCATCATCTTCTGGGGTCTGAACGGTCCGTGGTCTAATCTCCATGGTTACAACCTCGTCAAACGGGCCGTCCACAAAGGGGCAAAATTCTACCTCATAGACCCCCTGAAGACCTGCGACCTTGGAAAACACCTCCCCATAAGGCCCAATACCGATGGCGCCCTCGCCCTGGGGGTTGCAAATTACCTAATATCTAAAGGACTTTACGAACGTGAGCACGTTGAAAAGTATGCCTATGGTTTTGATAAATTCCTGGAAGTGGTGAAGGAGTTTGACCTTGAGAGGGTCTCCAGGATTACGGAACTCCCCAGGGAGGATATAGTAGGATTGGCCGAGGACATGTACCGTCTGAGGCCCCACTTCATACACCTGGGCTTCGGCATGCAGAAACACCTCTACGGGGGGGAGGCAGTAAGGACCATTGCCCTACTGCCACCCCTGGTAGGGGGGTACAGAGTGCATTACAGCAATACTGATAGGGAGCTAGACCTGGGGTTACTCCAGGGGGTAGGGGCAGGTTTGAAACCTGCCCCTACAGTAGGTAGGAAGACCTACAACATGGCACAACTGGGGAGGGTACTGCAGACGGACGAGATAAAATTTCTCTTCGTCTTCAATACCAACCCCATGGTAAACCTCCCCAACCAGAACCTGGTAAGAAAGGGGCTGGAGAGGGAAGACCTCTTTGTGGTGGCGCACGACCTGTTTTTAAACGACACCTGTAGCTATGCCGATATTGTACTACCGGCTACCAGCTTCCTTGAGTCCTTTGATGTCCATGTCTGCTATTACCACAATTATATGTCCATAAACCAGAAGGCGATTGGACCCCTTGGGGAGGCGAAGCCTAATTATCAGGTCTTCAGGGAGTTAACTGGGGCTATGGGTCTAAAGTCCGACGAGATATTCCCTCCTGAGCGGGAGGTAGTCAAGGAGTTCCTTGCCAGGAGTAAGGCCGTGGACTTTACACTGGAGGAGCTTGAACGGGAGGGTTTCTTAAAGATGAAGGCCAGGCCCAGGGACGTTTACCCTACGCCCTCGGGCAAGATAGAATTTTATTCTCAACTGGCCGAAAAGGCCGGTCTGCCACCCCTCTCCGGCTATTACGAGGAAGAAAGGAATGGCTATCCGTTCCAGCTCATAACCGCCAACCTCATGCACATCACCCGCAGTCAGTTCCATAACGTCTGGCAGGAGGAGATAGAGCCGATAGTGCTCATCAATGAGGAGGAGGCCAGGGAGAAGGAGATAGAAGACGGGGAACTGGTGAGGTTGAGGAGTGCCCTGGACACGTTGACCATGAAGGCCAAACTAACGAGAGACATAAAAAAGGGGGTGGTACTGGCCTACGGGGGGCTCTGGCCCAAGCTCTGTGGTGGGAAAGGGGTGAGTGCCCTAATACCCGACGAGGTCCAGGCCTTCGGAGGCAACGCCGCCTATAACTCCACCTATGTCCAGGTGGAAAAGATTGTAAGGGTTTGATTATTCAAACCCCTACAGCCATATTTTTTGGTTGACAAAATGGGGTTTTCGGAATAACCTAAATGAGATATCCTTAAGAAGTGCTGTCTTTATTAGTGGCCCTGCCACAGATTATCCATAACAGAAAAAGTGCGGAGGAGGGGTACTAGTGGACCCAATTGCGAAGAATTTTGTCCGTGCAAGTCTTTTATATTTTTTTATTGGAGTATGTCTGGGGTTGCTTCAGTTGTTTACCAAAGATGAACCATTGTTAAAGTTTGCCCACGTGCACTTTAATTTGTTAGGCTGGATGTCCATGATGATTTATGGGGTGGGGTATCACATCCTCCCCAGGTTTAGCGGTAACCCTGTGGCCTATCCCGGCCTGATGAAGTGGCACTTCTGGCTGGCCAATATCAGCCTTGTTGGATTGTGTGGCGTATGGGGATATGCTGATGGACTGACCAAACTCTTTGCCGTTTTGCAAGTGGCGGCAGTGGGGATGTTTGTGGCCAACATCATGGCGAGTATAGGAACAGCCCCTGCCGAGAGCAGTCATTAGGAGGTAACGAGGAAACCGTTATGTCAGAAATCAAGATAACGAAGAAGACCAGCATCGGGGAAATAATCAAGAATTACCCGGAAGCTGAGTCAGTGGTAAAGAAGTATTTTGGTTCAGGCTGTTTTACCTGTCCTGGTTCCAAGATGGAAGACCTTGCCTTCGGGGCCATGATGCACAACATGGACCCTGAGGTAATAGTAAAGGAAATTAACGAGGCCATAGCAAAAAAGAAGGGTTAAACCCCAATTGCCCGCCTGAGGCGGGTGGATGGACCCGTACCTTATAAATAATAGGGTGAGAATTTTTTTTAGTAGAAGGAGGAGCACAAATGCCCAACCTGAATCCAGAGAAAGTGAAGGAAATCCTGAATGAGATAAGACCTGCCTTGCAGGCAGATGGCGGAGATATAGAGTTGGTCGGGGTAAACGGCGGGGTAGTGAAGGTCAGGCTGAAAGGGGCCTGCGGTACGTGCCCCAGTTCCCTCATCACCTTGAAGATGGGAGTAGAGGCAAGGCTCAAGGAAGAGATCCCTGACGTAGAGTGTGTGGAGGCCGTCTAACCTTCCCAAACTAAAGGCAGTAGGGGCACGGCGCGCCGTGCCCCTACCATAATATAACGGCCTGCCTGAGGCAGGCTGATAAGTTACAAAGGAAAGGAGTAAAGACAGTGAGTTTAGTTTTAGGGCCCATCCATCACTGGATGCATAAGAAGATAAAGATCGCTGAAGCTAGAGAGAAGGCCATTGTAGAGGCCCTTAAGCAAAAGTATGGCAAAGATGCTGACGCAATTCTACAAGTGGTCTATAAGAAGTATCCCCCTGCCCAGTCAGATGTTAAGCCGCTAGAGGAACTTCTGGAGGATAAGCCCATCCATGCCGGGATACAGGGACTTATAGACGACGTGGAGACACGTGAGGCAGCCACCGTTGCGGCCTTCTATAAAAAATACGGCGATGAGGCCAAGGAGGTGGCATGTAAGGCGGCTTACAACCACGGCGTAAGCTGTGCCCAGCAGGCCGCAAAGGAGAAGAACCTTGGCCAGAATGGGGTTAACCCAGGTAGGGCCTTTGAACTCCTCCTGGATAACTTCTGCGATGGAATGCCCTGCGACCGTGGCGCCCAGGTACTGGACGAGAACAATCAGCACATCGTATGGGACCATACGGTCTGTATCCATGGCAGATACTGGCAAGAGACAGAAGCACCCCCAAAGGCGATGTGCGACATCATAACCGCCTGGCTCTCAGGCTTTGGGAAAGGGCTCAATTCCGCCATCGCCCATGAGAGACAGAAGTGCATTGCCTACGGCGATGACAGTTGTGTTAGTACCTATAAAGTGGGTTAACTCCGTACGAGGCCAGGGGACAGGGGCTAGGGACCAGGGGCTAGGGGCAAGAATTAAGAATTCAGAAGTCAGAAGACAGTAGTCAGGGGTCAGCAGTCAACTTGCTGATTCTGAATTCTGACTACTGTGTTCTTTCCCTGAACCCTGATCCCTAGTCCCTGTCCCCTGACCCCTCCATGAAAACCGAACGCTACCTACGCCAGATACTCTTCCACCCCATCGGCAAGGAGGGGCAGAGACGCCTTGCTGAATCCAGCGCCGTAGTGGTGGGATGCGGGGCCATAGGTAGCACTACTGCCAGCCTCCTGGTCCGCTCTGGAATAGGATACCTCAGGGTTATTGACCGGGACGTACTGGAAGAGAGTAACCTCCAGAGACAAGAACTCTTTGACGAAGAAGACCTCAGGGAAGGCCTGCCAAAGGCCCTGGCCGCAGAAAAAAGACTCCGCCGTATCAATTCTGCCATCCGTGTAGAAGGCATTGCCGCCGACCTCAACCCCACTAATGCGGAGACCCTCCTGAGAGACGCCCAGGTTATCCTGGACGGTACCGACAACTTTGAGACCAGGTTACTGCTCAACGATTATGCCCTGAAGACCGGGACTCCCTGGATATACTCTGCGTGTCTGGGCAGTCAGGCCCTACTCATGGACATACTACCAGGCAAGACCCTTTGCCTCCGCTGTCTGGTAGACTCCGTCCCCCTCCCTGGCAGTCTGCCCACGTGCGAGACTGCCGGCATACTTGCCCCCGCTGCCAAACTGATAGCCTCTATCCAGACCACCGAGGCCCTGAAAATCCTTACGAATCACCCGGAGGCATTAATCTCTGGCCTGGTGAACATAGACCTGTGGAAGGGGAGCTTCCAGAAGGTGGATACCCAGACCGCCCCCTCCCCCACTTGCCCTGCCTGCCAGAAGGGAGAATATGAGTTCCTCAACGCAAAGGGTTTTAGTCTAACTACTACCCTCTGTGGTTCTAACGCCGTACAGATTACCCCCGGCGGTAACGCCGAAAACGGCGCTAAAATAGACCTCGTTGCCCTATCCCTACGCCTTCAATCCGCTTTGGGCGTAGATAATATCAGCCAGTCCCCTTACCTCCTCAAGTTCAGACTCAAGGGGCGAGAGATGGTTATTTTCCCGGATGGCCGTGCCCTGCTCTTCGGCACCCAGGATACCTCACTGGCCAGGACCCTCTATTCTCAGTATGTGGGCCTGTAATAGGGGTCAGGGGCTAGGGGCCAGGGGGCAGGGAAATCCAAATTCCAAAGCTCAAATGTCAAGTCAATGTCAAAGTTCAAATGCCAAATATTTCTGGCCTCTAGTTTTCTTTGGAATTTGGAATTTGGATTTCATTTGTCATTTGGACTTTGACATTTTTCCTAGGCATACTTTATACTTTACGGCTAAATGATATACTTGGACAATGCAGCCACCAGTTTCCCTAAACCCTCCGAGGTCTACGGGGAGATGGACGAGTTCTTCAGGGAACGGGCCGCCAACCCGGGACGTGCCGGTTACAGACTCTCCACTGAGGCGGAGAAAGGGATAGAAATGACCCGAAAGGCCCTGGCAGGACTCTTCGGTGCCAGTGAACCCCAGCGCCTGGTCTTCACCCTTAATGCCACCGATGCCATTAATATGGCCATAAAGGGACTGCTCAACCCAGGCGACCACGTCATCACCACCACGTTGGAACACAATGCCGTTACGCGCCCATTGAACTCCCTGGAAAGGCAGGGTGTCATTACCGTTACCAGAGTGAGGCCCTCTCCACAAGGCTTCTTAGACCCTGGCGACATAAAAAGGGCTATAACCCACAAGACCCGACTCGTTGCCCTGGTGCACGCCTCTAACGTCCTGGGGACGGTACAACCCATTGGAGACGTTGGACGGCTGGCCAGGGAGAGAGACCTCCTGTTTCTGGTAGATGCCGCCCAGTCGGCAGGGCTATGGCCCGTAAACGTAGAAGAACAGTGCATAGACCTCCTGGCCTTTACCGGTCACAAGTCCCTGTTCGGCCCTCCTGGCACGGGAGGGCTGTACGTGGGAGGAAGGGTGGAGCTAAGGCCATGGAGGGAGGGGGGGACCGGGGTGGATTCCCAGAACCCCGTGCAACCTGAAGATATGCCCTTCCGTCTGGAGGGTGGGACACCTAACTTTGTGGGACTGGCGGGCCTGAAGGCAGGGGTAGAGTTTGTATCCCGCACGGGTACGGATAAAATCAGAAGGCATGGTCAGGCCCTTACCAGCCAGTTACTGCATGCCCTGGGAGACGATACGAGGTTTACCCTCTACGGCCCACCACCAGAGGCAGAGGTCGGGGGTGGCCCTGCCACCTCCCCCATCCTCTCCCTGAACATAAGGGGCATGGAACCCCAGGTAGTGGGGACAATACTGGATGAGTCCTTTGGCATCGCCGTCCGCTCCGGGTTACACTGTGCGCCTGGCACCCACAAAGAGATAGGCTCATTCCCACAGGGTACGGTGCGGATAAGCCCGGGCTTCTTCAACACAGGAGATGACATAGCCCAGGTGGCCCTGGCCTTGAAGGAGATAGCCAGTTCAACAGCAGTAAGCAGTAGGCAGTAAGTAGTAAGCAGAAACATATATTTGTTTACTGTATTCTGCCTACTGCCTACTCCTTACTGCTTACTGTGTCTCTTGAATTGAGGTAAGAATGGTACTTCTAGACGGGAAGTCTCTAACGGTTGAAACCCTGGCGTCCATAGCCCAATCCACCCCAGGTGGACTGGAGGTCAGACTCTCTCCATCTGTCTTTGATAAGCTCAACAAGGTCAGGCACCTCGTACAGGAGGCCGTCTCTGGGCAAAAGGTCATCTACGGCGTGACCACTGGCTTTGGTGCCCTGAGTACGGTAGTCCTGTCCAGAGAACAGGCCAAAGACCTCCAGAGGAACATCCTGCTGAGTCATTCGGCAGGGGTGGCCGCGCCCTTTGACCAGGAGACCACCAGGGCTATAATGGCCTTGAGGGCCCATGGCCTGGCCAGGGGTTACTCCGGGGTGAGACCTGAGACACTGCAGTTGCTGGTAGAGATGATTAACAAGGGCGTCTATCCAGTCATTCCGCAGAGGGGCTCCGTGGGTGCAAGCGGTGACCTTGCACCCCTTGCCCACATGGGGCTGGTATTAATCGGGGAGGGCGAGGCTTTTTACAAGGGTGAACGTCTCTCCGGCAGGGAGGCTATGAGGCTCGCTGGTTTGACCACCCTCCAGTTGGAGGAGGCCGAGGGGTTGGCCCTCATAAACGGTACCCAGGTGATGACGGCCGTAGGGGCACTAGTGGTGCATGAGGCAGTCCAGCTGATGAAGGCCGCTGACATTGCGGCGGGCATGAGCCTGGAGGTACTCATGGGCTCCAATACACAGCTCAACCCCAAGATCCATACGGTCAGGCCCCATCCGGGCCAGGCCCTCACCGCCGAAAATCTCCGCAGGCTTACTGCCGATAGCTCTATCATCTCCTCCCATAAGGACTGCACCAGGGTACAGGACGCCTACAGCATCAGGTGCATCCCCCAGGTCCACGGGGCCTCAAGAGACGCCCTGGGGTACACCCATAAGGTGATAACCACGGAGATGAATTCTGCCACCGATAACCCCTTATTCTTTGCGGAGAGCGGGGAGATACTCACTGGCGGGAACTTTCACGGACAACCAGTGGCCCTGGCCATGGACTTCCTTTCCATGGCCCTGGCAGAGCTGGCCAATATCTCTGAGAGGAGGGTGGAACGGCTGGTGAACCCTTACCTCAGCGGCCTGCCCGCCTTTCTGATAAAAGACCCAGGGCTTAACTCCGGCCTCATGCTGGCCCAATACACGGCCGCCTCCCTTGTCTCAGAAAACAAGACCCTCTGTCACCCTGCCTGCGTTGACTCCATCCCCACCTCGGCCAACAAGGAGGACCATGTAAGTATGGGCACTATCTCCGCCAGGAAGTGCCGGGAGGTACTCAGGAATACCCAGTACGTTATCGCCATAGAACTCCTCTGCGCAGCCCAGGCAATGGATTTGTTTACCAACCTCAAACCCGGCCGTGGCACCCTGGAAGCCTATAACCTCATACGCCAACACGTCTCCCACATGGAGGTGGACAGGATTCTTTCTAAGGATATAGAGACCCTTTACAGCCTTGTACAGAGGGGTACCCTGGTAGGGTGTGTGGAGGGGAATATCGGAGGACTTCATTAGAAGCGAATTACAAATTACATATTTCAAATTCTAAATTTGTAATATGAAATTTGTAATTGGAATTTAAAAAGGAGACGCCATGCACTTTCTTGTCCTATTTCTGTTAACCCTTACTATCTCTAGCCCCGTTGTCCAGGGGGTAGAGTACAAGCTCTCAGGGACGTTTCATGTGGCCGTTAAAGACCCCTCCGGGCTTACCTACGACCCCGTCCACGATTCCCTCTGGACGGTGCGGGACCACGGGAGCGGTTTAGCCGAGAAGTTGATGGGTGGTGGGGGCGGTTTATTTGAGATAGACAAAAAGGGGAAGGTCTTAAAGAAGATGCCCTTAAAGGCCTCTAATGACCTGGAGGGCATTGCTTACAGGGCTGATACCGACACCTTCCTCCTGGCAGAGGAGAGGAATCGGGAGGTGGTGGAGATAGATAGGGCAGGTAAGACCCTCAGGACCATCAAAGTACCCATAAAATGGGGCTACCGGGACTTAAATCATGGTATAGAGGGCGTAGCCTACGACCCCAAGAGTAAGAATATCTTTGTGGCTAATGAAAAGAACCCAAGGCAGGTAATGGAACTTAAGGAAGATGGCAATGTTGTAAACTCCTTTGAGGTCATTGAGGCGAGCGACATCTCGGACCTCTATTACGATGCTACTACCGATAGGCTCTTGGTGTTGAGCCACCAGAATATCCTCCTGGAATTTACCAGAAAGGGTCGGCTCATAAAGACCTTTCCTGTAGAGGCTGACAAGGCCGAGGGCATTACCAAGGATAGTGAGGGGTATCTCTATATCATCTGTGAGGCCACCAGCACCCTTTACGTCTATGCCCCGGAGGTGATACCTGCATCCGCACCAGCGACAGTAACACCTCCGGCAACGACGGAAAAGGCAGGGAGCAAGGGCGCGTCACAACGTACCCCTGCCAAGCCCAAGTCGGAGGGGAGTAAGAAGTAAGTAGAGACAGGGGGTCTTGGGGTTATTACCCCAGATTTAATAGTTTGAGACCTCTGAAAAACCCCGCTCACTGTCATTCTGAGGGAGCGAAGCGACCGAAGAATCTCATAAAAGACGAGATTCTTCGCTTCGCTCAGAATGACACATTGCGTTGCTGTAACTTTTTCAGAGGTCTCGTAGCATCATACTTGATATATTTCGGCTTCATGCGGATTAGATGCTTTCAATGAATTTATCAACCGGAACCTTTTTTGTCTTGCCAGCCGTCAGGTTCTTTTCAGCTTCTTCCAACCTGAATAAAAACTGCTGACGCTTTACAGTTTTATACAATTTCTTCAAGAACTTATATTCTTTTTTTGGAATCGCTACGGTATTCCCTGCTATTACCTTACCCATTTTTCGCCTCCCATCTTGCAATATTTTTAAGATTCTATCCTAAACTTCATACTTATCACCCCTTAGCAACCCTTTTTTCAGTTAACCTCTAATCCTTAGTCCCTAGCCCCTGTTTCAGCATGGGCCAACCGAGGCTCTCCCTGAGTTTCAGGTAGCCCTCGGCACAGGCTTTGGCAAGATTCCTTACCCTTTCAATGTAGCGTACCCGCTGGGTTACGCCTATTGCCTTGCGGGCGTCAAGCACGTTAAAGGTGTGGGAGCACTTGAGGACGTAATCGTAGGCGGGGAGGACTAGCTCCTTTTCCAGGAGCCTTTTACATTCGGCCTCATACATATCAAAGAGCCTGAGGTGCATGGAGACGTCGGCCTCCTGGAAATTATAGGTAGAGAATTCTACCTCGTCCCTGTGGTGTACGTTACCGTAAGTCAGACCATCCGACCAGACCAGGTCATAAACGGAGTCCTTCTTCTGTATAAACATGGCTATCCTCTCCAGCCCGTAGGTGAGTTCCAGGGATATGGGTTCCAGCTCTATCCCGCCTACCTGCTGGAAGTAGGTGAACTGGGTGATTTCCAGTCCATCAAGCCATACCTCCCACCCCAGTCCAGTGGCGCCCAGGGTGGGGGATTCCCAGTCATCCTCCACGAAGCGGACGTCGTGGCACACCAGGTCAATGCCCAGTTCTCTGAGGCTATCCAGATAGACCTGCTGGGAATCGTCAGGGGCGGGTTTGAGGATGACCTGGAATTGGTAATAATGCTGGAGGCGGTTGGGATTATCCCCGTAGCGGCCGTCCGTGGGTCTCCTGGAAGGCTCTATATAGGCCGCCCTCCAGGGTTCCGGTCCCAGGGCCTTGAGGAAGGTGGACGGGTTAAACGTACCGGCCCCTACCTCAATATCGTAGGGTTGCATGAGGACACAGCCCCTCTTTGCCCAGTAGTTCTGGAGCCTGAGGATTATTTCCTGGAAGGTTAGGAAGTCTTCTTTTGCCATGGACTTGTCATTCTGAGCGAAGCGAAGAATCTCAGTTAAAGATAATGATACAAAGAACAGGCCACAGTGAAGATTTTTTTTAACCTGTTTCCTGTCTCCTGTAACCTGTTATTCGTAATGATGATGCCTCTCGTGAGGCCGGGCACACTCCCCTCCCTCGCCCTTTATCAGTTCTATGGTGTGGGGTATGACCTCAAGGACAACCCTGAGACATTCCTCTACCCCCTTGGGACTCCCTGGGAGGTTGACTATAAGACACCTCCCTGCAATACCGGCCAATGCCCTGGAACCAATGGCCCTGGGGGTGACCTTAAAACCCTCCATCCTCATGGCCTCCCCGTAACCAGGCAGTTCCTTTTCAATCACCTCTCTGGTTGCCTCCGGGGTAACGTCCCTGGGGGCCACGCCCGTGCCACCAGTAGTAAGGACGAGGTCTACCCTATCCTTCCATTCCCTGAGTTTCTTTACGATAAGTCCCCTCTCGTCAGGCACTATATCATAAAGGGGGTCTTCAACCCCTATCTCTTTGAGGATGTCCTTTATGACCTGTCCGCTCTTATCTTCCCTCTCCCCGCGGGAACCCTTGTCACTGATGGTGAGTATGGCCGCCTTTATCATTATTAGGTTACAGGTAACAGTTTACAGGAGACAGGGAAAAGCAAGGTTACAGGGGACAGGTTACAGGATACAGGGAAAAATATTTTTACCTGTTACCTGTCTCCCGTTACCTGTTGCCTGTCACCTGTTACCTTTTTAGTAGATTATCTCTATTTTATCCCCAACATGGATGGTACCGCCCTTGAGCACCCTGGCGAAGATGCCCTCTCGTGGCATGATGCAGTCCCCGGCCTTATAATAGATGGCACAGCGGTCATGACACTCTTTACCTATCTGTGTAATCTCCAGGAGGGACTCTTTGCCGACCTTTAATCTGGTACCCAGCTGCAAATCCTTGAGATGGATGCCCTCTGTAACGACATTTTCCCCAAAATCTCCTGAGTCTATATCAAGTCCCTTGGCCCGCATGGTATCGGCGCTCTCAAGGGCCAGCAGGCTGACCTGGCGATGGCCAGGACCGGCATGGGCATCCTTTTCTATGCCGTAGTCTTCTGTGAGACGGGCCTCCCCAACGTCTTTCTTCTGGGTGCCCTTTCTCTCACTTATACAGACTGCAACAACCCTTCCAGCAGATTCGCTTCGCTCACTACAAGATTTAGACACCTGGTCTACCTCACTAAGGGGTCCGCCTGAGGCGGACAAGTTGAAAATCCTGAAAGTCCGCCTTTTGTTGGGAGGACGCCATGTTCTGGGCGGGACCTGTCCCTACGGAAGTAATCTTATCATGGACCCCAGTGGGGGTCAAGTAAGCTAGGGGACACCTACTTGTCCTGTGCGATTACATTGTTATAATTTAAGGACATGCGTATCAGCGGAGGTCTGGCAAGAGGTAGACAACTCTTCTGCCCCAGAGGTCTTGAAGTAAGGCCCGCCCAGGATAAGATAAGAGAGGCTGTCTTTAACATCCTGGCTAACGTGGTGGAAGGGAGTATTGTACTAGACCTCTTTGCGGGCACCGGGGCACTGGGCATTGAGGCCCTGAGCCGGGGGGCCAGACAGTGTGTGTTTATTGAAAGAGACGCCAGGGCCGTACAGGCCCTAAGAAAAAATCTTGAGTCAACTGGATTTGCTACCAGAGGCACTATACTCAAAAGAGATGCCTTTAAATGCCTCCCAGAACTCCAAAAAAGGGGGATGCGGTTTGGACTAGTCTTTATTGACCCCCCCTACGTGCTGTGGGAGAGACCAAAGGAAGGACAGGGGATCTTTGACCTGGTATCTGCATTGGGCAGTGGAGGAGAGTCCCTCCTGGAGAAGGATGCCATTGCAGTGGTAAGGTATAGGACCCACAAGGTTGAACTGCCAGAGAGTCTGGGCAATCTCTGTCTCTTTGATAAAAGGAGTTACGGTGATACTACACTGGCCTTCTTTAGACTATAGACTTTGGACTTTAGACTAATCTATAATGCAGGGTCTTTAGTCCAGAGTCTATAGTCCAATGTCTAAAGTCTATAAAAAACTCCGTCTCCAGTCCCCAGCCAAGATTAACCTCTTTCTAGAAATCCTTGGCAAGAGGGCGGACGGGTATCATGAGATTGAGACCGTTATGCAGGAGATAGACCTGGCGGACACACTGGAAATAGAAGAAAGCGGTAGCACCGCTGGCGACAAAGGCATAGAACTCCACTGCACTGATACAGAAATCCCTTGCAACGAAGATAACCTGGTATGGAAGGCCGCAAGACTCTTCCAGGAAGAACTTGGAATCAGCAGGGGCCTAAAAATACGTCTGGAGAAGAGGGTTCCCGTAGGGGCCGGGCTTGGTGGGGGGAGTTCAGACGCCGCTACGGTATTAAAGGGGTTAGACGCCTTGTGGCAGACAGGTATCGGGAGGGAAAGGCTTATGGAAATGGCCGCAAGGCTGGGCTCAGATGTCCCCTTCTTCATCCAGGGCGGGACCGCCCTTTGTAGCGGAAGGGGAGAGAGGGTCGGCCCACCCCTAACGGCGAGAAAGGACCTTTATTATACCCTCCTCTACCCAAACATAAAGATTCCTACCGCCACCATTTATCAGAACCTGAAAATAGACTTGACAAAGGACAGGAAAGATGTTAGCCTCCTTCTCACTGTCCTTAAGTCGGGAAGTCCTAAGTCTTTGGGGCAGTTGCTCTTTAATAGATTAGAGGCAGTGGCCTTTGGCCTGTATCCGAAGCTTCAAGAGATAAAAACCCTGCTTGAAAGTTACCGTCCCTGTGGGGTATTGCTCTCAGGGAGCGGTTCTTGCATATACGGTCTTTTCAATACTGGAAGGGAGGCTGAAGAGACTAGACGAGAGCTTAAAAGGAAGGGGTTTGACAAGGTATACGTTGCTCGCCCACACTCCTAGAAGAGGTGGAGACCTGGATATTTTCCCATCAGCCTCGTAGGGGTGTATTGTCGTACCTGAGGCAGATCCGTCTCTGGCGGACAATACGCCCACTACTAAAAAGGGGGTTCTACCGTGGAGATTACAGAGGTGAGAGTGAAGCTCACCGGACCCAACAAGAATCGCCTGCAGGCCTTTTGTAGCATTACTATTGATAATGACTTCGTAGTGAGAGACCTAAAGATAATTGAGGGCCAGAATGGGGCCTTTGTGGCCATGCCCAGCCGAAAGTTAGCTGATAGGTGTCCCAAGTGCAGGGGAAAGAATCACCTTCGGGCCCAGTATTGTAATGACTGTGGAGTAAGGCTTGCGGAAAAGCGGTTTCTGGCCACCGGTGCAAAGGTAAGACTTTACGCCGACACCGCACATCCCATTAACACCGGATGCCGCGAGCTTATCCAGCAGAAGGTGCTGACTGCCTTTAAGGAGGAGTTAGAGAAATCTACTCAACCAGGCTACGAACCTACTAAAATGGAGTATCTGGACGACATTGAATATTATGAAGCGGAGTACCCTGAAGAGAAGAGGGAAGGACGTCTTGGAGAAGGCCTCCTACCCTAACCCCGTACCAATAAGGCCCGGGGTCAAAAGGAGCAGGGATTAGGGGCCAGGGATTAGGGGTCAGGGATTAGAAAAAAATTTATTTCCCTGGTCCCTGTCCCCTGGTCCCTGTCCCCTGCCCCCTAGCCCCTGGCTCCTGATCCCTGTTTCTAGTCCTGCAATTTGCTTTTCCTTTTTGTATAATACCCTTTGTTCAAATCTCCGCCTCTGGCGGAATGAGTAATATAGAGAGCTATGGCAAAAACAGGTGCACAAATCCTGGTAGACATGCTGATTAAGAAAGGGGTGGAGTACGTATTTGGCATCCCTGGGGGTGCGGTACTGCCACTCTTTGATACCCTCTACGACTCCCCCATAAAGTTCATCCTTACCAGGCACGAACAGGGGGCAGGACATGCCGCCGATGGTTATGCCAGGGCCACGGGAAAGGTGGGCGTCTGCCTGGTCACCTCCGGTCCAGGGGCTACCAACCTTACTACCGCCCTCGCCACCGCCTTTATGGACTCTATCCCTGTGGTGGCTATCACGGGCCAGGTGAAACGCAAATTCATTGGAAGCGACGCCTTCCAGGAGGCCGATGTCACAGGCATCACCCGTCCCATCACCAAACATAATTACCTCATCAAAGACATCAGAGACCTCCCCGGGGCGGTTAACGAGGCATTTCACATCGCCAGTACCGGCAGGTGTGGTCCGGTGGTGATAGACCTGCCCGTGGACATCACCACGGAGACCTGGGATGGTGCAATCCCGGAAGAGGTGAATCTGCCAGGCTACAAACCCCGTTATCAGGGTAACCCGAGACAGATACGCCTCGCCGCCGAGGCCATCAACCACTCCAAGAGGCCGGTGGTCTACACCGGCGGTGGCATCATCCACTCGGGCTGTCACAAAGAACTCCTGGAGATGGCAGAAAGAGGTAACTTCCCCGTTACCACCACACTCATGGGCCTTGGAGGTTTTCCGGAAGACCACGAACTCTCGCTGGGCATGTTGGGCATGCACGGTACCCTGTACGCCAACCATGCCGTCACGGAATGCGACCTGCTTATTGCCATCGGGGCCAGATTTGACGACAGGATCACCGGCAAGCTGGATGAGTTTGCTCCACGTGCAAAGATTATTCACATAGATATAGACCCTGCCTCCATCAGCAAGAACATCAAGGTAGACGTCCCCGTGGTGGGTGACGCCAAGAACACACTAGCTGAACTCCTCCCCATGATACAGCCCGCGGAGAGGAAAGAGTGGCTAGAAAAGATAAGGGAATGGAAGGAAAAATACCCCCTTTCCTACGACAACTCTGGCGTGCTGCCTAAACCCCAATACATCATTGAGCAAATCTGGGAGGTTACCAAGGGTGACGCCATCATCACCACGGAGGTGGGGCAGCACCAGATGTGGACTGCCCAGTATTACACCTTTACCAGGCCGCGCACCCTGATATCCTCAGGAGGGCTTGGCACTATGGGCTTCGGTTTCCCTGCCGCCATAGGTGCACAGTTGGGTTGCCCTGATAAGACCGTGATAGACATTGCAGGAGACGGCAGCTTCCAGATGAACATCCAGGAACTAGCCACAGCGGTCCACCACAAACTCCCTGTGAAGGTAGCCATCATGAATAACGGCTATCTGGGGATGGTCCGCCAGTGGCAGGAACTCTTTTACAAGAAAAGGTACTCCCAGACCCATCTGGAGGACAACCCGGACTTTGTCAAGGTGGCCGAGGCCTATGGGGCTAAGGGCTTTCGGGTGGAACGCAAGGAGGAGGTAAGGCCCACGCTGGAGAAGGCCATGGCCATAAAAGGTCCAGTGGTGATTGACTTCAGGATTGGGGAGGAAGAAAACGTCTTCCCCATGATACCAGCAGGCAAGACCGTCAAGGATGCCATCAGGGAAGGCACGTTTGGAGGCATGGCATAGGAAGGCAACAGGTAAAAGGAGACAGGTAACAGGTAAAAATCTTTTTCCCTGTATCCTGTAGCCTGTCCCCTGTAACCTTGAAAGACATGAGACACGTCATTACAGCCCTAGTAGAGAACAAGGTCGGCGTCCTGGCCAGGATTGTGGGCCTCTTCACCAGCAGGGGATTCAATATTGACAGCCTCACGGTAGGTGAGACGGAAAACCCCGAACTCTCCAGGCTCACAGTAGTGGTCAAGGGAGACGATGCCACCATAGAACAGGTCCGCAAGCAACTGGGGAAGGTCATTGACGTCATCAAGGTCATAGACCTTACAGATACCCCCTACGTGGAGAGGGACTTGTTACTGGTAAAGGTCAACGTCCCCCCAGGAAAGAGGGGAGAGATACTGGAGGTAGTGGACATCTTCCGTGGAAAGATAATAGACGTGGGACAGAAGGACGTGATTATAGAGTTGTCGGGAACCGAGGACAAACTGGAGGCCATGATCAAGCTCCTCCACACCTACGGCATCAAGGAGATGGCCCGCACAGGCCAGATTGCAATGGCAAGGGGAAGCAAATAAGGAAACAGGCCACAGGTAACAGGAAGACAGGGAAAAGACTTTTACCTACCACCTGTAACCTGTTCCCTGTAACCTTTAATCAAAGGAGCAACCAGGTAATGGCAAAAATGTACTACGATAAAAACGCAAACCTTAAACACCTGAAGGGCAAGAAGCTGGCAGTCATAGGCTACGGCAGTCAGGGCAGGGCCCAGGCCCAGAACGCAAGGGACAGCGGGGTGGAGGTACTCATCGGCCTCCGGCCCGAAGGGGCCAGCTTTACCCAGGCCAAAAAGGACGGCTTCAAAGTCCTCAATATCCCGGAGGCATCCCAGGAAGGGAGCATTATCCACATACTCCTCCCAGACGAGGTACAGCCCGGTATATACAACGACCAGATAAGACCCCATCTCAAAAAGGGAAAGACCCTGGGCTTCTCCCACGGTTTCAACATACACTACCATCAGGTTGTCCCCACCCCAGAAATAGACGTCATGATGGTCGCCCCCAAGGGCCCCGGGAGATTGGTGAGGACGGAATACCAGAAAGGCGGGGGTGTCCCATGCCTCCTGGCCATCTACCAGGACGTATCAGGCAAGGCCAAGGACGTGGCCCTTGCCTATGCCATGTCCATTGGCGGCACAAGGGCCGGGGTCATTGAGACCACCTTCGCAGAAGAGACGGAGACAGACCTCTTTGGTGAACAGACAGTCCTGTGCGGCGGCGTCAGTGCCCTGGTCAAGGCAGGTTTTGAGACACTGGTGGAGGCTGGCTACCAGCCAGAACTGGCCTATTTTGAGTGTTTCCACGAACTCAAACTCATCGTAGACCTCTTCTACGAGGGCGGTCTAGCCCACATGCGCAAATCCATAAGCAACACCGCCGAGTTTGGCGACCTGACCAGAGGCCCGAGGATAGTCAATGAAGAGACCAAAAAGGAGATGAAGAAAATCCTCTCCGAAATCCAGACGGGCAGGTTCGCCAAGGAATGGGTGCTGGAGAATAAGGCCGGGGCCCCCTCCTTTGAGGCCCTCCGTGCCAGGGAGAAAGACCTGCTCATTGAAAAGGTCGGTAAGGAACTCCGCCAGAAGATGGGCTGGATTGAGGCGAAGTAATAGTGGTTAGGGAGTAGGGGGTAGGGAGTAGAAAAAATTTATTTCCCTGGTCCCTGTCCCCTGGTCCCTGGCCCCTGGCCCCTGGCCCCTAGTTTTGGGGGGTGTATTTTTGTAAAATGGATTTATGAAAAAGGTAATCGTATTTGATACCACTCTCAGAGATGGGGAGCAGTCTGCGGGGGTAAGCCTCAACATACACGAAAAACTCCAGATAGCCCATCAACTGGCCCGTCTGGGGGTGGACGTCATTGAGGCAGGCTTCCCCGTTGCCTCCCAGGGGGATTTTGATGCGGTAAAGGCCGTTGCGAAAGAGATACGGGGCGTTACCGTGGCTGGGCTGGCCAGGGCCCTGGAGAAGGACATCCAGAGGGCGGCAGAGGCCCTCAAGCCTGCCGAGAGACCCCGCATACACGTCTTCCTCGCTACCTCCGAGATTCACCGTCAGCATAAGCTCAAGAAGGCGAAGGAGGAGATACTCCGCCAGGCCAGGGAGTCGGTGGCCCTGGCCAGGAGCCTCGTCTCAGACGTGGAGTTTTCTCCCGAAGACGCCTCCAGGACGGAGCTGGCCTTCCTGAAGGAGGTAGTAGAGGCCGTTATAGAGGCTGGTGCCACTACCGTGAACATACCTGATACCGTGGGCTATGCCGTCCCTGAGGAGTATGCCTCCCTCATCAGTTACCTCAAAAAAGAGGTAAAAAACATAGGCAAGGCCCGTCTCAGCGTCCACTGCCATAACGACCTGGGTCTAGCCACCGCCAACAGCCTCGCCGCAATCAGGGCCGGGGCTGACCAGGTGGAGTGTACTATCAACGGCATTGGGGAGAGGGCAGGCAACGCCTCATTGGAAGAGGTGGTCATGGCCCTCCACACCCGCCGGGATTCTTTTGCTTTCGCCACTGGTATCCACACCAAAGAGATTATCCATACCAGCCGCCTGGTATCGGGCCTGACGGGCCTGAGGGTACAACGCAACAAGGCCATCGTGGGGGAGAACGCCTTCGCCCACTCCTCCGGTGTCCATCAGGACGGCGTCATTAAAGAGAGGACTACCTACGAGATAATGAAACCTGAGGATATTGGCCTCGCCAGGACCAGACTGCCACTGGGGAAGCTATCGGGCAGGAGGGCCTTCATAGAGAAGCTCAAGGAACTGGGCTACGGCCATCTCACAGAAAAAGAGATAGAGGAGGCATTCGCCGAGTTCAAGATACTCGGGGACAAGAAAAAACTCATCTATGACGAGGACATTGAGGCCATAGCGGTGAATATACTGGAGGAGGCCCCCCCTATTTACAGGCTGGATAGTCTGAGGATAGACTGCGGCCCCGGCACTACGCCCCTGGCAGAGGTGCGCCTCCGCACCAGGGATGACAAGATAGTGGAGAATGCCACCATCGGTGATGGCCCAATTGATGCCCTCTTCAAGGCCATTGACCTGGTAACGGGGGTTCCTGGCAAACTCCTGGACTATAACGTAAGGGCTATTACCAGCGGCAAGGACGCCCTGGGAGAGGTCAGTGTAGAGGTGGACGTAGAGGGCAAACCCTACAGGGGCCGAGCCATCAGCGTGGACATCATTGAGGCCAGCGCCCGGGCCTACCTGAATGTCATCAACCGAATCGCCCAACAGAAAGAATACAGAATTCAGTAGTCGGAATTCAGAATATTTTGTATTCTTAATTCTGTATTCTGGATTCTGACTTCTTAATAATGCTCTGCATCCCAATAACTGCCAATACCACAGAGAAGGCCCTCCAGGACGCCCAGGAGGCGTCCCAGCTAGCGGATGTTATTGAGATACGGCTGGACTACATATCCCACCCAGATTTAAAAAAACTTCTGGCTCACCGCCCAAAGCCTATTATCGCCACCTGCCGTCCCACCAGGGAGGGGGGAAGGTTTGAAGGGCCAGAGGAGGTACGCATAAAACTATTAGAACAAGCCGTAGAATTGGGTGCAGAGTTCGTGGATATTGAGCACGACAGCGTAGGGGCTGAAAATTTTCAGCCCCTACTGCAAAAAGGGGGGAAGGCAAAGGTAATAATTTCTTACCACAACTTCAAAGAAACTCCTGCCAACCTGAAAGAAATCTATGCAAGACTTTCTGACTCCCCAGCCGACATAGTCAAAATAGTCACTACGGCTAATGACATCACGGACAACCTAAAAATCTTCCATCTCCTAGAGGCGGTAGGGGCACGTTGCAACGTGCCCCTACAGGGCAAATGGAAACCGCTCATTGCCTTCTGTATGGGAGAATTGGGACAGATAAGCCGCATACTTGCACCAAAGTATGGCAGTTCCCTCACCTTTGGTTCTCTGGCCACTGGAAAGGAATCCGCCCCAGGACAGCTAACCGCCAGGGAGATGCTTGAGGTCTATCACATTAACGAGATTAACGGGGAGACTTCCATATACGGTCTCATTGGCAATCCGGTAGGCCACAGCCTCGGCCCATACATCCATAATGCGGCCTTTAGGGAGTTGGGCATCAATGCAGTGTACCTACCCTTCAAGGTGGAAGACCTTAAAAAATTTGTTCAAGGGTTCAAGGGTTTAAAGGTTCAAGGGTACAGCGTAACCATCCCCCACAAGGAGGCCATCGTGCCACTACTGGACGGACTTGACCCACTGGCCAGGGAGATTGGCGCCGTGAACACGGTGGTAAATAAGGCAGGGAATCTCATGGGATACAACACCGACTCCACTGCCGCCCTGAGGGAGTTAGAAGAGGCAGTGGGAGACCTCAAGGGCAAAAAGGCCACCCTGATAGGGGCCGGGGGTGCGGCCAGGGCCATAGCCTTTGGACTAAAAAAGAAGGGGGCAGACGTTACCCTCGTAAACCGCACGGAGGATAGGGCCAGGAGGCTGGCACAGGAACTGGGATGCCACTACAGGAGGTTTGAAGACGTAACCAGGATAGATGGAGAGGTGCTGATAAATACCACCTCCGTAGGCATGTATCCAAAGACAGATGTTTCGCTAGTACCCCCTGAGGCCCTCAGGCCAGGGATGTGGGTCTTTGATATTGTATATAATCCACTCCAGACCCGTCTCCTCAGGGAGGCAGGGGAGAGGGGTTGTCGTACCCTGGATGGGCTGAGGATGTTTCTGTATCAGGCGGCCCAGCAGTTTGAACTCTGGACGGGCCGTCCCGCACCGCTGGAACTAATGGAGAGGGTGATAAGGGAGAGGCTAGGGGTCAGGGGTCAGGGAACAGGGGTCAGGGACCAGGGGTAGCCGCAGGCTTTAGCCTGCGTTATACTTTTTCCCTAATTCCTAACCCCTGTCCCCTGTATTAAAGTGGGGTGGTAAGGGAGAATTCCCCCTTACATTTTGTAATTTGTTTTAAAAATAAGAAGAAGAGATGAACATCTACCTCATAGGTTTCCGTGGAACTGGCAAGACCACAGTAGGGAGACTTTTGGCTAAGTACCTGGAGCGGGAGTTTATTGACGCCGATGATTATCTTGAAAAAAAGATAGGCAAGACTATAAAGCAAATTTTCCAGGAAGGTGGCGAGGGCCTCTTCAGGGACATGGAGGGGGAGGTAATCCGGGAGCTTTCCGGGATGGAAGATAAGATAGTGGCCGCCGGGGGTGGAGCGGTATTACGGGAAAAAAACGTGAGGAACATGAAACGAAATGGCCTCGTAATCCTACTGGAGGCCGATGCCCATACTATACACGATAGACTGCAAAGAGACCCCAGGAGTCACACCCAGAGGCCCAATCTTACTAACCTAGACAGCCTCAATGAGATTATCCACCTACTGGAATACCGCCGCCCCTATTACGAGAAGGCGGCAGACCATCGCATTGACACCACCACCATTAGCCCTGCGGAGGCGGTAAAGGCTATTCTGTCTATTTATAAGTCTAGGTCAAAAAATAGGCCTGGTTAAGTACCTTGACCTGGGTTCTTTTTAGTGATAGAGTTTGGGCGATTCATGTCCTGAGTATGACGAAGGGAAGGAGAGTTGCTTGGCCAAACTCACCCACTTTGATGAATCAGGGGCCTCCAGGATGGTAGACGTCTCCAGGAAGGAGGCCACAGAGCGACTGGCCATTGCACAGGCCAGGGTGACCATGAAACCGGAGACCCTGAGGCTCATACTGGACAAGAAGGTGGCCAAGGGGGACGTCTTTGAGGTGGCCCGTATCGCAGGTATCCTGGCGGCCAAACGTACCGGGGAGCTTATCCCACTCTGTCACCCACTAAACCTTACCTCTGTAAAGATAGACTTTTCCAACAACGGGGTTGACACGGTTGAAATACGGTCCGAGACAAAGATTGTTGCCCCAACCGGTGTGGAGATGGAGGCACTGGTAGCGGCCAGCGTGGCCGCACTCACCATCTATGATATGTGCAAGGCCGTGGATAGGGCCATGGTAATTTCTGACGTGCATCTAGTAAAGAAGGCAGGGGGAAAGAGCGGGGAGTTTACTTTTCCGGGTAAGTGAAGGACATAAAGTATTTGCCACTAACCAGAGGAGGGGAATATGGAGCACAAAAAAAACATATGGTTCATTACATGCTTCGTGGTGGTAGTCCTGGGGTTGTTCCTTTACACCCATTCAAAGATTGCCCTTGCCGCCAAGAAAGAAAAGGGAGAGATGGCGAAGGCCACTGTGCCTACCCAGGAGTTCTTCTCCAAGCTAAGGAAAGAACCCATAACGCCCGATGACTCTGGCAACATCTCTCATGGCGGGGGGTTGACCATGACCTATACTGGGCCAAAGGAACTCTTCCCAGCAGAAGGGAAATACGGGAAGCTCTTCAACTTTTTGCCATTAATAAGATGGTATGCCCCGGAACAGTACTATAACAACGCTAAATATCACCCTGACAGTCCCGTGGAGGGTGAGTATGCTGGAGACCAATGTATCGTATGTCATTCCGTTCAGACCCCAGGGGTAGTGGTTCAGTGGAGGCGGAGCAAACACGCCAACCCTCCCGAAGGGAAGGAGCAAGTGGGGTGCGACCGCTGTCATGGTACCAATCATAAGAAGTTACAGATGCCCGGCTACAATACCTGCGGCGAGTGTCATCCCAAACAGCTAACCGGCCACCGCAGTGGCGAGCAGGGTTCCCATACCCACGCCTACCGTGTCAGCGTCCTTGAGGCCGCATGGCAGATAGAAAAACCGGCCGAAGAGGTCTCTGCCTGTGCCACCTGTCATGCCATTGCAGAGAACCGCTGTGACGGGTGCCACACCAGGCATGAGTTCGCCGAATCCGAGGCCAGGAAGCCCAACAATTGCGGCGTCTGCCACACAGGGCTTGACCACTATGAGTATGAGATGTACAAACAGTCCTACCATGGGATGATTTATGAGGCAGATGGTTCAAGCTGGGACTGGTCAAGACCACTTAAGCCCGAAAATTACAGGGCACCCACCTGCGCCTTCTGTCACATGAAGGACGGGGAACACAACGTGATGAAGGACTCCACCATATATAGCCACATGGGCACCTCCCTTGTAGACCGTGGGGCCCCCCAGTACAAGGTCAAGAGGGAGGGCTGGATAAAGACCTGCCAGGGGTGCCATTCCCCAAGGTTTGCCAAGGACCAACTGGAGGCCATGGATGAGGCGGTCAAGGTGAGTTTCACCAAGTACAGGGAGGCAGCTGGTATTGTAGCGGCCCTTTACGAAGATGGAGTCCTTGACCCCATGCCAGAAGACCTGGCCCCAGATTGGACCGGCCACTACACCTTCAGCCTGTACCCGGGCGGTGAAGGGCGGATGTTCAATGAATCAGAAGTGGAGCGGCTGAACTTTGAGATGTTGGTGTACATCAACAACGCCGTTTACAAGGCCATGGCCCATTTTGCCTGGTATAACGCCACCTACGGACTCGGGGCCTTCATGCAGGACAGATGGCTCACGCAGATTAAGGCCGAGGCCAGCCGCCTGAGGCGTCTTGCAGAACTGGAAAAGAAGGTGGGCATAAAACATAAGACCTACGACTTCTGGAAGCACGGGGAGTACACAGACCTCCTACTGGGATGGAAGAGGAAGGAAGGGGATATAACTGAGAGCCCACACCCCGGCCACCACTAGAAGGGTAGCCGCAGGTCACGCCTGAGGCGGATTTGCCTACGGCGAACTTTAGCCTGCGTACTTTGAGAAAAGCAGACAGTGAACAGTAGACGGTAGACAGGTAAGAAGGAGAAAAATCTTTACCCTGTCTACTGTCTACTACCTTTTTCTATTCTCTGCAAAGGCATTGTCGTAAAGGAGTCCAGCCGCAATACCACCCAGGATAGGACCCACCCAATATACCAGATGATTAACAAAAAAACCTGAGGCCACGGCAGGGCCAAAAGCCCTGGCAGGATTCATGGAACCACCCGTAATGGGTCCACCTACCATTACACCAATGAGCATCACTATCCCTATGGCCAGTCCTGCAAAGCCCCTGGGAGACCTCTGGTCTACGGCAGTAGCGAAGATTACCAGCACCAGGAGGAAGGTAATAATAAACTCCATCAGTATCCCCTGAGACAAGGTCACCCCCTTGCCCAGGGAGGTTACACCCAGGTGCACTGAAGCAATGGCCTGAGGGAATAGTATCCCCAGGAGGTAGCCGCCAGCCACTGCCCCTACGAGTTGCGAGGCAATGAAAAAGACCGCCTTATTGGCCTCTATCCTGTTGGTGACCCAAAAGGCAACGGTAGCCGCAGGGTTGATATGACACCCAGATATGTAACCCAGTGCATATACCATGGTAGCCACCACAAGGCCAACGGCAATGGAGATACCAAGCAAACCCAGGCCTGCCCCTCCATTTTGTCTCAATACGTGGTCAGCACATACAGCACCAGCCCCAACAAAGATAAGCGCAAAAGTCCCTAAGGCTTCAGCAATATACGGTCTGTAATTATCCATATCCCTCCCTCCCTTTTGATGCCAAGTCTGCCTGAGGCAGATACCACCCGTAGTATACCTAGGCGACGATTCTAGTCAATCCACAGCCCGTCATTTTAGGCAACCATAAGTGTTGCGTTGCCACTGACCACCCCTCTAAGACAACTTCAATGTTAACAAGAAAACAATAAAGGATTTAGGGGAAGTTACCACATAGGATGTTTACTGTCAAGGGAAAAATTCAGGGACTATGCAGCCAGGAACCAGGGGCTGGGGATTAGGGAAAAAGATTGGTTTCCCTTGTATTTCAATGACCCTCTTTGGAAGGCTCTCCTGGATATAGACTTGTGTAAATCTGTATCCCCAGGTGATTATGGCAATTTTTACAGGTGTTACGGAGTCTACCGAAAGAATACTGTATATCTTCATAGGCCCCGTTGTAACGCTCGGTGGCTGGCTTAACCATGTCCTCTGAGTGTTTCTTCATGTCCTTTGCCTCTTTGAGGTATATCTTGTCGTCAGCAGGGACGAACTTCTTGAGCATGACGTCTGAGAGGTTAGCTATAGTCTCTCCTGTCCTCTCAAATATAAACCAATCGCCATCCGTGAGTTGGGGCGGGTAATAACCCATCCTATCCTGCGACTTCTTGTACCATTCATCTATCCTTTTCATCAATTCCTTCAATTCCTTCTTCTTAGGGTCCTCCTCCTCTTTTTTCTTTTCCTCAGGTCCACCTGAGGCACACCCTTCCCAGAGGACAAAAAAACAAACCAGAAGAAGAACAAACCTCATCTTTCTAAAAAGTGCAATCACTGGAAGCATAAGGGGTTCTCCATTGTCTGCAACTAACTATCCTGCCATGCACCTCCCCCAATAAAGGCGGAAATATAGCCAAAATCGTCTGACAAATCAACCAAAATTTGGGGTGGCAGGTGTATTATCTCTAAACATGGGTTGTCCGCCCCTTCGCTCCGCTCAAGGGCAGGCTTAGGCGGATAAGGGGGAAGCCTCCCCAGTACTTACATTACGTTCAATTGAACGCCCCTACTAGTGTAACTCTACACACCAACAGATTTTTAAACTTCCAAACCTACTGTTTCTTTACTATAATGAAAGTTTAAAGATAGTAAACAATGAACAACCTCCGCTCCAAGATTACAGAAGGATTGTTGCCCAGAGTAGAGACCCCCGGTAGGTACATAGGCGGTGAGTGGAATTCCATCGTGAAGGACCCTCGGAAGGCGAAGGTAAGGATGGTACTGGCCTTCCCCGACACCTATGAAGTAGGTATGAGCCACCTGGGAGTCCAACTCCTCTACGGTCTAGTGAATTCAATGGAGGAGACTGCCTGTGAGAGGGTCTTTACCCCGTGGGTGGACATGGAAGGGGTGATGCGGTCCGAAGGGGTTCCCCTCTTCAGCCTGGAGACCTATACCCCGATAAGGGATTTTGATTTGGTGGGCTTTTCCCTCCAATACGAGATGTCTTACACCAATGTATTGAACATGTTAGAGCTGGGGGGGATAGCCGTAAGGAGGGAAGACCGCAAGGAAGGGGACCCCATCATCCTGGCCGGAGGCCCGGGGGCGTTATCTCCTGAGCCCCTGGCAGATTTCATAGACCTCTTCCTCGTTGGAGATGGAGAAGAGACACTGCCCGGGGTCCTCACCCTGTTCAAGGAATTGAGGCAGGGTGGGGCCGGGCGGACGGATATTATAACCTCTATGGCCAGGAGGATAAAAGGGGTTTATGCCCCCAGCCTTTACAGGGTAAGTCATAATCCCGATGGCACCATAGCAGAGATTTCTCCTGAATACGACTGGGTCCCTATGCCAGTGAGGGCTGCTACTGTAATGAACCTGGAGGGGGCGTATTTCCCCGAACGCCCCATAGTCCCCTATGTCCAGACCATCCACGACCGTATTACGCTGGAAGTGATGAGGGGATGCACCCAGGGCTGTCGCTTCTGCCAGGCAGGGATGATAAAGCGCCCCACCCGCTTCCGTTCCGTAGAGACCCTCCTCAGACAGGCAGAGAATTGCTACAAGAATACTGGACAAGAAGAGATATCCCTGGCCGCCCTGTCAATAAGTGACTATCCTTACCTGGAAGAACTCCTTGTGGGGCTCCAGAAGAGATTTGACCCCAGGAAGGTCAATATCTCTCTGCCCTCCCTCCGGCTCTCGGACAGTCTCCATCGGCTTCCCTCTTATGTGGGTTCCGTCAGAAAATCTAGCCTTACCATGGCCCCGGAGGCGGCTACCCCGGAATTGAGGAGGGCCATATGTAAAGACGTAAAGGATGCAGACCTCTTCAGGGCCGTAGAAGAGGCCTTTAAATTGGGATGGCGTGTAGTAAAGCTTTATTTTATGATAGGTCTACCTGGGGAGACGGATAAGGACATAGACGCCATAGCGGACCTGGCCTGCAACGTGTCCAGTATCAGGCGTAAGATAAACGGTGCACCTGGGGACGTGAACCTGACCATTGCCCCTTTCGTACCAAAGGCCCATACGCCCTTCCAGTGGGAACCTATGGCCTCTCTTGAGAGGATAAAGGCCGTTAAAGGACGTCTTAAGACCAGGCTGAGACAACCCTGGATAAGACTCAAGTTCCATAACCCCGAACGCAGTATCCTGGAGGGCGTCCTCGCCAGAGGGGACCGCAGACTGGGGGAGGTCATATACCTGGCTTGGAGGCTGGGGTGCAAGCTAGATGCCTGGGATGAGCACTTCCACTTTAACAGGTGGCAGGAGGCATTTCAGGAGGCAGGACTGGACGTCAACTTCTATCTGGCGAGGAGACGCAGTCCCGAGGAGGTGCTTCCCTGGGGACACATAAGCACAGGTGTGAGAAAGGGGTTCTTTGAGATGGAACAGGAGAAGGCCCTTCAAGGGGTTACCACCCCCGATTGTTTTAGCGAGGAGTGTACGGATTGTGGTGCCTGCCCCCGGGCACCTAGCTTTGAGGTGGTGTAGTCATGGCCGTAGTATATGTTGCTATGGGTTCCAACCTGGGCAAGAGGGTTGCTACCCTTGGGTTAGCAAAGGAGCAACTGGTGGCGGTAGGCGGTCTTGTCCTTACCGGTAGCTCCCCATACTATGAGACAGAACCTGAATCCACATCAGGCGGACTGGACCAGCCCCATTTTATCAACTCTGTCCTCCGCCTCCAGACAGACCTTACCCCCTCAGAACTCCTCCAGAGGCTTCAACGGATAGAACAGGCCCTTGGCAGGCAGAGGGGGATAAGATGGGGGCCAAGGACTATTGACCTGGACGTCCTGCTTTACGATGATATTGTCATGAAGGAAGAGACACTAGAGATACCTCATCCACGGATGCACGAGAGGCGTTTTGTCCTTGAACCCCTTTGTGACATCGCCCCTGAGATAAGGCATCCCCTCCTCGGGAAGACCGCCCGAGAACTCCTTAAGGGACTTAATAATAGAGAAGAGGCAATACGACACCAAGTATGATTTCGCGTCTGGATAAATACATCCTATTCAACTACATCCCGGCCCTGTTCGTCTGTGCCTTCGTACTCATAGGCGTATATCTGGTAGTAGACCTCTTCCAGAAATTTGACGACCTCCTTGCCCTGGGGGACCAGGCCCTGTTTATGGCCTTCAACTACTACGCCCTCTTCTTACCCGTCATGATAGCAAAGCTATTCCCTCCCATTGTCCTCATAGCGGCGGGTTTCTCCCTTATCAGGTTGGCCAAGAGCAACGAAATCATGGCCATGCAGGCCGCAGGGCTTAGCCTGTACAGGATACTCTTGCCAATCTTCGTTGTCGCCACACTCTTTTCCTTTATGGCCCTGGCCAATCAGGAACTGGTAATCCCCGCCCTGGCGGATAAACTGGAAAGGACCAGGACTATTACCTTTGATGAGAGCGAAATAAAGGACATCTTTGTGGAAGACCAGGATAACGGCCTCGTCCTTAGAGTGGCCAGATACGACATAGTAGACGAAACCATGAAGGGTATCTTTATCCTGGGGATGGGCAGGGAAGAAAAAAAGGTATTTACCCTCTCCGCAAAGGAAGGCAAGTGGGTAGGTAAAAATACCTGGTACCTTAGCGACGTCACCAGACACGACTATTATGAGAGGAATTGGGTGCCTCCAGTAATTATAGAAAAAGGACTCTTTTTTAAGACCAATGTCCGCCCTGAGGATATGCGGCGAGAAGAGCGCGACCCCACCCTTATTAGCATGATGGGTCTACTGGACCTCTCCCAAAAACAACCTGAAGACCCCAAGTACCCCGTCTTCTTCTATTCCCGCATGACCTATCCCTTTGTGAGCCTCGTCTTTCTCCTCTTGGGTACGCCCTTCATCTTAGGCTTTGAGACACTCAGGAGAAACCTCTTTTTGGGCATCAGCGCTATCTTGTGCGTCATTGGTGCCTTCTTTGTCGTAACGGTCTTTTGCACTAATCTCGGGGTGACTGGCTACCTCCACCCAATATTGGCAGGGTGGACCCCCCTCCTGCTCTTCATACTGGGAGGACTGCTGCTCTTTGACTGGATGGGGGCCTGATGTGGGGAGAGGTACCCTCAAGGCGGCGGCCATTCAGATGTCCTCCCTGGGGGATAAGGACGCAAACCTCCTTAAGGCCGCGCACCTGGTAAAGGAGGCGAAGACCGCCGGGGCAAGATTAGTCCTCCTCCCCGAATACTTTAATTGCTACGATTCTCTAGAGGTAATGTCCAAGCAGGCAGAACCTATTCCCGGCCGCACATACCAATTTATGGCAGATTTAGCAAGGAGATGGAGACTTTACCTCTGTGGGACCATCCTTGTGAAGGTCTCAGCTAACAAGATTTACAATACTGCCATGCTTTTCGCCCCAACGGGAGACCTATTAGGGAGGTACAGAAAGATACACCTCTTTAACGTATCCCTGCCAGGATTAAACTATCAGGAGTCACGGTATATACTTCCCGGGAGACGATTAGCCCTGATGGACGTAGAGGGTTTTAGAACGGCCCTTACCATATGCTTTGACCTGCGATTCCCAGGGCTCTTCCAGACCCTCGCCTCAAGGGGGGCAGACCTCTTTCTCTTACCCTCGGCATCTACGGCCACCACCAGCAAGGACCACTGGGAACCACTGTTAAAGGCGAGGGCCATAGAAAACCAGTGCTATGTAGTGACCGCAAATCAATTCGGCAGACACCCCAACGGGGTCACCACCTTTGGTCACAGCCTTATAATCAACCCATGGGGACAGGTTATGTCAGGGGTGTTCAAAGGGGAAGGTGTAGCAGTAGCCAGCATGGATATGAGGTTTTTGAAAGAGGTAAGAAAAAAGATTCCCCTCTACGGGGATTTTACATTGTGTAGAGGGGAAAGGAGGGAGGCCAGATAGTGCCTATCTATCTGGCCTTTCTGGGAAAAACTGCCTGTGGTTCTGTATGGCAGGAAACAGAACCTGATCTGAGTATTAGCAATAACTGTGCCAGTAACTGGTGGCTGAGGGTATGTCTCTGTATATTATGATATAGCAATAGGTTATACTAAAGCTACCCTAACTCTGATTTGGCATACATTGGTAGATTTATGTCGTTATAATAGACACGTGTCGTATAAACACACATGAGAATTAGACTGAAAGACATCTGGGAGACAACAGTAAATCTCCTATACCCAGCACACTGCCTGGGCTGTGAGTCAAGTCTGCATAGGGAGGTTGACCAATACTTGTGTGGAGGCTGTAGGAAGGGGATAACGCATGTACAAAGCCCAAGATGCCCCAGGTGTGGGGCAGGATTGGGCCCATACAGTCACAGCCCCGAAAAGGGTTGTGTATACTGCAAGACGGTGCGGCTGCGGTTTGATGGTGCCTTCTCTGCCGTATACTTCCAGGGGGCAGTAAAGGAGCTTATACATCACTTTAAATATAGGAAGAAGGAATACCTGGTAGGGCCTCTTACGACCCTTGTATACAAGGCCCTGGACATTGGTGTCCCATTTCCTGAAGACCCCCACAGGATAATCCCCGTGCCCCTGCACTGGAGGAGGAAGGTACAGAGGGGTTTTAATCAGGCAGAACTCCTGGCCCGACACATTGGGAAGTATATGGGAGTAGAGGTATTACCAAGGGATCTTTCCAGGGTGAGAGACACCCACCCACAGACCTTACTGGGACCTAGCCAGAGGGAAGAGAATGTAAGAGGTGCCTTTGAGGTCAGGACACCTGCCAGGGTTAACGGTAAGAACGTCCTGCTGGTAGATGACGTGCTCACTACTGGCCTAACTGCCTCTGAGTGTGCCAGGGTACTGAAGGGGGCTGGGGCGAGAACGGTATACGTCCTGACGGTGGCAAGGTCCGTAGGCCCTGACCCTGGACCTTAAAGCCCTTGACTCTGCGGAGATAAAGAAGTACAATCGGCTAAAACCTTTAAGAGGAAAGGAATTCTCTTGGACATAATAGTAACGGGTAAACATCTGAGCATCACCGATGCTATAAAAAGTTATGCGGAGAAGAAGGCAAGAAAATTAGAGAGGTACTTTGATAGGGTTATCCGCATCCAGGTCAACCTGGACGTGGAAAGCGAGCGGCACACGGCAGAGATGATACTCTCGGCCCCAAGGGGTTCTATGCTAATCGCAGAAGTGACTGACCATGACATTTATGTTGCCATAGATAGGGCAGTAGATAAACTAGAGAGACAGCTTACCCGCCACAAGGAGAAACTCTATCAGCGGAGGACCAAGAAGGGGATTCCACCGGCTCCAGAGGAAATGGCAGAAGAGGGTTCTTCTACACTGTAAAGCCCCGTTTCCATGTGCTCTCTCCCAAGAACCTTTCCAAGAAAGGCACTTTCCCGGTCGGAGGATTAGATGAAATTAATGGACTTCCTGGTGGAGGAGGCAATAGTCTTTGACCTAAAATCCAGGGATAAATCAGGGGCCCTGAAGGAGATGGTGGAGGCCCTGAAGAGCGCCCAGAAGATTTCCTCCAAGGAGATGGAAAATATCCTAGAGGCCCTGGCAAAGAGAGAAAAATTGGGAAGCACCGGTATCGGGGGAGGGGTAGCCGTACCCCACACAAAACATGTCAGTGTCACTAGATTGATGGGGACCCTGGCGCGCTCCAAGTCAGGAGTGGAATTTGATGCCCTGGACGGCGAACCTGTGCACCTCCTCTTCTTGTTACTCTCTCCGAGTGAATCTTCCAGCAGCCATCTGTCTGCCCTGGAAAGGATAGCCACCATCATAAGAGATAACGACTTTAGAAGATTTATATCCATGGCCCGAAGTAAAAAAGAGATGTTAGAAATTCTCAAAGAGAAAGATGGTTACCGCCTCTAAGCCCCTCCAGGAAAATTTGGTCCTGCAGTGCCAGTGCAGTATACTTAACGTAGACGGTTTACATGCAAGACCGGCTACGCGTTTCGCCAAGACTGCCAACCAGTTCGCCTCCGAAATAAGGGTGGCGGCAAAGCACAAAGAGGTTAATGGTAAGAGCGTCATAGAACTCCTCACCCTGGGGGCTGAAAGGGGCACGGACATACGCATAACGGTTAGCGGGCCGGATGCCCACGAGGCCCTCCGTGTCCTGGAGGCCCTGGTTAGTTCTAACTTTGACGAACAGGTGATGCTGACCAAAAAGGGCATTGCCCTGGCCCCAGGCGTGGTGGTGGGGAAGGCCCACATCCTGGAGGGCAAGGAATACTGGATAGTACGCAGTTTCATCTCAGAGGAGCAGGTGCCCAACGAGATAAAGAGGCTGGAAAAGGCCATCCGGGATGCCAAGCAGGAACTGCGAGAGCTAGAAGGGAAGGTCTCTTCCCGTTTAGGTCACGAGGTGGGCACCATCCTGGGCGTCCACAGGACAATCCTCCAGGACCACCGCTTGAAAGAGGAATTTATAACTAAAATAAGAGACTTACGTGTAAAGGCCGAATTCGCCATTTATAGTGTGCTGAGAAATTACATAAAAGAGTTTCAGAGTATAGATGACACTTACCTGAAAGAACGGGCAGGTGACATCCTGGACATAGAAGACCGTCTCTTAAGGATACTCGGGGGAGAAAAGAGGGAGACCCTCGGACACCTGAAGGAAGAGGTGGTACTTATCGCCCATGACCTCACCCCCTCAGAGACGGCCTCCCTGGACACCGCCAGTATAAAGGGTTTTGCCACCGAAGTAGGAGGAAGGACCTCGCACACGGCCATCCTGGCCAGGACACTAGGCATCCCAGGGGTGGTGGGATTGGGCCGCATTACCACCGACGTCTATCAGGGAGACCCCGTCATCATAGACGGAAACAGGGGCATTGTCATCATCAGGCCAGACGAGGACACCCTTGAGGAGTACCAGAAAAAGGAAAAGACTATACGGGTCTTTGAATCCAGGCTTACCCAGCAGCTTAAGGACCAACCGGCAGAGACCCCCGATGGCAGGCAGATACAAATCTTTGCCAACATAGATTTCCCCAAAGAGATAGAGGTCTTCCTCAGATATGGTGCCACCGGAGTGGGCCTCTACCGTACCGAGTATCTGTTCCTGGAGTGCAGGAACAGCCCCACGGAAGAGGACCACTATAACGCCTATCTAGCAGCCAATAAGGAGCTAAAGGACCTTCCCCTTATAATAAGGACGATGGACCTGGGCGCTGACAAGTTCGGAGACGGCTACAAAGAGGCCAACCCCTTCCTGGGGTGCCGCTCTATCCGCTACTGTTTTGACCACCCGGAACTCTTCCTGACCCAGTTGAAGGCACTGCTCAGGGCCTCTGCACAGAATAAAGACCTGAGGATACTCTTCCCCCTCATATCCAGTCTGGCAGAACTGCGGCAGGCAAAGGCAATGGTGCATGAGACCATGGAAGTCCTCTCCGGGAGGGGTGAGGCCTTCAATGAAAAGATACCTGTAGGGGCAATGATAGAGGTACCTTCCTCCGTGTTAATTGCAGATAGCCTGGCCGGGGAGGTTGATTTCTTTAGCATTGGGACCAATGACCTGGTGCAATATTCCCTGGCCATTGACAGGGACAATGAAAAGGTGGCCTCCATGTACTGCCCCGCCCATCCAGCCATCCTCAGGCTATTGAAGATGTGCATAGAGGCGGCAGAAGATAACAACATTCCCGTGACCATGTGTGGAGAGATGGGCAGCGAGCTTGAATACATCATCCTCCTCCTGGGCCTGGGCCTTCAGCAATTCAGCATCTCTTCCCCCGTCCTAATCCCTGCGATTAAGAAGATTATCCGCAGTATTACTTATGAGGAGGCTAAGGAGATAGCTGAGAAGGTCTTAAGGTTTACCCAGCCGGAGGAATCCATTAATTACTTGAGAAAAGTTACCGACAAAATTATTCCTGTACTTTAGTAATCAACTGGTTTCACTGATGCAGGGACAGGCCGTGCCTCAGGTCATGCCTGAGGCAGATTCGCCTCTGGCGAACAGACCTGCCTATGGCGGGCCTTTGGGTCTATCCGATATGGACCGGTTTAAGACCCGTCCCTACGTTGGTTTTTGAGTCTACCTGAAAGAGGTAATAAGATAATAGTAAGATTGAGATTTCAGAAGAAGGGGACCCTGAGGTTCATATCTCATCACGACCTGATGAGATTGCTAGAAAGGGCCCTGAGGAGGGCAGAACTTCCCATCAAGATGACCCAGGGATTTAACCCCAGGCTCAGGATGTCTTTCCCCCTGGCCCTGGCCCTGGGTATAGAGGGGCATGAGGAGATAGTAGAGCTAGAACTCTCCCAATGGTTGTCCCCCAAGACCCTGGTGGAGCAATTGAAGGCACAGCTCCTGGAAGGGTTGGATATAATCTCGGCAGAGGTTATAGCCCCTTCCTCTTCCAGAGTGGAAGAGATAGTGTATCAGGTGCAGTTCCACGGCCTCCAGGCCATTGCCCCAGAGAAGATTGAGGAACTACTGAACCTTAAAGAGTACTGGACGTCAAGGGAAAGAGACGGGAGAAAGAAGGCCGTCAATCTCCGCCCCTCTATCCGGTCAGTTATCCAGAAAGATGGGTGTCTAGAAATCAGGTTCAAAGTCCTCCAGGAAGGTACTGCCCGCCCCGAAGAGGTCCTTGAGGCCCTGGGACTAAAACCCCCTTTCCATACTAACTTCAAGATAGCCAGGGTAAAGGTGCTTTTGTCTCCCCTGGCAGTTGCCTGAGGTGTACGTCTGAGGCGGAGGAGTCCGCCTCAGATGGATAAAGCCACCCCAGGCAGGGAGGTGAAATAAATTATGGGCAAAAAGATGTTAATAAACGTGGTAGAACCAGAGGAGTGCCGTATAGCCATCCTTGAGGACCACACCCTGGAGGAACTCTACATAGAGCGTATCTCCAGGGGACAAGTAGTAGGCAACGTCTACAAGGGTAAGATTATGAACGTAGAACCCAGTCTGGAGGCTGCCTTTGTAGACGTAGGTCTCAAAAGAAATGGTTTCCTTCACGTTAGTGAAGTAATAGAACCTTCCGCCGAAGGGGCCGAACCAGGCGAAGAAGGCCACCACAGGAGGACTAACAGGCGGATACAAACCCTCTTGAGCCCTGGCCAGGAAGTCCTCGTGCAGGTAACTAAGGAGGCCGTTGGGGAAAAGGGGCCAAGCCTTACCACCGACATTAGCCTCCCTGGCCGATTCCTCGTCCTCATGCCTTATGCCAGGAAGCATGGTATCTCCAGGAAGATTGTTGAAGAATCAGAGCGTCAGAGGCTAAGACAGGTAATAGAAGAACTAAATCCCCCGGCCAACATGGGCCTGATAGTCCGTACGGCGGGGGCTAACCAGATCAAGCGAGAACTCTCCAAAGACCTCCACTACCTGCTGAGACTCTGGAAGGCGGTAGAGGAGAGAAACAAGACCACCACCGCCCCGGCCCTTATATACCAGGAAAGCGACCTGGTCACCAAGACCATCCGTGACATCTACTCCACAGATATACAAGAGATAATAGTGGATTCAGAGGCCACCTATGAGAAGGCTCGGGATTTCCTCGGACAGATAATGCCCAAGGCCGAAAAAGGGGTAAAGCTCTATAAGAAAGAAGAGCCACTCTTTCATAAGTATAATATTGAGCAAGAGATAGAAAGGATTATACAGAAGAAGATACCACTGCGCCATGGTCATGGTGGTTCCCTGGTCATAGAGCAAACGGAGGCCCTCGTGGCCATAGACGTCAACAGTGGACGCTTCAAGGCAGGGGCAGACCCGGAGGAGACCGCCTTCAGGACTAACATGGAGGCCGCCAAAGAGGTAGTCAGACAAATACGTTTGCGTGACCTGGGGGGAGTTATTATAATAGATTTTATTGACATGCTGGCAGAGGGCCATAACCGCGCCGTGGAAAAGGTCATGCTGGAGAACCTCAAGAGGGATAAGGCTCGCACCAAGATGCTCAAGATGTCAAGGTTTGGTATTATAGAACTCACGCGTCAGAGGCTCAGACCCAGCCTGAGGGACGTCCTCTACGAGAACTGCTCCACCTGTCGGGGTACCGGGTATACCAAGACCGTGGAGAGTCTCAGTCTGGAGGTCATGCGGGAGATAAAATCCGTCCTCAGTCACCCGGAGCTAAAGACCATAGAGGTGGAGGCAGACCCGAGGGTGTCCCAGCATCTGCTGAACCAGAAGCGGCGACAGCTCTCAGAACTAGAAGAAAGTTACCATAAGCGCATCCTCATAAACAGCATCCAGATGAATGGGTTGAAGCCAGGCACGGTACAGATAAGATACCTTAAGGCCGACGGTCAGCCCATGTCCATATAAGGAGGTAAACCGTGTACGCCATCATTAAGGATAGGGGTAAACAGTATAAGGTCTCCCCGGGAGAGTGCCTCCTGATAGACCTTGTGGAGGGGCTAAAGGAAAAGGACCCCATTGAGTTCTCAGAGGTAATAGCGGTGGGGGACGAATCCAATACTAGGATAGGTAACCCCCTAGTTGCCGGGGCAAAGGTGCTGGCAGAGGTGGAATGTCAGACATTGGGCGAGAAGGTAAGGATTATCAAGTTCCGTCGCAGGGAGAACTACAGGAGGAAGAGGGGCCATAGGCAGGCCTTTACCCAGGTGAAAATCAAGGAAATTTGTGTATAATATAGCTTAGGAGATTAGGTCATGGCACACAAAAAAGGACAAGGTTCTTCCAGAAATGGAAGGGACAGCAACCCCAAGTACAGGGGGATAAAATGCTACGGCGGCGAGACCGTACCTGCCGGGAGCATCATCGTAAGGCAGTGCGGTACCAAGTTCAGCCCCGGCTTTAACGTGGGCCAGGGAAGGGACTATACACTGTTTGCCAGGGTGAACGGCGTCGTAAGATTTGAGAGTGGCAAAAGGGTAAGCGTGTACCCTTTAACACAATAATAAATAAGCGAGTACGTGTCTCTGTAACAGGCCCTGTACCGCTCTGGTACAGGGCAGGCCCGTATTATCAGTCCTTTCAAAAGAAATAGAAGGGGAGCCCTCTGCTCCCCTTTTTAGTATCTAGCCACTGATGTAATACAGTACACAAAAGGGCCTCATGTTTCTGGACGAAGCCGTCATTTACGTTAAGGGTGGGGATGGGGGTAATGGCTGTGTAAGCTTCCGTAGGGAGAAGTGGGTCCCAAAGGGTGGTCCGGATGGAGGGGACGGTGGCAGGGGGGGAGATGTGATTATAAAGGCCAATGACCAGAAGGCTACCCTCATGGACATCTCTTCCAGGATAAAGCACATGGCCGAAAATGGCCGACACGGGGAAGGGAGCACCCGTCATGGCAAGAGTGGCAGTGACCTCATTTTAGAAGTCCCCGTAGGTACCGTAGTAAAGAATAGAGATACTGGACGCATACTAAAGGACTTCCATGAACATGATCAATGGGTGAGGATAGCCAGAGGGGGCAGGGGGGGGAGGGGGAACAAACGCTTCGCCACCTCCACAAGGCAGACCCCACGCTTTGCAGAAAAAGGTCTCCAGGGTCAAGAACGCTGGCTCAGACTTGAGCTAAAGTTCTTTGCGGACGTGGGGATAGTTGGCCTACCCAACGCCGGGAAATCTACCCTCCTTTCGCGACTCTCCAGTGCCCGTCCCAAGATAGCCGATTACCCATTCACCACCCTGTTCCCACAACTGGGTATCGTGGAGCTGGGAGATTTTCGCAGGGTTGTGGTGGCAGACCTCCCCGGCCTTATAGAAGGTGCTCACAAGGGGACCGGTCTGGGCGATGCGTTCCTCAAGCACGTGGAGCGTACCAAGGTGCTCATCCACCTTATAGACGTCGCCCCTCTCAGCGGCCCGGAACCCAAAGAGGCCTACCACGTCATTCGGCGTGAAATGGAACTATACAGCCCGGAACTCTCCAGGAAGAAGGAGATAGTGGTAGTCAACAAGATAGACCTCCTGGAAGAAGGGGACTGCGCGGAAAAGGTACGAGACCTGGAGAAACACATCCAGCAACCTGTCCATCTAATCTCTGCCGTTACAGGGAAGAACCTGGACCGCCTCCTCCATGCAATAGCCCAGACACTGGAAGAAGTGGCCTCCCAGAAGACCCAGGAGGAAACGGCCCTTGCTACTGATGAGCATCCCAAATAAAAAAGAAGAAGGGCAGACAGGCAAGACTACAGAGAGACTTAAACGACTGGATTTCCATGCCAGGCTGAACGAAAAGATATTGCCTTTATGCAGGCTAAAATATGGAGAGGTATGGGAAGACCCAGTAAATGGACATAAGGTCGGCGTGCTGGACGCTACAAGACTGGAAGACGTGGGGAAAATAATCGGTAATAAAAAGGCCAGGTTGGTCCTCAACGACCCTCCTTACAACGTGGTGGTAGGAAATGCTAACACACGAGGTCTCTTTAAGGTAGATTTGAAGGAGTATCTAAAGTTTTCAGAGAAATGGGTGCAGAATGCGGTCTCAGCTATGGACAGAGATGCCCACCTCTATGTATGGATGGGTGCGGATTACAGGGACAATCTCCAACCCCTTCCCGATTTTACTATCTTGATGAGAAGATTTGAGGAGTTAAAACCAAGGAATTTCATTACAATGCGCAATCAGAGGGGATATGGTACGCAAAAAAACTGGATGTGGGTCAGACAGGAACTCCTTTATTATGTGAAAGGTAACCCTGACTTTAACGTGGACGCCGAATATACGGATATTCCCAGGGTACTGAGGGGTTACTATAAAAAAGTTAATGGGCAGGTTACGGAGAATTTAGAACGGAGTAAGTCAAGGTATATAAGGGCAGGTAACGTATGGGTAGACATTCAACAGGTGTTTTACAGGATGGAAGAAAATGTACCAGGATGTTATGCCCAGAAACCCCTGAAGGCAATAGAAAGGATAATCCTGTCAGGTAGTAGCGAAAGAGATTTAGTGGCAGACTTCTTTGCCCATTCCGGGACGACACTGATTGCCGGGGAGAGATTGAACAGGAAGGTGTATACTTTTGACATTGACCCTGTATTTGCAGAGATTACCATAAGAAGGCTGGAGCACCTTAGAAGGACGGGTAAGACAGGCTGGCAGTGGCAGAATCCTTTTCCTGAGGCGTAGGGTGCGTGAAACGCACCAAAATAATAAATGGTGCGTCTAAAAGACGCACCCTACAAACTTAACCGTAACTTGTCCCATGTTAGTAGCCCTTGACATAGGAAACACCAACATACACCTTGGGGTATTCCAGGGTGGCCAGGGCCACCCCCGACCAAGTCTCCTCTTCCATAAAGTCATGAGGGCAGAAGAGGTGGACCTGGAGGAGTTGGCCCTGGGGTCCTATCTACCCCTGATTTCAGAGATACTACTGGCCTCCGTTAATCCCAAAGTGGAAGACGTGTTCTGTACGTGGCTGGAAAAGAACTACCCCAAGAAGCCCCTAAAACTTCCGGCGGATATAAAAATTCCTATTCCCGTCCTCGTTAATGAGCCCGGCAAGGTGGGGGTTGATAGGCTCTTAAACGCAGTGGCCGCTTACGAGAAGACCAGGGGGACGACCATCGTGGTGGACATGGGTACGGCCATTACCGTAGATGCCGTCTCCGAGAGGGGGGAGTTCCTGGGAGGGATAATAGCCCCTGGCCTGGAGTCCTCCAGGAAGGCACTCCACCTCCGTACCGCACTACTCCCGGAGGTGACCCCAGAAAGGCCGGACTATTATATAGGCAAGGATACCGTAGAGGCCATAACCTCTGGCCTGTACTGGGGGACTGTCGGGATGGTAGAAAGGTTGATAAAGGGGGTTAAAAAAGAGGTGGGAGGAGAACCCCGGGTAATTGCTACAGGTGGTGATGCCAACCTCTTTGCTGCGGACGTTGGCCTCTTCCAGGAGGTGATTCCACATCTCACCCTTGAAGGTATGGTGCTGGCCTACCAGAATAGTAGACAGTAGACATCATACAGCATACAGGAATAATGTCTTTCCCTGTCTACTGTTTGCTGTCTACTGATTTTTTTGCCCTGTCAATGAGTCCCTGGTATCTGTGGTCCTTCCTCAGATTATCCAGGTCCCTATCCCTTTGCAGGTGTACCAAGTCTTTATACCCCAGGGCCACCGCCTCTTCCAGTGCCTTAAAGGAGGTGTCCACGTCCCCCAGCAGTGAATAGCTGCAGGCCAAGTTATAATGGGCTACTGGGTCTTCCGGTCTGAGTCTGACCAACCTCTGGTCTACCTTCAACCCCTCCTTGTATCTCCCTGTAGCCGTATAAACGTTACCAAGGTACATCAAGCAATCCACATGGTTGGGGTTATTCTCTAATACACCTTCAAGGAACCATATAGTGAAATCCTCACTGCTCTTGTTGAATTCCTTGGCCCTCAGGCGGAAGTTGTACTGGGGGAGTTCCATCTGGGGCAACTGATGCATTCCTGACATTTTTTCCATTAGCTATTTCTCTTGCTTAGAAACACTAATAGCCTAAATTGCACCGTATGTCAAGGTGGAGGTGAGCCAGTAGGGGCATCCGCCTGAGGCGGACCTGCCTTCGGTCATGCCATAGGCAGATTCGCCTCAGGCGAACATGATGGGCAAAGCCCCCTTACATCCTAAAAACTTGTCCTGAGCCTGCCGAAGGAATAACAGAAGGTAAGAATCGTAACCTACGTCTATGTACTTTACAAGGCTAAGTATAGATTTTTCTTGACCCTGTGGTTGCTCCCCTTATAATCAAGGCTCAAATTCCAAAGCCCGAAATCTAAGGCTTTGGAATTTGAATTTTGAAATTTGGATTTTTTCAATGCGAGCTGTGGTACAAAGAGTAAGTTACGCCCAGGTTAAGGTGGTAGGGGTTGAAAATGTTCAACCCCTACACAGTAGGATTGGTTGTGGCCTGGTGGTGCTGGTAGGTGTAGGGGTAGGAGATACAGAAGAAGATGCGGAATACCTGGCCACCAAGCTTTCTGGCCTCAGGGTCTTTGAAGATTCTAATGGCAAGATGAACTTATCCCTGGAGGAGGTGAAGGGCCAGATGCTGTTAGTCAGTCAGTTTACCCTTTATGGGGACTGCCGAAAGGGTCGCAGACCCTCCTTTGACCAATCGGCGGGGGCAGAGATAGCTCAGAGGCTTTACAACCTTTTGGCGGAGTCCTTACGCCGTAAGGGTATAGCGGTGGCAGAAGGTAAATTCCAGGAGAGGATGTTGGTAGAGCTTGCAAATGATGGGCCTGTAACCATTCTTCTGGACAGCAAGAGACATTTCTAAGGGGAGGACTATGCAAAGGTTATTAGTCCTTGTGTTCTTCGTGTTCCTGCTGGGTGGCTGTGCAGAGGTTCCTAAGGAGACGGTAAGTCTTCCCTCCCCGGCCAAGAGGCCATTAGTAATAGAGCCTAAGAAGGAAGAGACCCCTATAGTGCTAAGCATACCCCGTGTACCCGTTGCAAAGAAGTGGAAGTACATAGTGGTTCACCATAGCGCTTCCCCTTCGGGGAGTGCAAATGCCTTTGACTCCTTTCACAGGGTAAAGAAGGGATGGGAGGGGGGGCTGGGCTATCACTTTGTAATAGGAAATGGACATGGCTCTGGTGATGGTCAGGTAGAGGTTGGGCACCGCTGGCTCTACCAATCCCACGGGGCCCATGCGGGGCAGGTAGAGTATAACCAGCATGGTATCGGGATATGTCTGGTAGGTAATTTTCAAGAGGATTATCCAAGCCCCCAGCAGATGGCAAACCTGGTTGCCCTGATACGAGAACTACAGCAGCTTTGCGACGTGCCTTCTGAAAACGTCATCCTTCATAGGCATATTCGTGACACAGAATGTCCTGGCAGGAACTTTCCATATTACGAAGTCCTGGCCCAACTACTGCGTTAAAAGGATGCAGGAGTCAGGTTGTGGTAGACAGGGTAAAAGATTTTTATCCGCCTTAGGCGGATTACTTGTCCCCTGCTCCCTGTCTCCTATTTTTCACTCTGATGATACCTTTTAAGGATAAAAACCCGTCGGGGACATTCCCCTTTGTTGTAGTGGCCCTCATCGGCCTAAATGGGGCCTTCTTCCTCTTTGAGATGGCTTTGGGCCAGCGGCTTGAGGGATTCCTCTTACAGTACGGGATAGTACCCGTAAAGGTAGTATATTTTCTGAGGCACCCCAGCCTTGACCCCGCGGCAATTAAGGATACCTTCCTGCCCTTCTTAAGCAGTATGTTCCTGCACGGGGGCGTTATCCACATCCTGGGTAACATGTGGTATCTCTGGATATTTGGAGACAATATAGAAGACAGGCTGGGCCATTTCAAGTTCCTGGGCTTTTACGTTGCCTGTGGAATCCTGGCCAGCATAGCCCATGTGGCAATGAGCAGTGGCGTGGGGTTGCCGTGCGTAGGGGCGAGCGGGGCCATTGCCGGGGTACTGGGGGCCTATATGGTTACCTTCCCCAAGGCAAGGGTACTTTGCATAATCCCCATCTTCTTTATCTGGCAGATAGTGGAACTACCTGCCGCGGTGGTGCTAGGTTTCTGGTTTGTCATCCAGTTCTTCAGCGGTGTGGCCTCCATTGCACCCACTGCCCCTGCAGGAGGGGTCGCCTGGTGGGCCCACGTCGGGGGGTTTGTCTTAGGTATGGGCCTGATGTTGGCCTTCCCTAAGAGGAAACCTGTAACTAGACCCTGGCAGTATCAGTAGGGAGTAGGGGGGGAAAAGAATTGTAAATTGCAAATTGGAAATTTAA
>JACQVQ010000003.1 GCA_016209685.1 Planctomycetota bacterium | reverse complement strand
CACAGGGGTTCATGGCTTACCATGCACCACAGGGGTTCATGGCTTACCATGCACCACAGGGGTTCATGGCTTACCATGCACCACAGGGGTTCATGGCTTGCCATGCACCCTACGTGGTGCATGGCTGCCTACTGTCTACTGTCTCCTTCTTCTGGCCACCCCCGTCTCCTCTGAGACAATGGGCTGGGCCGCTACCTACGGGGGAGCTAACTCTGATAGGGCCCATTCCATCCAGCAGACTACCGATGGGGGCTATATAGTGGCTGGTGATACACGCTCCTTCGGTGCTGGAGAGGGGGACGCCTGGGTCTTGAAACTCGGGGCTAGTGGTACGGTGGAGTGGCAGAAGGCTTATGGGGGGGTTAATTGGGATGCGGCCGAATCCATCCACGAGGCCAGTGATGGAGGCTACATAGTGGCTGGTTGGACCCAATCTTTCAGTGCCGGGAGAACCACCTGGATATTAAAGCTCAGGCCCGATGGCACTGTAGAGTGGCAGAAGACCTATAAGTGGGATGATAGTAATGAGGCCCGTTCCCTCCACAAGACCACTGACGGAGGCTACGTAGTGGCTAGTGTAACGTCCTCTGCTGAGGGAGAGAACGACGTCTGGGTCTTGAAGCTCCGACCAGATGGGGCCGTGGAGTGGCAGAAGACCTATGGGGGAAATAAGAGCGACATAGCCAATTGTATTCAGCAGACCCGAGACGGGGGTTACATAGTAGCAGGCATGACAGAGTCCTTTGGCGCGGGGGTTTATGATTTTTGGGTCTTAAAGTTGCGGTCAGATGGGGCTGTGGAGTGGCAGAAAAGCTATGGGGGGGGTGTAGATGATTGGGCCATTTGTATCAAACAGACCCATGACGGGGGTTATATAGTGGCCGGGTGGACCAACTCTTTCGGCACGGGGGAGGAGACGGCGGAGGAGGATGCCTGGGTCTTGAAGCTCCGAGCAAATGGAACTGTGCAGTGGCAAAAGCTCTATGGGAAAAAGGGCTACCTATGTACAGCCAGTTCCATCTTCCAGACCCGTGATGGAGGGTACATATTGGCCGGTAGTGCAGGCTACTTCAATACAGAGACCTTTGACGTGGAGGACCTTGACCTCTGGGTATTGAAGCTCAAGTACGATGGAACTGTGGAGTGGGAGAAGACCTACGGGGGAGTGGGTGATGAAAGGGTTGAGTACCTTCAACAGACTGGTGACGGGGGTTACATAGTGGCTGGATGGACCAGCTCTTTTGGTAGCGGACAGGAGGACATTTGGGTCCTGAAGCTCAGGCCGGACGGCTCTATAAACCCTTCCTGTAACTTTATAATAGGTAATGCGGGCATCTCTGGTAGAAACAGCCATGCTATAATCCTGGACACGAATGCCGGCGTTAGAGACAGTAATACGAGTCCACAAGAATCCCTGGCAGTGGTACAGGAGACCACCGTCTTGGCTAGATTTTCGGTCAGATAGGCAAATGCCTTGCCCCGCCGTGGTTTGCCTGCTCAAATCCAGACGGTATCCTCTATAGTGGCTATGGTTTCTCCGGCACTAACTTCATAGCCTTCTACTGCACTGATGTGGAGGTGGAGATAGCCTTCATGTATAGACTTGACAAAAAAAATCCCACCTCCGTACAGCTTCGTAGCTCTGATGGTGCAGATGTGAGTACCAGGTCATACCAGTCCGGACGTCCTCTTCCACCTAACGATAGTGCCACTTACCGGGGCTTCAATTGTAGCTAACACCTTTTTCCTAAGGAGTGGTTCTTCCAAGCCGGCCATGAAAGATTTCAGGGACTCTTCCATGGCCCTTAGTTTCTGGACGATTACCGTCTCATAGTCGGGTTCCTTGTATGTCATGTGTTTCTCCCTACGTCTAAGGTAGGGGCACGTTGCAACGTGCCCCTACTCTAAACCCCATACCTCTTATAAAGCTCCAGCACCTGTCTAATCTCCTGCGGGAGTTGGGAGACGAAAGAGGTACCCTCGCTACTAGTCACGCCCAGCCTCTCCTTGCCCCTGTCATAGTACCTCAGGGCTACCAGCTCAATGCAGGCCTGTTCTATGTCCTTTGGGATGGTGGCATAGCCTGCCGTGTACTGGAGTCTTACGTTCTTCTTCCCCCTGGGGAAGACACCCGACTTGAGCTTCAGGAGTCCCAGGGGGGCGTAGAGGACAAAGCTTGTGGAGTCCTTGACTACCCCGTCCACCTCCAGGGAGTTCACGGAGAGGATGGGGAACTGGTGGCTGAGGAGGGTCTCTGTCCCATCCCCATCTGTATACTCATCATAGCCCCCCTGGGGGAAAATCCTCCCACAGTAGGAGTGGATAAAGTCCGTGGCCCAGTCCATGAGACGATTGAGGAGGCTGTCCTCCCCGGTACCTGTAAGACCCAGGTACTCCTTTGCGGTTATCAGCGTGGTAAGCGGCATTATCTACCCTTTGTCTTTTTGACGGTCTGGCCTGGCCTGACCATCTTGTTCTTGTATACTTTGTGCATCTTGGTTACCTCCCTTAACAGGTAACAGGTTACAGTAGACAGGGAACAGGGAAAAATCTTTTCCCCTGTCCCCCGATCCCTGTACCCTGTCCCCTGGTCCTACGGCCTTACGCCCGTTACCTTGCAGAAGACCTCCGGGGTCCTCAGGGCGAAGTCCAGACGGCTTATGGCACGGATCCAGCTCTGGTAGTACTCAAAGGCAGTACCAGACTGGTCTATGGCGAACTCCATACCCAGCCGTTCCCCGATGATGGCCTCCTCAAACTGCCCCAGGAGCATATAGGAGCAATCCGTAGAGGTACCTACGGTGAGGTTGACGGGGAGCTGGGTGGTGAGAAAGACGGGGATGCCCACTAGACTATCAGGCTCCTTGAGGCTGGGGCTCAGGGTGTAGATGTAGTGGCCCTGAGAGTCCTTAATCTTCCGTAGGGTGTTCTTGGTCCTGGGGTGCATAATCCAGGCCGAGGCCACCCCATCGTTCTTCTCCACCTGGTAGAGGGCGTCGTAGACGGTATCAAAGGTGGGGGTACCACCGTTGGCCCCCAGGCTCACCTCGTTTACGTTAGAGGTGTTGAGGAATCCCCTGGGTTCATTACCCGTACCCGAACCCTGTATAAAGGCCAGGTCCTCGGCCAGGGCTATGGTCTTGGCCACATCCCTTCGGATGGCCGCCTCGGCTGCCCCTGAGCTATCGGCCAGGAGTTGGTTAGAGACCTTCACCATGGCCGCCAGGACCTTGGCCACTAGTTGCACCTGGGCAAAGGTGGGGTCTGTGGCGGGTATCTGGGTGTTCTCCCCCAGCCAGTAGGCCGTTGCACCACCTGAGACCCTGGGGATGTTTAGCGTGTCGGTGGCCATCGGATATACGGTGGCCCCCGCCCCGCGTATCACGGACTGGGCGGTAATCCTGTCCTTTACCTCTCTTACGTATTCCTCGGGGACCAGGTAACCCCCGGCAGGGCCGGTGGCCTCTCCAAGGGCCTTCTTCTCTACACGGGCCCCCGTCCAGTCCTTGGTGCTAAGGGCCTTGAAGAGTCGTCCCAGGCTGAACCCCTCGGGGCTATCCGGAGCGGACTCGCCTCCAGCAAACTCCAGCTTCCTGGTCAGTGGTTTTCCAGGCAGGTAGGTAGATACGGCCTCCTGTACCTTGCCCTTTACCACCTCCTCAATCCGGCTGGCTAGGCCCTCCTTGTGTTTCTCCAGACAATCGGGCATCCCTTTAAGTGCCTTTTCCAAAGCCTCTACTCTTTCCAACATTTCCTTGCTCATTCAATTACCTCCTTGTGTGTGTCAAACTGACCCTCAATTTCTTTTTCCGCCTAAAGCGGATTAAAGTTTTTCTACATTCCGCACTCCGCATTCCCCATTCCGCATTCCAGAGATTCCTTCATCGCCCTTTCCACCAGGGTCACCACCTCCTCCTGGGAGAGGGTGGCCTGGGCCTGAAGGTCCTGTACCCCCTTCAGGAGGAGTTCCAGCCTCACCAGGGCCTCCCTTCCCGCCTCCGCCTCTGCTGAGACACTGGCCAGCCCTGGTGGCGGAGCACCAGGGCTATAGCATTGGGGCTCTGCCCCCAATGTTTCCAGCACCCTCACCTCCTCCCGTCCCAGGAGTCCCTTCTTCTGGGCCTCAGCCAGGGCCTTGGGATGTGTGGGGATGGGGACGACAGAAATTTCCACCAATTCGTGCCGCCTGAAAAGCCTGCCCCCTTGCCCATCCCCTGAGGGAGATTTCCTGTCCTCCCAGAGTTTCGGGATAAAGCCTACGGAGAAGCTCCTGAGATACCCACCCCGATAAAGCTGATATATGGTGTCGGCAAAGGGATACTCCTTGCGGCTGGGGAACTGGGCCCTGAACCGCAGCCCCTTCTGAGAGACCCCAATCTCCAGTGCCCTGGCCACTGGGGGCTGGTCGTACTTGTGGGCAAAGAGGATGACGGGGTTTTTCCTGTAATTCTCCAGTTCCCACCCCTCCGCCAGTATTACGTCACCCTCTCTGTCAGGCGCCTCCATACTGGCCACTGCCCATAGAGTCCTCCGGGAATCCTCCTGGTTTAGAACGTCGGCCTGAAAGGCCTTGTATAGGGTATTTGGCATCTTCCCTTCCTTTTTGATAGTGTCAGGTCTGTAAAAAGAAAAAGGCCCGAGGGAGGGTATGGCAACTCCTTCGGGCCTCTTGGAATCCGTTGTTAAGCGGAACCTTCGGTTACCGTTTTTCAGGAATTCAGCAATCAGGAATTTTTGTAGGGGCGGGGTAACCCCGCCCCTACTGACTGCTGACCCCCGACTGCTGACTACTGATTACACCTCTTTGTATAACATATCTTTCAAAAGAGTAAATGGCTGGATTCAACAGGTTGCAACTAGGTTTAACAGGTAAGTCAAAAACTGTAGCAAGTAGCCAGGAAAAAAAACTCAACCTTAATGCTGGTTCAATCTTCAAGCTGAAAGTCCGCCTCGGGCGGGATTGAACCAGCGGTTAGCCCATAATCCAAAGTCTTTCCGCCTCAGGCGGATTAGTATTCTGAATTCTGACTTCTGAATTCTTAATTCTGATCCCTACTCCCTGCCCCCTCCCCCTTCCCCACCACCTCCTGTTCCTCCACACGCGTACGGATGCTTCTGATGAGGCCGTCCACCAGGGAGACCTCCAGGGTCACGGAGCCGTAGAAGCCCTGACGCATGACGGCCTCCAGGGTTCTCTCTGCCTTCTCCTGAAGCCGCATGACGGCCCTCTTATTTACGAGTTTCTCTCCGGTGCCCATCACGCCCCAAGTCTAGCAGACGTACCAAAAGAGTAAATGTCTAGATTCCACGGGATTCCACTGGTTTCAATAAACAGGGAACGGGGGAAAGATAGGGGGTAGTCCCCGCACCACGCAGGGTGCAGGGCTTGCCTGTACCTTAGCTGTGAACCCCACGTGGTTCACAGGGGTAGGGAGTAGGAAATGCGGATTGCTGAGTGCAGATTGCGGAATTAACTCCTCACTCCGCATTCCCCACCCTGCATTTTTAAAAGGGGTTACAGGTTAGACATCTCCCCTGGAGTGCAATATAATAGGCCACCGCTGCTTATGGAGTCCAGCCCGCATGTCAGAGTATAGGGGATAGAGAGTAGGGAGTAGCCGCAGGCTTTAGCCTGCGAATAATGAAGGGGCCATTGTCCACCTCAGGCGGAGACTCCAAAATATAATGCATTGAAAGGGAAAAGAAGGATGTGCAACTGGAAATCAAAATATTCAAGTTATGTATGTAATGAACCTCCCCTGGAAGGCGACAGGGACGGCCTCTGCATCCTACATTCCACCCGTGATGACAAAGACCTGGAGGCCTTTAAACAAAAGGTGGAGGAGAGGATAGAAGGTAAGGACAGCATAGACTTAAAGGGCTGTTACTTCCCCGAAGGCTTTGACCACACATGTATTCGTATTAACTACAGTTTTGGTGTGCCTGTGCCTGTAGATTTCAGTGAGGCCACATTCTATGAGAGGGCGGATTTCGGTGGAGCCAAATTCTCTGGGGAGGCGGATTTCCGCGGGGCCAAATTCTCTAAGTGGGCGTTTTTCGGTGAGGCCAAATTCTCTAAGGTGGCAGATTTCCAGCGGGCCACGTTCTCTAAAGAAGCGGTTTTCATTAAGGCCACGTTCTCTGAGTGGGCGGTTTTCATTGAGGCCACGTTCTCTGAGGGGGCGGGTTTCAGTGGGGCCACATTCTCTGGGGGGGCGTATTTCGGTGAGGCCGAATTCTCTGAGAGGGCGGATTTCAGTAGGGCCACATTCTCTGAGGGGGATTTTGTAGGTACTACCTTCAGTAAAGGGGCAAATTTTAATGATGCCGAGTTCAGGAAGAGGGTACGCTTTCAGTCGTTGGAGTTGGGTAATGAAAGGAGGCCCGTACTTCTGGGTCCTGGGAGTTCGTTCAAGTACACCAGATTCCTGGGTGAGGTGGTATTCCAGAACGTTGACCTCTCCCACTGTTCCTTCCTCCACTCCAGCATAGACAAGGTGGACTTCAGGTATTGTGAATTTGGTAAAGAGGAGAAGTCCTTTTTCATATTCCCTCCGAGGAAGCAAAACGTCTTAAGGGACGAGCTTGAGGCGGATGAGGCTGTAGGGGCAGGTTTAAAACCTGCCCCTACGGTAGACGAACTGGATGGCGATGAGGATGTGGAGAAAAATCTTAGTGAGACAGATACGAGATTCTTCCCCTTCACTTCGTTCAGGGTCAGAATGACAAAGGGCGAAGAGAAGCTCAGGGAGGAGAAATACGAGCCTGTACGTCGGCTCTACCTGGAGCTTAAGCGGAACTTTGAGGATAAGAAGGACTGGAACACGGCCGGGGACTTCCACTACGGGGAGATGGAGTGCAGGCGGAAGATGTACGGGTGGCTGGGACGCAATATCCTTTCCCTTGAGGCCCTCTACTGGACTAGTGGCTACGGCGAGAGACCCAAAAGGGCCTCTATAGTTCTGGCCTTGCTTGTCCTTGTTGCATTTCCTCTACTATTGTCCCTGGATGTTTTAGTACCACCTTTGCTGTTCAGCGATAGACCCTTCTGTTTTGGGAATTGGGTAGAGGATTTGTGTAACTCTTTTTGGTATAGCTTAGAGGTAGCTACTTTTACGCGCGTTACTAGAATTGGTGAGGCAATGCATGTTGCTGGCTGGAATAAATGGATTTTGGTATTGGAATCTATTGTTGTTTACGTCCAAATTGCTCTCTTTGCCCTGGCCCTTAGGCGGAAGGTGAAGAGATAGGAGACAGAGGCAGGTAACGGGCAACAGGTAACAGGTTACAGGTAGAAAATCTTTTCCCTGTCCCTACAATTACTTTTTCTCTATGCTAATAGGTAGTTTTGAGGTCTTGTGGGTTGATTCATCCGTAACGATGAACTCCCCACCCTTTCCCAGTTTAAGCTGTTCATTTGCGTTTAATAATTCAATCCCATATATCTTCCCATCCGGGGAGAGGTCAACATTGAGTTCATCGCTTACCCGAATAGTCTCTACTTCTTTTGTCTTTTTCCTTAGCCGTATATAGGCAATGTTATAACGTGGGTCGTAGGTAAGTTTCATTTTTTGAGCTCCTTAAAAATACTTTACCATCACGGTAATTATAATCCACTCTTTCCCTTCTTTCACGCCGTATGCCTCTATTTGTTTAGTTTTATATGCTCTTCCTTTCCACACCTTGCCGAAAGAAAAATTTCGCCTGAATCCTGTCCGTCCGAATCTGGCCGGGAATCTTTCCCCTTCCTCTACGGTTTTTATAATCTCTTCCTCAGTGGTTCCACGTTCTTCCATGCGTCCCCTAGCATGCGGATGAATCCATATGTCCATCCATGATACTCCTCAAAGAGTTTTCTTAGAAGGTCTTTTAGAAAGATTGTATAGAATCTGGGAGAAAGGTGCAAAAAGATTTTCTGAGACCGCTGAACTCCATAGACCTTTTCCAAATCTCAAGGTCTTTGAAACTTTTATCTCTGTCCCTTGGGCAACCGTCCGCCTGAGGCGGATTGCCCTTACGATTCCTATTCCCTAATCAGCGCCCACACACGTGCCTGGCCGCCTGAGCCTCCCTCTATCTTTATGGGGGCGACGATTAACGTGGCCCCGGTGGGTGGGAGCTTGTCCAGATTGGCCAGGTTTTCCAGTAGCCACCGCCCCCTGGAGTTGAAGATGTGGTGGACTGGGAAGTCTCCTGAGAGACCATAGTCCACACTCAGGGTATCTATCCCCAGGGCCTTGACCTGGCGGGTATCTGACAGGAACAGGGCAGATTCCCTGGAGAAGCCCGGGAAGTGGAGTGCCCCGTTCTCATCGGCATTTTTATATCTACCATAATCTGCCCACCGCCTCCCCCACCCCGTATATAAGAGTACAATGGCCCTCTGTGGTATGGTGCCGTGTCTTTTCTCCCATTCCGTGATGTCTTCCACCTTCAGCCGGTAATCGGGGTCTCCGCCTGAGGCGGATGCCTTCAGGCTGACGTCTATGACCACGGCCAGACCGACCAGGTCTTCCAGGGGTATCTTGTCTACGGTGGGTTGGTTGGGTTCAAAGTGGGCCGGGGCGTCCATGTGCGTCCCCAGGTGTTCCGGGGTAGAATACCTGCCGGAGTAAACCCCGTCCTTTTCCAGTGAGGCAAGGACCTCGTGTTTGAAGGAGTTGTAAGACTCCCCGGGCCAGAAGGCATTCTTTGAGTTGAGGGGGTAGGTGAGGTCTATCACCCTGGTCTTCCCCGTGGAAAGGGCATCCAGTAGTCCCTGTGCGTGCAAGGTAGAGGCCATTAGGAAGAGACAAAAGTTTAGTAAGAAGATATAGCACATATAAACAGTAGGCAGTAAGCAGTAAGGAGTAAGCAGAAATCCAAATACCAAAATCCAAATGTCAAATCAATGTCAAAAATCCAAATTCCAAATTTGATATTTGAGTTTTGACATTTGGATTTCATTTGAACTTTGGGCTTTGGAATTTGGCATTTTTAATCTGCCTACTCCCTACCCCCTAGCTTACCGGCAGTCCCAGAAGCTCCAGGGTCCCCAGTCTATCATCCGTTTCCCGTCAGGGAGATAGAATAGCGTCCCCGTACGGGTACGGAAGCACTTGAGGAACTCCGTGGTGCGGGTCTGCATCTGGCTAACGACCCTGCGGTCGTAATACTCCACCTGGCCCCAGAGGTAAGGGGTTCTCTGGTCTCCCACCAGTTCCTGGACCTCCAGTTCGTTGGCAAAGACGTTACCCTTATCCAGTTTATCTTTTTCCACCAGCACCTTGTAGGTGTAGGTATCCGTTACTACCACCTCTAAGAGTTCAGGCCCCTGGATTTTGTGCGGCTCGGCCTTTTCTCTAGGGATATTGAATACGTCTATGTGCTGGGCCGTTGTGGAGCCGCCCATAACAAAGCCCAGGGTTACTAGCAGCAGGGCAAATGCGCCGTAGAATAAGTTTTTCCTCACTCCTCTCCCTCCCTTCTAAGACATTTAAAACCAGGGATTAGGGGTCAGGGGATAAAACACATTGTAAATTGAAAATTGCAAATTTTAAATTTACAATTTCTAATTTCCAATTCCTTTCCCTCTAATCCCTAACCCCTAATCCCTGGATTAAGGAAGATACCAGGCAGGACGGGTTATGTCAATACTACCGCCAGCGGAATGCGGAATTAAATTCCGCACCCCGCACTCCCCATTCCGCACTACCACTTTATCCTTGAAAAGAGACCAGGAGCATAGTATAAGGGCGGGTAAAATCATAGCAAAGGGCCTTTCATACACAATCCGCCTCAGGCGGATTAGAAGACAATATTAGCTCCCGGGAGGTAAGTCATTATGAAGACATTAACCAGAATCACAAACCATAGGCTGGCGGTAACTGCGGGCTTAATATTTGCCCTGGGTCTCTGTTCGCCCCTGGGTATGGGCTGTGCCTCCAACAAACCTACCAAGCCCTCGGGTTTTTTGAAGGATTATTCCGGCATGAATCCAGTCCCGGAAGACCCATCAATGCTGTACGGTGAGAGGCCAAACGTTAATTGGAAGAAGTACACCAGGCTGATGATTGACCCCGTGGTGGTCTACCGTGCCCCGAAGGCGAAGAAGGCGGCTAACCCCGAAGAACTCCAGAAACTGGCAGACTACTTCCGCAACGAGGCCGTTGCTACGTTGAAGGACGCCTACCCTGTGGTGGATAAACCTGCCCCGGACGTCATGCGCATCCGTGCGGCCATTACCGACCTGGATTCAGCCAACCCATGGCTAAACCTCGCCGCTACTGCGGCTATTATGATGCCGGTAGACACGGGCGGGGCGGCGATGGAGGCAGAATTCATGGACTCCATGACCGGGGAGCGATTGGCGGCCGTGGTGGACAGGAAGGGAGGCTCTCCCCTTACCCTGGGCGGCTTCATGGGGTCTTACGGCCAATGGGACCATGCCAAGGGCGCCTTTAAGGACTGGATTAAGCTGTTAAAGGAGTCCCTGGACGAGGTGCACGGAAGAAAGTAAGTAGACAGCAACTGTGGAATGCGGAATGCAGACTTCGGAATGCGGAGTTAAATTCCGCACTCCGCACTCCCCATTCCGCACTTGGAACGCTCCGCATTAGGTTGTATGCTATCTACTCCCCCTTAGGCGGACTAGCCACCCCGCATTCCCCATTGCAAATGTTGCCTTTTACTGCATCTGCCTTTATATTTAATATTAGGTGTACCAGTCTTTGTGGATGCAATGAAAGGAGAAGGTGTTATGAAGCTAGACCTTAAAATAGCGTTGTTCCTGCTGCTCTTTTCCGGCCTATGGATGCTGCCGGGAAGTAACATAGTGGTGGCTGGTCTTCAGCATTGGGGGCAGAGCCCCAATGCTATAGCCCTGGTGCTCCGCCACCAGGGCTGTGGTATCCCTGAGGTGTATGCAGAGGATGCCTCTGCCAAAGCCCCTGCATTTATAGAGGCAGTGCCCACAGGTTTAAGTGCCGGAGTTGGGGAGGTTCAGACCGTTTATGTAACCGTTCTGGACAGAGACAAGAAACCCGTACCAAACGTCCTGGTTACGGCCTCAAGCGATACCCCCAATCGTGCCTCTGTAGAGCCTGAGGAGATAAAGACAGACGCAAACGGCAAGGCCGTATTTACCGTGAAGGGAGTGGCCTACTTCTCAGGGAGCAGGGCCATCATCACCTTCAAGGCCGGGGATGCGGTGGGGACAGTAGAGACAGCCCAGCAATACCTCTGAGTCATGGTAGTAGTAGTCAAGGGGTTGTGGGTTAAGGGCGGTCAAAAGTGGTTTTAAGGCAGGCCCTAACGCATAACCCCTTTACTTTTATGTGCTTAAGGCGAAGGTAGCCTTATTGCAGGATACGGGCAAATCCTTTAATAAAACAGTTGCTTATTAAAGGATAATGTTATATATAATGTTCTTATTAAAGGATAGTGCCAAATCCTTTAATAATACAGTTGCTTATTAAAGGATACTCGTGCAAAATTTTTAGAAGAGGTTTCTTAAATTGGACACTAAAGACTTTAAAAATTCATCGGCAGGAAAATGTATTAAGGCACCAAAGGGATACTGGGCATTTATACCTAACCCCCTACCGCCAAAGACCCATTATGATAGGGGTCTCGTCTCCATCCTTTCTGAGGCAGACAGGTTGTTAGGGAATCTATCAGGAACTGGGAGGTTATTGCCTAATCCCTATCTTCTAATTGCCCCCTACAGTAGGCGTGAGGCAGTGTTAAGTTCTCGCATTGAGGGGACGCAGGCCTCTCTTGGTGATTTATTTTTATTTGAGGCCGCAAGGCAGGAAGAACCCAAAGTACCCGACGTTAGGGAGGTGTGGAATTATGTCCAGGCAATGGAATATGGAATTAACCGTCTGAAAGACTTACCTATTTCTATCAGGTTAATCTGCAAGATTCACAAAATCTTGATGGAGGGGGTTCGTGGCGAACACATTACCCCTGGAGAAATGCGCCTCAGTCAGAACTGGATAGGTCGGCCAGGATGCACACTGAATGAGGCCGCCTATGTGCCGCCACCCGTAGAGGAGATGAAACAGGCGATCAACGACTGGGAGAAGTACCTCCACTCAAACCCCGAAGAACCCCCCTTAATCCAGTGTGCCCTTATGCACTACCAGTTTGAGGCAATCCACCCATTTCTTGACGGTAATGGCCGTATTGGGAGACTTCTCATTACTTTCTTTCTCTGTGAAAGGGGATACCTAACTCAGCCTCTCCTTTATCTCTCGGCCTTTTTTGAAAAACATAGGGAAGAATATTACTCAAGACTCCTTGCCGTGAGCCAGAAGGGAGATTGGCAGGGTTGGATTAAGTTCTTTTTGCGTGGAGTGGCCACCCAGGCAGAGGATGCCCTGACAGACGCCAAAAAGATACTAGAACTCCATGCTGAATATCAAAGATTGCTTGAGGGTACTAAGAAGGTTCCTGAATCTGCACACAGGCTAGTTGATGAAATCTTCTTAAATCCCATGATTTCCATCTCTGGGTTAAGCCATAAGTGGAATATATCATTTCCTTCAGTAAAAACGGGGGTGTTAAGACTCCTTGAAATTGGTATCCTCATAGAAGTGCCTGGAAGGAAGAGGAATAAGCTCTTTATCGCCCCCAAACTGATGGAACTATTAACGGCTACAAAAAAGAAAGCCCGTTAAGAAATCTATCCCCCCCTTTCAATCTAGACGGCCGCCAAAGCGGGTATAAACCCTGAACTCCCCCCTGGCAATCTTTTGCTCAATCTTTCGCCTCAGCCAGGCCTTTAAGGCCCTGCGGGCCGGGGGAAAGAGGAGCATAATCCCCAGGCAATCGGTCAGCAGGCCGGGGGTGATGAGGAGTGCCCCTGCCAGTAGCAGGAGCACCCCGTCAAAGAGGGTCTCTGCGGGCAGGATTCCTTGCTCCACCTCGCTGAGGAGTCGGCGGAGGATTACCAGCCCCTGCCTCTTGGCCAGGACAGCACCCAGAAACCCTGTGCCAAAGACCACCCCGAGAGTGGGCCAGAGTCCTATGGCCTGCCCCAGCCTGAGTAAGAGATAAAACTCCGTCAGGGGTACGATTGTAAAGAAGAGGAAGAGTTTGAAGAACATGGAATTCTCTGGTTTATATATTGAGTCCTAATTCTTTTGCCCTTTATTCCGGGCCTCCTGGTTTCCATCTATACCATAAAAACCCCGCCAGCGAGGCCCCTATTGTATCAAAGGTCCAGTCCACCACGTCCGAGTTTCTGCCAGGGACGAAGTATTGGTGTACCTCATCACTGACCCCATACAAAGAACTAGCAATTATAGAAAACAGTATCACCTTTCTAATGGGCCTTACGGGTTCGCCTGACCTGCCGGCGGACTGGGCCCAACAGATGAGGAGGCAGAGTATGGCATATTCTACGGTGTGGATGGGCTTGTCAATTTGGGGTATTGGGATATAGGGGACGGGCTGGGGCAGGGAAGAGGCCACGAAGATTAGTCCTGCGTACGTGGTGGCAGGTATCCACCTCAGCCATGTAGGGACAGTGAAAGGTTCCACCTGGACTACTCCCCTTCCAACCTCCCCCGGAAGTACTTTAGCCAGTACTTCACCTCGTGCTCAGGGAGTTCTTGGTACTTGCCAGTAGGCTCCTTAGTGGAGCCAAATTTCTCCTTCTTCAGGGTGTGGGTTATCTTTTTGTAAAATTCATCAGGAGGGCTTGTGTGACAGCCCGAGCGGCTGGCCGCCCTGAGTATGCTGTTATCTGAGGTGACTACGGTAATCTCTCCGGGATTCGGGAAGACCTGTATCAGGGAGATTATGTCCTCATCGGCCGTGGTGGCCTTGGAGAACATTACTTTTATCCCCTGAAAGAGTTGTTCTGCGGGGCCGGGCTGATACCCCTTCTGTTCCCTGCCATCAAAGACCACGGTGAAGTCCTGGTGGGTGATGAGTTTGTAGCGGGCCAGGAGGGAGAGGAGTTCCTCCCTGGCCTTCTCCAGGCTAGACCTCTCAACGGCCCCCTCCAGCCTGGGGATCTTGAAGATGAAGTTGTAACCGTCAATGAGGTTTAGCATAATTCTGACTACTCCCTACTGCTTACTGCCTACTATTTATTATCTATTACTTACTGCCAGAAAGAAACGCAGGCTAATCCGCCTGAGGCAGACTGCGGCTAAAGGTTGGGAAGGGGTAACCCCTGCCCCTACAACTTAAGCCCTTGAACTCTTAAACCCTTAAACGCTTGAACCCTTTAATAACCCCCTCCCTCATCACCACCCTCCCTCCTACCATGGTAAGGACGGCCTGGCCCTTTAACCTCCAGCCCTCAAAGGGGCAGTTCCGGGCAAGGGATTGGAATCTTTTGCCTTCTACTATCCATTCCCTTTCCATATCTATTACGGTTATGTCCGCCGGACTCCCCACGGCCAGACTGCCGCCTCCCAGGCCAAAAATCCTGGCAGGGTTGTTGGACATCAGCCTCACGGCCTCCTTCAGGGAGATAATACCGGGGTGTACTAACCTGGTAAGCACCACACCTAGTGTGGTCTCCAGTCCAATTAGACCAGGGGCACCGGCCCTCTTATCCTCCTCCCTGTGCGGGGCATGGTCGGAGGCAATGGCGTCAATTGTACCACCTTTAATGGCCTTTTGTAGTACGGTGCAGTCCTCTTTCTTCCTGAGGGGGGGATTGACGGTGAAGGGCAGTCCATGAGGCCCTCTACTGGCCTCGTCAAGGAAGAGGTGATGGGGGGTGACCTCACAGGTAATCCTCCCTGCACCACAAGGGTGCAGGGCAGGCCCTTTACCGTCCTTTTTGGCCTCCTCAATTATCTGGATGGACTCGGCCAGGCTGACGTGGGATATGTGGACACTCGCCTCCGTTTCCTGGGCCAGGCGTAAGTCCCTGGCAATGAAGCCAGGCTCGTTGTGGAATGGCTCTCTAGGGCCAAAGCCAAGACGTAGGGACAGGTCTTTAGACCTGTCCGAGGACAGACCTGAAGGTCTGTCCCTACAAATTTTGGATAGGGAGAAGCCAGAATCCTCACAGTGAAGGCTAAGGGGTAGTTGATGGTTGGCGGCCTGGCGGCAGGCCTCTCTCATAAGTTGTTCTTCCACGATGGGGTTACCGTCCTCGGAGAGGGCCACGACTAAGGGATGGCCTTTCAGGGCCTTGAAGTCCGTCAACGCCTCCCCCTCCCTGCCCCTGGTCATGGCCGCCTTTGCATACACCCTGCACAGGGCCTCCCTCTCCACCTTCTCCCTGAGGGCCTCAAGTCTCTCTGGAGAGTCCAGTGGTGGTTTGGTGTTGGGTTCACAGATAACGGTAGTAAAACCGCCCATAACCGCCGCCCTGGTGCCGGAGGCAATGGTCTCCCTCTGGCACTCCCCAAAGTCCCTCAGGTGTACGTGGCAGTCAATAAGCCCTGGTACTACGTATTTACCACCTGCATCAATTACCTCTTCCCCCTCTTCGGGGGTTATATCTGGGGCAATCAGTGATATGCGGCCTTTCTTCACAAGTATGTCAGTTACCGAGTCCAGCCCGGTGGCCGGGTCAATCACGTGGCCGCTTTTGAGGAGGAGTGGTTGGAGGTTAAGTAGGGTCATGGTCTAATAAAAGGATTTTTTATCTATTCCTCCAACTCCGGCACCCAAGTAATTCTCCCAAAGGGCACTCCTTACCCCTGGGGTTCCTGGGCTTGCAGTAGTCCTTCCCTATCTTGAACGCCTTATGCAGAGAATAAGTCATGTTCGCTTTACTACCAGTCGGTCACTGCGCATCAATTCCCACTGGCGCTGGTACTCCATGATGCGTGCGACTTCATTTACGAATTTCTCCTCGTAGCCGTGACGTTCTAGCAGATATAAGCCAAGTTCCATGCCGCTACTAATACCTCCAGCGGTGATTATTCGGCCGACGTCCACCACTCGGGCACGGTTAATTTCAACTTTGGGGGCGTAGACCTTAAGCCGCTCTAGCGGTGTCATTGGTTCGCTTGGGTCTGCCTCTTTTCGGGAGGTTGCCGGTAGCCCATCAAGTAGCCCAATCACCCCGTAAACCCATGAGCCTGTGCAGACTGAACATAACAATGTTGTTTCGGGTAGTTCACGCACAAACCTGAGCAGGCGGTGGTTGTGAATCTCGGTGCGTGTGCCGATGCCGCCGGGTACAACGAAGGCAGTCATGGCGGACCGATGGTCCAGGGAGTAGCGAGGCGTTACCAACATGTTGCCGGTTGCTACTACCGGCGTGCCTGAATCGCTAATCAGGAAGACATCAATCTCGGGGTCTAGCCGCCTGGCGACGGCCATCACACCAAAAGGCGCCGCCCAGTCCACGATTTCGGCTCCGTTAAACACATAGATGCCGATGCGAGGTTTGATTTGGTGGCCCATTTGCTACCTCCTTTCCAGTACGATGTCAGATAGCTGTTAGGGACGGCACCCCCAGCAACTCCCCCAGGGGACACTCCCTGCACCTGGGGTTCCTGGGCTTGCAGTAGTCTTTGCCCACCTTCACCAGGAGGGCGTGGTATTCATTGTAAAGCTGTACGTCTCTGGGCAAATTGTCCTCAAAGAAGGACTTTATCTCCTCATACGTACTATCCTCTGGGATGAGGAGGTGTCGGGAGAGTACACGGTAGGTGTAGGCATCCACTACAAAGGAGGGCGTATCCCCGGCATAGAGGAGGATAGAGTCCGCCGTCTCCCTGCCTATGCCCTTGACAGAGAGGAGTCCTTCCCGAAGGGGATCCAATTTCTCAGAGAACATCTCCTTCAGGCTACCATTATAGTTTTCAAAGAACCAGCCAATGAGGTTCTTCAGCCGTTTTGCTTTGACGTTGAAGTAGCCGGCGGGGCGGATAAGTTGGGCCAGTTCGGGTAGTTTAGTTTTATGTAGGCCCTCTGGACTTAGCTTTCCTGCCGACTTGAGATTCTTTATTGCCCTCTCTACGTTGCCCCAGTTGGTGTTCTGTGTAAGCACCGCCCCCACCAGCACCTCAAACGGCCCATCCCCCGGCCACCAGCCCTGGGGACCAAAGGCCTTGAATAGCTCGCGGTATATCTTCATGAGGGTATCTGATGTCTTCATCTCTGCCCATATTAGCAGGGAGAACGGGAAAATCAATGGCCAGAACTAGGTAGTAGCAGGATAAAATCTTGCTACTCCCTACTCCCTAACCCCTACCCCCTGCCTTCGGAAAGTCCTTGACATTCCTCCCGTTTCTGCTAAATTTTTAGCCACCTTCAGTAGACCAATAAACAGGAGAAACGGATGGCGGAGAGGAAAGAAAACTGGCAGGACATGTACTACGCCTTCTGGGGCGCCTTTGATATTAAGAGGGTGCTACTTGGGTTCCTGGGGATGGTGATGACCCTCCTGTGGGTATCTGGGGTCCTCTGGGTATTCTCCGTGGTAGGATTTATCAGTACGGGTCCTTCTACCTTTTTGGTTACCCTTCTCCAACCCCCCACGGTAGCGGCCTGCTGGTTCCTCAATGCCTTTACTACGGCCTTTACCTCAGGGGATTGGAGGGCTTACCTGCCCCTGGCCTTCATGCTCTTTGGTCTCCTGGCCATCTGGTCACTAGCCGGTGGTGCCATAACCAGGGTAGCCTCTCTGGATTATGCCAGGGGGAGCGGTATCGGGTATGGAGATTCTCTCAGATACTCAACCTCAAAATTCTGGTCCTACTACTGGGCCCCCGTAGCCCCTACACTCGGCGCCCTCTTCTTTGTCCTGCTTAACGGGATTGCCGGGCTCCTGGGAAAGATAAAGTTCCTGGAAATCCTCGTGGTCCTAGGCTTCCCCATCATACTGATGTTTAGTTTCTTGACCCTGTTTGTGGTAATTATCGGCGTAATAGGCTGCTGGCTTATGATTCCTACCATAAGTGCCGACGGTTCCGACGCCTTTGACTCCATGAGCCGGGCCTATTCCTATGTATTATCCCAGCCTCTTAAATATTTTACCTACCTTGCCTCAGCCGCGGTCTTTGGGGTGTTCGCCCTGGCCATCGCCTCCACGGCCGCCAACCTCCTGGTACAGACCAGCTTTGCCACAGTGGGACTCGGCATGGGACAGAAGTTTCAGACCATTGTGGTCGCTATAAATGGGGTAGTACAACCCACAGGGCTGTCTGCCAATTACAGCCTCCCCATGCAGATAAAGATGGCCTTCTCCGGCCTACAATCCACCACCATGACCCTCACCACCATAGGCCTCCTGGTCTATCTCCTGTTGTTAAAACTGGTGGTCTGGTCTATAGCCGCCGCCTACGTAGGCTCGGCCCAGACGGTGCTATATCTCCTGATGAGAAAGGAGGTAGACGGTACCGAGGTGGCCGATGTCTATGTGGAAGAGATTGAGCCTGCCATACCCACCCCCGCTAACAAGTAGACAGCATACAGCATACAGTAGACAGCAGTCAGCAGTCAATAGAATGCTGAACGCTGATTGCTGACTACTGTCTACCTACTTCTCCCTTGACCTAATCTTGCCCTCCACGGGGTTTGGCCTCAACTGTTTCATCCTCTGCTTATCTGCCTTTTCTAGCAGTACCCCCTCAGGAGTTATGGTAGCCACTCGGTACTCTGTCCCCAAGATTGCTGCCCCCTCACTGTACCACTGACCATTGATGATAGCCGCCTTCTGCCCGTTGCTATCTATGAGGATTGAGCTGACGGTGGGCAAAGGCCCTTCTATCTCCGGGGGACCCTCTTCTATAACCACTGGGTGGATTTCCTCAGGGGTAAGGAATGGCTCTCTGCCCCACTGCCCTTTGTCCTGTTGACTCTCTAACAAGCCGGTATCCATAGGGATGGGTTCAAACTTTGCCAGGGTAACCACTGGGGCTTCTGGTGCCCCCTTCTCCTCTTTGTCCTTGGGACGGGCGGCGGCCCTACCACCACCCCTCTCTCTTGCTGGTGCTGCAACCTCCCTCGTCACTGGGGGGCTTCCTTTCAGGTTGCGGTAGTTGACTATCACCACAATGACGAACAAGACGGCTAGTACCCCCAATAATAATTTCCTCTGTCTGTCCATAACCTTCTCTAAAAAGTAGACAGTAGACAGCTATCAGTAATCAGCAAATTAGCAATCAGCTATCAGTAAATAGAATTTCGGATTGCGGATTTAGAATTTAGAAATTCGCAATTTTCATGATCTGCTGACCCCTGACTACTGACTGCTGTCTGCTGTCTACGGCCTCTTCGTCCAGACCACCTTGTGGCAGAATAGTATGTCCTCCCTTGGCACCACCATGGGTTCGTGGGCCGTCATGTTGTGAGACTTGAGGACTACCATGCCAGAGGTGGCATACGCCCCTTCGCTCCGCTCAAGTGCAGGCTTAGACGGACTCCCTACAAAGGCTATCTCCTTGATATAGACCTTACCAGTGCTGCGGAGGCGGCAGATGACCAGGTCCCCCGACCTTACCTTCTCAGAAGGGCAGACTATGACCTTTGTCCCCCTGGGGTAGCCCGGCAACATACTGTTGCCACTCACGGTGAGCCCGTAGGCATGCTCATCAGTGACATCAGGGAGCCTCTCCAGGGGTTCGTCTATTGACCCGCCCACGGGCAGACCAGCATCGTCGTAGGCAATCTCCGTCTCCCCTGCCGCCACATAGCCTACGACAGGGATGTTTTGTAGCGGAGCGATGAACCCTGGAAGCCTCGTTTGGGTAGTCCTGCCGCCGGCTGTCTGTGCAGTAGCACCTGTCTTACCTACGGCCTCCTCTTTAGGCAGACCCCCAAGGAATTCGCCATGGCGGACCTTAGGCAGATTACCTGATACCCCCTCCTTGGTCACCCTGTCCCCTGGGTCGGGTGGAAAGTCCTTGCTGTCGTTCAGGAGATATTCTACCGTAACACCGTAGGCCCTTGCCAGGCTCAGGGCTGCCTTTCCAGGCAGCTCTTTTAGGTTCTCCTTCTCGTAGTTCCTGTAACTGGAGATAGGTATCCCGGCGACCCTGGCCACTTCAGACTTGGTCCATCCCTTCTCAGCCCGGAGATGTCTAAGTTTTTTATCTGCCTTCACGGTTGTCTATATGGTCAAATATGGCAAAAACTTATTAATTACCCTTGACAAAATAGCCTATTTTTGCTATTTTAGCCAAAAATGTATATTTTGGCCAACAGGGTTGTGGGTATCTAAGTTGTATTAGGCATTTATGTGCTTACTTTACCCAATTTCTTGCAAATAGTCAATAGCCAAGCTGGGGGTTTGGCAATACTGTGGGGGCGACTGTCAGCCTTAGGCGAGTCGCCCCTACCTGAAGACTGAGCGTGAAGGAATGGATTATCAGCAACTAAAAGAGGTATTGATGCACAAGTCGCTAGAGGAACTCTATGTCCTCAGGGGGGAGCAGTACGGTTCAAGAGAAGCCCTGGTGGATGACATCATCGCCCATGACGATGGGTGTCTGGAGGAGATACTGGAGCTGGAGGGGAGTCTATTGTATCTGTTAATGGGTAGGCGGCGGTAATAGACAGTAGTCAGCAGTCAGTAGTCAGCAGACAGCAATCAGTCCGCCTGAGGCGGACACGTCCGCCGGGTGGTAGTAGGGGCACGTTGCAACGTGCCCCTACACTAGCAAAGGAGGAGATGAGATGACACGTTTTTTAAAGGTAAAGGAGGTCTGTGAGCTCTTTGGCGTCAGCCGTTACACCATCAGGAACTGGGTGGAAAAGGGCAAGTTCCCTGCCCCCATAAAATATGGTCTCTACCTCCGCTGGCCGGAGGAGGACATCAAGGCCCTCGTAGAGAGACTCAAGAGGAACAGGTGGGAGGAGAAGCTGGAGTGAGGGATTGACAAAGTTACCCTTTATATGATAATCAGGCCGTGTTATGGGAAAAGGGAAAAAGGTATTGATACTGATAGAGGACGAGTATGAGGACCTTGAAGGGTGGTACCCTAAGCTCCGTCTGCTTGAGGAAGGGATGGAGGTGGTAGTGGCTGGTCCGGAAAAGAGGGTTTATCACGGCAAGAAGGGTTACCCTATGGAGGCGGACTGCAGGGTGGAGGATGTGGACTGGAAGGGCTTTGATGGGGTGGTCATCCCCGGCGGTTACGCCCCCGATAAGCTCAGGCGTTACCCTGCAGTGTTGAAGCTGGTAAGGGCAATGGGAGAGGCAGGCAGGGTGGTGGCGCCTATCTGCCATGGGGCCTGGGTACCCATCTCGGCAGGAATAGTGAAAGGTAAGAAAATGACCTGCTTCTTTGCCATAAAGGACGACCTCCAGAATGCCGGGGCCTTGTATGAGGATAAGACGGTGGTGGTGGACGGTAACATGATAAGCTCCCGATGCCCCTCAGACCTCCCTGACTTCTTAAAGGCAATAATAAAGACAGTGGACAGTAGCCGCAGGCTTTAGCCTGCGTGATAATAAGCAGTCAGTAGGGGCGGGGTTACCCCGCCCCTACAAAAATTCCTGATAGCTGATTGCCGATAGCCGATAGCTGATTACTGATTCCTGACCCGCCTCAACGGGGGGCTGACTTATAGCCCAAGAAGCTCTTGTACCTTGTCAAAGCAGGTTTGGGCCTCTTTATGCCTGCCCAGCTTGTCCAGGGCCGCGCCCTTGCCTTTCCATATCCCGGCTGACTTTGGGTTAATTTCCAGTACCTTGTCATAGCAGGTAATGGCCTCCTCGTGCCTGCCCAGCTTGCCCAGGGACACGCCCTTGTATCCCCATGCCCGGGTGTACTTCGGGTCAAGCTCAATGACCTTTTCGTAGGACTTAATGGCCTCCTCGTGCCAGCCCAGATTGCCCAGGGCTATGGCCTTGAGGTACCATGCCTCGGCGTACTTCGGGTCAAGCTCAAGGGCCTTGTCAAGGCAGGTGATAGCCTCCTCGTACCTGCCCAGAAAGCTCCGGGCCACGCCCTTCTTGTACCATGCCAGGGCGTACTTCGGGTCAAGCTTCAGGGCCTTGTCATAGCAGGTAATGGCCTCTTCGTACCTGCCCTGCTCAAAGAGTACATCGCCTTGTTCAAGGTAGTCCTCTCCTGCAATTGACGGGAGGGATACGACCAACATTAAAACAAGATATACTAGCACCCTACTCATACATTCAAACCCTCCTTTCATTCACTATGCTCAGAAAGGCATCCCAGGTGACGGAGCACCTGGGCTATAGGGCTATAGGGTTGGGGCTCTGTCCCCAACCCTGCCTCAGGCACGGCCTGCGGCTACTTCCACCCCTCTCCCCTCTAACACCTCCCTACCCCCCTTATTAGGGGGGAGAGGGGTTGGGGTGTGTTATTCGCGGGCTAAGGGGGGCATGTCTGAGCCTGTCCTGCACCCCTGTGGTGCAGGGCATGCCCCCTATAGGGTTGTCCGCCTGAGGCGGATGCCCCCCAACCCTACTTACGGGTCTCTATCTCGTCCACCACCAGCGTCAGCCCGCTCAGGCCCAGGCGGTGGGCACGGCCGTAAAGGGTTATCTCCCTGCCCGACTCTATTCGGAACATCCTATCACCTGGCCCTGCCCCTCCAGAGGCAGACTTACCCATACTGGCTACTACGGTGAGGTTTTCCATGGAACTTCCAGTACCTACCACAATAAAATTAAGATACCCTGGAGGGGGGAAGTCCTGTAGCCGCATCCCCTCCGGTGCGAGGCTGGCGAAGCGGCAACGGAGCTTCACGTATTTGTCCCCGTAGTCCGAGGCGTAGGAGCCTGAGGCAAACCTGGCAAAGTCCACCTCCTTATACTCTGCAAGGGAGGCGGGTTTTTCCGGGAGGGGTGTCCGTTTTGGTTCACCAGGGTGGGACTGTAATCTGTCCGAGGCGGACGCACTGCTATCAGGTTCACTCTCCCGTTCGCCCACCTCGGGTTCTTCATCCAGGGACCTCCTGTAGACGGCCCCCCAGTAGCCTCCCCACTGGCCCTTCTTTTGAGGCTGTTTTTCTGTCAAGGGCCTGGGCTCGGCCAGCTTGAGGAAATCCCTGGCGCCCTCTCCACGCACCTCGGGTGGACTCAGGACAGGCTTTTTATCCTTATCAGAGGTCTTTTCTTCGGGAGCGGATACTTCACTGCCTTCAGGGCTGGCCTTCTCTGCCGCCCCTTTTTCTGCCTGGGGTTTATCCTCCCCTGCAACTGCCCCTACAACTGGCAGTAAGGACAAGACCAGTCGTGCCTGGTGCAGATTGGCCAGGGCAAACATTAAAATAAGATATACTACCACTCTCCACATACGCCCTAATCCTTTCCTTCGTTATGGCCTAGATAGGCCTTTTAATTATCCTTAATATTTTCTCCAGTATACATGCGGCTGTGGGCATGTCAATACAGACCTCAAAGGCTAGGGAGTGGGGAAAATCCAAATGTCAAAGCCCAAATGACAAACAGCGGTCAGCTTGCTGATTCCTGATAGCTGATTGCTGATTACTGATAGCTGATTTTTGAAATTATTGTTTAACGGAGTGGAAACTTGTGGCGTCTATGAGTTGACATCCACTGGAGATGTGGTAGACTTCTACTTAAAGATTTCCACTGGCCCTGAACCGTTCTGGTTCAGGGCTGGCACTACAAAAAACTTGTGGGCCAGGGCGTGTGCCCAAAGAGGCAGGCTAAAAAAAATAAAGGCCGATAGAACATCCGCCAAGGCGGACAGCCCTGGCCCCCTTTCTTGTGGGGCTATCCTCTCTATGAATTCCAGACCCTCCAGGCACGGCGGCTCTACCGTTTGGAAACCCAAACAAAGACGCTTCTTGCAACTGCTTTCCTCCGGGAGCAGCCCGGAGGAGATTGCACGGGAGCTCAAGGTAAATCCCAAATTGCTGTCCAGGTGGAGGTCACTGCCGGGCTTCCAGGAGGCCCTGGAAGAGACGTGTAAGGACCGCATTATGGAGGAAATGCCCCGCCTCCTCCAGGCCCTCACGGAGAAGGCCAAGGAGGGTAACGTCCAGGCCATTAAAATCCTCTTTGATTACCTCGGACAATTACGTGGCAAAAATGAAACCAACTTTGGAGACTTTAACGAAGAAGAGAGACAGAAGGTCAAAGCGCTCCTTAAAGAGATTATTGACCTTGATGAGCCGGCCGAAGACACGACCCCTCCTGAAGGATGTACTCAAGGAGACGGAGTCGGGGGATGACCCCGAGACCTTCGCAAGGCGTTACCTCTCACACTATCTCACTGCCCCTGCCGCCCCTTTCCACAAGGAGTTATACCACCTTATGGCCTCAAAGGAGGCCAACAAGCCCTGCACCAGGACGGTGCAGGGCAAGCGTGAGGCCATCGCCGCCCCAAGGGGTCACGGTAAGAGCGTCCTCACGAGCCTGGTCTTTCCCCTCTGGGCCATCTGCACCCGGAGGAAACGCTTCATCGTCCTCCTATCCAGTTCCAGCGCCATAGCCGAGGGCTTCCTGGCCTCCATTACCAGGGAGCTAGAGGAGAACGCCCTCCTCAGACGGGACTTTGGGGAGCTTGTGGGTAGGGAGAAATGGACAGACCGTGACATCCTCACCTCTACTGGCATAAGGGTATCGGCCCGTGGGGTGGATTCCTCCCTGAGGGGCATGCGGAGCTTTGAGAGCCGTCCGGATTTGATAATCTGCGACGACCTGGAGGATGAGGAGGTGGTACTTAACCCTCAGAACCGGGAGAAGTTGAAGAACTGGTTCTTTGGCTCGGTACTAAACCTCCTTGGCCCCACGGGGGACGTCTTTGTCATCGGCACTATCCTCCACCACGACAGCCTGCTTTCTCTACTTATTAAGGCCTGGAGGGGGCGTCGCTACCAGGCCCTCTCTCCGGAGGGGGAGGCGCTGTGGCCGGGTTATTATGACGGAGAGAGGCTACTGTTGATAAAGAACGGGGACGGCCAGAAGGAGGGCATAGGCACACTGGCCTTTGAGTGCGAGTACCAGAATAACCCCATAAGCCCTGAGGAGCAACTCTTCAGGCCAGAGTGGATAAGATACTACAGTCCAGAGGAGTTAAAGGGAGAACTCCTCATAGTTACTGCCCTTGACCCGGCCCTTGGCGGGGGCGGGCGGTGGTCCGCCTCAGGCGGGCACTCCCATCCAGGCGACTACTCCGCCCTGGTCACGGTGGGCCAGCAGGCGGGGAGGATTTATGTACTTGAGGTGGAGCTTGTACGTGGGAGTCCCAGGGAGACCCTGGAGGCCGCCGTCAGGAACTTCCAGAGGTGGTCTACCCAATGCGGAATGCAGAGTGCAGAGTGCGGAGTTAAAATTACGAATTCCGAACTCCGCAATCCGCATTTCTTGTGCCTGGCCATTGAGACCAACGCCTTCCAGGTGGTCTTAAAGGACATGCTTGAGGAGATGTCTCGTAAGCAAGGGCTCTTCATACCCATCCGTCCCGTAAGGAATTTCTCTGACAAGGTGGCAAGGGTAGGGAGCCTTTCGCCACTGGTTGAATCCGGTAGTATCCTTTTCAGGAAAGACGACCAGCCCTGTACCAACCCTGAACCGTTCTGGTTCAGAGCCAATAAGGTACAGGGCCAGAAGGCCCTGATAGACCAGCTTATTCAATTCCCGAAGGGCGCCCACGACGACGGCCCTGACGCCCTTGAGATGGCCGTCAGGATGCTCCGCCGTCACGGGGAGCCGAGGGTGAGGTTTGTGTAACCATTAAAAGAAATCCAACCAGTCATTTTGAAGGGTGTTGAAAAATCCCAAGATGTGTGGTATAATTATTACCACAGAGAAAGGGAGGGAGAAGGTTATGAAAAGGGAGACATTAAAGGAGTTTGGGGAATTCTTTAAGAATAGGCGAATGGACCTGGGCTATACCCTGAGGCGTTTCTGCCTGGAGAAGGGACTGGACCCTGCCAATATTAGTAAGCTAGAGAGGGGGAAAATGTCACCTCCTGATAAGCGTGAAAAACTGGAAGAGTACGCCAGGCATTTAGAGCTTAAAGAGGGTTCGGCGGAATGGTATGAGTTCTTCGATTTGGCCTACGTGGCCCAGGGCAAGATTCCGGAGGAAGTTATGGAAGATGAAGAGGTCGTAGAAAAGCTTCCCATACTCTTCAGGACTATACGAGGGCAAAAGGTTACGGATGAACAATTAAAGGCACTAATTCAAATTATCAAGAGGGCCTAATCTTGGAGGATTTCCCAGATGTTCCTTGGATGGATTATGAGGAAATACGTAAGAAGGCCGATTCCTTCCTAGAAAAATATCACCCCTCCCTCTCCATACCAGTTCCTATTGATGACATCGCAGAGCGGAAACTTAATCTTGATATCATCCCTCTTCCTGGTCTATACAATGTGCTGGATATGGATGGTTTCTTGTACGGAGACTTTTCTTCCATTGCAGTGGACAAAGGGGTAATGGAACACGTAAACCCCGCCAGATACCGTTTTACCATAGCTCATGAAGTTGGCCACCTAGTGTTACATCCACAGTTATTCAAAGTGTCAAAAGTTCAAGACGTAGATGGTTGGAAAACATTTGTGAAAGCCATTCCTGACAGTCTCTTGAGAAGGGTGGAATGGCAGGGGCGTTGTTTTGCGGGTTTATTGCTGGTTCCACAAGCCCCCCTGAAGGTAGAGATCCAGAAGGCAATTAAAGACATAAAAGGGACTATGGACGGTATTTCTAACAATATAAAAGCCCACGCAAACTCCGGCTTCCTGCGAGAAATTGTTGAGGAGTGGGTGGCGAAAAGTTTTGAGGTATCTTCACAAGTAATAAGTAAACGTATTGAGTTTGATAAGCTAGATAAACTTGTTTCTGAGATTTGAGGTGCACGCGACCACGCCCCCGACGCCCTTGAGATGGCCGTCCGTATGCTCCGCCGGCACGGGGAGCCGAGGGTGAGGTTTGTGTGAGACCAGCCAGCCAATAAAAATCCATTATCCCTATTTAACCCCGTTGCATCTTGTTGAATCCAGCCATTTACATCCATCATTCAATATGGTTAGCTTAAAGGATGATGGAAAATCCAAATGCCAAAGCCCAAATGACAAATAAATGTCAAATGGGTTTTTTGTTTGGCATTTGGATTTTGGATTTGATTTGACATTTGGCATTTGGACTTAAATCTTTTCTTGTGGCCTTCCAATAAACACGTATGCGAGGTAACCCATGGGTATAACGAACAAGATACTGTCCCTCTTCTGGAAGAAATCTAATACGCTTAGGGCTGGCTCCCCCTTATTCTATCCCTGGGGTGGTGAGATGGCCACTCCCGCAGATTGGCGCTCCAGGCAATACATGGAGCTATACGGGGAGGCTGAATACTCCAGCGTCTGGGTCTACGCCTGCGTGAAGGCCCTGGCCCAGGCCATTGCAAGTACCCCAATGGTCTTTTACAGGGACACACCCCGTGGACGTGAGAAGCTCCCCCCACAGCACCCGCTCATGAGGCTCTTCTGGGGCGTAAACCCCCTCATGACCCGCTATGACTTCTGGGAGGCAAGTGTAATATACCTGGAACTCACGGGCAACTGCTTCTGGGCCCTGGAAAAGCCTGTAGTGAGCGGAGCGAACCTAGGGGATGCACAGGGGCTACCAACGGAACTCTGGCCGCTCAGGCCCGACCGCATGAGGATCGTCCCGGATAAGGAGAAGTTCATCCAGGGTTATTTATTTGACGTGGGTGGCCGGAGCGTGGCCTATTCCAGGGAGGAGGTCATCCACCTCAAGTATTTTAATCCCTTAAACGAACGCTGGGGGGCGTCTCCACTGGCGGCGGCAAGGCAGGGGCTACTGGCCGACTTCTACGCCGTCCTCTACAACCAGAAGTTCTTCCGCCAGGGGGCCAGGCCCTCCGGGGTACTCTCCACAGAGGAGGAACTGGACGATTCCAGCTTCCGCCGTCTCAAGGCAGAGTTTGAACAGGCCTACACTGGGGCCGAACGCAGTCACAGGGTGATACTGCTGGAGAAGGGCCTACAGTGGCAGTCCGTCAGCCTGCCACAGAAGGACATGGAGTTCATTGAACAGCGCAAGCTCTCCAGGGGGGAAATCCTGGCCGTCTATAAGGTGCCACCCATAGAGGTGGGAATACTAGAGTATGCCAATTACGCCAACAGCGAGACCCAGGACAAGATATTCTGGACCAAGGGCGTAATCCCCAGGCTGAAGAAGATAGAGGAGGCACTGAATACCTCACTTCTGCCCCGCTTCGGGGGAGGCATCTTCGGGGAGTTTGACCTCTCCAGGGTGGAGGCCCTCAAGGAGAACGAGGACCTCAAGAGTCGGATAGCAGAGAGGCTGGTACGCTCGGGGCTGTGGAGCGTGAACGAGGCCCGGCAGAGGCTGTGGAACATGCCGCCGGTAGAGATACCTTGAGCGTAGAAAAACCTTGACTAACGTTGTTTATTGGTTACAATTTTGTAGGAGGGAGAGAAAGGTGGAAAAAGAAAAAACTCTTTTTGAATACGCAAAAGAATATCTTAAGAAAAATCCTCAGGCAAAGGAAATTTTCGATTTGTTCCGCGTATCTGAGGAAGAGTATATGGAATGTTTAAAATTCATGTCTTCACCTACTCCTGTCCTTTCTGGGCATTCGCAGATTTCCTCAAAGGCCAAAATTGATGCCAACGTATCACGACCTACTAACTGACGAAACCCTAAAAACCCCTCAAGAACTATTTACCCGCCGAGTTCATTTAATACAAGAAATAGAAAAGAAAACCGAAAGACCTCTTATAATATACGCCTCTGATTTTTTGAAGTTGCGCCATGTTCCTTCCCCCAACGGTATAGACGATTCTGACATTCTCGGATTTTCAGACCTTATTAAAAACTTGAAAGGTGAGAATTTGGATGTTTTAATTCATAGTCCGGGTGGTTTGGCAGAGTCTGCCGAACGAATAGTAAATTTATTAAGAGCAAAATTTGAAGAGATAAGGTATTTTATCCCTCATTCAGCTTATAGCGCAGCAACTTTAATTACTCTATCTGGTGATAAGATTCTTATGGATGCAAGATCGGCGCTGGGTCCCATAGACCCACAAATTTTTGATACGTTTACGGGAAAGTATGTTCCATCTCAAGCTGTTTTAGAGGGTTTTAAAAAGGCACGAAAGACGATGGAGAAAGAAGGATACAAAGCTATGCCTGTATATCTACCTCTTTTGTCAAAATATGATTTTACCATCTTTGAAATATGTGAAAACGCTATAAAGCTTTCTAAACAACTTGCCCTGGAATGGTTAATAAGATACATGAAAATTGATAAGAAAAAAGCTGCGAAAATTGCGAACTATTTTCTCTCCACACAGAAAACCCATTTTTCCCATAGGAGAGGCATAAATATTGAAAAGGCAAAAGAAGTCGGACTAAAAGTGGAAGACCTTAGTAAAGATAGCGAGCTTAGTGAAAAAATATGGACGCTATATTGTCTCTTAGATATTTTCTTTGACCGTACCCTTGCGTATAAAACCTTCGAGAATTCAAGAGGTGTTTCTTGGTCACGTTTCCTGCCGTCACCACAACCTCCTCTCCAAATACAACTACCGTTACCTGGTATTCAGCCCCCTTCACCAGAAAAATCTGCAATGTAGATCAAACCGGAGTCTTCCGCTTAAGAGCCAGATAGCGGAGCGTCTGGTACGCTCGGGGCTGTGGAGCGTGAACGAGGCCAGGCAGAGGCTGTGGAACATGGGACCTAATACGTAGTAGCTAGTAGTCAGCATAAAGGAATAATGTTTTTCCCTGGCTACTAGCTACTGGCCAGTCATTCCTCACCGCAATATACCCCCCACCCTCCTTGACATTTTCTTTTTTTGTGGTATACTTGGTATTTTTGAAAGCTTAGTCTGCTAATGACCGGGACAGTACGTATACCCAGAGAAAAGATAGAAGAGGTCCAAAGGTATACAGATATTGTAGTTATCGTCAGCCAGTACGTACCCCTCAACCGACGGGGCAAAAATTATACAGGTCTTTGCCCCTTCCACAACGAAAAGACCCCTAGCTTTACCGTAAGTCAGGAAAAACAGTTCTACAAGTGTTTTGGTTGTGGAGAGGGGGGGAGTGTCTTTAACTTCTTGATGAAGAAGGAAGGTCTCTCCTTCTCTGAGGCGGTCAGGTCACTGGCCAGGAAGGCAGGGGTGGATATACCCCCGAGACGGGATGCCTCCTACGAGAAAAGGGATTATCTCTACCAGGCAAACAGCCTGGCGGCCGGATTCTTTCAGGCATGTCTAGCCTCTGAGGAGGGTAAGCAGGCAAGGGAATACCTGGACAAACGAGGGATAGACAGGGGTTCTATAGAGAAATTCCGTATAGGTTATGCCCCTGACCGTTGGGACGGCCTCTTGACCGCAGCCCAGGGTAAGGGTATCTCTGCCGAGACCCTGCTAGGGGCGGGGCTGGTGATAGCCCGGGAAGGTAAGAAAGGTTGCTACGATAGGTTCAGAAACCGGTTGATGTTCCCCATCTCAGACCTGACTGGTAAGGTGATAGCCTTCGGAGGCAGGTCATTAGACGGGACGGAGCCTAAATACCTTAACTCCCCTGAGACGGCCCTATTCCATAAAGGGGGATGTCTCTATGGGGTTGACCTGGCCAGGGGGACCATCTTTAGGGAAAAGAAGGTACTGGTAATGGAGGGCTATACGGATGTGATTATGGCCCACCAATATGGGATCTCCTGGGCAGTAGGGCTATTAGGGACTGCCCTTTCGGAGGAGCATGTAAGACTCCTCCGCCCGTGGACAGAGGTGGTGGTGCTGGTGATGGATGGTGACGCCCCAGGGCTAAAGTCTGCCGAGAGAAACGTGGAAACCCTTATAAAAGAGGATGTTGAGACCAGGATAGCAGAGCTCCCCGAGGGCTATGACCCCTGTGACCTCCTCTTAAAAGAAGGAAGGGATTCCTTCCTGGAGAAGGTAGGGGGGGCTGCGGAGTTCTTTGACTTTAAGGTGAAGAGGGCCTCTCAGAGATGGGACCTCTCTACCCCTTCGGGAAAGCTGGCGGTAGCCAGGGGACTCCTCCCCCTGGTGGCCCAGATACCCGACGAACTCAAGAGGGAGCTTACCATCAAACACTTGGCCGAGGAGATATCTGTGGAGGAGGGGGTGTTACGGCGTCAGCTCTCAAGGTCTCTGCCAGCCCTGAACCGTACTGGTACAGGGCCGGCCAGGAGTGGCAAGACTGCCCATTCGTCGCCTAATCTACCTAAGCCTGCCCTGCACCGTTCTGGTTCAGGGCCTGCCCTTGGGTCCGCCTCAGGCGGAGAAGGGACGGATACGACCCCTACCGGGGCCACGCATAAGGGCATGACGGAGAAAGGACTCCTGGGACTGCTCCTGGCCCACAATGAATTGATAGGGGAGTACCTCCTGGAGGTAGGCCACAATAAGTTTATCAATCAGGCCATTAACCAGTTGGCGGAGAAGGCCTTTGAGACATACAAAGAAAGGGGGAAGGTGACAGAAAAAGACCTTGCCCCCCTTTTTGACGAGGGAGAGGTGGCCAGGATGCTGGCAGACGTTGCTATGGAGGAAGAAAAAGGGGATTACCGGAGGCATTTTGCGGACTGTCTTAATTTTATGAAACGGCGGGAAAATAGGGAAAAAATAAGTTATACTAAGGAGAGGGCAATAGGCTCAAAATCCCATCAGCAAGGGGAGGAAGATAGTCTCCTGCTGGAATTTCATGAGAGGAATAAGGTAAGGGCATCCGCCTCAGGCGGACTCGTACCCAAAGATAAAACTCGTAGTGGGCAAAGCGAATCTGTTGGAGGTTTATAGATTAATGGAGAAGCTAGGTCAGAGGATTAAAACCCTCGTCCAGAAGGGAAAGGAAAAGGGGTACCTCACTTACGAGGAACTGAACGACCTCCTTCCCGAGGATGACGTAGTATCACCGGAAAAGATAGACGATATCCTCATAATGCTGGACGAGATGGGGATAGACCTCATTGATGAGGCGGAGGTAGAGAGCCGGGATACACTAGGGCCTGAGGAGGAAGAGGCCTTTCCTGAAGAGGAAGCGGAAGAGAGTATCCTGGAGAAGATAGATGACCCCGTAAGGATGTATCTCACCCAGATGGGGGAGATACCCCTCCTCCGCAGGGACGAAGAGATAGAGCTGGCAAAGAAGATAGAACTGACCAGGAAACGTGTACTTAGAAAGATCTTTCAGTCAGATTATGTCATAGAGGAGTACATAAAGGCCCTGGAGTCCCTCAACAACATTGGGGGGCCGCGCATAGAGCGCAACCTCAAGATAGACATCTCGGTAGACAATGGGAGGGAGAAGATATTCCAGAAGATACCCTACTATGTCAAGAGACTAAAGGCACTGTTAAAAAAGAACGCGGACACTTATAGAAAGCTCCGCTCCAGGAGGACCCCAGAGAACGAACGTCTGAGGCTCATGCGGAAGATCCGTGCCAGACGGAGAGAGGCCGTGGAAACAGTTGAGATGCTCAACATAAAGGCAAAGAAATTCTACTCTTTAGTAAAGCGACTCCACGAGGTCTCCGGCGAGATGGGCTCCCTCCAGACCCAGATAGCCAAGCTTGCAAGCAGGGTCAGCACCAATGGCCGTGCAAAGGAACTGGAACTCCAGCTGGCAGAGCTGGAATCCAGGGTGGCCGAATCTCCCGAGAGTCTGAAGAGGAGATTGGAGTGCATTGATGCCCTCTGCGAAGAGCACGAAGACGCCAAGAGGAACCTCTCTAGCGCCAACCTCCGCCTTGTGGTCAGCATCGCCAAGAAATACCGCAACAGGGGACTGAGCTTCCTTGACCTCATCCAGGAGGGCAACACCGGCCTCATGAGGGCGGTGGATAAGTACGAGTACAAGAGAGGTTACAAATTCAGCACCTATGCCACCTGGTGGATACGCCAGGCCATCACCCGTTCCATCGCAGACCAGGCCAGGACCATAAGGATACCTGTCCACATGATAGAGACCATGAGTAAAATAAGGAACGTCTCCAAAAAACTGGTACAGGAGATAGGCAGGGAGCCTACTATAGAGGAGATTGCCAGGGAGGTAAAGATCTCCGTCCCCGAGGCCAGGAGGATAATGAAGATATCCCGCTATCAAATCTCCCTGGACAGGCCGGTAGGGGAGAGTGAAGACAGCAGTTTTGGGGACTTTATAGAGGACGAAAAGGCCGAGTCTCCCGTCTCTGCCGCTACCCAGGGGATGCTCAAGGACAAGATTAACGCCGTCCTGGGTACCCTTACCTATCGGGAGCGGGAGATTATAAAACTCCGCTATGGTATAGGCGATGGCTATACTTATACCCTGGAAGAGGTGGGGAAGAAATTTAACGTCACCAGGGAGAGGGTACGTCAGATAGAGGCCAAGGCCATCAGAAAATTACAACATCCCATTAGAAGTAGGAAATTAGGGGGTTTCCTGGACGGAATTGGAAGCAACCAATAAGACCACCCTAACCGATAGAATGGAGGTCTTAAAACACCTACAGTCCATAGATAACAGGCTAATTGAGTTTACAAAAAAGAGGGAGACCTTGCTGGCCGCCCTGGAAAAAGGGCGTGCACAGGTCCAACAAGGGAAGGGACTTCTGACACAAAAACAAAAGGAATCAAGAGACTTCCAAAAAGATACAGACGGCAAGGAACTGGAATACAAATGCCTGGAAGAGGAGATAAAGAAATTAAGGGGCAAACTCTTCCAGATTAAGAACAATAAAGAATACACCGCCCTACTATCAGAGGTAGGCAGCAAAGAGGCGGATAAGAGCGTACTGGAGGACGAAATCCTCTCCATGATGTCCAAACTGGAAGGACTCCGTATAGAAGAGAAAGAATTAGAGAAAAAGATTCAGGGGGAAGAAAAGGAGTTTTCGGCGTATGCTGGCTCCGTAGAGGCAGAACTAGAGGCTCTGGAAAAAGAGACCCTGGTATATCAGAAACAATGGAAAGAAAACGCCGACCTCCTTGATAAAGAAGCCCTTACGCAGTACCAGAGGCTTATTGAAAAAGATGGTCTTGCAGTGGTAGAAGTACACGGTGAAGACTGTGGTGGATGCAACATGAGGCTAACCCCTCAGACGATAAACCTCCTGCTCCGACACCAGAAACTGACCCTCTGCAAGAACTGCTGTAAGATTCTGTACCTTCCGGAACAGTAAGCAGTAAGCAGTAGGCACCAAAACCTGTTGTCTTTCTCCTTACTGCCTACTCCCTACTGCATACTGTTCTTGCCGGGAAGGGGCCAGGTGGCCGCCCGTCCGTTCCGCCTCAGGCGGAGCGGACGAGAGGAAAGTCCGAGCTCCACAGGGCAAGGTGGTGGATAACGCCCACCGGGACCCCGTAACAGGGGTTTCAGGGAAAGTGCCACAGAAAACATACCGTCCGCCTCAGGCGGATAAGGGTGAAAAGGCGGGGGGGCCAATCAAGGCCCCTTAATGTAAGAGCCCACCGCAGTCCTGGCGACAGGGCTGGCACGGCAAACCCCACCTGGAGAAAGGCTAAATAGGGAGGGAAGGAAGTGGCCCGCTTCAGGCCCCGCACCTTATTGGTACGGAGTGTCCCTCCGGGTAAGCCGCTATGAGGCCCTGAACCAATAAGGTTCAGGGCGAGGTAGTGGGCAACCACTACCCTAGAGTAATGGCCACCCACGACAGAACTCGGCTTATCGGCCCCTTCCCGGTTGACTAGTGGGGGCAGGGCTTGCCCCTGCCCAGTGTTGACTGGTAGCTAGTAGCCAGGTAGCCGCAACCTTTAGGTTGCGACTCTAACGCAGGCTAAAGCCTGCTGCTACTGGCTACCTGTTTCCGTCGTACAGGCCGAAACCCAATTGTTAGCTCAGTACCAGTGGCCCTTGCCAGTCTTTCCAGGGTCTAGCCTTTATCCTCACGGAGTGATTTCTACTACTTCAAACTGCTATCATCAACTCTATGGCGTCATAGTCCACCGAAGGGGGCACCCCTTTCCTGCCCTCTTTCTTCTTCCTGGTACTCACCAGACCAAGATTTCCTAGTAGTATCCAAGAAACTCCTCTACCGATAGACCAGCTTCCCCTTCTTCTCCAGTACCGCCTTACACTCCTTTATGGCGTCCTTAATATTCTCAACGGCCTCGTCTCTTGTCTCCCCCTGGGAGAAACACCCTGGGATGCCAAGGCACTCCACTACATAGCCCCCGTCCTCCAGGTCTGGTTCTACGACTACGGCGTATTCCCTGCCCCGATACTCTACCTTTTCCCTCCACTTCATAGTAGAGGTCTTGGCTTTATTCTTTAGCTCTTGTATGAGTCCGCCGAGGGCTATGCTATGTATAATCTGTCCGCTGTTCAGGGTGTCAATAATAACATTTTTATCACTGGACACTTTGAATACGGTCTCCCCATCAGTAAGAAATTTAAGGGTTGCAAGGGGATGTTTAATGTCAGGATAGTTTGCCCCTAGCCACCTGAGACTTTTTCTAATCTTCTGGAGGCTAAGCCCAGCATCTTTCAGGGACTTAGCCACCTTAAACTGAACCAGGTCAACAAAGGAATACAAACGCCTTGAACCTGAACCACTGGCCGGGACTACAGAGGGTTTCATAATACCCGTCTTGTCCCAGTAATGTACTTGTGTAGGAGTAATTCCTACAATCTCACAAACCATTTTGGTATCAAAATTAGCCATCCTGCCTCCCCTTCGTATTTAGACCACCCCTTAAGAAAATGTATTGTTGCAATTCAAATTGTACCACCAATATCTTTCAAGGCAAGAATATTTTGGCTAGAAGTTTATGGCCTCACAAAAGGCCCTGGTGTCCCTGGCCAATACCTGGCAGTAAATCATGGTACGGCTTATGGAGCTATGCCCTAGCATTGGGGGCAGAGCCCCAATGCTATAGCCCTGGTGCTCCGCCACCAGGGCCTTTTCAGCGCAGGTAATGGCCCGATTGAATACCCACGACAGAACTCGGCTTATCGGCCCCTTCCCGGGACTTCTTCTAGTAGCTAAGCTATTGTATTTATAAGCCTCTTCCAATCCCAAGGCGCTGTAGTCTGTGGAGCAGACCTAGAAGTTTAGTGCGCCCCTCCTGATAGCCCCACATTCTCCCAAAGTAACTGGTATTTCTTTACGATATACAGGAAAACCTAATTCCAAATCTCTTGTGGAACGGCTGCTTCAATAGCATCCTCTATGTCATCAGGTAGCTCACGAAGGAAGTTTAGTCCTGTGAGCTCTTCCACTCTATTAACGGAAGTTAAAAATTGTGTCAGTCGCTTAGTTTCGTCATTATAAGGCGTGTTCTGGTCTATGATGAAGGCCAAGACTTCAGGCTTACCATGGACATTTCGCACAACGATCTTATAAAATTGCGCAGGTACAGCAACTCTGTTTGAACCTATGGTCTTCCTAATCTTTCCATCCTTGAAAATAGGGCCTGTGATTACCCAAACCCCGCCGAATTTTTCAGCCCATTTTTGTACCTTCTTCTCCAGGTGTAGCCATATCTTCTGGTTCAAAGAGGGCAATTGTGGTGCAATATTTGATAGATAACATGACTCAAATTCGCACTGTTTGTTACGGCCTCGCATGTCTGCCTGCATCGCTAAGTGTCCTCTGTCATAACCGCTGTTTTTGTAGTCTGCTAACTCTGCCCTTTGTCCTGGTAGTAAGTCGGGATCGGCTTTAAAAGGCTTTCCTGGCACAAGCGCTTCAGCCTTGACATAGTGTTTAGTTAGATGATAGCTCACCCAGTGTGGTATTTTCCAATTAGGGTCATGAGAAACCACATAGCCTATTCTTATCAATAACTGTTTTTGAGGTTTTGGGAGTCCCCACGCACTATGTTCTTTGCCATTGTCTGAAAAGGCTTGTGTCTCGCCACAGGTAAGGTATTGGAGACTGGCAATAGAAAGGTAGAAGGATAAAAGTGCTATAAAAAGGCTCTTTGATTTCATGGGTTTCTCCTCTTGAGGCCTCTGCAAAAGTCGTCAAAACACCACCTGTCATTCTGAGTGAGCCAAAGCCCTGAGCAGAGCGAAGGGGAAGCGAAGAATCTCTAGACCCTTCGCTCCCGCTCAGGGTGACACTTCGTGTCAGATTCTTTCCGCCTCAGGCTGAAAGTCCGCCATCCCTTCGGCTTCGCTCAGGGCAAGTCGTGCCTGAGACAGATTCGCCGAGGCGAACTTTTGGGCGGGCGGATCCGCCTAAGGCGTGACTTTAGGTTGCGACTCTAATCCGCCTCAGGCGGACTTCGCTCCCTCAGACGCCGTCAGATTCGCTTCGCTCACTACAAGCCTGAGCGAAGCGAAGAATGACAGGCAGTGCGGCGGTAACTTTTGCAGAGGTCCCTTACCACACAAAGTTTAGAATTATCTCAGCCAGATATCAAGGAGATAATCCCTGGTAAGCCCTGGTGGCGGAGCACCAGGGCTATAGCATTGGGGCTCTGCCCCCAATGCTGTGTGGGATTTTTGATGTAGTAGATAAGGAGGTACTTTGTTCGGAACGCAGTTGGGCCGATACCCATAAATAAAGGTCTTTCGTAGGTCTCAGTTTTAAAAAAATTGCGTTTTCCAGAGGTCTCGGTATAATAGTTTTCATAAAAATTTTCGTGATTTTCCGCAAAGGGAGAGTTATATGCATCGTACCTCTGTGGTCCTTGCGCTTTATCTTGTGTTATGCCTTATGGCTGGCGGTAACGTCAGTGCACAATTAGCTGACTCGGCATGGCCAAAGCTAAGGCATGACCTGGGTAATACGGCCTCCACTCCTACCACCTGTGGAAATGAGTTTAAGATACGCTGGATCCACACCGCCTCCAGGGAAGACGACCTAGGGACTCCCATTATCGGCCCCGAAGGCAAAATCTTTGTGGTCTCTACTAACCACGGCATTATATACGGTCTTAATACCAGAGGTACACTGGAGTCGCAAATATCTATAGGAGGGACAGTAAAAGCCGTCCCTGCCATAGGTACGGACGGTACACTGTACGTGGGTAATGACGTGCAAAAAATTCTCTACGCCATCGACCCAGAAGGTAAGACAAAATGGAAGCACTACGCAGGAGGTTCGGTGGGGATTGATTCTCCCAGCCTGAGCCAGGAAGGGATGGTCTATTTTGCGGCACAGTCCCTGTTTTCACTCCAACTAGATGGTTCGCTCAGGTGGTTTATCCCTACAACCTTTCGGGGTTGCCCGGTTATAGCCCCTGACGGGTCCGTATATACAACTGGCGGCAACAAGCTATTTTCCATCTCTCCAGCAAACGGGTATGCAAAATCTATATACGAAGCCGCCGGACAGACTGGCCCCGTCGTCATGGGCACAGATGGGACGATGTACTTTGCCTCGTCCAACAGAGAACTGCATTCCGTGGGTAGAGATGGGGCCCTGAGGTGGAAATACACAATAGAAGAAGCCGAAATCAGAGAGTCCTCTGTTGCTCTAGGTAGAGACGGCACTGTGTACATAGGTTCAGGGGCATCTACGGATAGAAGGGATTACCTTTATGCCCTGGATTCCAGGGGCAATCTCAAGTGGAAACAGGAAATCCCAGGAGTGATAACCACACCAGCCCTCAGCGAAGAGGGCAAAATATTCCTAACAGTTCAAAGGGATGCAGACACCGGTAGCCTGTACGTAGTGGATAGAGACGGCCGGGAGCAGTGGAAATACCTGGTCAAGGGGCAACGAATCACCCCGCCTGTCATAGGTACGGACGGCACGGTCTACTTTTGCAGTGACGCCAGGCTTTATGCTATAGCCACTTCCAACCTCCCGCCCGTGGCCAGTGCTGGCCCAGAGCAGTGGGTCATATACGGTGAAAAGGTGACCCTTGACGGTAGCCACAGCCTTGACCCGGATGGCAACATAGTCTCTTACGAATGGAATTTAGGGGATGGGGAGTCAGCCTCCGGCCCAAGGGTTGAACACAGGTACAAGGTACCGTCCATTTATAAGGTGAGCCTGACGGTTGTAGATGAGTACGGGGCCACCGCAAGTGCCACCACTACAATAAGCGTGGGAAAGAATCAACCTCCTGGCCTTTATGCCCTCCAGGACAAGACCATAAAGGAGGGAGAAGAATTGAGTTTTCAGCTAAAGGCCTCTGACCCGGATGGGGACCCATTAATATTTTCAGCTACCAATCTCCCCAAAGGCGCCTCCCTTGACCCCGTTAGTGGCATCTTTAAGTGGACGCCGGGGAAGGGTTCTGCAAATAATTATTACGGCATAAAGTTCACCGTTACCGACCAGAGTCCTGTCCCACTTACCGCCTCACGAGAGATGGCCATAAGGGTACTGGGGGAAAACAGCCCGCCCACATGGCATCCTATAGAAGGCAAAACAGTGAAAGTGGGCGAGGGTGTAAGGCTTGAACTCAAGGCCACGGATAAAGACGGTGATACGCTTACCTTTGCGGCCAGTAAACTACCCCCTGGTGCCCATCTGGACAAAAATACGGGGGTATTCAGTTGGGAGCCGAAGACGCCAGGAATTTTTAACATAAAATTTGATGTAACGGATAACGGCACTCCACCCTTGAGCGATGCGCAAGAGGTCTCCATAAATGTGCTCAAGGGAAATAATCCACCGATGTTGATGCTCCCGGGCAGATGGAGTCTAGTGGAGGGCACCTCATTCTACACCAAAATAGAGGCCCTGGATACCGATGAAGACACCCTCACCTTTGCCACTGGCACACTGCCCACGGGTGCAGAATTTGACCCCTCCAGCCAGACGTTTCAGTGGACGCCCCCCACAGGCTCCGCAGGTAGCTATGCGGTCCGTTTCACAGCTACAGACAATGGAACCCCTCCTATGAGCGCTACCAGCAATGTAACCATTTCTGTGTCCCACACAGGGGTAAAAGGCCCACAAACCTCTCCTGCAAAAGAGGTTGTAACGACCAGCGAAGAACCCACACCCAAGCAAAAAGCCCGTTCTGCCACCACACCCGCTTCCACCCCTGCCGAAATTGTTAGACAGCTCCGAATAATAAAACATAAAATGTCTAAACGCCCCGATTCGGAGTACGAAAAGAGTGAATACCAAGAAAAGTTGATTACTATATTGGACAGGGTAATAGATGAGGTCAGGGAGGGTAAATACTCAAAGGCGAAGGGCATACTGCAAAAAAAGGTTTTAAGTAGGATGGACGGCTTCGTTTCACACGACAAGGCAGACGGTAACGATTGGATTATTGATAAAAACGCCCAGTTAGAGATTCACCCCCTGGTAAAGGCCACCATTGATGCGCTGGGAAAGCTATAGCCTATTTTGCACGGGCGGAAAGAATCCACCTGTCATTCTTAGTTACTCTTTGTATTGACCACAGACATAAGCAACACGACGTTAGGAGAAGCCCTCTTTAGGGGTGGCGAGGGGGATTTTATCTCCTTACATAAACGGGAGATATAAGACAAAAAGTATTTGCCCACGCCCATATCGGCCCCAGATAGAGAAAAAGATTATTCTTGATTTCTAAGGCGGTCAAACATAAACTGTTTTTATAGCAACTATTTCTCTAGGGTTAGGAAAGACTCTTTTGCATCGGAGGGATATAGGATGGCAAGCCCATTGCTACGCTGTTTTATTTGGCTTCCCCTTTTTATCTCATTGGTAACGCTGGGGATGGGGCATGCCTTTGCAGAGGTGGAAGCACCACATACCTATGACAAACGGGGAAGGGGCGAATTAAGAACGGTGGGAGCCTTTGAATTGGAACCAACCTTACTGCCAGATGCCAGGGGCAGGATAACAATTCTTGTGTCACTTAACCCTCTGAGGAGTGAACTATTTGTAAGGGTAAGGGGACTGCCCGCCACGACCCGCTTTAATATATTTCTGACCGAGACAACAGAGGGTAGAGACTTACCCGCAAGGTTTCTCGGTATTTTCACAACCGATGAAGGAGGCAGAGGGGTATTTTCGTACACTTCTGGAGAAGATTTGCTCTTTGCAACTGAATTTACAGAATTTGACGCCCAAAGCTCAAAGGCACTGGGGGTTGTTGACGGTAAGGGCGATTATTCCCTGGACACCCCCACAGAACTGGTTGAGCTAAGGGCGGTGCGGATATATTTTGCCAGTGCCGAAGATGCCAGTAAGGCAGGAGCCCCTGCCTTTGATACCCCTTTTAGTGGGAGTGTAAGGGAAACAGCGGGCGAGGCGGTGCTGGGTGGGATAATTGAGGTATCTACCGAAGAGCCGTAAGGCTGTGAGATTTAGACAGGGCCTGCAGTATGATATTTTCTGAGTGCAAGAGTATGGGGTTGTACATTCTGTTAGTCATATGCCTCATCCTGGGCTGTATTCAGCCAGTAAAAGCGGCAGATATGCCTCCTGCGGTGAGAGAAGGGCCTGAACAAGAGGGGCAAGTCACCCAGGGGGAAACAGCAGAGCCTGTATCCCCGCAAGCCAAGACCAAAAAGCCGCCTAAATGGGAATGGCAGGTCTCTGAGGAAAAAACAGAAGAAGAGGTACTAAGAGAAAAGGAATTAAAGGCAGTACCTAAGGAATTTACCTTTCCCAAAAAGACTGAAAAGGCCGAAGTAGCTCCTCCTGTCCCCTCCGAGGAAGAGAAGGTAGAGGTTTCTATAAACTTCCAATCAGCAGACATAAAGGAGGTACTCCAGCTCCTGTTCGGTGACCTGCTTAATGTTAACTACACAGTTGATAAAAAAGTAACCGGTGCAATAACCCTTCGTGCCGCAGGCAAGTTCCGACAATCAGAGTTGCTCCAGATAATCCAGACAGCCCTCAACGTAAATGGGTTCGCCCATGTCAAGAAGGGTCAGGTGTTAGAGGTGCTCCCCATTCAGGAGGCCAGACAGGAGCAAGGCGTTGTAGATGTTGGGAAAAGGGTATTGACTTCCACAGAGGATATAGTAACCCAAATCGTCCCCTGTGAACACATTGCCCCGCAAGATATAATACCTACGCTCCGCACCTTCATGACCGTTGCTGGCTTTGTTATTGCCCCCAACGACACCCATGCCCTGGTAATTTCCGACAAGGCCTCCAATATGGAGAGGCTACTTACGGTCCTCGGCACCTTTGACGTCCCCTTCTTTGCTGGCAAGGCCCTAAAATTCTACAATATACGCCATGCTAACGCCCAGAACCTCGCTAAAGACCTGGATGCCCTGGCTCAGTCCCTGGGGGCAGTAACCAAAGGGCGAAAGGGTCAGCTTTCCTTCATACCTTTTCAAGACACCAATAAACTGTTAGTGGCCACTAACACACCGGAATTATTCTCCACCGTGGACCTCTGGATTGAGAACATAGACGTAGCAATAGCAGAAAAGGCCATGCAACTTTATGTATATAAGTTACAGCATCAAAAGGCTGAGACCGTTGCCGCTGCCCTGAACGAGATTTACAGCGAACAGGTGGGGGCAGAACTGCGCAAAGGGCCTACGCCCGCCGCTGTGCCTACCCAGGTAGAGGTAACAGGTGGTGGGGTGCTCCTGCAAGGGAGGACAGCGGCCACAAGGGGTCCTATGAAGATTATTGCTGAACCAGCCACCAACTCTATAATCATAAAGGCACCACCTGCTGACTATCAGGACATCAGACGTGTCATAGAAATTCTGGATACCACCCCTCAGCAGGTGCTCATAGAGGTACTTATTGCAGAGGTGACCCTCACCGATGCCCTGGCATACGGGGTGGAGCACTTTTTCAGGCAAAACTTTGGCAGTGGACTCATTTCCCTGGAGCCCAGCTCCGTTATCTCGGCCGCCGCCGTCCCAAACCCCTTGTCAGGAGGAACAAGGGTCTTCAGACTTAGAAAGGATATAACCACTATTTTTAACCTCCTGGACACTACCACCCAGGTGGAGGTCTTATCCACACCCCATATCCTGGTGCAGGATGAGGAAGCGGCTACCATCCAAGTTGGCGCATCAGAGCCCATCCTCGCCCAACAAATATCTGTACCTATAGCTGGAACCACCCCAACTACCACTGGAGGTACCTTTGCCACTCAGAACCAGGTTCAATACAGAGACATAGGAGTCATCCTTACCGTAAAACCACGGATTGGAGAGAACCGAATGGTCACCATACAGGTTACCCAGGAGGTTACCAACCTGGCTCAAGAGGTCACCAGAGGTATTAACTCTCCGAGGTTTACTACGAGAAAGGCAGAAACCTTTCTGACAGTGGAAGACGAACACACAATAGTCATCGGTGGAATAATAGAAACCCGCCTGGAAAATACGATTAGGCGCGTACCCGTACTGAATAGAGTACCACTACTGGGCAAGCTTTTTAAATCCGAAGACAAGACGAAGCGAAAGACTGAACTGTTGGTACTCTTGACACCACGCATAGTGAGTACTAGTGACGAAATTGACTTAGCTACCAAAAACTTTGAAGAAAAACTAAAACTCATAGAGTCCTTGAGAAAAGAGCAGAAGTAGTGATGTTTCACCTAAAAGACAGGTCGTTCACCAGCCGCGGGGGTTTTACCCTGCTAGAGATGCTGGTTGCTCTGGCAATCTTGGGTTTTTCCCTGTGCCTTTTATTGGACTTCATAGCCAACTCCTTGCGGCTGGCGGGGAAGGCTGAACTCGCCTCACGGAAACTACTCCTGGCACAATCAAAGGCAGACGAGGCCTTGCTAGGGCTGTTAGAGGACACATCCACCACAAAGGGAAAGGAGAGGGTGTGGCAGGGGCTTGTAGCCAGGGATATTGCCTGGGAGATCAAGGAATACGAATCTTCTAAGGACAAGACTGACACCAGGGAATCTACTTCGTCCCCAACCTTATTCTATGACGTCTCCGTTGGAGGCATTGAGGTCTCCAGCGCAAGACTACAAAAGAAGGTCCTTAAAACACCTCCACGAGAGTAATCCTCCGTTGTTAGTAGTCATGCATAAGAAAAGCGATGGTTTTACGCTTATAGAACTGCTGATTGCCGTTACCATCGGCTCAATGCTGATACTGGCGGCCACAGGCTCTTTACGCATGGTCTTCCGCCTTGTAGAAAGCAGGTATGAAAGGATAGAGGCCAATGCGAACAGACAGGCTGTATGTAGTTTCTTTACCCGACAGGTAGCGTCCCTCAGATTTCACGAGCATACGAACAGCCTGTTTGTAGCCAGGGAGGATTTCGTCTCCTTTGTAACGCCTCTTTCTCTATATAACCATTACGACAGTGGGCTTGTAATTGCCTATTATTCTGTAAAAAAGAACCGCCAGGGATTGTTTGACCTCCTTTATGGCGAGACCAAATTATTACCTGGCGAGGAGGCAAACCCCTTCGGGTCGTACCCCAATATCAGTGCAGAGGCGAAAACGGAGGAACTAAAACTGCTGGACTCCTATGGCCGTATCGGCTTTGAGTACTTGATTGACCTGACAGGGGATAAGCAGGGGGCAGTGTCTGAACAGGCAGAAGAAAAGCCGCAGACTAAATATACCGGAAGCAAAGGGGAAAGAAAGGTATGGGAAAAGATAGGCTCAAGTGGCCATCCGTCCAGGGCTATAAAACTATCTCTTCTAAAAGAGGGAGCAAAAGAGGAGATTATAGCTCCAGTAATGGCTTTGTCCTTATTGTAGTCCTGTGGGTGGTGACTATTATCAGTGTTATTGCGGCGTCGGTTTCAGAAATTACAGCCCTTTCCTTAAAGAGGCAGAGGCTGGATATTGAAAGGGCCAGGTGTAGTTACGCCGCACGAAGTGCATGTACGCATACCCTAAACTATGTATTTTCTTCACCTTCTGAAATGACAGAAAGGGAGCTCCAGGGAATCAGCGCCAAGAAAGAGAAAAGGCTGTCAAAAGAAGAAACCACGAAGGAGGTCCCTTTATCCATGACAGAAGAAGAACTGACGAGAGAGGAGGAAATTATACCGGAGAAGGCTCCTGGATCAAAGGGCGGCAAGAATGTCCCCACCTTACTCACTGGCCCTTATGTACGTGTCATGAAAGCAGGAAATATAACATGTAAGACCAGGATTGAGGATGAAGCTGGGAAGTTTAACCTTAACACCATAAACGAAGAGAGGAAAGGACATTTTCACAAGTTTCTATTAGCCGCTGGCGCATCTTCAGCCGAGGCCGACAGCCTTACTGACAGCGTCCTGGATTGGCTGGACAAGGACGACCTCCCTCACGCAAACGGTGCAGAGAGTGAGTACTACCAGTCCTTACCTAGACCTTATGGGCCAAGGAACGGCCCTTTTCAGGGCATAGAGGAACTGTCCCTTGTAAAGGACGCAACGCCTGCCGTATATGGGCTAATTCGTGATAAAATAACCATCTATGGTGACAAGGTTAATATAAATTACGCCCCTCGGGAGGTGCTTGCCAGTCTCCCTCATATGGACCTGGATTTGGCAGATAGATTTATAAAAATTCGTGACGTAAAAGGATTTATAGCCAACCCTCAGGAATTGAGCGATACACTCTTCCACTTGGGCATTGCAGGTAGCAAGCTACAAGACCTACTTGGATACATTACCCTTGAGACCTCACGATACCTATCTATTGATTCCCTGGCATATGGCGAAAGAGGTTCCTTTACTTATAGAATATTGGTAACTACTGAAGAAGGAAAATTAAAGGTCTTGGCCGCATATCCAGATTGGTAATACTCAATGGTGGAGATTCCCTTTTTACGCTATCTATTTAACGCTAAGGCAGTAGGCCTTTCCATCGTCGGAAATGACCTCATAGTCTCAAAAGTATGGAAAAGGGGCCATGGGGCCTCCTATGAAAGCCTGAGGCTAAGCAATTTTCTGGTAAGACACCCGGCAGAATTTGAACCGTTGGTTCAACCCCTGATAAACTTCTCAAAATCCATTATCCTTTCCTGGCCACGCTCTAAAACTGTAGTTAGAGAGACGGACCTTCCGAACCTTAAAATAGAAGAATTCAAAGAGTCTTTGGCTTTTCAACTGGATACGTTTTTGCCGTTTAAGCCGGAAGACGTCTACTACGATGTATTTCCTTCACGGTATGAGGGCAAGGCTACCAAGGTATTTATTGCAGGAGCCAAAAAAGAAGAATTAGACGCTGTACTAGAAAGACTAAAGGCATTAGGATTGTCCCCCTCTTGCGTTATTTTTACTCCCCTGGCGCTGTTATCCCTTACAGAAAGTGCACCAGGCGGCGTAGCCTATATTAACAAGGAGAACGGTTATTACCACTACAGTCTTTACGTGGACGGTTTCCTCCATAAGACGCTCTTGCTCCCCGGGTATGACGATATTCCGTCACTGCTTGAGGCCGATAGGCCAGGGCAGATAAGGACTCTTGGTGCAGACGCAATGCCCAGCGATTCACAAAACCAGTCCCCGCGAAAGATAACTTGTTTAGAAGAAACTACGGAATCTGTAGGGGCGGGCGTTTTTACCCCAGAAGCCGCCCTATACAGTTTTAGCCTTACCGGCGCACGCAAAAAGATACTGGATATTCAAGTAGCCTTATGCATTATACTCTCCTTGCTCCTTGTCACCCTTTCTTTTGTTGTCCCCTATCTGGACGAGAACAGAAAGGCCGGGAAAATGGAAAATATTGGGCATGAGATTGCTAGTCTCAAAGACAAGGTCAAAGGGGTCCAAATACTACAGAGCCAGCTTGCGGCCCAGGAGACGACGTTGGGCAAGTTAGAGGCGTTTACTGCTAATTACGTCTCCAACTCAGACGTATTGCTTGAATTAACTAAAATTCTACACGACGATGCCTGGATGACCAGGTACAGATTTGAACACGGCCACCTGACCATAGAGGGTGTCGCACCCTCCGCTACAAGTCTGATACCCCTGTTGGAGGCATCCCCCCTGTTTGAGAGCGTAGCCCTAAGTTCTCCAGTAGTCAAGACGAGGGAGGGCAAGGAACGATTCAAGATTACTCTCAGCGTAAGTAAACCTGTACAATAGACGTAACATGAAAAAAGTAAGGGCGTTTATAGAGAATCTTAGCCGTCGTGAAAGAGTAATCCTTTTTGCATTAATACCCCTGGTAGGCATATCCATTATCTATTTCACCCTCATAGTGCCCTTTTTCGCCACCCGGAGGGATTTGGGAGAACGAATCGCAACACAAGAGATGCTCCTGACAAAATACAGGAATTTACTCTCCAAGGAAAAAGACATAAAAGATCATCTAAGGCTTCTGGAAAAGAATTATACCTCTATCTCCCAGCGGCTTTACTCCGCCTCTACAGAAGAGCTTGCCAACGCTAAAATACAGTCAGACGTGAAGGGCATAGCCCAGCGAAACGGACTATCTGTCTCCCGGAGTATGTTCCAGAAGAAAGAACTGTTGTCCAGTGTACCACACCTGGTCAGCATGTTCGTAAACATAGAAATTGAGGACATAAACAGTGCATCAAGGCTCCAAAAGTTCCTTTACGACGTTGAAAGTAACGCCAGCAGATTCTTTTTTTTTGACGATTTGCAGATAAGTACCCGTGGATTTGACACACCCAGTGGTCTATCATTATCAGCAACCCTGGTTACCTTCGCTAACATTGAGGGAAAACCCTGAGAACAAATACACCATGAGTATTAGCAAAGTGTCTCTTCGGAGAATCAATCCTGGCGGCCCCACTGCTGGACTGCCTGCCAGAAAGGGGAAGGCCCATCAGCCAACCGTCTACTTCAGGACCCCTTTAAGGGGTTGGAGGAAAACCATGATGTATATCAATTCCGGTCTAGTCTGCACTAACATCGGACTGGCTATATGGATAGCAATACTACTAACCATCCCTTTACCTGAGACCCTATCCCACACTGGAGGCGTTGGGAGCGCCCCTCTACCCCCCACATTACAGGCTCCAACAGAGAAGTTAACCCCTACTCTCAATAAATATGACCCCGTAACCGAACATAACCTCTTCTCCAACACCCGAACTGATTGGGCAGTAGCAGTTTCTGACAAAGAAGGTTCAGCAAAAACACCCAACTCCACGTCCAGGGGCGCCGCGCCTCCAGTATCCATTGACAAGTTCATCCTCTACGGGACTGCTACGATTGGAGGCAAGAAAAAGGCCCTGATTAGCCACCCAAGCCCGGCTCCAGGACAGAATCCCATCCTTACTGTAAAGGAAGGGGATGAAGTAGCGGGTTATCTGGTAAGGCGTATAGAAGAAAAGCAGATTACCCTGGAAAAAGGCAAGGAGGAATTTGTAGTAAAGCTTCTTCCAGGCGCACAGGCAGGGCAGGCCCTCGGTGCAAAGGCCCCCACCCCCGGTGCCGTGGGACAGTCCCCTTCAGTTGCGGCAGAGGCTTCCAAACCAGGAGAAAAGGGTATAAGTAAAGAATCCCTCTATAATCGGCTCTTTGAGCTAGATACCCTTCTGGAAGAGGGAAAAATCTCGCAAGAGGAATACGATAAACGGGAAGAAGAAGTCCTGGAGAAACTAAAGGTATTTGAAGATAAACCATGACTGCTTTTAGATACCGTGCCATTACCAGTGGGAAACAGCTTGTGGAGGGCAACAAAGAGTCCCCCAGCAAGGCAGAGCTGATACAGGAGCTCAAGAGGTCCGGCCACATAGTCCTTGAGGTTCAGGACATTGGCTGGCACAAAAGGAGGCTCTCAGTCCAGCGACTCTCCAAGCGGGACCTCTTGTATTTTACACAGGAGTTGGCGGCCCTGCTGGAAGGGGGCATCCCCCTGGATAAAAGCCTCCAGATTATCTCCCGTTCTCAAAAAAGCAGTGTCCTCAGAGACACCTCCCAGGGAATACTAAGAGGTATAAAGGAAGGGAAGTCCCTGGCGGCCTCACTATCCCACTATCCCAAAATCTTCCCAGAGGTCTACGTCAATATGGTCAAAGCCGGTGAAGAGGGTAGCGTCCTCTCGCAAGTATTACAGCGCCTGGCCGCCTTCCAAGAGAGGACCATCAAGGTTCAGGAGGAGATATTCTCGGCCATGCTTTACCCAATCCTCCTTGCCGTTACCGGGGCCCTATCCATTACAGTAATCATCCTCTACTTGATACCCAGATTTTCAGAAATCTTTACTGACATGGGCGTGGCGTTACCCTTTTCCCTCCACTTCCTCCTCTTTCTTAACCATTTTGTCAAATTCTATGGCTGGCTGGTGCCTGTCGTTATAGTTGCAATATACCTCATCAACCGCAGGCGATTTAAAAATAAGGCCACAAATATAAAAACAGCCCGCAAGAGGCTTAAAATCCCACTTATTGGCAAACTCCTCTGGGACATAGAGGTAGCCCGCTTCACCCGAACGCTAGGCACCCTCCTGGAAAATGGAGTACCGCTACTGAAATCCCTGGATATCGGCAAAGGGGTGCTCTCCAATGCCTATCTGGCCAGTGTCGTAGAGAGCGCCAAGGCAGATGTAAAGAAGGGAACCTCCCTCAGTGCCTCTCTGGATAACAAGGATTTCTTCCCCGGAGCTATGACCCATCTCATCATCGTCGGAGAAGAAACAGGCAAATTAGGGACTATGCTCCTCAGGGTAGCTGAGAATCTGGAATCAGATGCAGAAAGGTCCATTAAGAGACTGGTCACCCTTGTAGAGCCTGCCTTAATCCTCTTCATGGGCCTTGTCATCGGCCTGGTAGTCATTTCCATGCTCATGGCAATCTTTAGCTTGTATGATATGCCTTTCTAGCTTGTGCCCCAGTGTCTGACAGATTAAGGGATTGCTTTATCCGCCCCGGGCAGACCCACAATGACCTCTTTGTGCTGGATTTCTCCAGAGAGCTCTAACAATTTAACCCTGAGAGGAGGGTTACAGGGACTCTGAACGGGAGTTAAGAGGTTGTGGTGAGAGGACGTGTCCGCAAAGGTACCAGCAGTTTACAGGCTTATTGTACTGCCACACGATAAAGTTCCTCCAGGGAGGTCATGCCACTGAGGACCCTGAACATACCATCTTCCCAGATGGTTTTCATGCCTTTCTTCCTCATTTCACTCTTTATAACCTTGGAGTCCTCTTGCCTTAATACCAACCTTCGGGTGTCGTCATCCACAATTAAGAGTTCGGCAATGGCTGTTCTGCCTCGGTAGCCGGTATTGTTGCACTCCTCACAGCCTCTGGCACGAAAAAGTTGGTGGGCCTTCCCTATCTGCAACCCCTTAGACATCTCATCGTCTGGGTAGTAAGACTGTCTACAGTTTTGACAGAGCCGTCTGACCAGCCGCTGGGCAAGGATACCTATGACGCAAGAGGACAGCAAGTAAGCCTCAATACCCATATCCAGGAGTCTCGTAAAGGCAGAGGCCGCATCGTAGGTGTGCAGGGTAGATAGTACCAGGTGGCCGGTAAGGGAGGCCTGGATAGCTATCCTCGCCGTATCTGTGTCTCTAATCTCGCCCACCAGTATTACATCTGGGTCGTGTCTCAAGACGTTCCGCAAGGCGGAAGAAAAGATAAGACCTATCTGGGGATTAACCTGGATTTGATTGATGCCCTCTATACTATACTCCACGGGGTCTTCCACTGTTATTATCTTTAAGTCCGGACTCTTGACTTCCTCCAGGGCTGAGTAAAGAGTAGTCGTCTTTCCACTGCCAGTCGGTCCTGCAACGAGTATCATCCCTTCCGGCCTGGAAATTAGCCCTCTTAACTGGGCTAACGTCTCTTCTCCAAAACCTATTTTGTTCAAATCAAGCGTGACGGCGCTCCTGTCAAGGATGCGCAGGACGACGGACTCGCCGTAGATTGTGGGGATGATGGAGACACGGAGGTCTATGTGTTTCCCCATGATAGCCAGCCTAATCCCCCCATCCTGGGCAAGTCTCTTTTCCGCTATGTTCAGTTTGGACATGATTTTTATGCGGGAGACTATGGCGGGGTAGAATTCCATGGAGGGTGCTGGGAAGGGTATTAGTACTCCATCAATCCTGTATCTCAAACGGACGGCTTTTTCAAACATCTCCAGGTGTATATCGCTTGCATTCACCTCTATTGCCTTGTTTATAATGCTGTTTACGGTACGGATGACCGGCGCCTCTGAGGCCAGGTCTTTCAGCTTCTCAATGTCTTTTGTGAGTTCAATTGCCAGCCCTTCCGACACGGCGGGTTGCTCAGTGTCCTCTGCGTAGGTCTCATTTATTGAGGCTACTATATCCCTTTCACACCCCACATGAACCTTTACGTCTTTCTTATTTGCCTGGTATCTGAGGACCTCTATGAGAGAAGGGTCGCAGGGGTTAGCCAGGGCTACCCGAAGCTCGTCGTTGTCTACCGCTAAGGGGAGCACTTTGTTTGCCAGTAAGAAGTTATAGGAAAGTTCATCCACTATGGGGTAAGTTTGTTTCTTTTTCTTCTCCCAGACGGGGAGGTCTAATAAACTGGCGTAAGCGTCCCGCAGGTCTTCCTCGGAAATCAGGCCCAGGTCCAATAATATCCTACAGCCCTTTCCATTGGTCTGCTTCTGCAGATTTCTTGTACGCTCAGCATCGGCGGAAGAGACCCTTCCCTTGCTTAACAAGAGTTCTATTACTTTTGTCTCTACGTCGGTTAGCAAACCTGTCTGTCTCCAGTGCGGAAGGTCAAATTACGCTATTCCCAGCTAACAATATCGGCATCCTGGCCGGTACCGCCTTCTTTCCCATCTGACCCGTAAGAAATGATGTCGTAACTGCCATGTTGCCCTGGATATTTGTATATGTATTCAACTCCCCAGGGGTCTTTTGGAACCACATTCTTGTGGAGGTAAGGCCCATCCCAACGGTCTTCACCGGGCGGGGTCTTTATCAGAGCGGCCAGTCCTTGCTCATTGCTCGGATAATGGGCTGTATCCATTTTATAAGCCTCCAGGGCAGTGGCCAGGGCCTCTACTTGGGCCTTGGCTATGGTAACTTTAGATTTGCCTACCTTTCCAACAAACCTGGGTACTATGAGACCGGCCAGCAAGCCGATGATGACTACAACAAAAATTAGCTCCAATAAAGTGAAGCCTTCTCTATTCTTAAAGAGATTATTGTAGCTAATCCTCAACGTAGTGCGCATTTTGCCCGTCCAGTTAAAGGTTCTATGTAAATTATGGCATTCCGGTTCCTTTTTCCGGTAACCAACAGCTCTGTACCAACTACCTTCCCGCCAGGATAGAAGAGGTAGTTTATTTTCTTTCTCCTTGTATAGGTTTTATCGGACTTGGGTTCAATATTTAGATTGTCCGGCAGGGCGAGTCTCCGTCCATCTCCCCGTGAAAATTCTCTCCGACTAATATCCAGCACAACAGATACCTTCTGCGCCTTTGAGACGGCTTCTAACTGGCTCTCACGCAAAAAGAAGACTATCTTGTTTAGATTTTTCTGAAACTCTGCCTTTTCCCAGGTTGTAAAAAGCCCCGGCGTTGCAAGACCCAGGGCAATGGCCATGACGCTAAGAACCATTATAAGTTCTATTAAAGTAAAACCACTCTTACTCCCTGGCATTGGCCGTCCCTGTCCTCACTTGCTTTCATACAAGGGGAGGTAGCCCTTATTGGTCCATAGCCCACCCAACAATTCTTGAGTAGACATTACTTCAACCCATCCGTACGGTAAGGGCTCACCATATTGCTCAGAGAGGACTACTTTCTTTCTCTGTTTTTCCAAAAGGGTGAGGTACATGGGTGGATAGGCCTGACCTTCGTCGGGATAAAACTTTATTTTAATAAAGTTGGTAACCTCTGTTGGATTGACCAGCTGTATCTCAGAATTGCCGTAATAAAACGTGAGTACATAACGTCTTAACTCCTTTACAACTGTATTAATACGAACAGTATTCAGGCCGTCAAATATATTGATGTTGCAACCGCCTGTTTGTCTCCCTAAGGCAGAGAAACTGATGTGGCCATAATTGTCTGTAACGGAAAGACCTTCCTTTGAAACGGACAGGATATCTGCCCTGTCCGATTGTACCGACAGAGTCACCCCTGCCAAAGGTCTGCCGGCGGCATCCACCACAGTAACCCTAACCCAATCCCTTTCTCCAATACCAAGCAACAGTTGACTTGGTTCCACTATAACCTGGGTACCTGGCGGAGGAATAACGCCCTCCTGCGCCTTACTGCCAGGAGGAAAAACAAGCGACAGAAAGACAATCAGAATCGGGAGGGAATTAATAAGCATACGCATAATAAAAGTGCCTCTACGAGACCTCTGCAAAAGTCTACATCGCACTATTTGTCATTCTGACCCTGAACGAAGTGAAGGGGAAGAATCTCTAGACCCTTCGCTCCCTCAGACGCCGTCAGATTCGCTTCGCTCACTACAAGCCTGAGCGAAGCCGAAGGAATGATCCGCCTCAGGCGGAAGCAGGGTTTTTCAGAGTTCTCTTTACATAAAAATCTTCCCTGTTTACCTCTACTGTAAGAGGAATGAACGCTATTGCACCAGTGTAGACTAATCTACTTTAGGTGTCAACTCCCCAGGGCGCTACTTATTTTCAGTAGACCCGCTGGCCTTCGGTTTATTGGCGTCAGGGTCATAAGGAGGAAGCGGCTTATACTCAGGGCCTGGCTCTACAAAGGGGCCGCTTGTAATCTGTACCGGTTCAAATTGAGGAAGTGGTTTGTACTCAGGGCCAGGTGTTGCAAAGGGGCCACTTGTAACCTCTACGGGTGTAAACTGGGGCAATGGCCTGTATTCAGGCCCGGGCTCTACACTCCTCATCGGCACTGGCTTAAAGTCCGCAAACGGGAGTGGCTTGTAGTCCTTGAAAGCCTCCGCAGATGGAGAGGTCTGCAAGGCTGTCGCACCTTTTAGTTCTGTTTTTCCTCCCTGAGATACATCTACAACGTATAACCTTTTTATCTTCCCTTTCTCGTCATAGACTATCAAGGAGCTTAACGGGGCTAATATCTTATTAATTCCCTCCTCAAGGGGCATCTCCTTAAACCTGACGGATACCTCCCTCTGTAGAAGCCCTTCCTCGGCCTTGTACTGCAATCCATACTCCTTCTGGAGTTTATCAAGCACTGTCTTAAGAGAAACGGCTTTCAGGTCTGCACTGATGTTACTTCCTGTTATACTTACTTTCGCGGGACTTAATTTTGAGGCATCACTTGAAGAGGGGGCCTCTGCCGCAAAGGCGCCCTGACAATTCAAGGAACCTGCAAGAAATAAAGAAAAAACCGTGATTAACATCGCTTTTTTTTGGTGAACGTCCATATTGTCACCTCCAATAATCAGTAGGGGCACGTTGCAACGTGCCCCTACCAAGCAAAAAGGGTGTTTAATTTCCATCCATATTCCCCGTAACCATCCTGCCCTCGCCAGGGCTAAAGGCGTGGATATTGGTCCAGGGGCCCGCATTGTTGCGATAGACGTTTATCCCCCAGGGAGGGCCGAAGTCCACTATCAAATCCGCCTTCCCCTCCCCGTCCAGGTCGCCTACTGCCATCCTGCCGGAGCCAGGGCCCCAATGGTGGCGGCTGGTCCACGGGGCGGCATTATTATAAAAGACATTGGTGCCCGCATTAAAGTTGCCAAAGTCCACTATCAAATCAGCCTTCCCATCCCCATCCATATCACCTGTAACCATCCTGTGTGCCCCAGGGCCGAAGGGATGGCGGCTGGTCCACGGGGCGGCATTGTTGTAGTAGACATTAATGCCTGCATTAAAGTTGCCAAAGTCTACTATCAGCTCGTCCTTCCCATTACCGTCCATATCCCCAGTGACCATCCTGCCTACACCCGGGCCAAAAGGATGTAGGCTGGTCCACGGGGCGGCATTGTTGTAGTAGACATTTATGCCGGCATTGAAGTTGCCAAAGTCCACTATCAAATCCTCCTGCCCGTTCCCGTCCAGGTCACCGGTAACCATCCTGCCCTGACCAGGGCCAAATGGGTGGACACTGGTCCAGGGGGCCGCATTATTATAGTAGACATTAATACCTGCGTTAAAATTGCCAAAGTCCACTATAAGGTCATCCTTCCCGTTCCCGTCCAGGTCACCTATCGCCATCCTGTCAGAGCCAGGGCTAAAACTGTGGATACGGGTCCAGGGGCCGGTGTTGTTGTGAAAGACGTTTATCCCCCAGGGAGGGCCGAAGTCCACTATCAAATCCTCCTGCCCGTTCCCGTCCAGGTCACCAATGACCATATTGTAAGCCCCAGGGCCCCAGTGGTGGCGGCTGGTCCACGGGGCGGCATTATTATAAAAGACATTGGTGCCTGCACTAAAATTGCCAAAGTCTACAATCAAATCTGCTCGGTTAGTAGCTTCTCGTGGTCTGATGGAACTAATCCATGTACCCCAGTCCCAGATGGAGTCGCCGCCTGTGATTACCTTTGCCCATTGGCCACAGACCCATACAAGAGAATTATCAGCGGGGTCAAGGACGGCGCCAAAGTAGTCCCCCCACCGATCACCCGTGATGCACTGTGCCCCCCCCTTCAACTGGGGGAGGGTCTGCATCCCACTAGAGGTGGTCATGCGGACACTGGCCCACAGGCCGGCATACTCGGTGGAACTACTCCGTGCATACACCACCACAATATTCCCAAACCTGTCGGTATAGATAGCCGGCATCCAGTAGTAGAATCCATCTGCCCCGAAGCGGGCATCTATAGCAACCGCATTGGTAGCGGTGTTTATCTTCAGATAACGGATCGCCGCCACCGTCCCACCACCACCACCCCAGTCAACGCCCTCACAAAAGGCGCAATACAGGGCGTTATCACGGTACATGGCGTTATAAATACGATTCCCTATGGTATCCAGTGTAGAGCCACAACCAAGTTGCACGGCATCGGGAGGCACAGCGTAGCTCCCTATCGTTACAGTTGCCTGCCTTGTTATGTTGATGGCCGTGGGCGGGAAGGTGGGAGTTATACTCCAGAGGGTAACAGAGGTGGTGCTACCACCGCTATTGACAAGATACTCCACACCAGGGTTGCCAAAGGTCTGGGCCGCCCTGAGTGTGGCGGCCTGCGAGCCACTTGAATTTGTCCTATCCCATGCCCGCCAGTAGTCAAATGATGCCCCTCCATAGAGAGAGGACTTGGGTAAGATAAGAATCGCAGAGGTCTGAAATGCGTTGGCAGAAAATGTGAACTGGTTTGAGGTGAGATAGATTGCCCCACCAGAACCACTCGGTATGCCGTCAAAGCCCAGGTCCTCGTAGTCTGCCCAGCCAGCAGAACTTGATATCGTGAGTTTTCCCTCAAGGCTCCAGTTCCACCAGGCGCCCGTCGGGTCAGAGGTCTGAGAGATGGAGAGGAGATACTTGCTCAATGTAGGGGTGGTGGTCTCTCTAACAAGCACTACCATTAACCAGCGATTCTCATTATGGTCATAGGCCACCCTCGGGTCAAATGGGTTGGAGGAGCCTGTATAAACATTCCCCCACCAATTCTTAAAACTTGCCTCTTTTAACTTAGTCCCGGATTTATTGTAGACAACTATAGTGGTGTTAACCATCTCCACAATGTGACTGATACCAACGGCTAGATGGGGGTCTGGTGGCCTATGGCGAAAACCGCTGGGCTGGCTGGCGTTGTCACGTGCCTCAAAACCAGAGACCACGGCGGGAGTTAAAGGCTGGGGCTCCAGACCGAGGACGCTAGTGTCCATATCAAGCTGGACCATGCCTGCATCCGCAGGAGGGACGTAGGGCTGGGCCTTTAACCTTTCTAATTCCTCCTGGGGTATCTCGCAGAGGAGAGGTATTTCACATCCACCAAGAGGGACACTGCTGACCGGCTCCAGTCCGAGGTCGCTCCAGTTCCTTACCGTCCCTGCACTGGCAGACTGCGTCTCCTGCTGGTCTGCCATCAATACCGTCGTAGTGGCCAGGAGGATGACACTTATGCACAAAGAAACGGATGTGAATAGAAATACCGTCCCTTTCCTGATAAACTCAGCATGTCCCCTGTCCATACAATTCCCCATGTCTATTACCTCCTATCCCTCCGGGACCAAAAGACTCAGCGAACTGGAAGATAATCTTGATTCAACGAGATTCCCTTTTCTTCAATAGTTATCCTGAAACCCAGGCCTTTGGTACTGAAGTTTGTTATGTCAAATGTGGCCTTCAGTCCAGAATTTATTTCTTGCACCTCAAGGGAGCTAGTCTCCCTGTCAATCTTGACTTTCAACTCTCGTGCTGGATGTATACCTGGAGGGGGATGTTCTTCACCCCCTGCTGGCGCCCCCACTTTAGATTCTATCTTCTCATGGAGCAATTCCTTTTGATTGGCCAGGGCCTTTACCTCTATGTCCTTTCCACTCAGGTTGAGGACGTAGAAGAACACTATGTAGTCTGTTGCTTTCCCTGTCGCCTCCAGGGGGGTTGCTATAGCTTCGGACGTTATCCCCGCGAACCCGACAAGCAAGCTATAGGCCAGGGTCAAAACAAATAACTCTTTTCCCTTACCCCAACAAAGCACATGGAACCTCTCTTCAGTTGTTGGATTTTACGTCCTTAAGCGCCTGGTTTTAATTGAAATATTATGGCTCTTAACCCCTTTGGTGTCAATATGATTCTCTGAGACCTCTGAAAAAGTCTCCGCACTACTTCATGTCATTCTGAGCGAAGCTTTAGTTAGAAGGATTTTGTATTTTCACTTAACATCCCATCCCAAAATTGTTAAGATATTTCTTCTAATAAATCCATGAAGAGCACAGTATTTTTTATCCGTTCAAAGACCGGGGAGGGTCTGGACTCCCTGGCCCAAAAGACCAGGAGGATGTTGGAGTCCACCCTGGGGGGGTCCACCTCGGGCGAATCTGTCCCCATCAAGAAGGGCGACCTCATTGGGGTAAAGACCACCTTCGGGGAGAAGGGGAACATAGGACACCTGAAGCCGCCAATCGTCAGGGCGGCGGTGGAGTACGTAAGGGCCGCTGGTGCAAAGCCCTTTGTAGTAGAGACCAATACCCTGTACGTGGGCCAGAGGAGCAACGCCATTGACCATATCCAGCACGCCTACAACCGGGGTTTTACCCCCGAGGCCATTGGGGCGCCAATAGTCATCGCTGACGGCCTCAGGGGGGAGAACGACTTCTCCATGCCCCTGCCACAACTAGGGTTCAAAGGTTCAAAGGCTCAAGGGCTTAAAGGCCCAGGGTTGACAAAGACGGCCTTTATAGCTGGGGCGGCCAAGGCGTCCAGCGGCTTCGTCTCCCTCTCCCACGTTACCGGCCACATGCTGACCGGCCTGGGGGCAACGCTAAAGAACATTGGTATGGGACTGGCCTCCAGGGGCGGCAAACTGGCCATGCATTCAGGAGTCGTACCCAAAATCCTTACGGACAAGTGTAAGGCCTGCGGACTCTGCGCCGAGTTCTGCCCGGCAGGGGCCATCACCATAAAAGGCTACTCCATCATTGACGCCAGGAAATGTATTGGCTGTGGGGAGTGCCTGGCAGTATGTCCCCACGAGGCGGTAAAGATTTCCTGGGACGAGAATACGGAAAACCTGCAGAAGAAGGTGGCCGAGTACTGTCTGGCCATCCTTAAGGGGAAGGAGAAGAAGTCCGTCTTCCTCAACTTCCTGATACACGTCACGGAACAGTGCGACTGCATGGACAAGGCCTACCCGCCTGCCTTTGAGGATATTGGGATACTGGCCTCCCGTGACCCTGTGGCCGTAGAACAGGCAACCGTTGACCTGGTACGGGAGCATGTCAGGGAAGATTTCTTCCACAAGGCCTGGCCCAACATTGACTACACCACCCAGATAGACTACGCCCATGAGATTGGGCTGGGGAGTAAGGATTACGAGTTGATAGAGGTTGGTAGGGGCACGTTGCAACGTGCCCCCACAAAGTAGGCCAATGGGTCATACCGATAAAGTTGTCATCATAGGTCTGGACTCTGCCCCTCCTGAGCTCTTATTTAATCGCTGGCTGGGCGAACTGCCCACCATTCAACGGTTAACAGGACACGGGCTGTATGGGGAGCTGGAGAGCACCATCCCCTCCATCACCTGCCCCGCCTGGGCCTCCATGGTCACCGGGAAAGACCCTGGACGGCTGGGCATCTACGGCTTCAGAAACCGTACCAGATACGATTACAGTGAGATGGCCTTTGTAGATTCCAGCTGGGTAAGGGAAGAGACCTTGTGGGATATACTCTCCAGATACGGCCGCAGGTCCATCCTGGTAGGCATACCCCCGAGCTACCCCCCCAGGGCCATTAACGGGAGGATGGTAAGCTGTTTTATGGCCGGAAACTCGCCAGACTATACCTACCCCAGGGAATTCCGTACCGAAGTAGAAGCGCTGACTGGGGGCTACATACCGGACGTAAAAGACTTCCGCTCCGGAGACAAGGGCTCTATCCTCAAGACCGTCTACGAGATGACCCAGAGGCGATTTCGCCTGGCAAAGGCCCTCCTGCAGAGACAGGATTGGGACCTCTTTATGATGGTGGAGATGGGCACGGATAGGCTCCAACATGCCTTCTGGAGATACCTTGATGAGGCCCATCCCTCTTATTGCCCCGGTACTGAATACGGAGACGCAATACTGGACTATTACAAATACCTTGACAGGGAATTGGGTGAAATCTTGACCCTGATAGAAGGGCGTGCCACCCTGCTGGTCGTCTCAGACCACGGGGCCAAGAGGATGGAGGGCGGGATATGCGTCAACGAGTGGCTCCTGGCCAATGGTTACCTCAGGCTACTGGAATACCCGCAGGAGATTACCTCCTTTCAACACCTAAAGGTAGACTGGAGACGTACAGTAGCCTGGGCCCACAGCGGCTACTATGGCAGGGTATTCCTCAACGTGCGAGGGCGGGAGCCTATGGGCTTAATCCCCCCGCAGGATTACGAAAGGATAAGGAGGGAGCTTGCCCAGGGGCTTGAGGACATCAGAAATGAATGCGGACAAAGAATAAACACCAGGGCCTTCAGGCCCGAGGAAATATACTCGGAGTGCAGGGGGATTGCACCCGACCTGCTCGTCTATTTCGGCGACCAATACTATAGAAGCATAGGCAGTGTGGGCCACAAGAAATTTTGGACCAGGGAGAACGACAACGGTTCTGATGACGCAAACCACTCGCAATATGGTATCTTTATTTTGTATAATGAGGATTTAATGGATTCCCCTGTAGCGTGCGAGCTTGCCTCGCACGCCAAGAGAGGGCCAGCCCTGGTGGCGGAGCACTGTGAACCACATGGGGTTCACAGCCAATCCCAGCAGGCCCTGAACCGTCTGGTTCAGGGCCAGGGCTATAGCATTGGGGCTCTGCCCCCAATGCTGAACCGTTCTGGTTCAGGGCCAGCCCATATCCTTGACGTGGCGCCAACGGTGTTAGGATGCATGAGACTGGAGGTGCCTCTGGATATGAAGGGGAACGCCATAAATCGCAGGTAGTGATTTAATCAATTTCACCAAGGAGGCAAGATAAGTGGAAAAGGGTGTAACAGTCTGGTTTACAGGGTTGCCAAGCTCAGGGAAGACTACCATCGCTCACAAGTTGGAGGGAATCCTGAGAGATAGAGGCCATAAAGTAGAGGTCTTTGACGGAGACGTCATCAGGAAGCACCTCTGCTCAGACCTGGGCTTTTCTAAGCAGGATAGAGACACGAACATCAAGCGGATTGCCTACGTATGCAAGCTCATGACCAGGAATGGCGTGGTGGCCATTGCGGCGGCCATCTCCCCCTACAGGGAGATCAGGGATTATGCACGTAAGGAGATAGGGGACTTCCTGGAGGTATACGTAAAGTGTCCCATTGACGTGTGCACAAAGCGAGACGTTAAGGGGCTCTACAAGAAGGCCCTCAACGGGGAGATAAAGGGCTTTACCGGTGTGGACGACCCCTACGAAGAACCTCTCCACCCAGAACTTATCCTGGAGACCCACAATGAATCCGTAGGGGACTCCACAAATAAGGTCGTCCAACTCCTGGAGGACAAAGGATACCTCCAGCCCGTTAGGAAGGGCCACCGTTCCTCCGTGTAGAAATGTAGGGGCGACCGGCCGGTCGCCCCTACTACAACCATGAAAAAAGGTCTGAGAATCGGAGCAGTACCCTACCTGAATACAAAGCCCCTGGTTGCGGGGATAGAGGGCGGTAGAGGGGTAGAATTACGCCTTGCTGTGCCCTCCCAACTGCCCGACCTCCTGGAACAAGGGGAATTAGACGTGGCCCTCATACCCTCCATAGAATACCTGCGCGGCCGCCCCTTTTTTGTAGTGCCAGACACGTCCATTGCCTCCAGAGGGGCGGTGGAAAGCGTGTTACTCTTCCTGCGTGTACCCAGTGTAAGGGACATCAAGCGGGTCGCCCTGGATGAATCCTCCCTGACCTCCGCCGCGCTGGTCAGGATAATCCTCCAGGAGAGGTACGGCCTCAGATTATCCAGTGTAGAGTATGTCCCCTGGCCCCGTAATCAGGATTTAAATGATACCCAGGCCGACGCAGTACTGGTCATTGGGGATAATGCCATGAAGATGGCCTCCCGAATGCGGAATGCGGAATGTTCTAAATGCGGATTCCGGATTGCGGAATGCGGAATTAAAACAACTCCGCACTCCGCATTCCCCATTCCGCACTCGGAACGCACTCCGCATTCCCTTGACCTGGGGGCAGAGTGGAAGGCCCTTACGGGACTCCCCTTCGTCTATGCCCTGTGGGGCACCTCTAAAAAAGGACTAGTGGACAGTGCCAGGAGGCTGCTCAACGAGGCAAAGAGGAAGGGCCTGGCGGCCCTCCCTGAGATTGCCCGGAGAGAGGCAAAGAGGCTGGGGCTGGAGCCAGGGTTCTGCCTGAGATACCTCTCTGAGAACATCTGCTACGAACTGGGGGAAGCGGAGGTCGCGGGGTTGAGGCAGTTCTATCGCTATGCCCTGTCTATGGGCCTGGCCTCGGAAGGAGTTAATCTTGACTTCGGAAATAAGACACATATTAGAGAAGGCACTCTCCAGGGAACGGATAGTACCCGAGGAGGGCCTGGCCCTCATCTCCTCTAAGGACGTCCTTGCCCTGGGGAGGACTGCGGAGGAGGTGTCCCGAATCCTCCACCCTGAACCCTATCGTACCTATGCCATAGACAGGAACATTAACTATACCAATATCTGCGTGGCCAGGTGCCGTTTTTGCGCCTTTTCTAGAGACCTGGATGAGGAGGACGCCTACACAATCAGCGAAGGAGACCTCTTCCAGAAGATAAAAGAGACCATTGAACAGGGGGGCACCCAGATTCTCATGCAGGGGGGGCTCCATCCCCATCTAAGGCTGGACTTCTACGAGGGGCTGCTCCGTTCCATAAAAGAGAGGTTCTCCATACACATCCACTCCTTTTCCCCTCCAGAGATAATCCATTTCTCCAGGCTGGAGGGGCTGACGGTAAGGGAGGTAATCCTGAGGCTGAGGGAGGCTGGGCTGGATTCCATCCCTGGCGGCGGGGCGGAGATACTCGTGGACCGCTGTCGGGGGGCAGTAAGTCCCAAGAAATATACGGCGGGAGAATGGTTGACCGTCATGCGGGAGGCCCACGGGCTGGGCATGAAGACCTCTGCCACCATGATGTTCGGTCACGTGGAGACCCTGGAGGAGAGGATAGTCCACATGGATAGGCTCCGCCAGCTGCAGGACGAGACGGGGGGCTTCACGGCCTTCATACCCTGGCCCTTTCAACCCATGCACACCCAGTTGGAGAAGCTCCCCCCCGTCGGGGCATTTGAGTACCTCAAGACCCTGGCCGTCTCCAGGCTCTATCTGGACAATATCCCGAACGTCCAATCCTCGTGGGTAACACAGGGGGCAAAGATAGGGCAACTGGCCCTAAGGTTCGGGGCCAATGATATGGGCAGTACTATGCTGGAGGAGAACGTAGTGCGGGCCGCAGGGGTAAGCTTCCGCATGACCAGGGAGGAGATAGTACGCCTCATAGAAGACCTCGGCTACCAGGCCAGACAGAGGGACTTCTACTACAATCTGGTGAATGGTAAACCGGCGAGTAGTAAGCAGTAGGCAGTAGGTAGTAGGCAGAAGGCACTATGCACTAGGTACTAGGCACTATGGACTAAAAGAAACAGGGTTTCTGCTTAGTGCTTACTCCGCTTCTACTTTCCGGCCGCGCACGCATTGAGGGCCTTCACCAAGGCTTCCACATCAGCCCCGTCGTTAGTGGCCGTCTTCTCTATGGAACAGCCGCCCCCACAACAGCTATCCACCTTGAAATCCTTAAAGACCTTCATGGTCTTGGGGAACCTGCGAATAACCTCGTTTATTATCATGTCCTTGGTAATAAGTATGCTCAAGATTTAACCTCCTCCCAGGTAACACCCGTCCGATAAAATACCTGGAAGGATTTTAAACAATTTCTTGCCCCAACTCAAGCCCCCTTCTGAGTAGAGACGGCCCGGGGCGCTTCTACAAATTTTAATCCTTGCAAGTGGTAAATGTAGCCGCAACCTTTAGGTTGCGTTGTTTCTCGCAGGCTAAAGCCTGCGGCTACTTACAAATTTTAATCCTTGCAAGAAAACCTGAAGGATACTATAATTTTCAAGAGCAAGGGGAGGCCGTGGTGCCCCTACAAACTGTGAGGAAACATGAAAAAACTAGTCCTGATAAACCCCCATCCTGAAGTACATTACGGTGAGGAGAACGTTACCACCCTGGTCCAGATGCCCTTGAACCTGGGCTACCTGGCGGCACTCACCCCCAGGGATAAATGGACGGTGGACATCATAGACGAGACTATTGAGCTGGCGGTAGATTACAGGACTGGCGAGCTGCGTTTTGCCGGGGCTGACCTGGTGGGCGTCTCGGCCGTGAGCTATCAGGCCCCCAGGGCGTATGATATTGCCAGGGCCTGCAAGAAACACAATATACCCGTGGTCATAGGCGGCCCCCACGCCTCCACTATCCCTGATGAAGTGGTCCGTTATGCGGATGCCGCCGTGGCAGGGGAGGCAGAGAGCGTCTGGGGAGACCTGCTAAGGGACCTGGAAGACGGACGACTGAAGAAACAATACTCCGGCGGCCTTACCCCACTGGAGAGATACAGGGATTTATACCCCGACAGGGAACTGCTGAAGAAGAAATATAACTATAAGTATTCCTCCATAATCACCACCCGTGGCTGTCCCAACCGATGCGACTTCTGCGCCGTACCCCTCTTCCAGGGAAAGAAGTACCGCGAGCGCCCCGTGGAGGACGTACTCAAGGAGATGGCCTCCACAAGCTATAAAGGGCTGATGCTTGCCGAGGACAACTTCTACGGCCACAGTAAAAAAGCCAACGAGCGGGCCCGCTCCCTCTTCAAGGGCATGACGGAGCGGAACATCATAAAGGACTGGTTCGGCTTTACCGCCCTCAACACGGCCTTTGACGAGGAGACCCTGAAGTATATGGCCTCCAGTGGGTGCCTGGGCATCCTCATCGGGATAGAGTCCCTGGACGAGGAGGTCCTTAGGGGTATAAATAAACACATCAACCTCAGGATTGGCGTAGAGAATTACAGAAAGGGCATTGAGAACCTCCACCGCAACGGGATCGTCTGCTGGGGCTCGGTAATCTTCGGGGCCGATGGCGACACCAAAGACAACTTCAAGAGGATGACAGATTTTACCCTTGAGGCGGGTATGGACATCCTGACCTTCGGCATCTACACCCCCATGCCCATGACCAGCAGTTTCCAGAGGCTCATGCAAGAGGGCCGCATCTTCCGCAACCGTTTCCCAAAAGACTGGTACTACTACAACTCCAACCACCTGGTCTTCACCCCCAGGGACATGACCATTGATGACCTCATTGAGGGGCTGGAGTACGTCTACGAAAACCTCTACTCCAGGGAGGCCTTAAAGGCCCGTTTTGACCGTACCATGAAAGAGACCAACAACTCCAAGAACGCCATGTTCGCCTACCGTATAAACATTGACTGGAGGGCGGTCTTCAAATCAGTGATAGACGACCTGAAGGCCCTGTACGATTCGGGGACGTATCCCGGGGTGAAGGGGCATCAGGTGGCTGGGGCAGGGGCTAGGGAGTAGGGGGTAGGGGGTAGGGAGTGAAAAGAATTGTAAATTGGAAGTTGAAAATTTTAAAATTTCCAATTTCTAATTTCCAATTTCCAATAAAGGAATAGGGGGTAGTGGTAGCCGCAGGTCATGCCTGAGGTGGAGAAGAAAAGGAAGTAATGAAATGATAAACGTAGACGAGGCCTACCGCATTATATTAGAAAATATCAGCACCCTCCCCATTCAAGAGGTCAACATCAAGGGGGCAGTGGGATTGTGCCTGGCAGAGGATGCGGTCTCGGATATAGACATGCCTCCCTTTGACAAATCGTCTATGGACGGCTACGCCGTCATTGCCGAGGATACTCTCTCTGCATCGGGCCAACCAGTAGAACTGGGCGTAATAGAGGGGGTAGCGGCAGGACAGATGCCTCAGAAGAAGGTAGAGAGGGGACAGGCCACCAAGATAATGACAGGGGCGGCACTCCCCCAGGGGGCCGATGCCGTAATAAAGGTAGAGGATACCGAGCCCATGCAGGGTCCTAAGGTAAGGCTCCTGAAGGGCATGAAAAAGGGGGAGAACGTATGCCCAAGGGGAGAAGACTTCCAGGCAGGCCAGGTGGTACTCAAGAGGGCGACCACCCTCAGACCCCAGGAGATAGGCATCCTGGCCATGATAGGGATGGGAAAGGTAAAGGTCTATTCCTCTCCCAAGGTAGGCATCATCTCTACCGGGGATGAACTGGTAGAGGTAGGCCGTAAGCCCACTGGAGGCCAGATAAGAGACAGCAATAGCCACTGCCTGGCAGCCCAGGTCTCCCTGACCAGGGCAGAAGTGGAATGCTTCGGCACTGCAAGAGATGACCGCAAGTCCCTCATCCACATGATAAAAAAGGGGCTGAGGAAAGACCTCCTCCTCCTCACCGGGGGTGTATCTATGGGGGAGTATGACCTGGTGGTGGGCGTCCTCAAAGAACTAGGGGTCAACCTCTTCTTTGAGAAGGTGGCGATGAAGCCCGGTAAACCCATAGTCTTTGGAAAGTATTATAAGACCGCCGTCTTTGCCCTGCCGGGTAATCCGGTCGCCACTTACGTCTCATGCGAACTCTTTGTCAGGCCCGCCATCCGCAAGATGATGGGCTTCACCCAGCTCAGCCGTACGATAGTGAAGGCCCAACTAGAAACCCCTTTACGGAGTAGGGGGGAGCGGAGGGAATTCAGGCCCACCTGGCTGCGTCTAGAAGACGGGAGACTTTCTGCCTCTCCAGTGGAATGGCATGGCTCTGCTGACCTATTGGGGACTACCAGGGCCAACTCCCTGCTAATAGTCCCGGAGGGCGTGGAGTCCTACTCGGCGGGGCAAGAGGTGGAGGTAATGCTCACGGGTGAACTCTAAACTAGGGGGTAGGGAGTGGGGGGTAGGGATTAGCAAAACTTTCTCTGCAATTTACCCCCTACTCCCTACTCCCTACTCCCTACTCCCTGCCCTACCGGTCGTCCTCCCTACCGTAGTCTTGCTCGGCATGTCCTTTCCTGGGCCAGACCTGCCTCTGCTGGTCTGGGTGGCACTGGTACCCTGGCTCCTCCTGATAGGCTCTGAGGTAGGGGCACGTTGCAACGTGCCCCTACTCTCCTGGCTCATCGGGATAATCTTCTTTACCGTAAAGCTCTCCTGGCTGGGCTACGCCACTAATGCAGGCTGGCTCCTGCTCAGTTCCTATCTCTCCATCTCCTACCTCCTTTTTGGCATTGCCTGCTCTTACCTCTACAGGAACTCCGGCCTGCCCCTCGCCCTCCTGGCCCCTTTCCTATGGGTCTCTCTGGAGTACCTCAGGGGCTTCCTCATGACGGGATTCCCCTGGTTCTACCTCGGCCATACCCAGTACAGCTACCTGTCCATCATCCAGATAGCCGACATTACTGGCGCCTCCGGCGTCTCTTTCGTCATTGTGGCGGTCAACGCCTGCTTCGCCCAGGGACTCCTGAGGTGGTGGAACGGCAAGGGGGGACACTTCCTGTTCGCCATCGCCTTTATACTCTTACTGTTCCCTCTATCTTACGGCATGTTCCGCCTGGCTGGGTTGTCCTATCAGGAAGGCCCCAGGCTCTGTATGGTACAGGGGAACATCCTCCAGGACCTAAAGATGGATACAGACATTGAGCAGAGGAAGAGCAACCTCCGGAGGTATCTAGACCTCTCCAGGCTTGTCCTGAGCGAAGCCGAAGGGAAGGTGGGGTCGGAAAAGGTGGATATGATAGTCTGGCCTGAGACCTCCGCCCCGGGGCTATTGAACCTGGACCCCAAGTTCTGGAGAGAGACCGACCGCTTCTCCCAGACCTCTATCTTTGAACTGGCAAAGGAACTCCAGACCTACCTCCTGGTGGGAGGGATAGCCATAGAGCCTGGGAAGGGGAATAATTTTGAGGAGAGTACCCTCTATAATAGCGCCTTCCTCTACGGACCTGATGGTAGACCCCTGGACAGATATGACAAACTCCACCTGGTGCCCTTCGGAGAGTACACGCCCCTTAGAGAGGTCTTCCCCTTCCTGAGGCACATGGTACCATACGAGATAGACCTCTCCCCCGGGAGTCGTCGGGAGTTACTTGAAATTACACCAGGTAGGGGCACGTTGCAACGTGCCCCTACCAAGTTTGCCACCCTCATCTGCTACGAGGACACAGTCCCACCCCTGGCCAGAGAATTTACGAGGCGTGGGGCAGACTTCCTCCTGAACATCACCAACGATGGCTGGTTCCATGACAGCCCGGAGCTGGACCAGCACCTGGCCATCATGGTCTTCAGGGCCGTAGAAAATCGGATAGGCATGGCCAGGGCCGCCAACACGGGCATCTCCGCCTTCGTGGCCCCCAGCGGTGACATCTACTCCCTTATAACCCGGGACGGTAAGCGTAGGGAAGTGGAGGGTATCCTGGAAGGCACCATCTTGATAGCCCAGGGAGGGCCCAGTTTTTATACAAGGTATGGCGACCTCTTCAGCCAGTTCTGCCTGTTAGTATCCGTTGGATTGCTCCTTATGCCCACGGTAAGGAGGCTTGGGGTTAGGGGATAGCAATATAAAATCTTGCTACTCCCTAATCCCTACTCCCTGCTCTACTCCCTACCCCCTACTCCCTAGTCCCTAGTTAAAAAAGCCCCTTGACAGCCCTATACCACGGTTATAAGATTACCTTGAGAATACAAAAGGTAGGCGTCAGGGATAAAGGCTGGCCCCAAGTTTTTAACTAACCCCTAATCCCTGACCCCTATCCCCTAGCTCCAGGTGGGGGATTAGCTCAGTTGGGAGAGCGCTTGAATGGCATTCAAGAGGTCAGGGGTTCAAATCCCCTATCCTCCACCATATTTCTCTAACACTTCGGTTAGCCAGCTACCTATCCAAATAAACTCCCTGCCAATTTGACAGACCCTACACCTTATTCGTAAAGGACAGCTAGGAGCGTATTGTAGTGCCTGAGGCAGATTCGCCGTGGCGAACAATACGCCCCTGCTTAAGTCAGAAAATTACTATACTTAAGATATAACCGCCCAGTAACCCCCCGATGGTAATTTGGCATTGAGTTTGCACAATGGTTTTGATATAACTAGAGCACAAGAGGAGGTAGACAATGCCAGCAAAGAAAATCGTATTTGACAGGGAGGCCTGGGAGGCCATCCGTGACGGGGTAAAGAAACTCTCTGATGCAGTAAAGATAACCCTCGGCCCCAGGGGGAGAAACGTAATCATACAAAAGAGCTTCGGCTCGCCTACCATCACCAAAGACGGCGTAACCGTGGCCAAGGAGGTGGAGCTGGAAGACCACCTGGAGAACATCGGCGCCCAGATGGTGAAGGCCGTTGCCGCCAAGACCAGCGACGTGGCAGGGGACGGTACCACCACGGCCACCATCCTGTCAGAGGCCATCTTCCTTGAGGGTCTCAAGAACGTCATCGCCGGGACAAATGCCATGGCCATCAAGAGGGGGATAGACAAGGCCGTAGAGGTCATAGCAAACCGACTCAAGGAGATGAGCATACCCGTGAAGGGGCGCAAGGAGATAGAACAGGTGGCTACCGTGGCCTCCAATTACGACCCCGATGTGGGAAAGATTATTGCCGATGCCATGGAAAAGGTGGGCAAGGACGGCGTCATCACGGTGGAGGAGGGTAAGAGTCTCCAGACCGAGGTGAAATGGATTGAGGGACTCCAGTTTGACAAGGGCTACCTGTCCCCCTACTTTATCACCAACCCCCAGACCATGCAGACCGTACTGGAGGAACCGTATCTACTAATCCATGAGAAGAAGATAACTACGGCAAAGGGCATAATACCCGTACTGGAGAAGGCGGCCCAACAGGGCAAACCCCTGCTAATAATTGCAGAGGACGTAGAAGGAGAGGCCCTGACCCTGCTGGTGGTAAACAAGCTCAGGGGGGTGCTGAAGTGTGCCGCTATAAAGGCCCCCGGCTACGGAGACCGCAGGAAGGCCATGCTAGAGGACATTGCCGTCCTCACCGGCGGCACCGCAGTCTTTGAGGACCTGGGTATAGACCTGGAGACATTAAAGCTAAAGGACCTCGGCAGGGCAAAGAAGGTGGTGATAGACAAGGACAATACCACCATCATTGAGGGTGCTGGCAGTAGTGCGTCCATAAAGGGGCGCATTGACCAGATAAGGAACGAGATAAAGACCACCGCCAGCGACTATGATAGGGAGAAACTGGAAGAGAGGCTGGCAAAACTGGCCGGGGGTGTAGCCCAGGTAGTGGTGGGGGCTGCGACGGAGAGTGAGATGAAGGAGAAGAAGGCCAGGGTGGAAGATGCCCTGCACTCTACCCGTGCCGCTGTGGAAGAGGGCATACTCCCTGGTGGAGGCGTGGCCCTCCTCAGGGCCAGGGCAGCCCTGGATACGATGAAACTCAAGGGGGATGAGGCCGTGGGGGTGGACATACTGCGCCGGGCCCTCCTGGCCCCGGCACGCCAGATAGCCGATAATGCCGGCGTACACGGACCCGTGGTGGCGCAAAAGATACAAGAAGGAGAGGGCAACTTCGGCTACGATGCCAGCGCCAATAAATACTGTGACATGGTGAAGGAGGGAATCATTGACCCTACCAAGGTGGTAAGGTCAGCCCTGCAGAACGCCGCCAGTGTAGCCACGCTCCTCTTGACCACCGATGCCATGGTGGGCCAGATACCAGAGAAGAAGAAACCCGCCGCCGCCCCACCCATGCCCGGCGGTTACGGCGGCTACGGAGACATGTACTAACTGAGGCGGATTGCCTTGGAAACGGGTCCGCCTCAGGCGGACAAGATATGCCCCTACATTATTCTTAAATCCCCCCTTGCCCCCCCCTTTATTAAAGGGGGAGGCGGGGGAATTTGCCTCCTTACATCTTAAAACAAGATGTTAAAGCTGAAACGTCCACCTTCCCCCTTCCAGTTTGCGTTTATACCGATTACAAGAAATATTTGAATTTCCACGGCTCGTGTGCTAAACTATTGCTGAAGTGGTTCGCCCATGTTAGATAAGTCTTTTTAAGTATTATCTTTAGGAGGTTGTGATGGCAGTACCCCCTGAGTCCGAAATGGAAAAGGTATTCCAGGAATTTTTATGTGTCATGAAGCCCTATTACTCCTTCAAAAGCGAGACCTGGCGCCCGCCTACCGACGTCTATGAGACAGAGAATAAACTGGTGGTGAAAATGGCCATCTCGGGCGTACGTTCGGAGGACGTCTCCATAACCCTTACAGGAGATACCCTTACCATAAGCGGGAGGAGACAGGATTCCTCCAACCACAAAAAGATATGCTTTTACCTCATGGAAATCCGTTATGGATACTTTGAGAGGAGCGTAGTGCTACCTAAAAATATAGATGCAAATAAGATAGAGGCTAGCTACAAAGATGGCTTCCTCCAGATAACCATCCCCAAGGCTGAAGAGGCAATGAAAGAGCCTACGGTCGTAAAGATATCCGTGGGGAGTAGGGGCGGTTCGCAAACCACCCCTACTCCCTAGCCACTAGTCCCCAGTAGAGGATATGGTCATGAAGACAGAGAAAAAGGTCTTCAAGCAGAAGGAAAAACTCCTGGAATCCGCCTTAGGCGGACTCCAGGAAGAACTGGTAATCCCTGAGGAATTACCTGTCTTACCCCTCCTAGACACCGTTATTTACCCCCAGATGGTTACAGCCCTGGGTGTATCCACGGAAAGGGAGTTAAAACTCCTTGACTACGTCCTCACGGGTAACCGTCTCCTGGCCCTGGCCCTCCAAAAGAACCAGAAGGAAAAGGAGGCCGGACCGGAAGACCTCTATGGTTACGCCACCGCCGCCGTAGTGCTACAGATGCTCAAGATGCCTGATAACTCTGCCAGGATGCTCGTCCAGGGGATAACACGTCTAAAACTCACACAGTTCGTAAGAGAGGAACCCTACCTGGTAGCCAGGGTAGAAACCCTGGAGGACGTCGTTGAGGAAGACAAGGAAACGGAGGCCCTGACCCGCAGCCTCAGTGACCAATTTATAAAGATGATCTCCATGTCCGCCAGCCTCCCGGATGAACTAAAGATAGCCGTAATGAACATAGAACACCCGGGGAGGCTCGCCGACATGATTGCCTCGCACCTCTCCATCAGCGTACACGAAAAAGAAGAAGTCCTGGAGGCCGTAAAGGTAAAAGAACGCCTCAAAAAGGTGAATACCCTTATAAGCAAGGAGATGGAGGTGCTGGAGCTGGCCAGAAAGATACAGGGACAGGTAAAGAGCGAGCTGGATAAGGGCCAGAAGGAGTACTATCTCCGTCAGCAACTCAAGGCCATCCAGGACGAACTGGGTGAGACAGACGAGCGTACCGTAGAGGTACAGGAACTCAAACAGAAGATTACCCAGGCCAAGATGCCCCCGGAGGTACTGAAAGAGGCAGAGAGGGAACTCTCCCGCCTCCAGAAGATGCCCCCCCAGGCGGCCGAGTACACCGTCTCCCGCACCTATCTGGACTGGCTGGTAAGCCTCCCCTGGTCTGTAACCACTACGGACAACCTGGACATCAACCAGGCCCAGAAGGTGCTTGATGAAGACCACTATGACCTGAAGAGGGTAAAAGACCGGATACTGGAGTATCTGGCCGTCAGGAAGCTGAAGCCAGACATGAAGGGGCCCATCCTCTGTTTCGTAGGCCCACCTGGCACGGGAAAGACCTCCCTGGGGAAATCCATCGCCAGGTCCCTTGGGCGTAAATTCATCAGGATATCACTGGGCGGGATAAGGGATGAGGCAGAGATACGCGGGCATCGCCGCACCTACATCGGCGCCCTCCCTGGTAGGATCATCCAGAGCATACGCAAGGCCGAGTCCAATAACCCGGTCTTCATGCTGGACGAGATAGACAAGCTGGGCATGGATTTCAGGGGTGACCCCTCCAGCGCCCTCCTGGAGGTACTGGACCCGGAGCAGAACTTCTCCTTCTCCGACCACTACCTGGAGGTGCCTTTTGACCTTACCAAAGTGATGTTCATTACTACTGCCAATTACCTTGAACCCGTCCCACCGGCACTGAAGGACAGGATGGAGGTGCTAGAACTGCCCGGCTACACGGAGGAAGAAAAGCTCTCCATCGCCAAAGAGTTCCTTATCCCTAAACAGACTAAGGAGCATGGTCTTAAGCCAGAGAATATCTCATTTGAGGAGTCGGCCATAAAATCCATTATAAGCAATTATACCAGGGAGGCCGGATTAAGGAATTTAGAGAGGGCGATAGCTACCGTCTGCCGGAAGGTGGCAAAAGAGATAGCCGCAGAGAAGGCCCAGTCTATGGTCATCAAAGAGGAGACGTTGGGGGACTTACTTGGTCCCATAGCGTTCTTTAAAGAGATTGCAGAGAGGACCGCCGAGCCCGGGGTCGCCACGGGCCTGGCCTGGACGCCCACGGGCGGCGACATCCTCTTCATTGAGTCCACATATATGCCTGGGACGGGCAAGCTCACCCTCACCGGCCAGCTAGGTGAGGTAATGAAGGAGTCGGCAGAGGCGGCCATGAGCTACGTTCGCTCCAGGAGCAAGGCCCTTAACGTCCCCCTGCAAGACTTTACCAAATACGATTTCCATATACACGTCCCGGCCGGGGCCATACCCAAGGATGGGCCTTCCGCAGGGGTAACCATAGCCATGTCCCTCCTATCCCTCCTTACGGGAAAATCAGTCAGGCCCGAGGTGGCCATGACAGGGGAGATTACCTTGAGGGGGAGGGTGCTCCCGGTGGGTGGGATAAAGGAAAAGGTGCTGGCCGCCAAGAGGGCGGGCATTGCTACCCTGATTCTCCCCAAGAGGAACGAGAAGGACCTGGTAGAGGTGACAGATGAGGTGAAGGCCAGGATGGAGTTCCGTTTCGTGGAAAAGGTGGATGAGATGCTCCCGACGGTCTTCGGCACCCTTGAGCCTGCTAGAGAGAAGGAAGAAGCACTGGTCAAGGCCAGGTAAATTCAGGACTGTACTAACAAAGTAGGGGCGGGGTTACCCCGCCCCTACTTGAATCGAGGTAAATATGACAAGAGTGATAGATAGGAAGAAGGTAATGGACGAGATACTGGTGGGACTAAGCTACGAGGAGGGGTCTAAACTGGCAGAGGTCTTAAAGAATTCTCAGGTAGAGAGACAGTTCTGCCTGGGCCTCCTGCCCGAGATTGAGGCCATATTATTTGACAATCAGCTAAGGCAGAAAAAGGGGTAAAAGGAGTCCCTAATAAAGTGAAAGTCCTTGACTCACGAATACATTTGAAGAAGGGTCTGGCTGCAGGCTATAAGGCTAACGCACGTCTGCTAAAGCTGGTTAGTGAAGAATTCAGATTTATTGATGCAGAAAATCTTTATACTCCTTTTGGGGGTGGTAAGGGGGCAGAGCCCCCTTACACAAATAGACGGCAAGGGAAAAGGCGTAAATTGGTGGCCGTACTATATAATCCAAAATAACCGAGACAAGACCATGCTAAAAAAACCCATCCTCTTCACCCCTGGCCCTACGCCCATCCCGCCCGAGGTCTCCCTGGCCGAGGCCGCCCCCATGATACACCACCGTACCCCGGAGTTCTCCCGCATCATCGCCGAACTCAAGGACGACCTAAAATACCTATTCCAGACACAGGAGGGTGAGGTCTATACGTTCAGTTCCTCAGGCACAGGGGCCATGGAGGCCTGCGTGGCCAATCTCCTTACTAAGAAGGACAAGGTCCTCGTACTCCTGGGCGGAAAATTCGCTGAGCGATGGGTGGAACTGTGTGAGGCATACGGCGTAAAGACGGCCACCGTTGACGTAAAATACGGCGAGGCCGTAGAGCCTGAGGCAGTAGAAGAGGCGCTCAAGAAAAATAAAGACATAAAGGCAGTCTTTGCCACCCAGTGCGAGACCTCCACCGGCGTATTGCACGATATTGAGTCCATTGCGAAGGTTGTGAAAAAATATTCGGCCCTTCTGGTGGTAGACGCCATTACCGGGGTAGGCGTCCACCCACTCCTTATGGACACCTGGGGAGTGGACGTGGCGGTAACCGGTTCACAGAAGGGGTGCATGATCCCACCAGGGCTTGCCCTCCTGGCCGTAAGACCCACGGCCTGGGAGGCTATTGAGAAGGCAGATTTGCCCCGATACTACTGGGACCTCAGGAAGATGCGGGACACCCTCAAAAAGGACACCACACCCTTCACCCCCGCCATCTCCCTGATACGGGCACTGAAGGTGGCCATTGACATGATAAAGCAGGAGGGGCTGGAGAACGTATGGCAGAGGCACGCCCACATGGCCCATGCCACCAGGGAGGCCATAAAGGCCCTGGGGCTTGAGCTATATGCCCAGAGTCCCTGTAACATCCTCACCGCCGTAAAGGTACCGAAGGGGCTGGACGGGGAGGCGTTCCTCAAGAGGCTCAAGAACGAGTACGGCATCTGGTTCGCTGAGGGACAGGAGGAGATGAAGGGCAAGATATTCCGCATCGCCCACGTGGGTTACATGAACGACTTTGACATCCTCACCGCCGTATCTGCAGTGGAGCGTGGGCTGTATGAGGCAGGCTACCCCGTTGAGATTGGCAAGGGTGTAGCCACTGCACAGAAGTGCCTGTTAAAGGGAGAAATTCCTCAAGAAACACGGAAGAAGCCTGTGCCTGCACCGCTGTAAGATTCAATAAAAATGACTTGTAGCCGCAGGCTTCAGCCTGCGGGTGTTATTTCCGCAAGCTAAAGCTTGCGACTACAACTACAACCTTCACCACTATATGGTCTACAGGTTTCGGCCTGCTTCCCCTCTGAAGTTTGGATTAAAAATAAACTTCCTCCTACCGTAGTCTCCCATACTGAAATAAATAATCCCTTTAATATTTTCCACAATCTCTTCGTCAAAGATTGACTTACTCCAGTCAAATCCCCCCGCAACAATGCGGTTTGTTTTCATGTCAATTTTTACTTTATATCCACTTGAAAGAGACGACAGAACGTGGAAATCACCAGCAATTGAGTAATCATTCATTGCCATAACTGCGAAGTTTTCCCTGGGCTGTGATAATTGCTTCTGGTTTTGGATTTTATTTAGCAACTTTTGCCTGACTGATGATAAAGGTTTTTGTAGGTGAGTTTTTATGTCATTTACTTTTGGTTCACACCTCTGGAAAAATGTTTCTATAGCCTTCTTATATTGTTCGTCTTCCGACAGTCCAAGCAGTTCATCCTTTTCCTCTTCCATCATAAGACCTTCCCAAATCAGGAGTTTTTTTTCATTGTCGTAACGGATTTTACTCTCGAGGTGATTTGGAAATTCTAACCCTACTGGTAAATCTTCCAGTTTTTCAGAGGCCCCTGTTTCCGATGGCTTCAAATCAGGCTTGATGGAAAATATTTCTAAGTAACGAAACGAGCCATCCACTAATTCAATCCTCAGATCGTAATCGTCCTTTTTTATGTCTAATGATTTGAGTATCCCTTCATGAACTAGTCGCAGGTAATAAGCGTAAACTATGATTTCGGCAAAGACTGCTTCACAGTCTTTGAATTCTTTTTGTTGAGACTTAATCCTTTTGGTGAATGAATTAGCATGTGCCTTATTGTATTCATAAATAGAATTTAATGAACCTAATAAAACTTTATAATTTCTATAAGGGTTAGTATTTTTGTGTTCATCATAAGCCCTCTTGTGTTTTTGAACATACTCTGTACTCAATAAGTCCTTATCAAAAAAACTATGATTAATTTCTTTTTCATTCTCTATCATGTCGTATAGCGTTTAGTTAGATTGCAATATTTTTTGTCATTCTGAGCGTAAGCGAAGAATCCCTAAGTGACAACCTAGGTTTTAAGGGGCACCAAACAGTAGAAGCTTACGTCTTCCTCTGTGCCATGAACTAGGCGAGGTCCCGGAAGAGGGCCTTGTCTTCCACTAATAACCCTTTAATGGTATGGGTTAAGTAACCTTTTCCAGCTTTTTTTCATTCTGTATCACTATCGTTGGGTGGGGATTGGCCTTAGGGACAGGAAGCCCTTTTTCTTTCAATAAGCTAATGTGTTCTTCCATGCCCCACTTTGCCTTATACAGGCAGTCCTCTATTGAGTTGCCAATCCCGGTAAAACCTTCCAGGTCTGGAGAGTAAAATCCAAAGAAGTTTGGGTCCTCGGTTGCCTCTATAACCAAAGAATACTTCAAATCTATCATTTTATTCTTTGCCTCCTCCCTTCAAACCAGCGGCCTTCAATATAGCCTTACAGGTGCCGGTTGGGACTTCCTTCGCCCCATGATAGTCAATCCGAATCAGCTTGTCTACACCTGGTTTGTAATAGTAACGGACCGAACCTTTTTCTTTGAAAAGTACAAAACCATTCCCTTCAAGAAGTCTAATGAGTTCATTAAATTTCATGTTGCCTCAAGAGTTAAGGAAAGCTTACGTCTTCCTCTGGGCCATGAATTGGGCGAGGTTGCGGAAGAGGGCCCTTATCCTATTATTCCAGGACGAAGACCCTGCTGACGTTGTTAGGGGTTCCCTGGAGGGTGATGGCGCCTACAAGTTCTCCCCTCTTGTCCCTGTCTATGTCAGCGAAGATGAACCTCTTGGAGGTGAAGGGACGGGCCATGGGTTTGCCGTCAATGGTGGTGGAGCCAATCCCGGGGGTGAAGGTGGCAAATCTATATTTCATTGCAACATGGCCATCCTTATCTATGGCGTAGACGTGCTCTGCATCGGCCATTACCGCCTCAAGCCCGCCATCGCCATTCAGGTCTGCTATGAGTGGGAATGCCCTTATGAAATTGGTGGGTTGTTTAGCCCCGAACTCGACTAGGTCTCCAAAGGGTACCTGAAAGGTCCACTTGGGTGTCCCATTATGCCCTTTCAGGCAGACCAGGGTGTCAAAGGCATTAAATAGAATCTCCTTTATTCCGTCCCCGTCAATGTCCGCAAAGGCGCCTCCAAATACGGCACTTAGATACGGTACATTCTGGGCAGGTATTCCTGTATCATATTGCCAGAGGACATTGCCATCTAGGTCTATCTGGTAATACCTTTCGGTGGTTCCGAACGATATTTCCTCTCTGCCATCATTATTGAAGTCAGAAAGGAGGAAGTGGGCGAAACAAAATCCAGTAGTGAAAGTCTTTTTCCACACCCTCCTTGGGGCGTTATGGATACCTATTACTGCCTTGTCTCCGGCCGTTGTGCTGGGTGAGAAGAAGAGCACTCCCCCTGGGACGATGTCAAAATGGGGGGTAGACCCGTTAGGGGTAATTTCTAAAAGTGGCCCACCATTAACCGTAACGTGTGTGGCATCCGGGAAATCCAGCAGATATTCCCCAACTACCAGGGCGTTTACATCTGAGATCCTGGAGATCGAGGGTACAGGGGAGTTAGAAAAGGGGTTGGGCGGGTTATTGTAAATAGTCATACTCTTTGTAGAGGGCGTCGTCTCTATGGAGATTATGTCCACCGACCTATTGCCCTGTACGGAGCTCACTTGATTCTGGAAGAACAACCTGCCGCCAGACCATACCGGGAAGTTCTGGGAAGTGGCCCCCTGCATCCAGGAGAAATCCTCCCCCCCTGGATTACAATCCCACTCTGTAGTGCAGGGGATGTCTCTGTCCGTATAGACCCACAGTTCTTGTCCCGTCCTGGCGTCAAGACAGTGGAGTTCTCTCAGGGCTACATTATCGTTCATAACTATTAGTTCTTTTTCCCCATCATCATTGACATCACCTACTACCACGTTCAGCGTACTTGTAGGTCCTTGGTGAGGCATGACCTTACTCCACAGGATCTGCCCATTAATTGTATTCCACACCACAATACCGTAACTATCTATTGAGGCAATGAGTTCTGGTACCCGGTTGCCGGTTACGTCTTCAAATAGAGGGACGTTCTGCCGTGTGCCCTGCTCCGTAGGGGTCACCACATCCGGGGCCTTGAGGCTGAACCTTTCCTTGCCGTTGGAAGGCTTGAGAAATACTACGCGGCCTTCTTCTGCAGGTATAAAGTCTAGAAATTTTCGTGCAGAGAGGGATGTAAAACCGGTATCTATGAAGGGATGCTCTTTCTGCCACTTCACTTTTGGACGGTCAAATTTCATTTTCCCTTTCACGGGGGAAAAGCTACTATTAAACCTGTCCTTGTTGAAAAGGGGCCAATCGCCTGCCTTCAGCCTTGCATAAAAATGATGTCCCCCCGGAAGTTTCTTACCCTCCTCATGCCCGTAGACTGGCAATGCAAGGGCAAAGATAAAAATAAAGATTGGAATAAACTTGCCAAGGCAGTTTATCATTTTTCGCCCCTCCCACAGACACGCTTGTTTTGGGTCTCTATCCCACATGTATTAAAAATTAGCATATTTTGTGATAGTCCTATACTCCCAGTCTTATACTCCTCCTATTCAAAAACTAGTATAAACTGCAGCTATTTGCAAGCCTTTTTTCACGAACCTTCGGACAAAAGTCTGAATAACAAAAGGGCAAGCCTCTCTTGTTGGCCCTTCGCTTAAGTCCAGTTTTTACGTCTTCCTCTGTGCCATGAACTGGGCGAGGTCTCGGAAGAGGACCTTGTCTCCCACTGGCAGCCCCTCTATGGTCTTGAAGGCCTTCTCCACCAGCCCATCGGCGTAGTCCTGGGCGTAGTCTATGGCCCCGTATCTCTTGTAAAGGGCAATCACCTCTTCTACCTCCCTGTCAGGGGTCTCCTCCCTGGGTTTGAGCATGACCTCAATGAGCCTGTCCCTGTCCTCTTTACTTGCCCTGGAGAGGGTGTAGGCGTAGAGGAAGCTGGGTTTGCCCTCTTTTATGTCTGAGCCAATCTGGCCGCCCCTGCCCTTGCCCTGGGCGAGGTCTATAAGGTCGTCCTTTATCTGGAAGGCAGGACCTATACTGTGGCCCAGTTCCCAGAACTTTTCTATTACCACCTCAGGGGCACCGGCTATGACGGCACCTCCCACCATCCCGCAGGTAAGGTAGTAAGCGGTCTTAAGTTCCACTATCCGCAGGTATTTCTCCATAGTGAACCCCTTGTCGCCCCGCCAGTTTATGTCCAGTGCCTGACCTTCTACGGTCTTCTCGTAGGTGAGGGTAAATATGTCCAGTAGTCTTAGCCTTTTATCTGCTGGGAGGGAGCTGCTGAGGATGCTTCGGTAGGCCCTGCCCAGGAGATAATCCCCAACGTTGAGGGCGTTAGCAGTGCCGTATTTACACCACACGGTGGGTTTATCCCTCCGCATGGTATCGCCGTCCTCTATGTCATCGTGGATGAGGAACATGTTGTGGAGGATTTCCACGGCCACTGCGAAGGGGATGGCCGCCTTGGGGTCTCCACCGAGGGCACCACAGGTTATAAGACACAGGGCGGGGCGGACGCGCTTACCGCCGCTGTCCATGTGGTACCATATAGGTTCGCTAAGGTAGTCCTCACGATGGGGGAGGAGTTCCTGCAGTTGCCGGTCAATGAGGGCACCGTATTGCTTAAGGGTCGCTTCTATGCGGTTTATGGCCATTTTTGCTGGGAATGAAATATTCCATTGTCCGCCTGAGGCGGATCAATGGACTCCAAAGTTAGGCACGGCTCAGGAATTCCCCCGTACGGGTATCCACCTTTATCACATCCCCGGTGTTAGTAAAAAGGGGTACTTTTACCACCACTCCTGTCTCAAGGGTAGCGGGCTTGAAGACATTGGTAACGGTATCTCCCTTGACCCCCGGGTCCGTCTCCGTCACCTTCAACGCAACTGATGACGGGAGTTCTATTGCTACCGGACGCCCCTCGTAAAAGGTCAATCTCACCCTGCAGTTATGGGGCATGTAATTAACGGCGTCTCCCAGTATCTCTTTAGTGACAAAGACTTGTTCCAGGCTCGCCGAGTCCATGAAACAGTAATTTTCCCCGTCGTTGTAGAGGTACTCCACCTCACGATGGTCCAGGTAGACGTCCTCAACCCTCTCTGTGGAGCGGAAGCGGTTTGTGATGACGTTACCCACCCTCATGCTCTTGAGCTTTGCCTGGATCAATGCCGGTTTATTCCCAGGGGTCAGGTGTTGGTAATCCACCACTATATAAAGCTCCCCGTCCAGCTTAATCATCGTACCCTTCTTAATGTCGTTAGCGGCTATCACACGAATACCTCCATATCAGCTATCAATTATCAGTTATCAGCCATCAGCTACACAAATTCTACCATAACCTGATTGGCCAGGAAAAGGCCCTTTTGGGTGAGGCGTAACCTCCCCCCGGTAAGGCTCAAGAGTCCTAGACGGCGGAATTTCTCTATAGACGGGCCATAAAGCTCCATAAGGGAGTAGCCCGTACGCCGGTGGAACTCCCCCTCCGCTATCCCGCTACGCATCCTGAGGGCCATGACCAGGGTCTCTGCCGCCCGCCTCCTGGACGGGAGGGTCTCGGTGAAGGAAACGGCCCTCTTCCCCGAGGTAATCTTTTCAATGTACTTCTGTACGTCTTTTACGTTGGAGTACCGCCTGCCATTTACATACGAAAAGGCCCCTACCCCAAGGCCCAGATATGGGCCGTTGTTCCAGTAATTTATATTGTGGAGACACACTCTGTCGGGAGTGGCCCTGCCACCTTTCAGGGCAAAATTGGATATCTCGTAATGTTTGTATCCAGCCCCGGTAAAAGAGGCCAGGGCCTTCTTAAACATCTTATGCTGGAGGTCCTCATCTGACCCAGTCAGTCTCCCAGTACGAACGTCCTTGCTAATGGGGGTACCTTTTTCTATGGTAAGGCAATAGGCAGAGACATGCTCTGGGCCTAACCTCAGCACCTTTTGCAGGTCTTGTCCCCATTCTTCCAGCGTCTGGCCTGGCCAGCCAAAGATAAGGTCCAGGTTTATATTGGAGAACCCAGCCTCTCTTAACATGTAAAAGCCTTCTTCTGCCTCCAGCGAGCGGTGGATGCGGCCCAGTAGCTCCAACCCCCTCTCCGAGAAGGACTGCACCCCCAGGCTTACGCGGTCAATGCCACCCGCCTTCATGAGCCTTACCTTCTCAGGGCTAAGGGTACCGGGATTGGCCTCAATAGTGTATTCTTTTGGATGATTAGACCCGATTATGTCCCTGACCAGGTTAAAGAGTCTCTCCAGTTGCCCCTCATTCAGGGCCGTTGGGGTACCGCCACCGATGTAGACGGTCTGGAATCCGCCCGTGATGGGGCCGGCCCTCTCCGATTCCTTACACAGGGCCTGGACGTATCTGTCCATAAGGGCCCTGGGATGCGGACCGGAATTAAAGTCACAATAGTGGCACTTCCTGACGCAGAATGGGATGTGGACGTATAGTGAAGTCATCTAACGCAGAGCAATCGTAGTGGCCTAACTCTCGTCCTAAGTTCAGTCTTAGGACTTTACCTCTTCCTTACTAACGAGGGGGACGAAGATACAGCCCAGGAGTTGTTCTCTCCTGAAGTCGTCTCCTTGCCGGGTGATTCGGTAGAGTATCTGGTGTTCCGGCCAGCCCACGGGTATTACCAGGCGGCCTCCGTCGGCCAGTTGTTCGGTAAGGGCTGGGGGGATACTCTGGGCGGCCGCCGTTACCAGGATGGCATTGTAAGGGGCGGCCTCCTCGTAACCATACTGACCGTTAGCGACATGGAAGGCCACCCTGGGGGCGTAACCCAGTTCCTCAAGTATCTCCCTGGCCCTCTTGGCCAGATGGGGCCTTATCTCTACTGTATGGACCTTATCCACTATCTCGGCCAACACGGCGGTCTGGTAGCCTGACCCTGTACCTACCTCCAGTACCCTGTCCTCTTTCTTTAAAAGCGATGCCTGGGTCATACAGGCCACCATGTAGGGCTGAGACATGGTCTGCCCTTCTCCAATGGGTACCGGGGCGTCGTCATAGGCCCTCAGCCAGAATTCCACGGGTAGGAATAGGTGGCGAGGGATCTTCTCCATGGCCCTCAGCACCCGCTCATCGATGATGTCCCGAAGGCGGAGTTGATACTCCACCATTTCCTTACGTCTTTTCTCAAAGTCCCATAGCATGGCAGTAGTAAACAGCAAGCAGTAGGCACTATGCACTAGGTACTAAGCACTAGGCACTAACAGGGTTTCCTTAGTTTCTAGTGCATAGTCTATAGTGCTTAGTGTTTAGTGCTTCCTTTTTGTCTCTCAATCAACTCCTTCAGTATCCTGCGGTGGCAGTAGGTATCTTCCTTTTCGTGGCAGAAGAGGGTGATGGTCTCTTCCTTTGCCCTCACAGCCAGCGCCTTTATCTTCTCTCTTTGGGACCCCATTTCCTTGACATATCTGGCCTTGAACTCCTTGAAAGGGATGCCTTTTTTTAACCAATCTTTTAATAGCCCGGGGCTGGGGGAGAGGTCTTTATCCCACCCGTCAAATCTATCCTTCTTTATGCCCCTTGGCCATATCCTCATTATCAGCAGTCTATGACCCTCATCCGGCCCCTCCTCTTCATAGACGGACTTAGTCTTAATTGCCATTGACATAATAAATTATAGAGGAACGATGGAGGAAAGACAAGGAAGGATTCCAAAACTAGGGGGTAGGGGTTAGGGAAAGAATAAAGAATACAATAGTCAGAATTCAGAATCAACCAGCGTTCAGCATTCTATTGACTGCTGACCCCTGGCTACTGTCTTCTGACTTCTGAATTCTTAATTCTTGCCCCCTAGCCCCTAGTCTCTGCTATGTGTTCCTTGTACTGCCTCACCGCCTCTGCCCCGAAGACCACTGCAGCAGAGGTGGCGGGGATGGCTATCAGTAGGCCCAGTAGCCCCAGGAGTTGACCCCATACGAGTGCCGAGAGTATTATGACCACGGGAGGCAGCCCTACACTGCGGCCCACTATCCTTGGCGTTAGTAGGAGTATCTCCATGGCCTGCCCTCCGGCGAAGATTACCCCCACAACTGCAAACCGCCAGATATCTTCCGAATGCTCCAGGGCGGTTAATATCATTGCCAGGGTTATGCCTGTAAGTGTGCCAAGGTAAGGTACCATGTTGCCTATCCCGCCCACGAACCCCACCAGGAAGGACATTGGCACCCCCAGTATCGTTAACCCAATACTATAGTAAAGCCCTAAGATCATGGACACCGTCAATTGGCCGCGGAGAAACCCCCTGAGGGCGTTGTCCACACCTGCCATCAATTCTAGCACCTTATCCTTCCTGGAAGGAGGTATCAGGGCCTTTAGTTCTTTTATGATACGGTGGTAGTCCTTAAGGAGATATACGGAAACAAAGGCAAAGATAAGGATGTCGGCCACGGTGCCCACTAACCCAAGTGTGCCGTAAAACAGCTTTTTTATGGTATTAAACGTGTACCGTATGGCTAGGGGGATATACTCCTTAAATTGCACTGCAAGGTCTATGGGTTCTACACCCTCTTCCGCCCCAGGGGGTACCTTCTTTTCTGCTTCCTCCTTCAGGGCGTCTATCGGGAAGTACTTACCGTACTCTCCCAAATACTCTATGAGTTGCTTCTGATAATGGGGATAGTGTTGCTTCACCGTCCTGACCACATGCCTTGCACCACTGACGGTCTTGGGGACGGTGAGGGCAAGGAACCCTAGTCCAATGAACAAGACCAGGGTAAGGATGATTGCAATGGCCCCGGCCCTTGGCACCCGCAGTCTCGGAAACGGCTTCCGCCTACTTTCTATGAAGTCAACTGCCGGGTTAAAGATATAGGCCAGCATGAAGGCAAGTAAGAGGGAGGTGAGGGTGCCTTTTATAAAATAGCAGAGCCCCAAGAAGACCAAGACTGCAATGGATATTGCTATGGCCCTTACATGGCCACGCCCAGTATCTAGGGAAGGACGGTACCCAGGGTTGCCTTTTTCTGTATCCATCAAGAACCCCTTTCGGTTCGGTGGACAGCAAACAGGAAACTACCTACTGATTATTCTCTATTTCCTGCTCCCTACCCCCTAACCCCTAATCCCTAGTTAATTACCTGGCATGTTCCACAGCGCGGGTCTCTCGGATGACGGTAACTACCACCTCTCCCGGGAACTCCAGTTCCCCTTCAATCCCACGGGCTATGTCGTAACACATCTTCTGGGCGGTAGTGTCGTCAACCCTCTCGGGGTCTACTATGACCCTTATCTCCCTGCCTGCCTGGATGGCGTAGGCGACCCTGACTCCGGGAAAGCCGGTGGCAATCCCCTCAAGTTTCTCCAGGCGTTTTATGTACTTCTCCAGGGATTCCCTCCTGGCACCTGGACGGCCGGCAGAGATGGTATCGGCTGCGCTGGTCAGCGCCCCGTAGGGGCTCTCCACGGGTACGTCCTCATGGTGGGAGGCGATGGCGTTGGTAACCTCCGGCCTCTCCCCGTGTTTCCTGGCAATGTCTGCCCCTATGGCGGCGTGGTTACCTTCCACGTCGCTATCCAGGGCCTTGCCAATGTCATGGAGCAGGCCGCACCTTTTGGCCAGTTTCACGTCCAGCCTCAACTCTCCAGCCATAAGTCCACAGAGCTTTGCCACCTCAATGGAGTGTTGTAGTTGGTTCTGACCATAACTGGTGCGGTACTTCAGCCTTCCCAGGACTTCTATCAGTTCGGGTGGCATGTCATGGAAGCCCATATCGTAACATACCTGCTTGCCTGTCTCCCTGAGGTGTTCTTCCATCTCTTTCTGGGTCTTCTGGGCTATCTCCTCAATGCGGGCCGGGTGGATGCGTCCATCTACAATAAGTTTCTCCATGGTCAGGCGTGCAACCTCCCTGCGGACGCTGTCAAAGCCCGAAAGGACTATCACCCCCGGGGTGTCATCCACGATTACGTCAATACCAGTGGCCTTTTCAAAGGCCCGGATATTCCGTCCTTCCCTCCCTATGATGCGGCCCTTCATCTCTTCGTTAGGTAATTCCACCGTGCTGACTACATTTTCTGCCGTGTGGTCGGCAACGCACCGCTGGATGGTGTTGGCGACGATGACGGCGACCTCTTCCTGGGCCGTCTCTTTGGCCTTCTTGAGGGCATCGGCTATCTTTTTTGCACATTCCCCCTCCAGTTCCTTCTCCAGGCGGGCCATAAGTTGCCTCTCGGCCTCCTCCCTACTATAACCTGCCACCTTCAGGAGGGTCTTCGTTTCTTCCTCCAGGGCCTTCCTGAGTTGGGCATCCTTTTCTTCTACCTCCTTTTGCCTGGCCTGGAGCTGGGCTTGTAACCCCTCTATGTAACGCTCCTTTTTGGTTACAATCTCAAGTTTTCTCTCCAGGTTATCTTCTCTTTTATCAAGTTTCCTTTCAGTTTGTTTTAGTTCTACCCTGGCCTCCTGGATTTCCTTTTCAAGGGCCTCCTTCCTCTTAAAGACTTCATCTTTAATGGCGAGGTCTGCCTCCTTTTCCAGTCTCTTGGCCTTCTGCGTTGCCTCTTCCAGGAAACGTTTCGCCTCCTTTTCTTGATTGCGCCTCCTCCTGGCGGTAACGAAGTAACAGAGGAAATAGCCTGATGGGACAGAGACAACGGCCACGAGGAGTATTATGAGTGGAATACTAGCGATAGTCTCCAAGATACCTCCCTCCCCCTTCTAAATCCCTTTCAATGACCTCTAGGCGGCTGGCCCTGAACCAGAACGGTTTAGCATTGGGGGCAGAGCCCCAATGCTATAGCCCTGGTGCTCCGCCACCAGGGCTGACCCTGCATCAGATTAACGCAGGGCTGGAGGAGGGTTGGGGAGGCCAGAAGAAGGAGTGGTGATGGGCAGTAGATACTACACAGCAGGCACTGCTTACTCTCCTGGTGTTTTTATCGTGCGAGACAAGTCCGCCTGAGGCGGATCTGCCTCTGGCATGACTCGCACGCTACAAGTGCCTACTCCTCACTCCTCCCTCTATGTAAAGAAATCCACCTGCCCTGTGTCTTGTCGGCACGGGGCCTTGGGTGGATTAGCGTATCCCAAGCTCTCCTTTTTGAGTCAGACAGCCCTTGAGGTCTATAAAGACTTCAAAAAATTACAATCAGGAAACCGCGTTGGCCCTGCACCCAGTTCAGCATTGGGGGCAGAGCCCCAATGCTATAGCCCTGGTGCTCCGCCACCAGGGCTGGCCCTGTACTTAGCTAGCTGGTACAAGGTTGGCATAAACCATGGCCTCGGTCTTACAGGCGGTCACACAGGCCATATCAGAGTAGCCCTTACAGTCATCGCAGTTAAGGGCGACCTTCATCTCCACATCCTTGAAGATGGCGCCGAATGGACAGGCCTCCACGCAGGCCCAGCAACCCGTGCAGGTGGCCTGGTCAATGACCACATTGCCATCTTCGTACTTGGTAATGGCCCCATACTCACAGGCCTCTCTGCACTTCGGTTTGGCGCAGTTCTGGCAGACAGTGGCATGGGGTTTGTCCTTCTTGACGGTAATCTGTAGACGATAGCCTGGCCTGGGCACCTCTGAAAAAGAGGTATAAATGTCCTTTGTAGCAGAGTGCCTCACTGCACAGGCAATCATGCACTGCTTACAGGTAACGCATTTATCTTTGACGAAACGCTTTTTGAGCATCTATCTACTCCTGTTGTCCTGGTCCTGCCGTAGTCAGGGCGGTAATCCTTTTTAGCCCCGCCCCTCTGGCTATATCCATCACAGCAACTACACTGCCGTAGTTAGCATCCTTATCGGCCCTTAAAATCAGGATTGTCTCCTTTCTCTTCCGGACTGCCTCTCTAAAGGCCTCTCCCAGTTCCCACGCAGTTACTGGTTTCTGCTTTAAAAACATCTCCCCCTCCTTATCTATGGTCACTATCAGGTCTTCCAGTTTTGCGGTGTCTGCATGCCTTGTAGAGGGGAGGTCCAACCTGATACTGGGTTGCTCTACGAAGGTGGAGGTAACCACGAAAAATATCAACAATATAAAGAGCATATCCACCAGGGAGGCTATATTTATCCCTGTCTTAAGGGTCTGCTTTGTACGAAAATTCATTTCTTTTTACTGTAGAACGGACTCAACCTGATAGGGGCACGTTGCAACGTGCCCCTACAACTTAGACCTTTTCGCCAGGTCCTCTCATCTTGAACTCCTCCAGCCTGCCTCCCCTTTCCATCCTCACCTTGGAGGCGTAGAGTTTATTCAGGAGGACGGTGGATAGCCTCTCCATATCGCTTACCATACTATCTACCTTTCTGTCAAAAACGCCTGCGGCAATGCTGGTGGGCATGGCAATGGCCAGACCCAGGATGGTGGTCCTGAGGGCCTGGGCAATACCGCCGGAAAAGGACTTGGGGTCCCCAAGTCCCACGGTAGCCATTACCCCGAATATCTCGTCCAGACCTAATACAGTCCCAAACAGGCCCAGGAGTGGGGCGATGGAGGCAATAATCTCCAGGATGTTAAGATTCCTTTCCAGGCGTTTGGCCTCCTCTTTGCCTGCCACCTGGATTTCATGTAGTTTCTCCTCCCAGGAAAGATGCATGTTCACAAGGGTGTGCTTTATAATGTTGGAGAAAGGCCCCTTTATAACCTGACACTTGGAAAAGGCCATAGGCACGTCTCCTACGTCCCTTATGTCCTGTATAAGCCTTACTAACTCAGGTCTTATTACCTGTTTCTTACTCAGGCTTAAGGCCCTTTCTATGATTACAGCCAGGGCAACTACTGAACAGATAAGGAGCGGGTACATAACAGGCCCGCCGCCGACTATCCATTGCACTTCTAACTCCTCCTAAAAGAAGTAAAAATTAAACCTGACGTCTATATATTCTTCCTTTACCCCGAAGCGGGAGAAATTGTCTAGATGGGTGGCCTCTATGGAGTCCTTTATCCTGGAGGCCAGGAGGTGGTTCCCTGCCTCTTGAACTATCTTGGCCTCTTTCACTACCCCTTCAGAGTATACCTTAAATTCTATTATTATAGGCTTATTTTCTTCCGTTTCCAGCTTCATTTCTTGCCGTGTCGCATACCCAAGGTACCAGTACCAGCTTATCCTGTCTCTTATGTGTCTATAGTAAGGGGCATACTCGTCTTTTCGTACAGTAAACGACGGCGAACCCTCTCCCTGGGCGTTAGCCTCTGGGGCCTCCATCATTGGCATGATATCACCCCCGGAGAGGCTCTTGGCATTAAAGCTCATGGCCACCCTCGGCTTCCCCCTGGCTGGGGTGGCTGTGGAGGCACGCCCTTTTGGCCTTGCGGCCTCCTTTGCCTTCCCCCTAAGCTCCCAGGGGGGTACATAGGCCAGCTCCTTGGGTTCTTTCTTACGGATAGGTATTAGACCGTCTTCTCTGACCTCTAGTTTCTTTAGCTCCTTTTCCAGTGGGTCTTCTTCTTTATCGGCTTGCGGCGGATTATCCCTTGCCGTCAGATTCGTCTCACCCACCGCAGGCTTTTCCGCATCGGCAAGGAGGGGGACATGCCTATCCTCTATTGGCGCCTGAGTCTCGGGCTTATCCGTCTGGCTGGCCAGCTTCCCGCCCTCGGGCGGTTCGGGTCTTCCTGACTCCGATTCCTTTACTTCCCGAAGCGGCTTTTCAACCTCAGCCTCTGCCAGTTTTGGCTCCTGGGTAAGCGGTTCGGGTGCCGCCTCCTTCGCTTCGCTCAAGGACGTGTCTTGAGGGGCTGGTATTACCTCCTGGGCGGTATCCGCCTGAGGTGGACCAGGCGTACCGGCCGCTACCTCTTCTCCCTTGCCTTCTCCTTCAGAAGCCCCTCCTTCTCCCTGGACACCCTGGGCTTCTTCCTGGGGGGTCCCTTCTGCTACAAGGGCTTGGAGGGACTCTCCCTCTGGCGTATCGGATGGCCCCTGGGCTTCCCCAGGAGAACCGCCCAGGGAGGGGGCCTCGGAAGTCCCCTCTAACCTTGGACGGTCACTACTCCCCCCTGGTATCGTGTCCCTGGCCAGCGTCCCTTTCTCTCCAACCCTTTCTGTCTCTACCTTAACCTCTTCATCTGCTAGACTTCCGCCGGTGTCCACAAACTGCAATCTCTTCTTTAAATCCTCTGTAAGGGCCTCTTGTCCCCCTTCGGGGAGCAGGGGTTGTTTCTCTTGCGCCGGTGGGGACACCTCCACCAGTTCCAGGGAGATAGAACCAGTATTACTCTCCCTGGTCTGCAAGGCCTTGGAGAGATACTGCCTTGTTGATTTACCTGCGGGGAGAAAGAGTATGACCAGGACGTGAACGAGGGCAGAACCCAGGATAATTAGCCCTAGAAGTTTCTTGCCCTCTATCGCTACAGACTTCTTCACCATCATGCGAAAGGGACCTTTTAATAATCCTAAAGACTCCTGGAATTTTAAGACAATACTCCCCCTTTGTCAATGGATTTGTCCATAAAGTAGGATGGCTTAGTAGCTTAGTGTTGGAGGCGTTAAGCCCTGCTAGAGGCTAGGGAACGGGGAAATAGGAACTAGAGATTGTAAATTGGAAATTGCAAATCGTAAATTTTAAAATTTCCAATCTGCATTTTACAATTTTCCCCTTGTCCCCCAGCCCCCTGCCTTATGCCTTCTTTTTGAAGAGTTTGTGACAATTGCCGCAGGACTGCCTTGCCTTTTCAAACTCAAATTGGGCAATATCCGTGGAGGATTCCTTGGCGGCGGTGCTAAACCTTTCTATCCTGTAGTGAAAGTCCTCTCTTAGCCTCTTGAATTCCTCTTTTTCGGGGCTGGTTAGCTTAGCGGTTGAGAGGTCCACGTCACACAGCTTATGGCAGGCCATATCCAAGTCCTTCGCCAGGTTTGATGCCCTGGGAAGGTCTCCGGCGACAAGGGCGTCTTCCACCTTGTTTAGGAACTCATCTAACTTCTTCATTGTAGATTTTACCTCAGGCGTGGCGGAGCGGAAGACGTCCTCTCCGCAAACCACCGAACCTGTAATCAGCAAGACCCCCACTCCACTTAAGGCGGCAAGATAAAGTCTCTTCATTTTAATCATCCTAAGACCTCCCAAAAATCTCCTGCGATAGCTTTAAAAAAGTAGTGTACGTTAAGACAGATGGTTTTGTCAATAGGGTACCGTCAGCGGTAGCCAGTGGTTAGTTATTACAGGTTGTATTAATTGAACGGGGGTGTCGCATTTGCTTTTGCTGAGGTGTTTGATATGATAAGGGCCATGCAGGGCAGTAGGGTACATATCATAATACTGATTGCCTTCTCGTCCCTCTTATATCTCCCCCTCCTGGGCAAACCCGACCTGTGGATCAGTTCAGAATTCCGCTACGCCCAGGTAGCAAAGGAGACGCTTGAGGGTGGTCATTGGGTGGTGCCGTACTATAATGGAGAGATATATTACTGCAAGCCACCCCTCTTCTTTTGTGCCGTGGCTTTAATAAGTAAGTTCACCGGGCAGGTAACAGAGCTAACCGCACGATTACCTTCTGCCCTCTGTGCCTTGGGGACAGTGGTGGTCACCTACTTTCTGGGTAAACACCTCTTTGGTCCCAGGGCGGGGCTGTTAGCCGGCCTGATATTAGCTTCTTCTCCCAAGTTTCACACCTATGCGCGAGCGGTGCGACTAGACACCATGAACACCTTCCTCATCGCCTCTGCCCTGACATCATTTTACTACGGGCACACATATAAGCAGAGGAACTACCTGCTCCTCTCGGGTCTAATAACCGGCCTGGCCATGCTAACCAAGGGACCGCTCATCCTCTATTTCCTGGGGGCCAGTGTAGTCTGCTATCTCGTTTACTGCCGCGACTTGAGATTCCTACTGAGCAGGGATTCCCTCTTAGGTATTATCGTTATACTATTGACCATCTCTACCTGGGCACTACTTGCCTACATGGAAGCAGGCGGTAGTTACTTCGGCGGGTTTGTGGCAGAGAATTTCACAAGATATGAGGAAAAACATATCCACCCGGAGGCCATCCCCGCATACATAGGAGACATATTTATTGGTGCAGCGCCGTGGTCGTTCCTCTTTCCCCTTGTACTCTATCGCTATTTTTCAAATAGGAAGGCCCATGGGGCGTCAGACCCCGTACCGTATGGTATGGAACCGTCAAAGAAGGCAACGTTTCTCGTGATCTGGGTGGTTGTCATGTTCCTGAGTTTCTGCCTGACCTTTACGAGGAGAAGCCCCTACCTCCTCGTAATCTACCCCCCCCTTGCAATCCTGGTTGCCCAATTCTTTGACACGCACATCTTGAGCCTTAGACAGATTAGCCAACCAAGAGTATATACCTACGTCTTGTGCCTAACGGCCGTTGTCCTTGGGCTCCTTACGGGCAAGGCCGCCAACAACCCTATTATTAGCACCCAATACGTAGTAACTGCCACCCTGGTGAGTATCGCATTCCTGGCAATAGTGGGTGTCTTAAGCCTCCGGAATAAATCCCTTCATCTCCTCTTTGTCACCAGCCTCATATCACTGAGCGTCTGTGCAGTCTCAATGGATATTTATTTCTTACCGAAGATAAACGACCTGGTGTCCACCAAGGTCTTATGCAAAGAAATACAAAAGCTGGCGAAAGACGGTGCGACTATTGGTGTTTATAAGGAACCGTCCCTGCACTATACCTTTTACACGGATGCCCGCGTCCGTTCTATCCCCTCGGAAGACGCTCTGGCTGGTTTCCTTGATTCCTCAGAGAGGGTCTACTGCCTCATAAGTATAGAAAACTACCAGTCCCTGAAAAAACATACCTCCTCTCTCCGGACAAAGGAATTGACGTCAGACAAGAGGTATTTGGCAGTCTTTAAATGACCAGAAAGTTGTCTGCTGCTAACCGATAACTAATCCGCCTTAGGCGGACTCCTAAAAGCCCTCCTGGGAAGGGTTATCCTCGTGCCATTCCTCGTGTCCTTCCTCCAGGTAGATTATCTCTGGGTCTTCGGAATCGTTCTTATTTAGCTTGGTCAGGCTTTTTTGTCTAATGGATAGGAGTCCGTGAGGGACGTGGTCCTTGAGCATGCCCCCCACAATCCATAGGGGAAGGAACCGCCTCGGCCTTACTGCCACCTCTAAACACAGCCGGGTAAAACCCCCTGCCACTGGCTCCAGGCTCCAGTAGCCCGCCACACTGGATTTCCCCTTCAGACGCCGGAAATCTATCCTCCGCACGGGGTCCTCCCGGCTGACAAATACCATGCTCCTGGATAAAAATATCAGCCCGCGATACCGCTGTTCAACCACCACTTCTCCTGCATCCTTCGTAAGGACCTGGCTTTTTACCAGACCGGGGAAGACCCCTTCCAGGTGCTCATAATCCGTCAGTACGCCCCATACTACTTCTGGCTCGGACTCTACAAGGAGTACCCCCGTAACTTTTAGGGGGTATTCCGCCCCCCTGGAGACCTCCGTTTTCACTATCACCTGGCGTGGTTTTGGGTTTTGCTCGGAGGCCTGGGCACAGAGAGAAATAGTCAGAAACGTAAGATAGAAAAAAACGGTGATAACCCCATTAATCATTAATCATCCTTTTGGGTGTAGAGATGACTTACATTTTAACCCCCTCCCGCTCATTGGCAACAGATTTTTGGCGGTCAGTGGCGGATTGATTTAGTCCCCCACCTGGATGGACAAAACATCTCTATCTAGAACCCACTTTTTGTTTGACTTACCTTGAGGGGCTAAATATAATTCTAATTCCTCGAAGGGAGGCATTATAAAAAAATGACTGCGCCCTTTTCGTCGTCGGCGGTCCTGCCACTTCAGCGGGAGTGGCTCTGTTACCTGGTTCTAGGGCTTGCTATCTGGTTGACTTTTGGGCCCTCGGCCCTCTCTCAGGAGATTATAACCCTGGAGACCACTCCGTACCCCATTAACCTCACTGCAGAGTCTATAAGCACCTGGCAAAAAGAAGGAGTAAGGGTCTTTTTGGCCTCCAATAATGTATGGATTACCCAGGGAAAGGTACTGATAACTGCTGACCAGGCTGCCCTCCTGTTCTACGAACAGGAGGCCGTGCAACAAAAAGAGGCAAAGGTGGACGTATATTGCGAGACGAAAGTCACGCTGGTACAGGACAAGGACGTCCAGCATTACGAACAACTCTTTGTCCGCCTGGATACTGCGTCAGGGATTGTGGTTAACCCCCGCCTCACTAAAGTTCTGACCTATGAGGATGTACAGCCCACGGCTACCTACATGCGGGCGATAGAGATAAGAGACCAGCGGAGGGGGGGATTCACCTCCAGAGAACCCGTGGTGTATGTGGGCAAAGCGCCCGGTACAGTAGACATAGTGGCCGACGATATAGATAGCTGGGTGGAGGGGAATCAAAGGATAGTAACGGCACTGGGGAACGTGGTGCTGCAGAAAGACGCTATAACCATGGAGGCCGACAATGCCATCCTGTGGTTTGAGGAAGAGAAATCAGACGGAAAGAAAAAACACGTATTTAAGGAACTCTATGCGGAGGGGAACGTTATTTTAAAGTCCCCAGAGGACATCAGAAAGGCCGATAAAATCTTCCAGAGCCTTACCGAGAAAAAAGCCATATACATAAACCCCTGGATAAAGACCAAAATGCCTGAACCACCCTTCCTCCCTATTTATATGGGAGGAAAAGAGGCCAAACAGATAGACCAGGACCACACGATAGTAAAAGACGCCTACTTTACCACCTGCAACTTCAGCCAACCGCATTACCGCTTTAACAGCCGTAATTTAACCATAACCCAGAGGAAGACACCTGTTGAATCTTACTCAGAAATAGTGGCAAGACATAACACCTTCCGTGTGGGAGAACGCCCCATAGCTTACTTGCCCAAATATACCTACGATACCCGCACCAAGAGCTCCTTTTTCAAGGGTTTCGGGGCAGGCAGTTCTAACCGGCTTGGACTCGCCCTGACTACCACATGGGACCCCCTGGCCCTGGGCGTCTTTCCGGAATTAAACCGCTGGATGCACACGGTTGTTAAACTTGACTACTTGTCCAAAAGGGGACCGGCGGCAGGGACAGAGATTTTTTATAAGCGCCCCAACAATATGGATGGCTACCTGGAGACCTTCTATGTTAAAGACCATGCCGAAAACGACCAGACAACAGGACTCCCCGTACAGCACGAAAACAGGGGAAGGGTGCTCTGGCGACACAGGCAACACATAAACAAGGAATGGAGGGCAGACGCCGAGTTGTCTTATCTGAGCGATAGGGCGTTCCTCAGGGAATACTACGAACCAGAATTTAAAACGGGAAAGGCGCAGGAGACCGACCTCTACTTCAGGAGGTTACAGGATAATAAAGGCCTTACCTTCCTAGCGAAGAAACAGATACACAGCTTTGATACAGGACCAGAGGCCCTGCCCCAGCTAGGCTACCAACTAATCAGCCAGCCCCTATGGGAAGATAGGCTGAACTTATCCTCCCAGTCCTCGCTTGGGTATCTTGACTTCCGCATAGATGATAAAATGAAGACCCTGGACCCTGCCCGCTACCAAAAACTCAAGAGGACCACAGGAAGCAGCATACGCATGGACACCGATAACACCCTGAGCTGGCCCTTCCAGTTCTGGGTAATGAAGTTTAGACCCTTTGTGGGGAGCAGGGTGACTGCCTACAGTAAAAGTACGAAGGACCAGGGACCTAATGATGGTCCAGCTGTGGGGAGGCTGGCCACCTCCCTGGGTCTGGACGCCAGTACCAATTTCTGGCGAATTTACAGCACGGAAAGCAAGCTGCTCCGTATAAACAAACTAAGGCATGTCATCACACCGGACCTCCGCTGGGAGGCAGGCCCAACGGTTACAAAAAACGCCGACCACCTCCTCCAGTACGAGCCGCTTAACGCCGCCTCCTTCGGAGCCAATCAGAATATAGGTTCGGCGCATACCGATGGACTGGACAAATATAACGCCCTCGTCTTCGGGATAAGGAACCGCTTCCAGACCCGCAGGGGACCCCAGCTAAGGACGGTAGACCTGCTGGACCTGGACATGGAGGTACACCTCCTAACCTCCCCGTCGGACGGGCCAGAAGGAAATACCACCCACTTTGTCGGGAATGCCGAGGGATACCTCATCCCCAAAAAACATAGTTTCCTTCAACCCGATATTAGGGCTCAACTGACAGACAGGCTGGCCCTGGCCTCTGAGAGGAGTGAGTTTAACCTGGATGACTTTAGATTTGACTTCTACAACGTTGGCATAACCTTCCAAAACTCACCTAAGTGGTACCAGTTCCTGGGTTACCGCTTTATCAGGGATATTAGTTCCACCGTGTCAGTAAGTACAAATTTGGTGGTAAAAGAAAAATGGAGCCTAAGCGTGGGAGAGACGTATGATTTCAAGCCACGGAGTTTCACGGGAGCCGTTAAAGATGCCCAGAGCCTTGGTACCTCAATAATTCTAGGCAGACGCTCCCATGACTTTAATAACTCACTTTTTCTAAATTTTGACGTAGTAAATAAGAACACCTCTTTTGGGTTCAATATCACACCCGTAGGCGTTAAAAGGCCAGTTGGACAGACGTTCTCCTTTGCTCCGACTCCGTAGGAGAGAACTTATATGACCAAGGCAATTTATCCAGGTACTTTTGACCCCCTGACATACGGCCATCTAGACCTCATTGAGAGGGGCAGTAAGGTATTTGACGAGCTGATAGTGGCCATAGGTGAAAACCCCTTTAAAACGCCCCTCTTCACCGTAGCAGAACGGAGGCAGATGATACAGAAACACACACACCACCTCAAAAACGTAAAAGTGGACGCCTTTAAGGGGATGCTGGTAGATTACGTGCAGGGACAGCATGCAAACATCATCCTCAGGGGCATACGGACCGTCTCCGACTTTGAGGAGGAGTTTCAACGTGCCCTTACCAACCGCGTCCTCAAGAACGACCTGGAAACGGTTTTCGTCATGACAAGCGAGCAATACTCCTTTCTTAACTCCAGGTTAATAAAGGAGGCGGCAAGCCTTGGAGGGGATGTAAGTAAATTTGTCCCTCCAGAGGTAGAAAAGCAGTTAATTGCTAAGCTGAAGAAGAAAACCGTCTAAAGAGATTAACCTGTGGACTCCTCTCTAAGAAACGTAGAGCTCCTATATGATATTTAAGACCCTCGTCCTGGGAGACGTAGTTGGCAGACCAGGAAGGGAGGTTTTGGAAAAGCAGCTGACTGCCTTCATTCAAAAAGAAGGTATACACTTTGCCGTAGCAAATGGAGAAAACGCCTCCGGAGGTTCCGGAATCACCCCGGAGGTGGCCAAAAAGCTCTTCGCCTGCGGCCTGGACGTAATAACCACAGGAGACCACGTATGGAAAAAGAAAGAGATTACACAACTCCTGGAGGCAGAACCGCGGGTCCTCAGACCGACTAACTATTCTCCAATGGCCCTGGGTAAAGGCTGGACGGTGGTAGAGAGCCACGCGGGTATCCCCGTAGGGGTAATAAACCTACTGGGGAGGGTATTCATGCAACCGATAGATTGCCCCTTCCGGGCCGTGGACGAGGTACTGAAGGGGCTCTCCAAAAAGGCAAAGGTCATCATCGTAGATATTCATGCCGAGGCTACCTCTGAAAAGATTGCCATGGGATGGTACCTGGATGGTAGAGTAAGTGCAGTGGTAGGCACCCATACCCACGTCCAGACGGCCGACGAAAGGATACTACCTAATGGCACCGCCTACATCACAGACCTGGGCATGACGGGGCCTTACAAGTCTGTACTGGGGAGGGATATTGATAAGGTGCTCAAGGCCATTATTACCCAGATGCCCACCCGCTTTGACGTTGCAGAAAAAGACGTGAGGATGAGCGGGGCTATCATTACTATAGACTCCTCCACTGGAAAGGCGCTGGAAATTAAAAGACTAGTACTCCACGACAGCAACTAATGGGCAACTTCAATACTACCATAACTCCTTTGAGAGTAAACAGCTACATCTTTATACCATACGGACTTCTAGACAATCTCCTTGCAAAATACGAAATGGGTATTAAAATATATTGCTAAATCGGCCTAGGTTGTAGCCGCAGGTCATGCCAGAGGCAGACCCGCCCCTGGCGTAACTTCAGCCTGCGAAACCCAAAGGCCTGATAGAGGGAAAAATATGACAAGACTCCTAGACAAGATAAATGGCCCAGAGGATTTGAAGTGTCTGTCCCTGGAAGAACTCCCCACGTTAGCGGAGGAGATACGAGAGACCATTATAGAGGTCGTCTCAAAAAACCCTGGCCATCTATCTTCTAACCTTGGGGTGGTGGAGCTGACCATAGCCCTCCATTACTGCCTCAACTTCAAGGTAGACAGGTTAACGTGGGACGTGGGCCACCAGTGCTACGTACACAAGCTCTTAACCGGCCGTAGAGAGGCCTTTCAGACGCTCCGTCAATACCGGGGGCTAAGCGGTTTCCCGGACAGGAAGGAGAGCCCCCTTTACGACCCATTTACCTGCGGCCACAGCGGAAACGCCCTCTCTTCCTCCCTGGGCCTGTCCTGCGGCGACGCCCTCCAGGGTAAAGAGCGAAAGGTAGTGGTAGTGGTGGGGGACGGTGGTATCGGGGCCGGCATGTCCCTGGAGGCCCTGAACCACGCAGGGGATTTGAAGAAGGACATCCTGGTAGTCCTTAACGATAATAAACTGGCCATATCTGAGACAGTCGGGGCCTTCTCCAAGTACTTTATCCAACTCCGTACCTTCCCCCTCTACAACGACCTAAAGAAGGAGGTACACCATATCCTCAAGATCCTCCCCATCCTGGGAAGACCCGTGGAGAACGTCCTGGAACACCTTTTAGAGGCCATAAAGAGGGGGATGACCCCCGGGCAGATATTTGCCGACCTGGGCTTCCAGTATTATGGTCCAGTGGATGGCCATAACATACCACTACTCATTAGCACCATAAACCGTATAAAGCACCTCCCCGGGCCTGTGCTCCTCCATACCATCACCCAGAAGGGTAAGGGGTTTGAACCAGCCTCCCAAAACCCCACCCGGTTCCACAGTGCCGGAGACTTCCAACTCTGCAACGGGAAGATAGTAGAGGCCCCCAAGGCTACTAAAGCCTCCAAGACCTCTTACACGAAGGTCTTTGGCCAGACCCTGGTAGAATTAGCCCAAACTAACCCTAAGCTCGTTGCCATCACTGCGGCCATGCCAGATGGGACCGGGCTAACCACATTTAAGGAAAAATTCCCGGAGAGGTACTTTGACGTGGGGATATGCGAGCAACATGCCGTGGGGCTGGCTAACGGACTGGTGTACACCGGCCTGAAACCTGTGGCCGCCATATATTCTACGTTCTTACAACGGGCCTACGACCAGGTCTTCCATGATGTCTGCCTCCAGGAGAGGGACAACGCCGTAGTCTTCTGCATGGACAGGGCCGGGCTAGTGGGCAACGACGGGCCCACCCATCACGGGGTCTTTGACATTGCCTACCTCAGACACCTCCCGGGCATCATCCTCATGGCCCCAAAGGACGGGCGGGAGTTAAAACAGATGTTAAAGCTGGCGGTAGAATCCAACCGCCCCACTGCCATACGTTACCCAAAGGACAACGTCCCCGATGAGGAGATGGAACTGTCTTCAAGACCCTTCTCCATAGGAGAGGCGGAGGTGTTAAAAGAGGGTTCTGAGGGGGTCATCCTGGCTTACGGGGCCATGGTCTATCCTGCCTACATGGCGGCAGAGAGGCTTGGTGCAGAGGGTATTGGGGCCGCCGTTATTAACGCCCGCTTTGCCAAGCCCCTGGATAAGACCGCAATACTTGAGGCCCTGAGAGAACACCCATTTGTACTCACAGTGGAAGACCACACCCTGTCAGGAGGTTTTGGCTCAGCCGTCCTGGAGATGGTTTGCGAGGAAGGCGGAGACACCAGTAAGATACGCAGGTCGGGCATCCCGGACCGCTTCATTGAGCAAGGCCCCAGGGAGCTACTACTCGGTGGGCTGGGCCTGAACGCAGAGGGTATATACAAACGCTTTATGGCGGAGCGGAACCGGCTAGGGTTTCATCATCCCCTGAAGGTAGCCAGGCGTCAATAAAAAGTGAGGGTACTACTCTTTGGCAACACCAGGAAGGCCAAGGTAAAGGATACTATAAAAGAACTAGAGACTTGGCTAAAAAGGAGGGCAGAGACGGTTACCTACGAACTGGCCGAAGAGATAACGGGACCCCTCTCCGGGGACGTGGCCATTGCCCTGGGAGGAGATGGGACGTTTTTGAGGGTTTCCAGACACATAAGTCCCTACGGAATACCCATATTGGGTGTGCACCTGGGCACCTTTGGCTTCCTCTCGGAACTCACCCAGGAAGACATGTACCTCCACATAGAAAAGGTACTCAAAGGCCAATACCGCCTTACTAACAGAATCCTCTTGAGATGTAAGCTCATGCGTAAGGGAGAAGTGGTCATGGACGTCCTGGGAGTAAACGATGTAGTAATATCCAGGGCCTCCCTGTCAAGGCTCATATCCATAAAACTATTCATAGGTGACGAGGCAGTTACTACGTACAGTTGTGACGGTATTGTCGTATCTACCCCCTTGGGCTCCACGGCCCACTGTCTGGCGGCTGGCGGGCCCATCCTTGCCCCTGAGATGGATGCCCTTATAATCTCCCCTATATGCCCACATACCCTGACCAACCGGCCCCTGGTAATCTCCGGGGACTCAAAGATAGGGATGGAGCCTTCTACGGAAGGGGTGGAGATGGGTCTCACAGTGGACGGTCAGGTCTACGAGGACCTCCTTAATGGAGACAGGATAAGGGTAGAGCGAGCCGACGTCCGCCTTCGTATCGTGGATACCGGAATAAGGAGCTTTTACGAGGTGCTGAGAGAGAAGCTGGCATGGGGAGGCAGCCCAAGATATGGCCAGGGTTAGTATAGACGAGGGGCTTTGCAAGGGATGCGAACTCTGCATCCCCTTCTGTCCGCATGACTCCCTGACCATATCCAGGCACCTGAACGAACATGGGCTCTCCACGGTCTATTTTAAAGAGGACCACCCCTGCAGTGGATGCAAATACTGTGCGGTGATGTGTCCGGAGGCAGCTATTGAAATCTTCAAATAACAAAAAACACCTTTTGACGGGGAATGAGGCGGCGGCAGAGGCGGCTATCCTGGCAGGATGCCGCCACTACTATGGCTACCCCATTACGCCCCAAAATGAATTGATAAACCACATGGCTATACGGATGCCCCAGGTGGGGGGTACCTTCCTCCAGGCAGAGAGTGAGATAGCGGCCATATATATGGCCTATGGGGGTGCTGCCGCCGGGGCAAGGGTCATGACCAGTTCTTCTGGCCCTGGCATAAGCCTTATGCAGGAAGGCATCTCTTACCTGGCAGGGAGCGAGCTACCCTGCGTCATAGTGAACGTGCAGAGGGGCGGGCCCGGACTGGGAGACATATCCCCTTCCCAGGCCGATTATTTCCAGGCCGTAAAAGGAGGTGGTCACGGCGACTATCACAACATCGTCCTTGCCCCGGCCTCCGCACAGGAGATTGCAGACCTGGTCTATGACGCCTTTGACCTGGCTGACCGCTACAGAAACCCCGTCATGCTCCTGGGAGATGCCCAGCTAGGGCAGATGATGGAGCCCGTAGAGTTCAGAAAAACGCCAAGGACTCATCAGACCGTAAAGAGATGGGCACTGACCGGGGCGGAAGGCAGGGCCAGGAATATAGTCAAATCCTTCTATCCCGTAAAGGGAGAACTGGAGACATTCAATATCCGCCTCCAGAGGAAATATAGGGCCATAGAACACGAAGAGGTCCGTTATGAGGAAGTAAACACCCAGGGGGCAGAGATTATCCTGGTGGCCTACGGGACCTGCGCCAGGATATGCAAAGAGGCAATAAGACGGGCCTCGGGGACGGGGCTGCAAATCGGGTTACTGCGGCCCATTACCCTATGGCCATTCCCCAAAGAACCGCTCAGGAGGCTGGCCAAGAAGGCCAGGGCCTTCTGCGTAGTTGAAATGAGCGCCGGGCAAATGGTAGAGGACGTAAGGCTGGCCGTCCTGGACCGTTGCCCCGTCCATTTTTACGGGCGTATGGGCGGTGGGGTCCCTTCCTCCAGAGAGGTACTCAAAAAGGTGTTAAACATCCTTGCCCCGGAGGGTACCCTGGAACTGGAGATCCCGGAAATACCCACAGAATTGGGCAAAGGATTGTATTTTTCTACGATTCCGTAGGAGGCACACCAGGTTATGCAGGCCCTTTATAGCGCTCCAGAAACCCTCATTAGGACACCGTCCCACTACTGTCCTGGCTGCGGTCATGGGATTGCCCACCGTCTCCTGGCAGAGATAATTGATGAGTGGGGCATAAGGGGAAAGACCATTGGCCTTGCCCCCGTAGGCTGCTCCGTGCTGGCTTACAACTACCTGGATATAGATATGTGCGAAGCGGCCCACGGCAGGCCCCCCGCCATAGCCACAGGGATTAAGCGAGTCCACCCCGATAATATCGTCTTTACCTATCAGGGGGATGGTGACCTGGCGGCCATAGGCATGGCAGAGATAGTCCATGCCGCCAGCCGGGCCGAGAATATAACGGTAATCTTTATCAATAACGCCATTTACGGGATGACCAATGGTCAGTTAGCCCCAACGACCCTGTTAAACCAGAGAACCACTACCACGCCCGAGGGCAGGGATCCCTTGGCCCACGGCTACCCCATCCGCATATGCGAATTACTCGCTACCCTGGAGGGTACCAGCTTCCTGGCACGAACCTCCCTCTCCTCTCCCAAAAACGTCTCACAGACCAAAGAGGCCTTAAAGAAGGGCTTTAAAACCCAGATAGAAAAGAAGGGGTTTTCCCTCATTGAGGTACTCTCCCCATGCCCTGTGTACTGGAGGATGAGTCCGGTGGAATCACTGAAATTCATAGAGGAAGAGATGACCCAGACCTTTCCACTGGGGGTATTTAAGGATTGGGAAAAGGCAATATCCGCCCCGGGCGGACAGGCGACAAAGGTCTAATGACAGAAAAGATAATCCTGATAGGTTATGGGGGACAGGGGATGATGCTTTTGGGGAGGCTGATGGCCAGGGCCACCATGCTGGACGGTAAACAGGTCACCTTCTTCCCTTCCTATGGGACTGAGGTCAGGGGGGGGGCTGCCTGCTATCACCTCATTGTCTCCACCGAAGAGATATACTCCCCGGTCGTAGAAGAGGCCGACACCATCATAGCCATGAACCAGCCCTCTTACCTCAAGCTCAAGAACTATTTAAAGCCCTCCAGCCTCCTATTCCTGAACTCTTCTCTGGTCAAAGAGGCGGAATCCCTCAGGGAGATAACCACCTACCGTATCCCTGCGACAGAGATGGCCAACAAACTGGGCAACGTGGTAGCCTCTAATATGGTCATGATGGGGGCCTACAATACCATTAAAAACCTCGTCCCCCTGCCCCTGTTCCTGGAGTGCCTCCAGAGCTCCCTCAGGGGGAGGAAGGCCCCTCTCCTGGAGGTAAACACGCTCGCCCTCCTGCAAGGGGAAGAATACGTAAAGAAGACGTATCTGAAGGGTGAAAGAATTCTTAAGACCTCTGCCGTCTAAGGGAATTTTACACCTCCTAATACACACCTAACGAGAAGAAACTTTAGACGAATGGCGTTATTTAACTGCGGAGGGGGATCGTCGTACCGGGGCAAGGTCTAAAAAAATAGGAGGGCAAGGTGAGCAAGGTAACAGGTAAAGGCTTTCCCCTGTCTCCTGTAACCTGTCTACTGTTTCCTGCATTCTGTCTCCTGTTTTCTGCGTCCCAATTCTTTACAGCTATACCCTCTTTGTCCGCCTCAGACCCTGAACCTGGCATGGTTCAGGGAGGCGGATGGGCCGCCACGTATGGGGGGACTAGTAACGATATGGCTTATTCCATCCAAGAGACTGGCGAGGGAGGCTATGTAGTGGCAGGTAGGACAAAGGCCTTCGGTGCTGGAAAGGAGGACTTTTGGGTCTTGAAGCTTAGAAATGATGGGACAGTAGAGTGGCAGAAGACTTATGGAGGGAATAATTATGATTGGGTCAAGTCTATCCAGCAGACCAGCGATGAGGGCTACATAGTGGCAGGTGAGACAGTGTCCTTTGGTGCAGGCAAGGATGACATCTGGCTCTTGAAGCTCAGGCCAGATGGTACCATTGACTGGCAGAAGACCTATGGGGGAGATAAAGATGATTGGGCAGAGTCCGTCCAGCAAACCACTGATGGGGGCTACATAGTGGCAGGTGGTACAACCTCTTTCGGTGTAAGATGGGGTAAGGCATGGGTCTTGAAGCTCAGGGCTGATGGAACCGTGGAGTGGCAGAAGACCTACGGAGGGATTGAGCAAGACAGGGCTAAGTCTGTCCAGCAGACCACCGATGGTGGGTATATATTGGCAGGTGGGACATGCTCCTTCGGTACTGAGAAGGTAGACATTTGGGTCTTGAGGCTCCGGCCTGATGGGATAGTGGAATGGCAGAAGACCTACGGAGGGGCCGGATGGGATATGGCCGAGTCTATCCATGAGACTAGCGATGGGGGGGTATATAGTAATAGGCAATACAGAGTCCTTCGGTGCCGGGGAGATTGACACCTGGGTCTTGAGATTGGGGTCAGACGGGGTAGTGGAATGGCAGAAGACCTATGGGGGAGTTGAACGGGATTGGGTCTATTCTCTCCAGCAGACCCGTGATGGAGGGCACGTAATGGCTGGTAGCATGGTGTCCTTTGGTGCTAGTAGTAGCATCGCCTGTGTCCTAAGGCTAGGGGCAGACGGGACTGCGAAATGGCGGAGGCTCTATATGGCAACTGACCATAATGGGGCCAATTCCATACAACAGACCATGGATGGTGGGTACATAGTGGCAGGCTGGACAGGCTCCAACGGGAGGCAGCCGCTCTGGGTCTTGAAACTCAGACGTGATGGTTCTATAACCCCCTCCTGTGACTTTACATGTTATAGCAACATCACAGGCATAGATAGCAATGCCTGTATACAGGACACTACCGCAAGTGTTAGGGACACCAATGCAGAACCACGGGATTCTTCGGCCACAGTTTGTGATACAAACGTCTCAGCCCGCATCCAATGCCCATAAACTGTGGTATAGACGATGACAGTAGGGTTGGCGGGTCGCAAACCTGATGGGTGCTGACACTCCCCCTTGTGCAGATTCGGTTTAGTTGGCTTCCTTAGATTGGGAGGCCCATCTTTATGTAAGCTATAATAACGATCCCCCTCTAATAAGTAATCTTCTAGCTCTGTCCCTGCGAATGCAGTCCCTTCCTGAACCGTGGCCCCCTCCCCTGCCAGGATATGAAGCTGGCCCATGGCAGGGGAGTTAACTTCCCTAACATCCCCTGGAATTTCAACAGATTCAATACGGCAAAGGAGGTCGCGTTTATCTACCCAATCGTTGTCCACATGTTTCCATTCAAGAATTCTCCCCTGTACGGGGCTTATAACTGGAAAAAATAAACCTAGTCCCGTTCTATAAATAGGTTTTTCAGGATTGAATGCAGATGCTTTCCGAATGTCTTCCATGGCTATTGATTTTTGAAGGCTGTTTCAACAACCTTTTTAGTAAGCCGCTGTGGAGGGCCTCTCCATGGCTTCCAGGACAACTAAGGCCACCCTTACAAAATCCTCTACCTCCTTACTCTTATTATGGAAGTATCTATGGCTAATGATAGTGGAGTTTATAACCTTTCCCCCAAGGGAGGGGTCACCAGCCAGTATCCTTTCCACTGCCTCCACATAGCGCCAGAGCCTGCTCAGCGAGAGTTCACTATCAGGGGCTACCACTCTATCAGTAACTATTGAAAATTGTATTAAAGGGGGCGCTAATCTACATACTTAAAAAAGCGGTGGCCCCCTATGTGAACTGTCTCTACTATTCTCCCCTTCTTTATAGCACTTATCAACCAAGAGGGTAAGTCACCACTAAAAAGAAACTGGGACCCATCAGTGGGATCGGGAATGCCTCCATAGTATACACCCTCGGCTACTTCAATACTCACTTTTAGAGCCTCGCAATTCTCCTTATCCAAAGAACCGATATCGTCTGCAAGCTTCCACAGTTTGTCCCCTACTGCAGCAAAGGAGTCAGTTTCCATTATAACCCCCTCGTATCCACTACCAAATTCCCTTCTATGCTTAGGGGGAGCTTCTACCCTATTTTTTACCACCCAACCTACGGCCTCTTTCCCCAGCCGTGATTCCCCCGCAGCCTCACCAAAGATTACCCTGGCCAGGAGGTCAATATCCCTATTCCCTGTCCACTTGGCATCACAGTGATACCGTCTCTCCCCACTCAATTCTTCCCAGCTGTCTGTTTGCCACATTGGCCTCATATATTTTCCTCCAGGAGATTATGAACAACCTATCGTCTTTCACCTCTTATTACCTCTGGTAGTGTCCTGAGGTAATCTTCCTTTTCCTCCCAGGTAATCCTAGTTGAGGGCTTGTCATTAGGTTTATATGTAAACCAGATGAATTTGGGAAAGGCCTTTGGATGTTTTTTATTAGCGTTACGGAGCTCTGCCTCTCTTATATCGTAGATGCTGTACACAAAATAGCTATGCCTCCTCCCTGCATAGTGGTCAGTCTGGATAACCTCATAAACGCCGTCTCCGTTCATATCCACAAAGTCTTTTAGGCTTGCCGACATTGTGTCATAGTGTATATGTGAAAAGGCATATTCCCCTGTCTGGAATAATATATCAACCCTATCATTGACGCCCAGTCCGCATGAGTGATAGCTAGAAAATATTATGAAGTCCTTCAACCTGTTGTTATCCAAATCCGCGTAATAAATGGCATAAGCGAACGGTGTGTTGTCCTTTTCGGTCTCAAATATAATTCTTTCACCATCTCCAATCCTTAACCATTCCCAAGAATGTATACTATCTGGACCTAACAACTCTACCTGCAAGCCCTCAACCTTTTTGACGGTTGCCCCCCCTTCAAATTTTATTAGCTCCTCTACCTCCAGGTGAGGTGGCAGATTTTTACCTTTAAAAGGAAAGGGTGGATATTGCTCCATGTAGGCCTCGGCCTCTGTTAAGCAGGAGACGATTATCAAAAGTAACGTAAAGGCTTTTTTCATAAGCCGCTCTTATAATACCCCCTGAAATACTAGCAGGGTCTGAGAAAAAGTAAATAGATAGGTTCAATCCCGCCTGGGAGACCCACGTCTCTAGTAATTGTTCGTGGATAACCTCTCCAGTACCTCTATGACAAGGACTGCCTTCTTTATAAATTCCTCTCCGTCTTTGCCTTCTTTACGGGTGTACCAATGGCTGGTTACTACTGAATTCACTGCCTTTCCACCAAGGGAGGGGTCAAATGCAAGTATCCTCTCTACTGCCTCCATATAGCGCAAGATCCTGGTCTGGGCAAGTTCACTATCAGGAGACACTACCCTGTCGGTAACCCAAATAGAAATCCTGTGCCTCAGCTCCCTCTTGGGGTAGGGAGGAAGGGTGGCATTGGTACAAGTGGCGGCCTCTCCCAAGATGGTAATATTCGGATAATTATGACGACCATCTCTATGCCCTCCCTGGAGGTAGAAATATTGAATGTCATCCAGAGTTACCCCATCCGCCCTTTCTAGTTCTATTTGGTCCAGTTTGCCGGGGAGTTGGTTCTGCAGTACTGCCCTTATTTGTTTTACGATGTCTTCTAACACGTGTATGTCTCCTGTCAAAATAAAAAGGCCCGAAGGAAGGGACACAGGCATATTATGTCTTCCTTCGGGCCTCTTGGAATCAGTCTACTGTAGGGGCGAACGGCCGTTCGCCCCTACGGCTGAACCTTCGGTTACCGTTTT
>JACQVQ010000002.1 GCA_016209685.1 Planctomycetota bacterium | reverse complement strand
CAAATAGGAGGTCCTTCGGGCCCCCAGAAAGATTGGCCACCGAGGCCCTCAAGACCGCAAAGTCAAAAGACCCATACCATTTATAAAGAAACAGGAAGGCGGCCACGATAAAGGCCGTACCTGCATGGGCCATAACTATATAGATGAGCCCGGCCCTCACCGACTCCACCTTTTCGTACTCGTAGACCACAAGGAAATAGGAGGCAAGGGTCATCATCTCCCAGAAGATGAGAAAGACCAGGGCATTATCTGCACTTACTACCCCAATCATGGAGAGGATGAAGAGATTCATACACAGACCCAGGACGCCCACATTCCTTTTATAGAACTCCTTATTGTAGCCGATAGAGTAAACGGAAGTGGCGAGGGCCATGAGGGATATAATCAGTAGAAAAAAGGCGGCCAGTCCGTCCAGAAAGAAGCTGAAGTTAATCCACGGGATAAGGTTGGGGGCCTTCAGGGAGAGCGCGGCGGTACTACCTTTACCACCAGCACTTAATATATTAAATGATAAGAAGAGTCCGCACACCGCCGCAAGGATGGTAAAGGCGGCGGAGACATAGCTGCTACTCCTGGGGGAACCTCTTAAGACGCCTAATACAGGGCCAGAAAAGGCCCCAAGAAGGAGTAAGAGGTTAAGCAATATAAATAATTCTTTATTGTCCACAGTAGAAACAAAAGTACCCTATTAGCATAATATAAGAAAGGGGTTTGTCAATGGAGCTTCCACCTGCAGTCCCACGGTAAAGAGTTATGAAACCCTGCAACAGGAGCGCGCCCAGTAGCAAACAGACCAGGTGTATAGAATAGCCGAGGGATATCATCGATATTTGGTCCATAAGATGAGCACTATAAGGGTAGTAAAGATATAAAGGAGATACAGATGGATACTCCCTGGCTGTAGGATTTGCATCTTATTGGAAATGAACATAACTGCTTGTACTAAAGGCTCGTAGAGATACCTCTCAAAGATACGTACCACCGACACCTCGTAGCTCTTTATCCTGGTAAAGTGAGGTTGCAAGTGGGCTGGTGAGGCTATTTTCTCTATATCCTTGGTAGTCTTATAAAGGTCCCTGAATATTATCATAAAGGGCTTGGAGAAGGCCGTGGCAGTGTACTCCATCCCGGGGACCAGGGCAGGTATCCCGCACCCCCAGGTCTCCCCCAACCTGGCCCTTCTGTAAGGGATACCCATGACAAGGAGGAGACCTCCCGTGAAGGCCAGGAGTAAAAGGAAGACCCACTGGGGAGAAAAGCTAGAAAGTGCAGAGGCTCCACCTGGCGTTAAAGGGATGAGGGTAAACCAATTATAGCTATCTCCAAAAGGGGTCCTGGTATACAGTACTGTAGAGGCCGCGCCATCCACAAGGCCCAACATGTATTGAGGCATCACCCCCAGTAAAAGACAGAACGCCGTAAGCATACCCATACCCAGACGCATAGGCAGGGGTACCTCTACGGCGTGGCGGGCATGTTCACTCCTGGGCAGGGCCAGAAAGGTCATCCCGAAGGCCTTTACAAAGCAACTGGCAGTAAGGGCACTGGAAAAGCCGAGTATTATGGCCACCACAGGGAAGACGACTCTCATGCCCCCTTCCGTAACCCCAACCCCCATGAGGAGACCCTGGAAGGTAAACCACTTACTGACGAAGCCATTAAAGGGAGGTAGACCAGAAATGGATACCGCCCCTATAAGGAAACAGAGGGCCGTCCAGGGCATCTTCTTGATAAGTCCACCCAGTTCTTCCAAATTTCTAATGTGGGTGCCATAGACCACAGAGCCAGCACCCAGGAACAAGAGACCCTTAAAAATAGCGTGGTTGAGGGTATGGAAGAGCCCTGCCACCAGGGCCACCCTCGCTGGCCCACTCTCGCCCATGGAGGAAAAGACCATGGAAGCCCCTACGCCCATGAGGATTACCCCAATATTTTCTACACTGCAGTAGGCCAGGAGTCTCTTGAGGTCGCCTTCCACCAGGGCATAGAGTATCCCCAGAACCGCCGAGGCGGAGGCAACAGCAAGGACTACTACTCCCCACCAGAGGCTACCCCCATCGGAGGCAGTAGCACCGCCCGGCAGCAAGAGGGCAACCCTGCCACCTCCAAGGAGGTCCATCACCATCCTCATTAGCCCATAAATGGCCACCTTTATCATAACCCCTGACATAAGGGCAGAGACACTGCTGGGGGCGGCAGGGTGGGCCCTGGGTAACCATATATGGAGAGGCACTATCCCCGCCTTCACCCCAAAGCCCAGGAGGAACAAGACAAATAGGAGGTCCTTCGGGCCCCCAGAAAGATTGGCCACCGAGGCCCTCAAGACCGCAAAGTCAAAAGACCCATACCATTTATAAAGAAACAGGAAGGCGGCCACGATAAAGGCCGTACCTGCATGGGCCATAACTATAT